>NZ_JBQDXI010000018.1:0-62562 GCF_052102375.1 Acetobacter sp.
CCGAGAAGTTCCGCATGTCTGACGGATAGGTCACCCGGTCCAGTGCAGGAAAACGACCAAGGGTGGGGATGGGGGGAGGGGCATTGCCAGTAGTGCGCGGCCCAGAGGCAACGGCGGAAAGAGAGGCCGTTTTTTTAGAAGGAGAACTGTCCATGCGATCGTTTCCATCTTCTTGCTTGTGGCATGCCAGAAGGCGGCCTGTGAGTATTCAGGCGCGCTTCCGGCTGCCGTATGCGTGTCTTACGTCGCGCCAAATGTCGGTGGACATTGCGAACCGTCATTTTGGTTTAATGTTTCTGCCTTTAACGCAAGGCTTTCGTGCAAACTAAGTCGTGATTGTGTCTTTTTTGTCACGTAAGTTTAAAAAGACTTGAGCTTGACAAATAGAGCGACCTATATGCAGGCCAACAGTTCCTGAATGCGTGGTGGTCACCCCGTGCACGAGCGGTTGCCTCAAAACAGCAGGCTTAGCCGGTCAAGTGGCACAGCCACGTTTTTTGACACACTAACAGTCTCATCCAGTTTACGATACGGGCGTGAGATAAAGCGCCGGAGCGGGGGTTTATGGCCGTACCGATAATGCAGGCCGTCAGGGTCGGCAAATATGTTGTCACACAGCATCTCAAACGGCGCGAGCGCTACCCGCTGGTGCTCATGCTTGAGCCGCTTTTCCGCTGCAATCTGGCCTGCGCCGGGTGCGGTAAGATTGATTACCCTGCGGCTATCCTCAACCAGCGCATGACCGTGCAGGAATGTCTGGATGCAGATGCAGAAGCAGGCGCACCAGTTATTGCCGTTGCTGGCGGGGAACCCCTGCTGCACAAGGAAATGCCGGAAATTATCCGTGGCCTGATCGCCCGGAAAAAATACGTGTATCTCTGCACCAATGCGTTGTTGCTTGAGAAGAAGATGGATGAGTATGAACCCTCACCGTTCTTCTCATGGGACGTGCATCTGGATGGCGACAAAGCCATGCACGACTCCTCCGTCTGTCAGGATGGTGTGTACGAACGTGCGGTCGCGGCCATTAAAAAAGCCAAGGCCCGCGGTTTCCGTCTGTCCATCAACTGCACCTTGTTTGATGGTGCAGACCCCAAGCGCATTGCCTCCTTCTTTGATGAAGTGATGGCAATGGGTGTGGACGGTATCATGACGGCACCGGGTTATGCGTATGAGCGTGCACCCGATCAGGAACACTTCCTGAACCGCCAGAAAACCAAGCAGTTGTTCCGTGACGTCTTCCGTCTGGGTAAAGGGAAGAAGTGGCGCTTTACACAGTCCCCGCTCTTCCTGAACTTCCTAGCCGGGAACGAGCAGTATCATTGCACCCCATGGGGTAAGCCGCTGCGTAACGTGTTTGGCTGGCAGCGTCCCTGCTATCTGCTGGGTGAAGGCTATGCCAAGTCTTTCAAAGAGCTGATGGAAGACACGAAATGGGACGACTACGGCACGGGTAACTACGAAAAATGCGCTGACTGCATGGTGCATTCCGGTTACGAATCCACAGCCGTGATGGATGCTGTCCGTCGCCCATGGCACATTGCCAAGGTGGCACTGTTTGGTCCGGAAACGGAAAAACCGATGGCACCGGAAATCTCGCTGGCCAACCAGCGCCCGGCCCAGTACGTTTTTGCCCAGCAGGTTGAAGAGCAGATGGCTGATATTGCGGCTCGCAAACCTGCCAAAGCACCCCGCGTAAAGGTCATTCGTACCGATGCCAAAGCAGACGCAGCAGCAAAACCTGCTGTAGCGCCAGTTGAAGCAACAGCAGCAGACTAAGCCAGACGGGATTCCCGACTCGGTTTTTCAAGGAAAGCGGCTCTGGGAACAGAGCCGCTTTTTTTTGTGCT
The DNA here is from genome assembly GCF_052102375.1 of Acetobacter sp. Taxonomy (GTDB): domain Bacteria; phylum Pseudomonadota; class Alphaproteobacteria; order Acetobacterales; family Acetobacteraceae; genus Acetobacter. The sequence continues at coordinate 1,851 of NZ_JBQDXI010000018.1, forward strand.
CGCGGGAGAAACAGGACCAAATTAGGCTGTTTTATTGGTCTGGCTGACATACTGTGCCTGCATAAGCAGGCATGGTGGCGTATCAGAGCAGATACAGTGTTTTAAGGGGATATTCTGGCCGCACATGTGTCGTGTGGCTGGTTTTGGCGCGCATGTTCCCGTAGTGTTATGCCTAGACATTCCGTCACGCAGGGCTCCCGCTTTTTCATGACCGTTTCCATCCTCGTTATTTTCCTCCTCATTTTCCTGAACGCCGTTTTCGCCATGGGCGAACTGGCCCTTATTTCTGTCAGAACGCCAAGGCTCGCCATTCTGCGTGAACAAGGGTTGCGCGGGGCCGACCGCGCCATGCGGCTTGCAGAAGATCCACAGATTTTTCTTCCCACTGTTCAGGTGGGTATGACCCTTGTGTCTATTCTGGAAGGGACATTTGGTGGGGTGCAGATTGAAGCCCACCTGACCCCTATGCTGGAAAAAATAGACCTGATTCGGCCTTTCGCGAGTCAGGTGTCCATGGTGGTTGTGGTGCTTGCCATTACGGCGCTTATGCTGGTGCTGGGTGAACTGGTGCCCAAGCAGCTTGCTTTGCGCCAGCCGGAAATTATGGCAGCCCGTCTGGCCTTGCCGCTGGAAATTCTGGCTACCGTTTCCCGCCCCATTGTGTCCGTATTACGAAAGTCTTCCAACCTTGTGCTCAAACTTATGGGGGCCGGGGATGCCGTCAGTCAGACCCTGACGGAAGAAGAGCTGAAAGCCTACATTGCCGAAGGTGCCCGTACAGGCGTGCTGGAGCATGAAGAGCGGACGATGATTGAGCGCATGCTCAGGCTGGCTGACAGACCTGTGCGTGCCATCATGACGCCACGGAACGAGCTTTACTGGATAGACCGGCACGCCGGACGGGAAGCGTTGGTCAAGGCTCTAAAAGAAACAACCTACGCCCGTATCGTAGTGTGTGAAGGTGGTGTTGATAATCCCGTTGGTGTGGTGCTGGCAAAAGACATGCTGGACCGTACACTGGATGGCATGCCTGTTTCTATTGAGGCGGGATTACGCCAGATGGTCGTGGTGCCAGACAGCATTTCAGCTTTTGATATGCTGGAGCGTATGCGGAGCATCCAGTTGGGTATTGCCTTCGTGTTTGACGAATACGGATCCTTTGAAGGGATTGTCACGGCGTCTGACCTGTTTGACGCGATTGTCGGGGAGGGCCGGCCGGAAACGCAACAAGCCGCCAATAACTCTCGTGAGGCAGCGCAAGATGATGTGCTGATACTGGACGGTACCGATTCAGCAGATGAAGTGAAAGATCGCCTAGGCCTTCGTGCTTTGCCTGATGAGGGGAGCTATCACACGCTGGGCGGGCTATTGCTGGCATTGCTGCGTCGTGTTCCGGCAACAGGTGATAAAGTGGCCTACTCGGGCTGGCTATTTGAAGTGCTGGATATGGAAGGCCGCCGTGTCTCTCGAGTACGGGCCAGCCGTCAGATTTTAGCAGAAAACTAAAATAGGTACCCCGGCAGCTCAATGTTGCCGGGTAATTTCATATAAAAATTTTTATTTTCCGATACTTATAATCTGGCTTCTTTAGTCTCTATGTATCCTCTGAATACATAAAATTATATTTAATGAAGCATGCAGTGTTACGACTCATTAAAAACATTGATCTTATTTAATTATGCAAATAATTCTCATTTACGATAAGCCCTGCTCCTGCGTCCGCAACGAAAAATAAGTGAATCAGTACATGCCCGGCAGCAAGGCTATTTGTTTTAGCGTTCTCTCCCTTTTGGTGGCTTCTCAAGCTTTCGCTGCGGAACAGGTCAACTCTTCTGATCTGTCGCATCAGGGGCGTGCCCCGACAAAAAGCCAGAAGAAAGTTAGTAAAAAAGAATTGGAGCAGGTTGAGGTCCGCGGGCGTCGCGCCTCAACAACGGCGTCTTCTGCCACCAAGTCAGACACCCCTTTGGTAGAAACGGCTCAATCAGTAACCGTGGTGACCCGGAATCAAATGGATATCCGTGGTGTGCTTAACCTGAATCAGGCGGTTCGGTATGCTGCCGGTATTACGCCGGACCTGCGCGGAGGCGTGGGGACACGATATGACCAATTTGCTTTGCGTGGGTTTACGGTCCCGACATTTTTGGATGGCCTGAAGCTGCAAAAAGGCTTGGGTTATGCGTCAGCCCAGACCGATACCTCTCGCCTTGACCGGATTGAGATTCTTAAAGGTCCCGCTTCCGCTTTATATGGGCAGTCCAGCCCCGGGGGACTGACCGCACTTTCCAGTAAATTACCTACCGCGGAGCGGTTTTATGGTGGCGTGAATGCTACGGGCGGCATGTTTGACTTGTACCGTGTTGATGCAGATGTAGGAGGGTATGCCACCCATAACGGAATGGTGCGTTACCGGCTCAATGGAACTATCAATGGCCAGCATACGCAGTTGGCGCGTACAGGTAGCCGCCGATTCAGCATAAGCCCATCTTTTACATTTGGTGGGGACGGCCCCACAACCCTGACACTGCTGGGTAACTATCAGTATGATCCAGAAAACGGAACATATGGTGGTGTGCCGTTGGTTGGGTCTCTCAAACCTGCTGTTTACGGGTATTTACCGCGTAATTTTTATGATGGTGACGTGCCTTTTGAAAAATTTAATCGTCGACATGGTTCCATTACGTATATTTTCAATCATAAATTCAATGATAAATGGAGCTTTACAACCCGCGGGCGTTACGACGATATCAAGACAATATATCGTAGCATTTATAATGCAGGGTATTATACAAATGAAGCGGCTGGCCTTTTGCCACGTTATGCCTTTGGTACAAACGAGCATGCAAACAATCTTCAGTTTGATAGCCAGTTTAAAGGGCATGTCACGACAGGACCACTGACGCATAGTCTGATGTTCGGCTTTGACTATATGCAGCAGCACGCCACAGAAACAGCTTTTTCGGGGGCTGCGCCTGTTATGAACGTGTTCCATCCTGACTATCGGATGGCTGTTGCTGATATGTCGCCCTACCTCAATTATGTAACAGACTCACACCAGGCCGGTGTGTATGGTCAGGACGAAATTCGCTTCAAAAGACTGATCATCACAGGAAGTTTGCGGAATGACTGGTACCATTCTCACCAGATGGAGCATTTAAGAAACTCCCTGACTAAACAGTCCAATAGCCAGATAACATGGCGCGCTTCCGGCTTGTATCATTTTGATTTTGGCTTGGCGCCGTACATTAGCTACTCAACGTCCTTTGAGCCGCAAACCGGCATTGTTTCAAACAATGGTGGACAGAGCCTGCGACAGGCTGACCCAAGTATTGGCAAGCAGTTGGAAGGCGGGTTGAAATATCAGGTTCCTGGCACGTCAATTCTCCTGACGGCAGCAGGCTTCCATATTGAAAAAACCAATGTTCTGGTGAGTGTTGCAAACTCGCCGTATAGTATACAAAATGGCTTGGTACATTCAGATGGTTTTGAATTTGAAGCCCACGCTGAGCCCTATAAAAACCTGATGATTACAGCGGCCGTCAGCGTGCAGAAGGTCAAAGACACCACGACAGGCAAACCGCTTATCCAGACAGGCAAGGGAAATGCCTCCTTGTTTGCTTTCTACACCATGCCATCAGGCCCTGTTAAAGGTTTGGGGTTTGGGGGAGGGATGCGGTACACAGCCAAAGCTTATGGTGGTGAAGCCTCCTACGGCAGCGTATGGGTGCCGAATTATGCGCTCTTTGATGGCTCCATACGGTATGACCTGTCCAAGCTGTCTTCATCCCTACACGGTTGGAATGTTTCAGCCAGTGTCAGGAATATTTTTGACAAGAAATTTGTTGCCAACTGTCTTGCCTACGCGTCTTACGGGCAGGAGTTCTGTTACTATGGCGAGCGTCGGAACGCGCAGGCTTCTATTGGGTATAGTTGGTAAAGTAAGCTGTGGTTTGGGGAGCGTGTCTCCCTGCGGCTAAAAAATAACTGCACGGCCTTACCTTTAATAGGGGGCTGTGCATTATACCCTAAAGCGTAATTCAATAAATTAGTAAGCTCCGCATTTGGCGTGTGCTCTGACAATGCTTCAAAGCGGGTTCTGGTCCACGGCAAGCGGCTTGAGAGTCATCCACATCCTTATAAATGCGTGCCGTAGTTTATTATTGATATATCGCAACAACATGATACGACTGCAGGAGAGAAATTACAGGAACTCCACGTTTATAAAGGCGCCGGGTACACACGCATATGGCTACTCTTAAAGATTTTTCCAACCGTTCTAAGCAGCTTCTTCTGTCATGCAGCTCTTGGATTTGCCTCTCACTGCCGCTTCAAGCCGGTGCAGCAACCAGTTATGTAAGAGAGCCTTCTGTTTCCGGCCAGACAGTTTTGTTTAATGCTGAGCAATCTATCTGGAGTGCCCCACTTGCCGGCGGCAAAGCGCAGCGCCTGACAAGTGCGCCTCGTGCACCGCACGATATTGACCCACATCCTGTTCTTTCACCAGACGGAAGCCAGATTGCGTTTCTGGCTAATTTTGACGGCCCGTCAGAAATTTATATCATGCCCACAAATGGGGGTGTCCCGCGCAGGCTCACTTATGAAAACGGGCGCATACGCCTTATAGCGTGGGACAAAAATGCTGGGGTTCTCTTTGCGTCCCCGGCAGCCAAAGGTCCCTATTATTTTTACACTGTTGCTGCGGTTGATCCGCAAACTGGTAAAAAAAGCCTCTATCCTCTGGCAAATGCGAATGATGCCGCTTTGAGTGATGATGGCCGCTGGATCTATTTCACCCGTTTTGGCTTGAGCATGACCCGTGACAACATGCGTGCCTATCGTGGTGGCGGTATGTCCCAGCTTTGGCGGTTTGACCTTAAAGAGGGGAAAGAGGCAGAGCGTATTGGGTCGCGTCAGGTCAATCTGATCCGGCCTATGCCGTGGTATGATCGCTTGATTGTCCTCTCGGATGAAAATGAGCGTTATAATCTGTGGAGCCTTGCGGCAGATGGGTCTGATGCAAAGCAACTCACACACTTTACAGATTACAGTGTTCTGGAAGCTAGCATTTCCGGCGATCATGTGGTCTTCCGGAAAGGTGCTGACCTGTATCAGTATGACCTGACCACAAACGAGACAAAACCTGTCGCGCTTGATCTGGTTTCCGATAACATACCGCGCACCCCCTATTGGTTGTCAAAACCGGCAAAATTCTTAACGGATATGGCGTTTTCCGCCAAAGGTGATGCCGCAGTTTTCACCATGCGCGGGCATGCGGTGGTTGCAGGACCTTCTCCCCGCAGACAAGTCGTTATCGCAACGCCGGATACGGTGCGTCTGCGCCACGCCCAGCTTAGCCCTGATGGAAAATCGGTTATTGCTTTTAGTGATGCTAAAGGGGAATCGAGCATTTGGCGTTTCTCAGCAGATGGTAGCGGTGCTGGCGAGCAGCTGAATGACGCAGTGGCGGCTGAACCTGTCGCGTTGTCAGTCTCACCCGATGGTAAACAGATTGCGCATACAGATCTGGCGGGCCGTTTGTGGCTTCTGGATATCGCCTCGAAAAAAGACCAGATCATCGATACAGCCACAACTGATGGCACCAGCAGTTTCGACGGTTTATCTTGGTCAGCAGATGGTAAAATACTGGCTTTTGTCAGAACCCGTGGTTCTAACTTGCGCCGCCAGATTGCTTTTTTTGACACAGGTTCCAAGCGGCTGGAGTGGGTAACAGATGGCCGTTATGAATCTTATACACCTACCTTCTCCCCTGATGGAAAATGGCTATGGTTTTTATCAGACCGGAATTTTTCACTAGGAAACGACTCCCCTTGGGGTGACCGTAACCTCGGGTCGGCCTTTGCCCATAGAACGGGAATTTATGCGCTCGCTTTGCAAAAGAAGAGCCATTTTCCCTTTCAGCCTTCAACCGAGTTGGATGAACCATCTGACCACAAAGATGATGAGAAAAAGAAAGACGACAAAAGCAAATCGCAAACTAAAAAACCTCTGCCTGCTATAGAATGGGACGGTCTGGCCGCACGTCTTTACAAAGTGCCTGTTCCTGCGGCTGATTACCGTGGGTTGGGCGCTACGGATGAGTTCTTGTACACGCTGGACACATCTGAAGAGACGGGACCGCTCAAGTCCATTCATATTGATAATAATGAACATAAGATCGAGACATTTGCGCCTAAGGTCAGTGATTTTGACGTCACGCCGGATGGAAAGAGCATTCTGGTTGTTACAAATGATGCCAAAAAAGACGCGCCAGATCTTTTTATTGCGCCAACAACTGCCAAAAAACCTGATGATCTGGCAGGGAAAACGCTCGATATTTCAGGCCTGCGCCTGCGTATAGACCCAGTGCAGGAGTGGAATGAAGAATTCCTTGATGCGTGGCGTATTCATCGGGACCATTATTATGACCATGCCCTGCATGGTGTAGACTGGCCCGGTATCCGCAAACATTTTGAACCCCTGCTGGCGCGGGTTGGCGATCGTTCAGACCTTGATGATGTTCTGGCCCAGATGGTTGCAGAAATTGGGGCAATGCATTCCCAGATCATCCCTGCCAAAAGCACGGAAAAACCGGCAACCTCGCTTGTTGCCAGTCTGGGTGCTTATCTGGTGCGTGAAGCGGGTACGGGTTTCCGGGTAGAGCACATTTATCAGGGTGATACAGATCTGCCAGATCAGCAGTCTCCACTGGCCGCACCGGGTGTTGATGCGCAGAATGGTGATGTTATTACCGCTGTGAATGGGCAATCGACCCTAAATGTTCCTGACCTCTCCGTTCTACTGGCAGATCAGGCAAGCAAGCAGGTTCTGCTTACACTTTCCAGAAAAGGCAAAGAGCATAAGGTCATTGTCACAGCTGTCAGCGCCAATGATGAGCGAGACTTGCGTACGCGTGATTGGGAAATTGACCGCGCGAATACGGTAGAGAAAGCCAGCCAGGGCACAATTGGCTATTTGCATCTGGGCGGCATGACGGGCGAAGATATGGAATCCTTTACCCGGGAATTCTATGCAAACATCGATAAAAAAGGCCTTGTTATTGATGTCAGAGGCAATAATGGCGGCAATATTGATAGCTGGGTTCTGACACAACTTATGCGGCGGCCTTGGATGTTCTGGGCACGCTATGGCAACGCCCCATCAGTAAACTTCCAGCAGGCATTTCAGGGACAGATTGCCGTTATTACGGATGAACGGACCTATTCAGACGGTGAGGCTTTTGCACAGGGTATCGAAGCGCTTCACCTTGCCCCTGTTATTGGTGAACGTACGGCTGGTGCTGGTGTATGGCTTTCTGACGGGACACGGCTCATGGACATGGGTAGTGCGCGCACGGCTGAAAACCCATATTTTGACATGCAGGGGCACTGGCTTGTCGAAAACAAGGGCGTGAGCCCGGATATCGAGGTGGAAAATATGCCTGTTGCCACCTTCAATGGGCAGGACCAGCAACTTGAAGCCGCGCTAACATATTTGCAGAAACAAATAACGGAGCATCCGTTGTCTGTTTTGAAACCCGATGTTTTTGATGCGCCTAAAACGACTAAGCCATAAGTCATGTGAGGTCTGCCAGTTAAGCTCAACGCTCTGAGCTTAACTGGATTTTTCTAAAAAACTACGAAATTGTAGCGGCTATTGTCTCAGTTTCGTTTGGTCACCTCAGTGGTGACCAAACCGGTCTCAATGCCTGTTAAACGTCATAGTGCCGTTGTATAAAGTGGTTTTGGTGCGGCATCGGTGACTATGGTCTATTGTTGAACCTGCGTCTGGCTGCTTTCAATTGCGGAAACCGGTGGCCAGAATGCCTGTGCAATATCATTCTGAATGTGCGCTATCTGGGTTTGGATCCACTGCATATATTCGTGCAGACCGCGGATAATCATGTCATCGGCAGTTTGGTCCTGAAGCGTGACGCGTAAATACGCCACGCGCTCCTGAATGGGGCCACACAGGCGGCGTAGGCTGTTGTGGCCTGCCAGCACGGATAGGGTGCTGTCGAACACCTCCAGACACACAGCCAGAGAACGTGGAAAGCCATCGTTTTTAAGCAGAAACCCCACAACATTGGCAGGAGTTGTGGCAATAGGTTGAATCCGCCAGAACGCGTGATAAGCAGCAGCGGAACGCAGAATGGAAGCCCATTGTGTGCTATCAATTTCCGATCCCGCTTTTTCTCCTGTGGGAAGCAGCGTGTGATAGCGAATATCAATCAGGCGGGTAATCTGGTCACTGCGCTCTAGCTGTTTGCCCAGCTGGTAAAACAGCCACGCCTGATCCCGGTATAGTGTGCCTTCTGTCACGCCGTAATGCGTCTGACAGTCGTGTTTTAGGCGGTTGCAGATGCTGGACAGGCTGTTCTGCCGAATATCGGAAAATTGCAGTTCCAGCACCCACCGTGTGAACATGTTGAGATGCGTCCACATTTCTGTGGAAATGAGGGGGCGCACGGCGCGGGCATTTTCGCGCATGGCATGCGCCATGGACTTTATAGAATTGGGATTGGCCATTTCCGTGACATAAAATGCCACCACATTCGCTTCTGTTGCCTCTGTATGCAGAGCAAAGAAGGGTGTTTCGTCAGAGTTGATCTGAATAATGGAATCCCACCCGGTCTGGCCATCAGGGCCACGCACGAACCCTTCGGTAACTTCCAGAAGGCGGGCTAGGTTTTCAATACGCTCACTATAGCGGGCAAGCCACATCATGCCTTCTGCATACCGAGAGAGCAGATTATTCAGGCCGGGAAGCGTATGGGAAGACTGGACGGAAGTCTGCATCATGATGCGAGCACCCATGTATCTTTGGAACCGCCACCCTGTGACGAATTGACAACCAGAGAACCTTTGCGAAGGGCCACCCGGGACAGCCCACCGGGCAACACCCATGTTGAGCGGCCTGTCAGCGCGAAGGGGCGCAGGTCAACATGCCGTGCCTCAAGTCCATTCTCACAAAGTGTTGGGGAGACGGAAAGGTTGATGACTGGCTGGCTGATATAATTGGCTGGGTTGGTCTGTAGCAGGCTTCTGAATTCATCCAGTTCTGCTTTGCTGGCATGCGGCCCTATCAGCAGCCCGTATCCGCCAGACTCACCAACAGGTTTAATGACCAGCTTGTGCATGTTGGCAAGCGTGTAAGCCAGTCCTTCCGGTTCTGCACAAATATGGGTTTCAACACTGTCCAGAATAGGCTCTTCACCCAGGTAATAGCGGATAATGCGTGGCATGTAGGCATAGACTGCTTTGTCATCTGCAACGCCAGTGCCCAAAGCGTTTGCAAGGGTTACGTTGCCCCGCCTGTAGGCTTCCACAAGACCCGGGACCCCCAACATGCTGTTAGGGTTGAAGACGAGCGGGTCCAGAAAATCATCGTTCAGGCGGCGGTAAATGGCGTGAACAGGCCTGAGGCCAGCAATGGTGCGCATATAAACACGGTGGTTCTCAACCGTCAGGTCTTTCCCCTCAACAAGGGGAACACCCATCTCCCGCGCTAAAAAAACATGCTCAAAATAAGCAGAGTTATAGATGCCGGGTGAAAGCAGTACGACCTGCGGGTCAGTTACCCCGTCAGGTGCTACCTGACACAGGCTTTCGCGCAATTTCTGGCCGTAATCATCGACCGAACGCAGGGGGACGCCAGAGGCAAGGTCTGGCATCAGGCGCAGCATCATATGCCGGTTTTCTATGACGTATGAGACGCCGGATGGTGTGCGGGCGTTGTCTTCCAACACAAGAAAACGACCACTCTGGTCCCGTATCAGGTCCGTCCCGTTAATATGGACATACACGCCGCCCGGAACCTTAAGGCCAACCATGGCCTGACAGTAATTGGGGTTGATGAGTACAAGTTCAGAGGGCACAATACCATCACGCAGAATGGCGCGTTCATGATAAATGTCATGCAGGAAGAGGTTGAGTGCTTTGACGCGCTGTTGCACACCACGCTCTACATGGTCCCACTCTTGTGCGGTTATTACGCGCGGTACCAGATCAAACGGTAGAATACGGTCGATCGCTTTGCTGTCAGAATAGACGGTGAACGTAATGCCGTGTTTGTAAAGCTGACCTTCCGCTGCGGCTGCGCGGTGGCGTAGTTCTGTCAGACTATATTGGTCCAGTCGTTCCTGAATATGTGCCAGACGGGGGGGCAGGGGGCCTGTACGGTTGGTCAGTTCGCAAAAATAGTCAGGCACCTGATAGTCTTCAAAAAGGCTGGCTGTGGAAACAGGTGCCTGTATTTGCGTGTTGGTCATCCCTGCCTCCCGGTTTTTACTGAGAACGGCGCGGTAGAGAAAAGGTGCCATCACGACCCGCGGCGTTATCGTTACGATTGTTTACTAACGGAGCAAGAATTCAGAGCTTTGCCAAGCGGCAAAATGGAAAATCGTTATTTTTTCGAAATTAAACTGTCGGAGGCTTCCTTATCGGCCCGCAATGCTGTTAGCCTAGGGTGTTCAGGCACAGGGCGCTGTGCGTGTAACGGAAAAGAACACACGCCACCCCGGTATGTTGGGGCTAAAAAAGGCTTTGGCACGACATCATGAGTTCCTATGTCCGGCTGCATCATCATACACGGTATCGCTACGACCGGCCGGTAATGCTTGGCCCGCAGACAATTCGGCTCCGGCCTGTTACGGCAGCGCTCTCTACTGTGTCAGCTTACGCGCTACGGGTAGCGCCACCGTATTCTGCACAGACATGGCACCATGATGGTTACGGCAATATGGTTGCTCAGGTTGTGTTTGACCAACAAGTCACTTTTTTCGACATTACAGTTGAACTGCAAGCTGATCTTACCCCAAGAAACCCGCTGAATTTTGTTGTGCAGGATGAGGCTCAGCACTGGATGCATCGGCCCACGCAGGAGCCGCAATTTATCCAGCCATTTTACGGCCTTGCAGAGCGTGAGCAGGAGTTGAAGCCTTATTTTACGCCTGTTCAAACCGGCCCGTTGGTTCAAAACTTCCTGCAAGGCTGGACAGCGCAGGCACCTACGGAAACAGTTGCCATGCTGATGGCGCTTAACCGGGCGCTGGCTTCCCGTATCCGGTATCAGGTCAGGCTTGTACCGGGGGTATGGGGCGCTGAAGAAACACTGGAACGGGAGACAGGCTCTTGCCGGGACAGCGCATGGCTTTTGGTCGCATTACTGCGAGAACTGGGGTTTGCTGCGCGTTTTGTCTCCGGTTATCTCATCCAATCCTGCATGAACGGGGAGGGTGTTGAGGTCTTGACCTGTGACCTTCATGCTTGGGCTGAGGCCTATTTGCCAGGGGCCGGGTGGATTGGTTTTGACACAACATCAGGTTTGTTAACTGCTCAGGCGCATGTTGGGTTGGCAGCAACCGTGATGCCCGAGGAAGCTGCCCCTGTCTCCGGCTTGCTGGATGCGTGTCATGCAGAAATGGATGTGACAATGCAGGCCCAACGCCTGTTTGCCTAAGCCCGTCATACACGGCTAGAGTTGGAAACTGACACCTGGTCTGATGCTATGAAAAGAGCGCACACATGCGGATATTTACCTGCCAGTCCTGCCAGCAGGTTGTGTTTTTTGAAAACACCTCATGTGAGCGCTGTCACCACACATTAGGGTATCTACCGGGGCTGTTTTCCCTAACGGCTCTAGAGCCGCTCGATAATGGATTATGGCGCCCCTTAGAGCGCACGGTGCGTCGTGCGGAAGTGGCATTTTGCGCTAACCATGCCCACGATGTGTGCAACTGGCTGACAGCCCCCAATGCTGATGGTTCGGCTGGCTTTTGCCTGGCCTGCCGCTTTAACCGCACAATTCCCAACCTTGCGATACCAGATAATCTGGAGCGGTGGCGTAAGCTGGAAGTTGCTAAGCACAGGTTGTTTTACACATTACAGCGCCTCAAACTGCCCATCAAAACCCGGCAGGAAGATCCCCAGAACGGGCTGGCGTTTGATTTTCTGGATGACGCACCAGATGGGTCCGCACCCGTTTTGACTGGGCATAACAACGGTATCATCACCATTGCCGTCAAGGAAGCTGATGATGAGCGCCGTGAGCGAATGCGCGTTGAAATGGGGGAATATTACCGCACTCTGCTCGGGCATTTCCGCCATGAAATAGGGCATTATTATTGGAATATTCTGGTGCGGGACGGCGGGCGGCTGGAGGCTTGCCGTGCCGTGTTTGGCGATGACCGGCAGGATTATCAGGAAGCGCTGGAGCGTTACTATGCCGCTCCACCACCGGAGGGGTGGCGAGACCAGCATGTCAGTGTTTATGCGACCTCTCACCCATGGGAAGATTTTGCAGAAACATGGGCGCACTACCTGCATATCGTCTCAACGCTGGAGACTGCGTGGGCTCACGGTGTGACCATTAGTCCAGATTTTGTGGATGGCCCTACAGTCTGGCCCCAGCGGCAGACCAATCCGTATACTGAGGCATCGTTTGATGAGATTATTCAGGCGTGGCTACCGCTGACTTACGCGGTGAATAGCTTGAACCGCTCCATGGGCCTGCCGGACTTTTACCCGTTTGTGCTGACACAAGGGGTCATAGATAAGTTGACTTATATCCACACCCTGATCCGGGAAGTTCAGGCGTTGCGGTTTTAAAGAGGCGGCTGATCTAGTGGATCAGCCGTGGGTTCAGGGTGTGGGTCATGGCCTTTTCATCCGCAAAATCCGGCCATTCGTTACGGGCTAGAGTGGAAAGGGATGGCGTTGGCAGCTTTAATTTGCCTGCGTAGATCCAAAGATACGACAGGGCACGATGCACATAATCCCGTGTTTCTGTGTTGGGGAGAAGTTCCATAAACAGCAGTGGGTCATCTGACAGGGAGGCTTCTTTTTCCCACCGCGCTAGGGCAGTTGGGCCAGCATTATAGCTTGCCAGAAGCCGAATCATATCTCCGCCACGCACTGACAGGTGGGAGTTAATGCGTGTGCGTTCAGCCAGATATTGTACATAACGCTGCCCGATTTCCAGATTGAGACTGGGGTCGTGCAGGCTGTTGGCAGCGTTTTCGAAACGGCGGGTGACATTGGCAGGAGAGTCGCTAATCACAAAGTCAGCCGTCAGAGGGCGTAGCTGCATCAGACCATGCGCACCAGCGCTGGACACAGCTTTGGGGTCGAAGTTCGATTCAAGCCGGGTAAGGGCGTAAACCAGAGCAGGGTCCATGGTAAAACCATGCCGAGGGCGCAGCAAGGGTAGCGGCATGTCGTCATGCGCTTGCCCGTGGGCTTCATGGGTTGCCAGAGCATCGGACATCTCGGCGGCAACATCGTGAAGGCCAGCGCTTTCAGCTACAAGCTGAAAGGAGCGTGCCAGCGTGACGTCCCGCAGGTCAGGCCATGCACGGCGAATAGCGTTTTCGGCTCTCTCCTGCTCTCCCACCTGAAGCAGGGCAAAAACACGATGCCCCACTTCTGTTGCCTCAACAGCTTCAATATCAATTTCCGTCAGCACAGGTGCTGAGGGTGTGGAAGACGGGGTTTCCAGTGGGGCAAAGTTGATCTTGTGCAGCGCCTCTTTGCCATGCCCATCCTTTGCTGGATGGTTCATGTGAGCCGCCAAAATACCGTAAAAGGTATTTGGGAAGGCCTCTGCATGTTGGAGCCACAGGTGGCGCGTACGGTCACGGCCCATTTTGTCATGCGCACGCGCTGCCCAGAAGGCGCAGGCGGCACGCAGATCCGGGGTCGCGTTTCTTGCGTGAGACGCTTTTTCAAAGAACGGGGCGGCCTGAGCATAACGCTCCTGCTGCCACAGAGCTAGACCCGCAATAAATCCGGCCAACGCATTGGTACCGTGAGCATGATCTACCCCGGACCGCGCAATATCCAGTGCAAAATCCGTCTCACCCATGCTGAGCATGGCTTGCGCCGTTTCTGCTTGTAGCTGCGCTGCATATGCAGGCGTTATGCCGGGCGTTGCCGCAATGAGCTTGAGCGCACTGCGTACCCCTTTAAGACCCCATGTGGTCCGCTCGCGCAGGGTTTTGTCCAGCAACGGGTTGCGTGTGAACTCGTGCGTCAGCGGGTTTTCAGGAATAGTCGGGTGGTTGGGGGCCAGTCGTTCGCCGGTTGGGGCGGGGGGCAGAGGGCCTCCGCGCTGTGGTAAGGCGGCAAGACGGGCCCAGATGGTCGCGGCGTCTGCGTAGGATGAGTAGTTTTTCAACCATGCCCGCAGTTCAGTGGCACCCGGATGGTAGGCAGGGTTCAGGTAGCGGTCTGCCTCTATCTCGCCCAGCAGGGTGGCATCTGTCAGACGGGTGCTACTGCTAATGGCTTCTGCAAAGGCACCCTGCCGTTGCAGGCGGAAGATGGCCTTGATCTGGGTGCTGATTTCAGGCGGCAGCGGTTTAGGTAAGGGAATGTCATCCCCGTCCGGAAAGGCCTGTCTAGGCAGAACCATCGCCAGCTCTTCGCTGTGCGTGTCCTGCCCGGATTCAGGCGGCTTGGCGTGGGCTCGCGTCGTTACGACGGTTGCGCTAGCCAACAAAGCTGCTCCAGCCAAAAAGGCCTTCGCCGCGATCTGATGAGATATTTGACCTATCGCTCGCATGGCTGGCGGGGTCTATGAGGTTCTGCGGCAAAAAGCAAGTTTGCCTTTTTCTAATGATAAAAAAGCAGCCGTCAGAACACGCAGAGAGAAAGAGGGCAAGCCTGATGGGTAAAGAGAGGAACTATTTAGAAAATTAAGGAAAATATTTTGTTTGCCATTTGTGATTATTCTTCACACGGCATAAAATTCCTCAGTTTTTCCATACGTTTCAGCTGTTTTGCTGTAGCGTTTGTGCAACAAGCAAAAGTGTATGCCAGATGTCTTTCCGCGCAGTCGGGCTGGTCTGAAGTTGCATGGGGTGGCGGATGGCCAGAGCAGGGACTGGTGCTGCCAGACCTGTCACGCGAATAGGGTGCCAGACATGCCGTGCCATCTGTGTGTGCGACTCTGTCAGAATGCGGGCTGGCAGGCGCCCGCACAGCAAAAGGCGCTGGGGGGCAAGCAGGCTTATTGCGCGCTCAAGAAAGGGGCGGCAAATCCGTAATTCCGTCTCGGCAGGGGGGCGGCCGCCGGGGGGACGCCACGGAATCGCCGTGGCCAGCAGGAGGTCCTCACGCTTCAGGCCGATAGGAGTGAGCATCTGGCTGAGCAGATCTCCCCCGAGGCCAGAGAACACATGTCCGCTGCGGTCTTCATCGGCATCAGGCGCTTCACCAATGATCATCAGCGGTGCCCCATGCGGCCCTTGCGGGAAGAGCGTGTGCATGGCTGTTGTGTGGAGTGAGCAGGCCTCGAAAGATTCCATGGCTTTGCGGAGGGCTTCAAGGCTTGTGGCGGCAGATGCCACGGCGTGGGCCTGTTCTACGCTTTCCGCGGGCAGGGGAGGAACAGCCGCACTGGGCATTTTGGCCACACGAGCAGGGGCAACAGGTGCGGCAGCTGGTGTGCCGGGCGGGGTGTAGGATGTCGCAGAAGCGCCAGCCGTGCGGGCGGGTGAAGGCTCCTGCTGTGCGGGGCGTGTGCTGGGAAGAGGGGAAAGATAGGCCAGCCGCTGGTCCAGCGCCTGATCCCCAACCGCACAATCTATGCCCCAGTCGCTATAAAGCTGGAGGAGAGCAAGCGCGCCGTCCATCATACAGACCTTGTGATGCTGCGTGCGGTTTGGCGCTTGGCTGCGGGCAGGGTAGAGATGTATCCGCCGTTCATGTCATTCTCCCCAGTCGTTACCGGAGCGGGACGGGCCTGAGTGGTTTTTAGGCCTTCGTTGCTCCTGGATAGGGTCATTATGCTATTTTGTCGCCTTCTGCCTACGGGTTTCCTCCTGCTTTCTGCCACAGCACTGCTGACAGCCCAGCCCGCTGCGGCAGCACTGGCCACTCAACCCACCCAGAAAGCTGCGCAGGGGCCAACCCAGACGGGTAGAGTCGACTCGGCTGCCTTTCTTGCCGCTGTTGTGGCAACGCATAACGGGGATGATGTACAGGCAGCTCAGTCGTTTCGTGCGGCCTCCGCAGCAGACCCTGCTAACCCGGAGCTGATCAGGCAGGCTTTCGTCCGCAGTGTGCTGGCTGGAGATCCAGAGGCTGTCACGCTTGCCGCAAGGAACGAGAAACTGCCGGGCGGTCAGACCATCATCTCCTCTCTGGTTCTGGGGAATGATGCCGCCGCACGGGGTGACTGGAAAACGGCTGCCAATTTTTACCGTAAGGCAGAAGCCGACCCAATGGCGCACCTTATTATGCCACTGCTGCAAGCATGGTGCGCTCAAGCCCAGAACCGTATGGATGAGGCCATAAACGGCCTGACCCGGACTCAGGGGTCTGTTCTGGTGCCGTTTTACACAACGCATGCGGCTCTTATCGCGCAGGTTTCCGGCAATGCGCCCCGCGCGGGCGATCTGTTTGCACAAGCAGCAAAGCTTATGCCGGGGTATGACCTGCTTCTGACACGCTCCCATGCGGCGTGGTACTGGTCCCAAGGCCAGCAAAGCAAAGCCCGAGATCTGTTGCGCGGTATGATAGAGTCAGACCCCATTCTCGCTCTTGCTGGTAAACAGTTGCAGGCTGAAATTAGCCATTTTCCTGTAACGACAGCCCAGCAGGGCCTTGCGCGGGCCTATGTGCTGACGGCTTTTTTGTTACGGCAGCAATCCCGTCAACAGGCACAGGAGCCTACCGCGGCAAACCAGCACAGCCCGACCGATCACCAGTTTGATGAAGCATCCCGCCTTATGCTGGGTTTCGCCTTGGGGCTGGACCCCCGTCTGGCTGAGGCGCGCCTGATGCTTGCGGATATTCAGGACGATGAAGGGCACCATGATGCAGCGCGTGACACTTTGCTGCGTATTCCCCAGACATCTCCTTTAGCTCCTGTGGCTGCTTTCAAGCTGGCGCTGGCAGATAATACGACCGATCATCTGGAAGAAGCGCGGCTCAAGCTGACACAGCTTGTGCAGGATAATCCAGACCAGCTTCTGCCTGTTCGGGTGTTGGGCAACACGCTGGCAGCGTTGAAAGACTGGAAAGGGGCTCTGGCCGCTTACAACAAGGCCATTGAGCTGAATAAGGCTCACAACAAGAAAGATGACTGGTCCCTGCTGTTCTTGCGGGCGGTCACTTATCATGAAATGGATGATTGGCCCCGCGCCAAGGCCGACCTGAAAACAGCACTGGCGTTGGTGCCTAATGAACCGCTGGTGCTAAATTTCCTGGGGTACTCCATGGCCGAGCGCCGGGAAGAGTTAGCTGAGGCGGAGCGCATGCTGCGCCATGCTGTGGAACTGGACCCGCATGATGCTGCCATACGTGACAGCCTTGGCTGGGTCAGGGTGGAGCAGGGCGACTTGAAAGAGGGGACAGCCCTTCTGGAACAGGCTGCCGAACAGACCCCTGAAGACCCGGAAGTCAACTACCATCTTGGTGAGGCCTACTGGCGTGCTGGCAGGCACAGTGAAGGTGTTGATCAATGGAACGTGGCGCTCGGCCTGAAGCCCGAGCCACACGACGAGGCTCTGATACGCGCTGCGCTGGCGCGTGCAGCCGCAGCGGGTGATAAGAAAGCAGAGCAGATACAACAAGCACCCCATCCATCTTCTTCCGAAGTACAGGCTCAAGGAAAGCATACGCCGTAATGTCCGCTACAGTTCTGACAGCTCCCCAGTCCATCTTGACTGAGGAGGCACACGCCAAAATCAACCTTTATCTGCATGTTACGGGTAAGCGGCCCGATGGGTATCATGTGCTTGATAGCCTTGTTGTCTTTGCGAGAGCAGGTGACCGGCTGACATATTTTCCTGACGCCACACCCCTGACGCTTGAACTGGGCGGCAGATTTGGTGCCACGCTGGGGGCGGATGCAGCTGGCCCGGACAATCTGGTTATGAAGGCTGCGTCCCTTTTGCAGGCAGCAAGCAAGCCGGGTGCCAGAGTACAGGGCGGCAGATTAGTGCTGGAGAAAAATCTGCCCGTTGCCTCTGGTATTGGGGGCGGCTCAGCGGATGCTGCTGCGGCGCTGCGGTTGCTGAACCGGGCATGGCACGCGGGGGTGGAGACCACCACCCTTTTACAGTTGGCCGAGCAGCTTGGAGCGGATGTGCCGGTGTGTCTGGCCAGCCAAACAGCACGGATGGAAGGGATTGGCGAGCAGCTCTCCTCCGGGCCAGCAGTGCCTGACTGTGGGATGGTTCTGGTTAATTGTGGGGTAGGGGTTTCTACCCCAGAGGTTTTCCGCAAGCGTGAGGGTGCTTTCCATGCCCGCGCAGATCTGCCAGCGCGCTGGGCTTCAGCACAGGAACTGGTCGATAGTCTTGCCCAGCAGACAAACAGTCTGGAAGCGCCCGCTTGCCAGATCTGTCCGCCTGTACAGGATGTTTTGACAACATTGGCGCATCTGCCAAAGGCCCTGCTTGCGCGTATGAGCGGGTCCGGGGCAACCTGTTTTGCCTTGTTCCCTACGCCTGATCTGGCACAACAGGCCGCTCAACAGCTTGCTCAGCAGAAGCCAGAGTGGTGGATATGGGGTGGAGCTTTGGTGTAGCGGACACTAACATTCCGCAAACATTAAAAATTCTATGCTAATGGTTGTAAGTGGAAAGTAAAGCACACATAGAATAAGATATACGGTCCCATAATCTGAAATAAAGAGGGGGGTGATGATGTTTTCTAAGATAGACTTTACACCTGCTGACGACAAAAAAACGGTCACCATGACGCTCTCATCTGACGACGCTGCGGATAAACCTGCGGTCATGTCTCTTTCGGTAGAGCAGGTGACGCAGATTATTCAGATTTTGGGACGAGTGCGGGAAACCATGCAGGAAGGGCAGGATGTCCCTTCCATTGAAGGCGCACGGTTTACCCCGGTTGTCCGTACACGCTGGGCTCTGCAACCAGAGGCCAGTACGGATGGGTCCGTACTGGCCTTCCAGCATCCAGCCTATGGACCAGTCGGGTTGGTTTTAACGCCTCAGGATTCAGACAAACTCATGCGTGGTTTACACATGCATCAGGAAATACGGCGGGACAATTATGCCAATCGTGGCAAATTGAACTAACAAGCTGGTTCCGGGCAGCAGGGTGCACCAGCGCACTGTCTTCCGGCTTTTAACCTTAGTGAGGTCTAAAACATGAAACTCAGTGCACGAAACCAGTTAAAGGGTACGGTTCTTTCTATCCAGAAAGGGGCTACTACCTCTCATGTCAGCATCGAACTGGTGGGGGGTGCCGTCGTCATGGCGTCGATTACCAACGAAGCAGTGGCTGACCTTGGGCTGGTTGTCGGTCAGCCGGCTGTAGCGGTTATTAAAGCTTCTGACGTGATGGTAGGCGTAGAGTAAAGGATTGGCCCGCTCTTTTAGCGCGGGGTAGTTTTGCCGGACCATTGGGCTCTTTATGGAGGAGTACCCTTTTAAAGAGGGCACTCCTCCGAAGGGAGACCAAAGGCCGGGTTATGGAGAAAAATCTGGTCTGTCAGCGTCTGCATGAAAGTGACCAGAGCCTCAATCTCCTGCGGCGTAAGCTCAATGGCTTTGTGAGCTTGCAAGGCTGCTTCCAATGTTGGGGCGCTGCCGTCGTGCAAATAGGGGGCTGTTACGGCTACATTGCGGAGCGATGGCGTTCTAATGGCCGCAGGGCTTGCGGCAGTCAGCTTATGAAATTTCTGGTCCGATAGTAAAAAACCAGTGTGACAGGACGCACATTTTTTCTTTTTGAAAAAAATGTCGGCGCCTTCTTGCGCCCGGAGGGAAAGAGGTTGGTGCCCTGTTTGAGCGCGGTCCCACGTGCTGTTGTTAGATACTAAAGTGCGTTCAAAAGCAGAGACTGCCTGTGCAATGGTGTCTGCTGTTATACGGCCTGAGTCTTTGGGGAATGCCTGTTTAAAAAGTTTCTGGTAGCAGGCGTCTGATGAAATTCTCTGCTCCAGAACGGCTTTGCTAGTCATACCCATTTCAACAGGATGATGGCCCATCAAAGGCGTGAAAAACTGGTCTTCCAGCCGGGAGATATGCTGCTCCAGCCATGTGAGGGTCGTGAAATCCTTGATATTTGCCAGTGAGGGGACATTGCGAATGCCCTCCTCATTTGTCACGCCCATATGCGTTGCATTGCTCTCTGCAAAAGCATGTTTCTGGTTGTGGCACGTTGCACAGGACATACTGCCATCTGCCGAGAGGTCTGCATCATAAAACAGCCGTCTGCCTAATGCAGTCCGTGCTGCATCCTGCGAAAGAGGGTTTGCCTGCACAGGCGAAAATAGCGCTGTGCAGAACAGCAAAAGCAGAAACCAGAAGAAAGCGAAGCGCACTCTACTGAACTTTAATAACCATCACTTCAAGAGTAGGGGTGCCGCTACCACTTATCTGAATAGTCTGGCGGCCTGCTGGAAGAGTGAAGTCCACCATTTTACCAATACCACTACAGTCTGGCCCATGTTGATGGTGGGTCGAGTCAGTAACAGTGCCGTGTGCAACAACGTCCAGCCATGCCCGGCCGGACAGCATGACGCGGTATGTACCAGCATCTGGTGTGTCAAATGCCAGTAATCCCCCTGAACTGACTTTGCCGCCAGGGGCTTCTGGTCGAATGCTATACTGTATGTCCGTGGTGGGGTGCAGGGTGACCTGCGCTGCCTTGCCAACAGTCAATAAAGCGGCATTCAGGCCATCCGGTTGGATGGCAGCGCTGACTGGGGATGGAGTGGCCCATGGTGCGAGGGCAGGGGGCAGAGCGGCTACATGTTGCGGTGTGCAATGCGCTGCATGCTCTGCGGCCCAACCTGTGCCAACAGGGTAAAACGCTGTGCAGGCTAACAGTGCGGTCAGGTGCAGGAACTGTTTCACTCTTGCCATAAGGCTCTCCTATTATCTATATTTGTGCATATATAGATAACCACCGGAATCGTAAATGACTGCACGCCTCCTTGCCAGAACGGCATCCCTCTCTTTCATGACTGTCCTAGGAATGGGGAGTCTTGGTGTAGAGGACGCGTGGTCACAGTCACAGGATGCCACTTATGTGGCGGATACCAACGAGAACACCAAAACGCGTAAAAGCAGGCCCGCTGCCACTTCTGCTAGGGCGGGTGGCCGTGCAGCACCCCAGACACAGGCGCAGGGCGCGACAGATGTGTATGGGCCGGGGCAGATTACGGTTTACGGGACACGTACGCCGCAGGCCTTGGTGGGAAGTTCAACACTTTCTGCTGCATCTATTTACATGTTTAATAAAAATACGTTGGATGAAGCAGCCAACCTTATTCCCGGTGTCAGTTCGGCAAACACCGGAGGCAGTCGGAATGAGCGGACACTGACGGTGCGTGGGTTCAACCGTTTTCAGGTGCCGTTGCTGGTGGATGGTGTGCGTATTTATCTACCCGCTGATAACCGGCTGGATTATGGTCGCTTCCTGACATCAGATATTGCTGAAATTCAGGTTGCTAAAGGCTATGCCTCGGTTCTGGACGGTCCGGACGCCATGGGCGGCATGGTTAATCTGGTGACACGCAAACCTAGCAAAGCGCTGGAAGGCGAGTTGCGCGGAGGCACCATGCTGGGGCATGGGGGCGGGTATTCCGGTTATAACGTTTCAGGCCTTATCGGTACGTGGCAAAACAAGTGGTACGCTCAGGCCAGTTTTGCAGTCAATAATGTTGACCATACGGACCTGTCTTCTCATTACACACCTACGGCTACGCAAGGGAAAGGCAAAAGGCTGCTCTCTGATTCTGCGGACTGGCGGGTGAACCTGAAGGCGGGTTACACGCCCAATGCAACGGACGAATATACCGTCAATTATACCCGTCAGGGTGGAGAAAAAAGAGCGCCCTATAACGTCAATGATTCTGTGGCGTTGCAGAGAAACTGGACGTGGCCTGACTGGAATTTGGACAGTCTCTCCCTAACCAGCCGCACGCGCCTTGCGGATAGGCTGACGTTACGTACCAAGCTGTACCGCAACACTTTTTATAACTTACTGCGTAGCTTCGATACCTCCAGTCTGGATACACAAACCAAGCCCAAAGCGTTTAATAGCCAATATGATGATACAGCCTGGGGTGGCTCTGCCCGTCTGGATGCCGAGGTCTCGCGGCGCGATACATTTGGTCTGGCCTTTTACGGGCGGCGTGACGAACATGCTGAAATACAGCAGGTTTTTCCCGGCGGAAGTTACCAACCGCGTCTGACCTCTGTTGAGCAGAGTTACAGTATTGCAGCAGAAAATACGTTTACCCTTCTCAGTAATTTATCTTTTACTGCTGGTGTCAGTTATGACTGGCGTGTGCTGGAACGGGCGCAAGGCTATTCAGCAGGTATTATCAACTATCCTACCCGTAACAGGGGCGCCCCTAATGGGCAGGCGCGTTTAAGCTGGAAACCTGATGCGGTCTCCGAGCTCCATATCAGTTTTTCTGATCGGGTGCGTTTTCCTACTCTGTTTGAACGGTTCAGTACGCGGTTTGGTGGGGCGGTTTCAAGCCCATGGCTTAAACCTGAACGTGCACAGAACTATGAATTGGGTGGCTCTCATAATTTTGGAAAAATACAGATTGCAGAAGCTCTTTTTTATTCGCACTTGAACGATCTGATAGCATCGTTCCCTACTATCTATAATGGTGTTGCGGTTTCCCAAAGCCGAAACGTGAGTAGCGGAAATTATGCGGGGGCAGAATTTTCCATAGCGATTCCGCTTCGTAAAAACCTTTTATTGGGTGGTAACTATACGTATATTCATCAAAGTGTCAGTGTGCCAGGTACACCCAATTATAAACCCGGTGATGTGCCAACACATAAGGCCTTTGCTTATGTAGAGTGGGAACCAGTAAAAGGGTTAAGGTTTGTTCCCAACGTTGCTGTGGCATCTAACCGGTGGACAACAGATACATCGGGGCTGTTCTATTTCCGGACCGGGCATAACGTCAATTTGGCAGCGCGTCTGGATTACCAGATTACGCCTAATGTGCAGGTGGGGGTTAATGCGTCCAACTTGCTGGACCAGAACTACCAGCTTGTTTCAGGTTTTCCTGAGCAAGGGCGCAATTTTTTCGTAAACCTGCGTATTTCTGGTTGATCTTGTAAGGCACAACGACGGAAGCGGGATAAATAACCCTGCATAGATATTTTGCGCACTGCGCAGGTAGCTTCTCCCAAAACAACACAACGGCAAGCATGGTGTCCTTTGAAATATCAAGGTGTGCCATGCTTTTTTTTGTGCATGTGTCGTTAGCAGTGGGCTCTTATCGTGTTATATCAGCTACGGCTTTGCTCTCTACAGACAAGGCCAGCCGCTTTGCCTCTGTGTCCGATTCCTGCATTTTGGGAAGAGGAGGAGCGGTAGCTCTTCGTGCTGTGCATGGCAGAAAACAATTGCTTTGGTGTTTATGTCTCATATCTGAAACAGTTTCTGCTATTTGTACAAAGATCTGTGAGTAAACCACCTCGAACAGTGGCATTTTCTAGGCAATTGCTGTTCACCAGACAAAATGGCTGGTGGTGAGACGTGGCCCTAATGACCCCTCTGCTCGCTGGCAGCCACTGAAACATTCAGAGAGACACGCAACATGCGAGAGAGTAATAAGGGGTTATTTTCCATAATAACCTCAGCCTTACTGGCTCTTATCGGACTATTCTTATTTTTTGGTGGTGCCCAACTGCTTGTACTTGGCGGTTCGTGGTTCTACATTGTGGCGGGCGCTGTCATGCTCGCCGCAGCATTTAACGGGTTCAGAAATCCCAAACTGGCAGCGCGCCTTTATGCCGCTTTGTTGCTGGTTGCAACCATCTGGTCCGTTTTTGAAGTGGGCTTTGATATCTGGGGTCTTGAAGTCCGGCTCTTCACACTCATTGGTCTGGGCGTATGGCTTCTTCTGCCGTGGGTCTGGCGTACCAGTGACAACTGGCTGGCTGACAAACGCGAAGTGCTCGGCTCAGTTGTGGTATCAGGCGTAGTTGTGGTTGCAAGCTGCTTCTCGTCTTATTCCATTAACGGCACTGTGCCGTCTGACCGTATGTCTGCTACAGGCCAGTCCGACATGGCATCCAACGGTGTGTCGGACAAAGACTGGTCTGCTTATGGTGGTACAGTCGGCGGGGACCGGTATTCTCCAGTTGGTCAAATCACACCAGCAAACATCAGCCATCTTAAACGGGCTTGGGTCACGCGCACGGGTGACGTGCAGCAGGATGGCGAAGGCACGGTGGCCGGTCCCGACCAAGGGCACGAGTTCAACCTTGAACTGACGCCGCTTAAAGTGGGTGATACCCTGTATATGTGCACGCCGCACAGCTGGGTGATGGCACTGGATGCTAAGACCGGGAAGGTCAAATGGAAATTTGACCCAAAACCTGCAACGGCTGACCTTGATAAAAACGTTTATCTCGCATGCCGTGGTGTCTCTTATTACCATATTCCTGATGAAATTCAGACAAGCTGCCGCAACCGTATCTATTCTCCGGTTGCTGACGTCCGCATGGTGGCCGTTAACGCTGAAACAGGTGAGCCTTGCGATGACTTTGGTGACCATGGGTTTATTTCCCTGCGTCAGTACCTCGGTCACGTTCCGCATGGCTTCCACTTTGTTACATCCCCACCCATGGTGGCCAAAAACCGCGTCATTACTGGCGGTTGGGTGTTTGACAATCAGGCAAACTTTGAACCGTCTGGCGCTATCCGTGCTTTCAATGCCACCACTGGTGAAATTGAGTGGGCATGGGATGCAGGCCATACGCCTGAAACGTGGAAACCCGGCGCTGAAGACGAGCTGACGCGTGACACCCCGAACGCATGGGGCGTGTACACCGCAGACCTCAACCTGGGGCTGGTTTATATTCCTACAGGTAACTCCCCGCCGGATAACTGGGGTGGTTCACGTCGTCCGTTTGACGATGCAACGTCCTCCGCCACAATCGCTCTGGACATTGAAACAGGCGAACGCCGCTGGACCTACCAGACCGTGCATCATGACCTGTGGGACATGGATATTCCGTCCGGCCCCTCCATGGTTGACCTGCCTGGCCCGAATGGTGAGAACATCCCGGCGCTGGTGCAAAGCACCAAACGTGGTGAGTTCTTTGTGCTTGACCGCCTTACCGGCCAGCCAGTTCCGGGCTATCCGGTTGCTGAAAAGCCAGTGCCAACGGCTGGCATAGCACCAGATGACCGTGTTTCTCCAACACAGCCATACCCAACGGCCATGCCCTCTCTGACGCCACCCGACCTCAAGGAATCTGACATGTGGGGAGCAACCCTGCTTGACCAGATGATCTGCCGTATCCAGTACCGTCAGTCTGCGTATGAAGGTCAGTTCACGCCGCCGCATGTTGGTCAGACAACCATTGTCTATCCGGCATTCTACGGTGTGGTTGACTGGCAGGGCATTACCATTGACCCGCAGCGCAAACTGCTTCTTGCTAACGCAAGCTACCTGCCGTTCCGTATCCGGCTTGAGCACCGCCACACGCTGGAAAAAGACGGCACACTGCCAAAATGGGATGGTAAAGGGGAAGAGCCTGCCGCAAAGGGTGACGCACTGTCCGTCTCTCCTGACTACGGCACACCTTACATTGCCTACACCAACCCTTGGCTGAACCCACTTCAGATCCCCTGTAAGGGGCCAGTATGGGGCACCATTACGGCAATCGACCTTGTGACCAAGAAGATTGTCTGGCAGCACCCGGTTGGCACCACGCGTGACACAGGGCCTTTCCGCACACACAACAACCTGCCACTGCCAACAGGCATGTATAACATCGGTGGGAACATTGTGACCAAAGGTGGTGTGGTGTTCATGGGCGCTACCGCCGATGATTACCTGCGCGGTTTTGATCTGGCGACCGGTAAGGTCATCTGGAGTGACCGTCTGCCAGCAGGTGGACAGGCTACCCCAATGTCCTACGAACAGGACGGCAAGCAGTATGTTGTTATTGCTGCTGGTGGCCACGGTGGTCTGGGCACCCGGAGTGGTGACTACATCATCGCCTATACGCTTGATAATGCTCAGGGCGGCAACGCTCAGTAATTAAGCACGATGACGCGGGGCTTTGGGTATTTGACCTGAAGCCCCGTTTCTCCTTTTACGGAACAACATGATGCATCTGATGAAAAAGGCGGAGCGCCTGCGCTCTCTGCTTGGTTTTGTCATGCCCTGCATGGCACTGGCTTATGCCCCGGCAGCGTATGCTGCGGACATTACATTGGGCATCATTGGCCCGCATGAATATGATTTGCCGGTAGATTTTAAACCGTTCAACGTGCTGGTGCAGTACGGTAACGGCAATGCGGCGGGGAGTACCTATAACAGCTCAGGGCAGCGTATGGCACGCGGTGGCAGCCACACATGGTCTGGCCTGACCAAATATGTGCATTTTCGCACTTTTGAAGCTATTCCGCATGTCGGGTTTGCGTTTGAAATTATTCAAGGTGAGAGCTACGCACTCGCTAATGGGACAGACTATGGCGGGTTAGGTCCGACCATTGTAGGGCCAGCAGCGTGGTTTAAACCAAACGCACATAGTACCTTTGGTATTCAGACCTTTATGCAGACGCCTGTTGGGACGCGGGATGCCACATCTCCCAATTACTGGTCCAATATTTCCAGCTTTATTTTTGATTACGAATGGAAGCATGTCAGTTTTGACGGTGACCTCGGGAGCGTTGTTGGCTCAACCAAGCATATGAAGGGGCAGCACAGCTACCGGCCCGGCAACGTATTTTTTGCCAATTTGCGGTTTAGCTGGAAAGCAACGCCTAAAATTGAACCCTTCATGGCGTTCGACTGGCAGAATGTTGCCGGAACGTACGACAATACCATGCGGCAATCCGTTAGTGACACCAATAGTCGGGAAGTGGCTATGGGGCCGGGTATTATGTTCAATATTTCCAAAAAAGTATCTTTTACAACGCGTTACTCCCATTCATTAGAAGGGCGAAACACGCCTGAAACCAATGCCTATTACGTTAAATTTGTGTATCTCTGGTAGGGTAGGCGGTCTGACCTTGCCTGAGATCAAGGCGATTTCACTTTAAGTTACCCCCGAGGATGGGCTAACAGAGAGAGTAGTTAAAGAAAAAACGTATAGCAGACATAGGCGGGATGGCGACAAGTGAAGGATAGTCCTACCGAGAGAAAACCACTGTTGTCGCGTTCTGAAGGAGATGTGCCAAGCGGGTACAAGGCCCGTGCTGCGCTCTCTAACGGTATGCCTGCGGTTGAGCATTCGTGGCAACGGTGCGCCTCTGCTTACCATATGGACCCTGCACAGGGGTGGACGCCTGACATTCTGTCTGGTGCAGAATTCCGCCATATCAGTGGGCGTTCAGCCGTTTTTCTGAAATCTGCTATGGGAGAGATGCACCATTTATTTGAATTGGTGCAGGGTATGGGGCTTATGGTCCTGCTTGCAGATCCGACCGCGACTATTCTTGCCCGCTGTGTGGATGAAACGCACTTATCTGTCTGCCGTCGCCTGCATTTGCGGAAAGGCGCCATCTGGAGCGAGGCCTCAGCCGGAACAAATGGGGTTGGAACCTGCATGCAGGAAAAATGCCCGGTATTCTTGGGGCAGGGAGATCACTGGCGGTTCTGCTTTTCCTTGCTGGCAAGTTATGCCGTCCCGGTATTTGATGCACAGGGTCATATTGCGGGTGCCTTGAATATGGCAGCCATGAGCGGTGACACGACCCGCCCTTACGCCAACCTGTTGATGGAAACTCTTAAACTGTCCGGTAGGCGTATTGAGGAAGATCTTTTCCGTAGTCGTTATGCAGGGGAAAAAATTCTGGCCCTTGGCCCTGCGGATGGCTGCTCATCCTTGTTTGTTGCCGTCAATGAAGCAGGGGAGGTAACGGGGGCTACACACGCAGCCCGTACGCTTATGGGGTGGACGGATGACATGATTCATGAGCGCCCCAACCTGCTGACAGAATTGGAAACCAGCACGGAAATCAGCTTCAAGCGAGCAGAGAAATGTGTTGTACGCTCTGCTCTTGCGGCCACACAGGGAAATGTGAGTGCAGCCGCGCGGGGTTTGGGCATTAGCCGGGCAACATTATACCGTAAGCTGAAAGCCCTTAATATTGAGTCGTAATGTAAAAAACGCCTGAATGCAGACCTTTGGCCAGCATCCAGTATTAAGGTGTCAGTTTTAAAATCCGTAGGAAACACGGCCACCTATAAAGCGTGGCTCACCGGGGATGTAGAAATAGGTTGTCGTGGCCTGTCCCCCGCTTTCCGCGTAACGGCGGTTGAGGATGTTGCGTGCATACAAGGTTGCTTCCCACCGCCCGGAAGCTGGGCGGAATGTCACATGTGCACCCAATAGAAAATAAGGGGGAAGGCGATAAAACCCGGTGCCACCGGGGGTGATTGCCTGGCTGCCGCGATATTGCCAGTCAGGCCCGAAGTCCAGAGCATAGGCTTTGGCAATGGGTTGCCGCCAGTCCGCAGACCCGTTGAGGGTGAGCTTGGGTTGCCCGTTATCAACACCTGCAAAATTATCGTTGATAGCTTTCCACACATGGTGCTGTGCATAATAGGCATTTGTTTTTGCCCGGTTTACTGTCGGGAAATTCTGAAAATTACCGCGCTGCCAACCAATGTTCTGTGTCAGGAACAGGTGGCTGAAGGGGTGGGCTTCTATCGTGCCCTCAAACCCCCAGCTTTCAGATTTCGGGGCGTTGGTAATTTCGCTCAACGGTCCATAGTTGGGTATAAGAACGGTGCCCAAAATCTGCTGATTATGGAAGTCATTATAAAAAGTGGCACCATTCACTCTTAACCGGTTAGGGATGGGGTCAGCTTTAAACCCGGCTTCATAGGTGAGAACAGTTTCAGGGCAAAAGGGGTCAAGCTGCGCCTGAATTTGGGTGTTGTTTGCTGTAAAGCCACCCGGTTTAAAGCCTTTGCTCATTTTGTAATAGACTAAGCTATGGGCCGTCATTTGCCACGAAATGCCAACCTGCCCCGCAAATTGGTTGGATGCCGTGCTCTCACCGTGGAAGGTGTTGGTTGCACCGCCAAAAATTTCTGACCGCAAGCCAGTGATGGAGCGATCATCCAACTCGTGCAGCAAGCCCGTCCACAGTGTTATATTATGCGGCAGGCGATAGCTGACATGGCCAAATTCTGAGACAGCTTCCTGATTAAGCCCAAAATTGGTAGCCATCATGTAACGGCGAGCCGAGTAGTTGGTATAATCAAAAAAGAAGCGCTGGTTCATACGGCTTCTTTGATAATAGGCTCCCACTACCCATTGCAGTTTGTCGTTAGTGTTGGAGTTATTCAGCCGCACTTCCTGTGTAAAGCTGTTGGCATCAACGGTGCGGTAGGTGTCAGCTTCAGAAAGCGCTGTGCCATCCTGATCCGTATATTCGCCTTCGCGCTCGGTCTCAAAAGCACTGATGGCCGTGAAGGTGACAGGCCCGAAATCGTGAATGATGTGAAGATCTGCGCCCCAGAACTGGTTATGCTCGCTGGGCTTGATGCCGGCCTTCCGGCCGAACAGTTTTGCAAATTCCGGGCGGGAAGACCAGTTGGCTTGCTGCCATGATGCAAATTTTGGCAAAGCCTGTGTGCCAATAAGCCTGTGCACGGGCACACTTGTTACAACCTCACTGTTATCCTGCGTAAAGTGGCCGCCAAGCAAAATGGTCGTGTGGCTATCTGGCTTCCATTGCAGCTTGCCGCGTAAGGCCCATAGGTCGGCATCACCCAAATGGTCGCCATTTTGTGGGTTGGTCTGCCAGCCGCCACCATGCAGTGTCTGGCCAGCAAGGCGGAAGCTCAGCCCTTTTGCGAGTGGGCCTGAAATATAGGCTTCACTGCGGCTGCGGGCGTAGGAGGCAACGTCCTGCGTTGCGCCAAAGTGCCATGTATCGGTTGGGTTGTTGGTGCGGATATGAACTTCACCGCCGGTATCAGACTGTCCGTGCTCCGTGCCGACTGGACCGGGGGTGACTGAAGCGCCCGCCAGATCAAACATCTGACCGTTTGACATGGTGGAGTACGGGTAAGCGACATCATCAATATAAGTGAGCACCGGTGCCATATTGCTTTGGGTAAAGTCATTAAACCCAACGCCACGGAGATAGAAGTTGGTGGATGCTGTACCGTTAATGCTTTGGATTGTCAGATTGGGGGCAACGCGCTCCAACCCGCGCAATGTCGTGACATCTCTCTCCCGGAGGCGTTCGGCCGTCAATCGGGTTGTGGCGTCTGGCTGATGCTGTGCTTCCGGATAGGCAAAATCATGCCGTCTGGCACTGACATCTATTGTGGTGGAGCGTCCAGCAACGGTGCGTGGCGAATGGTGGCGTGATTTTTTGGCAGGGGCAGGTGTGGCAGGCTTGTCTGCGGCCAAAACCGGCACACTGAACGTAGGGGTAATGCCCAGCCCCAGTGTGGTGCTGACTGCCAACAAAGTGCGACGCGATGTGACTGTTTGGAAAACTGTTGTGAAGACGGAGTAAAAAATGGTCCTGCTCCCATTATATCAAATTATGAGAGCAACTGCGCCTGCCCACCATATGACACCAAACCAAAAAAGCCGTTCAGGCTGATATGTGAGGCGGTATATGCGAGATATGGCAGAAAACAGCAAGATTTTAGCGCTAACAGCCCCATTTTTGCAGGCTGACGTGCGCTATTCACACAGTTTATGACAGATGCATGACAAAAAAAGCGGCACCCTGAAGGGGCACCGCTTTCTGGTGTGATGTCAGATAAAGGACGTGCGATAAACTCAGTCGTTTTTACCAAAAGCCGGACGTGTGGATTCAAACAGGAACCATGTGCGGCGTTCTGTTTCATCAATCCAGTTTTCGATCAGGCTTGCAGTTGCAATGTCATTGGCATCGTCACACACAGCGTGGACCTGACGCAGGCGCTTGGTCAAAGTCAGGTTATCGTCGCGCAGTTCTGCCAGCATGTCTTCTGGGGTGACATACAGTGCGTCATTGTCCTGAATTTTCGTACGACGGCTGACTTCCCCAACGGAGTGCAGGGTTGTGCCACCAATTTTACGAGCACGTTCTGCCAGCGGGTCTGTCATTGCGAAAATCTGGTCGCTCTGTTCATCCAGCAGCAGGTGGTAATCGCGGAAGTGGCGTCCGCTCATATGCCAATGAAAATTCTTGGTTTTAATATAAAGTGCAAAAACATCAGCCAGCACATCGGCAAGCCCAACAGCAACAGCCTGCACGGCCTCTGCTTTCAGGTCTGTTGGTGTACCCAGATATTCCTTCACGTGTGCGGCTTTGGCGTCAGACGGCGTTTTGCTCATAAAACTGTTCCTCGCTGCGAAATGAAATACTGCGTCACTATGGCGCGGCGTTTCTGTTCTAACGATGTTGGGGCGGAAAGTGTTGCATGCAAGAGGTGGCAGAGCAGACATGACTATGATGCAAGAGAAATTAAGAAAATTGTCACACTAAATGCAGGTCCTACTCCGCCTTGAGCGGGCGGTTCAGCAATGCCTCCTGCGCCTGAGAAAGTGTTAGAGTATTGGCCAGAAACTGTGAGACTGTCTCGATAATCGGCACACTAACACCGTGGCTATGTGCCAGCCCCAAGAGGGCGCTTGCTGTTGTGGCACCTTCTGCTACTCCCGGTAGGGCAGCAAGAGCATCTTCTGTTTGTGCGCCGCGGCCCAACGCCAGTCCCATCTGATAATTGCGGGATGACGCACCGGTGCAGGTTAAAAGGAGGTCCCCCATACCCGCCAGCCCGGAGAGGGTTGCAGGTAAACCGCCTAGCGCTGTTGCCAGTCGCGCTGTTTCTGCAAGGCCACGCGTTACAAGGGCTGCGCGAGCATTTTCACCTAAATTTGCACCAATGGTTATGCCCGCAGCAATGGCGATAACATTTTTGGCAGCCCCGCCTAATTGCACACCAACACAGTCCTGACTCGCATAGAGTCGGAACACAGGTGAGGATAATTGTTCTGCAAGCCTGTGTGCTTCACTCAGTTCTGATGCGGCCAGCACTGCGGCTGCGGGAAGGCCGGCGGCAATTTCATGCGCAAAATTTGGCCCGGATAGCACAGCGCCAGCAAGGTCTGGCCGAATACGGTGCAGGATTTCAAGCGGGAATGACTGCGTTGAGCGCTCAACACCCTTACAGCAAAGAATAGTAGGAGCAATTGGTAGTAGGGGTAATACAGAGGCAAGTTGCTGTACGGGAATAACAACAAGAGTAGTGTCTACCCGAGAGGGTATGGTCCGGCTAACAGGAAGGCTAAAGGGAAGAGGGGTGTCCGGCAAATGCGGCATAGCCCCGGAAGCAAGCCTCTGTTCCGGGCTGCGCGCCCAGATATGCACGTGTGCCCCTGTTCGGTGCAGATGAAGTGCTAAAGCACAGCCCCATGCTCCAGCCCCAACAACAAGAATATGCTTCTTCATACCCTCAGCCGTGCCAGAAACAGGAGAAACCGGCAAGCGGAGGTTTTCCGGCGTTGGGCTGCTGCTTAGGCAGAAAGTGGTACGCTGGCCGGAGCGCAGGCTGCCAGATGGGCTGCGTGACTTTAGGCGATGTGCATTTTTTTCATGCGTGCTTCGCGTAGCATACACACAACACCCGGAACGCAGTTGCCACACTGTGCCTTACAGCCTTTGGAGGCGTAAATTTCTCTCGGGTGCGTTGCGCCGCTTTCAACAGCGGCTTCCACATCTTTGTGCGTCAGGCGGTTACAAGAGCAGATGACCATTCAGATCGTCCCGTTCTTAAAGTGGCGTGCATTCTTCATATAGGGACAATGAGAATTATTCGCAATAGCCTGAAGTGCGGTATCGACCTCAATTTGATTAAAAACATGTTACGGACGGAAGGGCCGCAAAGTGTCATGCGGCGTACGACCGGCAAAAACCGTGGTCCTATTGCCTGCGGCAGTGTTCAGGAGGACGAAGCGGGTTTGGAAGTGTGGTGGCGACGGATTGGGAAAAGACTGTCGTAAGCCAGATTGAAGAAAAAAGCATAAACAAGGTAAAATAGAGCAATAGAAAAGCTCATATAAAATGAGTCAATGAGCGAAATTTTCAAATAAAGTGCAATGGCAGGTAAAAGAACAATCTGTAATCCGGCTTCAAAAAGCAACGTATGAATAACACGAAGCCCGAGCGTTTTGGTTGTGCTGCCTGTATAGTATTGTAACAGATGGTCAAATCCAAGGTTGTAGAGGTAATTCCAGAGAACTGCTGTTACGGCACTGCCTACACCAATAACGCCCATGGTTTCTGTCTGGAGGCCGAAGAGGTGAGACCCACTAGGGATAACCAAGGCTAGAGCAAGGCATTCAAACAGGAGGGCATGGCGGATGCGGTCGGGTGTCGAGCGCATGGGTGGGGGTGTCAGGTCAGAGTTAGACATACCATGACTTTTAGTTCAGTCGTGGGGAAAGAAAAGCCATAAGGCTTAACTGATTGTATGATAAAGAGAATGACGATAGTGTTTAGGGATGCCGTGCGGTATTTGGCAGATTAATGCAATGTTTGTTGGTTTTTAATATTACTTTAAAAGTTGATGTGAATGTTCGATATGACATATTATAATAGTCATATTCGATTTACAGTAAAAAACCATTGTTTTTATTAAGTCTAAGGTGTTTTTCAGCCTGATTTTTTAGCGTGTAATGCTTTACAGCGTTTGCGGCACATGCGACTGTGCAGTTTAATGGTTATCGCTCCAGCTAGCTCTGGTTAAATAGAATTTTTGGAACGCACGGACAATTTTATGGCAGCTCTCAAAGAGAACAACGCGGTGTTACCAGCAATGTGGAAAGATCAACGGGTTCTGGTATGTAGTGGCGGCCGGTATGAATCTCAGGCGAATGCCCAGATTCGGGAGTCCATCATGGATGGGTGGGCCGAGTGCTTTGGCGATGATAACGTAACCGCTGTTCATATTAGTGGTGCAGCGGCCTCTATTGCACAACTTAAGCCAACCATTGTTTTTGCCATTGGTTCCTATCTGCCGGAGAGCACCTATTTTGGTGAAGTCTGCCGTGAAGCAAAAAAAATTGGCGCTACCACGGTTTTCTGGGCAACGGAAGATCCCTATGAGCAGGACGCGAACTACCGTATTGCCGGTGACTTTGATGTCGTATTTTCCTGTGACCGCTGGGGTCATAATTTCTACTTGCGTGACCGGGTTTTTCACCTGCCACTCGCTGCCAGCCGCAAGCTGCATTACGCCCCACTGACTGGTGAGGCCGAACGTAATATTGACGTGTTGTTCTGTGGGGTTGCCTTTACGAGCCGTAAGGACATTGTTCGCACACTTCTGCCAAGTCTGCGCCGCCTGAATGTTCGGATTATCGGGCCCGGCTGGGGTGAATTCGGGGTTGGTTTCTCTGACGCCCGTATTGAAAAAACTCAACTTGTTGAATTGTATCAGCGTTCCAAGCTGGTGCTGAACCTTGGGCGTTCGCTGCACTTTGAAAACAAGCGCTTCATGGTGTCACCCTCAACGCCAGGGCCCCGTACTTTTGAGGCCGCAGCAGCAGGGGCGTTTCAGGTTTTCCATGAAGACACCTATGAATTGC
The DNA here is from genome assembly GCF_052102375.1 of Acetobacter sp. Taxonomy (GTDB): domain Bacteria; phylum Pseudomonadota; class Alphaproteobacteria; order Acetobacterales; family Acetobacteraceae; genus Acetobacter. The sequence continues at coordinate 36,376 of NZ_JBQDXI010000018.1, forward strand.
GGCGGTATTACACGGCCGAAGAAATCCCGACATTTTCCAATAAGCGTGATTTTGACAAGTTGATTGAAACCTATTTGCAGGCTCCTGCAAAACGTGCGGAAGCAACCAAACGTGCGCAGGCGCGCACATTGTCAGATCATACGTATGGCAATCGTATTCAGGACGTGGTGAGGATTCTGCAGGAACAAGGCTTTATGGCTGCTTAACTTGAGGTGCATATTCGGGGTGGGGTTTGCTGGAGTTACGAGCCTCACCTAAGTATTTAAAAGCATTGGGAATGGTTGCGGGTCCACCCTGTGTTAGTCAAGTCAAGAGAACTCGGGTCTCATAAGTTAACTGCGGGCAGCAAGAATGTCTTTGTCTAAGATGAGTAAGAAGATCGACTGGGCAGCTTTTGATCTTGAATGGTACAAAAAACGGTACCAGCGTGTCCTGTCCTTTTTAAATCTGGTGGAAGACGAAGCGGTTCGTGATTTTTATGATCAAAAAGGAGCTGGTCTCAAGCATTCGCCCAATCCTTTTTTTGACGAGGCTTGGTACCTGCTGCGTTACCCGGCGGTACAGGACCAGATTGCAGCGGGTGAATTCAAAACCGGGTTTGATCACTACCAGAAAGTTGGTTTCTGGGCGCATAACCCTCATTGGTTATTTGACGAGGACTATTATCGGCGCACCTTTCTGGACTTCTCGCCAGAGAAGCTGGAGGCAAGCGGTATCCGGAACGGGTATGACCATTACCTGAATCAGGGCAGTCGCTTGCTCTGCCCGTCATCCATGTTTTTTGACCCGTCTTTCTTTTTGCATGAAGTGCCGGATTTTTCGTTTAATACCGAAGAAGGCCCGTACGTTACTCTGCTGCGCTCCATGCCAGACCGTAGTTTATATACCAAGCGTTTGTCTTGGTATTTTGACCCGGAGTGGTATCTGGAAAATTACCCGGAAGTGCAGGCAGATGCTGAGCTTTGGTATGGCCCGCTCCATCATTATCTGGCCAACCCTACGCCTGAAAACTATGATCCAAATGCCTATTTTTCAGAAAAATTTTACATGCAGGCCTATGAAGATGTGGCCGGAGCCGTCAAACATGGTGCTTTCAGAAATTGTTATGAGCATTTCGTAAAATGCGGCCAGTATGAGCTACGCCAACCAGCGTCTGACGTTAAATTGCGAGCTTATGCGGATAATCCTAAAGTAAAAAGCGAAGTTGCGGCTCAAACATATCCAAGCTTTTTTGTGCATTACATGGCGCATGGCGGTATAGTGGAAGAAACAGGCTACACACCCGAGGAAATAGAGTTTATTTCCAAAAATGTTTATCAGAGCATGTGTCGTGTTCGTTTGCCTCTGTTGCTGCGTGCCAATATAAGCTTTGCTTACGACAAGCCGGAGCTGAGCGTTATTATGGTTGCGCATAATAATTTTGCCATGACCATGACAGCGCTTGGGTCTTTGCGTCAGAATTATACAGGCCAGATTCAGGTCATTCTTGTTGACTCAGGCTCGTCTGATGAAATCCGGCATATTGAAAACCATGTGCAGGGACTGGATGTTATCCGGACGTTGGGTAATGTGGGTTTTCTGACAGGCTGTAACGAGGCGCTAGAATTTGTAAAAGCTGACTATACGCTTTACCTGAATAATGATCTTGAGCTGATGCCTCATGCCATTGAGGCTGCCCTTGCCCGGTTTGCAAAAGAACCTCAGACAGCGGCTGTCGGCGCAAAGCTTGTTCGTACCAATGGCCTGCTACAGGAAGCCGGGTGCACAGTCTGGCATGATGGCTCTGTGAGCGGTTATCTGCGTGACCAATTGCCAGATGTGCCAGAAGCCAATTACGTCCGGTCTGTTGATTTCTGCTCGGGTGCTTTCCTGCTTGTGCAAACCAAAGTGCTGAAAGACCTGTCTGGTTTCGACTCTGATTACGCCCCCGCATATTTTGAAGAAACTGACCTATGCGTCCGGATTAACCAGTTAGGGTTGGACGTGGTGTATGACCCTGCCGTGGTCGTGCTGCATTATGAATATGGCACATCAGGTACGCTGGAAAGCAACCAGATGATGCTAATGAACCAGCAGAAATTTATTGAGAAGAACCGCGCTTATCTGGAAAACCGCCCGGTGCGGCAGGCTAACCAGATAGTCCATGCCCGGTCTGCGTATCCCGCTATCAAGCGCGTGCTGGTAATTGAAGATTTTTTGCCGTTCCGTCATTTGGGTTCAGGCTTTACCCGCTCCAATGACATCATCACCGCAATGGTCAACTGCCTTGGGTGCCATGTAACCGTTTACCCGGTTTTCCGTCCTATGGGGGTTATTGAAGACACCTATACCGGCTTCCCGGACCGTGCGGAGGTGATGTGGAATAAGGGGCTGGAAGATCTGGCCGCCTTCCTGAAGTCGCGTGCTGGCTACTATGATGTGATCTGGATGGCCCGGACCCATAATGCTGAGCGTCTGGCCCCTATTCTGTCTGAGTGCGTCGGGGCATTGGCCGGATGTTCAGTGGTGTTGGACACGGAAGCTGTGGCCGCCGGGCGTGAATTGCAAAAATGGGCACTGAGTGGTGAGCAACCGCAGCACACATTAGAGGAATTGCTCCAGAAAGAGTTTCGCGCAGCAGGTGTGGCACGCAAATTTGTTGCTGTGAACGAGCGAGACGCCGCCACACTGCGCCGTCTTGGAATGGAAGATGTCACTGTCTTGGGGCACCTTCAGCAGCCGCATACCGCAACTCCAGATTACGCATCCCGCAAAGACCTGCTGTTTGTTGGGGCCGTGCACGATAGGGATTCACCAAACCTTGACTCTCTGATCTGGTTTACCAATGAAGTCTTGCCGTTGCTGGACGGTAAGTTGCCAGACACAGTCAAATTCAGGATCTGTGGATTTGTAAATCCTGAGATTGATTTGAAAAAACTTCTGCCGCATCCACGCGTCGATGTTGTCGGTCGGGTCGGCAGTGTGACGCCGTACTATAATACTCACAGGGTTTTTGTGGCCCCAACCCGCTTTGCTGGCGGTATCCCTTACAAGCTGCATGAGGCAGCGGCACATGGGGTACCGATTGTAGCCTCCAGCATTTTGTGTGAGCAGGTGGGATGGCAGAGCGGTCAGGATATTCTGGCAGCAGAAACCGGGCATGCGGTCGCCTTTGCGGATGCTATCCTTAACCTCTATCAGGATCAGGATTTGTGGGAGAGGGTACAACAAAACGAGTTGCGCCGTATTGCTCAGGAAAATCAGCCCGAGGCGTATATTAAGACAATACAAAGCATTCTGGCAGCACCTAAGGGGTCAGCATGGCATCCCTGTTAAGTATCGTCATGCATCGTGATCAGTACTGACGTAATGTCATGCCAGTTGTTTTGTGACTGGCACATTATGATTCATTCCGTGCCCGAACATGGCGCACAATAGGGTTTAGAAGGCAGCAGAAAATCAAATGGCCATAATTTACAACACAAATTATACGCATAACCCCAACTCTTACCTTACATTGGCAGTAGAGCGTGCTGCGCGCGCTATTTTGGGGGATGATCAGGTTGTTGTGGCCGATAACCATGATCTGGGTGAACTAGCCGCCAAAGGCGAGCATCAAACCCTGATCTGTATTGATGCGCAGCGTATCAATGTGCCGCTGCTACAGCGTATGCGTCCTGCTTTTAAAACCATGATTCTGTGGACGTTTGAAGACCCTTTCATGAAGGACTTCAACGCTGCAAATGCTGGCCTTTTTGATTACGTTTTCACAAACGATCCTTCTTGTGCAGATGCTTACGGGCATAAAGGCCATTATCTGCCTCTGGCGGCATCTCCTTCCCTGCATGATCGTAAAATCAAAACTCTGGAAGAGTTGGATTACGACATTTTCTTCGCGGGAACGATGTGGCCTAACCGCGTGGAGACGCTCCGCCACGTTATTGCGGCTTTCCCGCAAGCACGCCTGAAGCTTATTTGCCCGGGCAACGAATATCTGCCGCCTCTGCCGTCAGATTTGGCGGAACTGGCTATTCAACGCCCCGTCAGCCATGAAGCCTTTGTGGATTTTGCCAACGCCAGTGCTGTCACGCTCACAATGTTCCGTGATTACGCCAGCCATGGTGATACCAGTCAGGCCACAGCGCCTGGCCCGCGTTTCTATGAGCTGGGTCTTGCTGGCACAGCACAGGTTATTGAAGCGCCCGAAGCTATGGACAGCAAATACTTTGATGATGTCAAAGGTGTTGCGCTTGCGCGGCATGTAGGGGGTGTTATTGCGGCCATTGATGGCTTTCTGAATAATCCGTCATTGCGTCGTCGTGCAGCACAGGCTGCTAAAAAATCCGTGCAGGAAAAACATCTGTACGAACACCGCATGCGCAGGATGATGGACATTACAGGCGCTGACTTTGGTCGTCGTGCTGCGCCTGCACCGGTTGATGCCAAACGCCGCCTGCGTGTGTTGATGTGCACACACTCTACAAAATATGAAGCTGCTTGGGGCGGTGTTGAAGTTTATCAGGAAACGCTGTGCAACCTGCTTGGCCGTGAGGTCGATTTCTATTACTGGTTGCGTCGCGGTAACCATTGCCGCCTGTTGACCGCCGATGGCGAAGAGGTCGAACGCTTTGATGTGCCAGAAGTCGGCTGGACAGATGCCATGTGCGATGGGCCTGAAGAAATGGCCTTTTCAAACGTCATCAGCCACTACAACATGGATGTGGTGCATTTCCAGCATCTCGGCCATCACGCGCTTTCTCTGCCTATTATTGCCAAAGCTTGCGGGGCAGGGGTTGTTTTTTCAGCGCATGATTTCTGGCTGATTTCTTCACGGTATAACCTGCTGGATCAGAGCTTCCGTTATGACGAAGATCTGGTGAAGTCAGTTGTTGCTTATGACATCATCCTGAGAAACGCTGAAAATGTGGAGTATGGTGGAGAGCAGACGCGTCGCGCATTTGTGGCTCTCATGCTCCACTCTGTTGATGCGCTTCTGTTCGGCACCGAACATTCTTACAATCTGATCAGCGAGATCTATCCGATTGTAAAAGAGAAGAAATGCGCCATCATGGGTATTCCTTCTCCGGAGAGCACCCTGCCAGTTGCACGGAAAGACTATGCTCCGCTGGATGGTCGTAAGCTTGGGGTTGCCATTGTTGGCAACTTCCTGCGTACCAAGGGGGCAGACACCATTCTCAACCTGATTGAGATTGCTCATCCGGATCACTTCCAGTTCCATATTTTCGGGGCTGTGCATCCAGAGTACAAGCAGGTTCTGGCGGATCTTAACCGTCCGAATGTGACCGTGCATGGCCAGTATTCCATGGGCGACATAGATGCCCTGAAAGTGGCAGACGTTGCGCTCAACTTGAGCATCTGGCCGGAAACATATTGTATTTCTCTGTCTGAAGCATGGCAGAATGGTCTTCTGCCCATTGTGACAGATGTGGGTGCTTTGCATGACCGTGTTGAAGATGGCGTCAACGGCTTTAAAGTGCCCATCAATAGCCCTTCTGTTGTGCTGGCGCGTCTGGAGCTTCTGCTTGCCTCAGAGCCTCTCCGCCGCAAGATGATGAGCAATATCACCCCAGAACTCTGGACGGATGGTCAGGCTTACGGCCAGCAGCTTTTTGAAATTTACAAAGAAGCAGCGCCTTACACGCGCCTTGGTTTCTCTGAAATGCAGATTGACGCTGGCCAGGTACATTTGCTGCCGCATGCTTCATGGCGTCATCAGGCCCCACCACGCCACATCTTTGACCCGCCAACCGTGCGTGACGTGGCGGTGGAACTGCCTGAGCCAGTTTCCGACTGGTTTGCCATTCAGGATGCCGAATATTATATCGACGACATCTGCCATCACGTGTTCGCTGAAAGCGAGTTGTCAGACTTTAATGAGGCATACGAATTCCATATTCGTGGCTGGCACATGGTTCCGCGCGTCAGTGCGTCTGGTAACCTTTATACCGTCCTGATTGGCGGTAATGACCAACCGGTTATTTTCCTGCCCTGCATTCGTGAGTCCCGCCCGGACGTGCTGAGCATTTACCCGGATGCACCCCGCCGTTCCGGGTTTGCCGGACAAGTTGCGCTGCGTGGTAAATGGTGTGAAGGCACGTTCCGCGTTGGTCTTATCAATGTTATCAATGGTCGTGGCAGTTTTGCCCTGACGCCGTTCCAGATTAAGGTAGATGGCGGCAAGATTGTTGAAATTCTGCAAAGTAAGGTTTCGAACCTGCGTGTCATGTCTGACTTCCGCCGCATTGCACATCAAGATGGTCAGCTGCGCGGTGTGAAGCTGATGCAGGCAGGTAAACGCGCACTGGAAGTCTACCAGGGTGGGGACCTTGAGTATTATATTGATGAATGCACGGGTCTGATTGGGAACCCGCCGCGTGAAGTTAATAAAACTAGCCTGTATCTGAGGGGCTGGGCCTTCTTGCATAATCTACGTGCCGCAGGTCAGCTTTTTGTGGCCTGCGTTGCTGAAGCAGAAGACGAGATTTTCTTCTTCGGCACTGAGCGTGCTGTGCGGAGTGACGTAAGCGGTGTCTTCTCCGATGCTCCTCTGTGTGTCGGGTTTGAGGCCGATATTACGTTTAAGTCAGGCTTTCCAAGAGCACTTAAGGGCGATTATCGCATCTGCCTTGTTAATACGGTGAATGACCATATTGGCATCCGACCTCTCGATGTTGTTGTGACGCTGGAGAACAGCACGGTTAAAACCATTGAAAACCGTGAGGTCTCTCCGAAAGTGGCAGAGCACATCACAGCAATGTTGAAGGACAGCTTAAAGAAAGCAATCACAGCTTAAAGGCAAAAATTACTGTGGTGTAACAACGGCCTGCTGGATTTATTCAGTGGGCCGTTTTCATATAAAAATATGCTTTCATATAGTTTCAGTGTTTTTTGAATGATGTGGAAATATTATCATTCAGAAACGCTAAAAATTACGAGAATAGCAGGAAGCCAGAACACAAAGCAGGCTTAATGGTTTGCGGCTGCCTGCCTGCCGCTATGGCCAGCTATGTGCTGATAAAGCTGTTTTATTAAAGCATATTTGGAAAATGGCTTCACTTTACGCAAGTGAAGCTATTTTTGTTTCAATCTTAGGATCAGAGAAGGTCTCTACCCTGTAGAAACCTGACTGAGTAAGAGTCTCTTAGCTATGTTGTCAGCGGAAAATGACAGGCAACGGACCGCATGGCTGTCAGCGGGCGTAAGCTGGGTTCTTCTTGGCGGCAGCGTTGTTGCACAGCCGGGCAGCGCGTATGGAAACGGCACCCTGCAGGGCGTGAAACAGGGCTGGGAATATCCCCTCCAAGCGGTGGTGGGCGTACAGTACCAACCTGCGGGCGTGGGACCGCCTGCATAAGCGCAAAGGTATAAGGGTGTGCCGGTTGGTGTAGCACGGTATCTGTTTCGCCCAGTTCCACAATTGCGCCAAGATACATGACCGCAACACGTGTAGAGATCTGACGGACAACTGCCAGATCATGAGCGACAAAAACATAGGTCAGGCCCAGTTGCGCCTGAAGGTCGGAAAACAGATTAACGATCTGAGCCTGTACGGAAACATCCAGTGCAGAAACGGGCTCATCAGCAACAATTAACTGTGGAGAAAGGGCTAGAGCACGCGCAATGTTGATCCGCTGCCTCTGCCCACCGGAGAATTCATGCGCGTAGCGGTCCAGAGCCGTTGCGGGCAGGCTGACAAGTTCCATCAGCTCCAGCAGGCGGGCGCGTATGGTGGGTGCCGTCCGTGTGCTGCCATCTGGTGCGGGATGTACACGCAGTGGGTCAACTAAAAGGTCGCCAATACGGCGGCGCGGGTTGAGCGAGGCGTATGAGTCTTGAAACACCATTTGCATACGCGGGCGGAAGGGGCGGAGTGCGCGGTCGGAAAGGTGCGTAATGTCCTGACCATCAAACTTAATCTGGCCGGAAGAAACATCCAGCAGGCGTAGGAGGCAGCGGCCCAGAGTGGATTTGCCGCACCCTGACTCTCCAACCAGACCGAGCACTTCTCCACGATGGACTGTCAGGGAAATACCATCAACCGCCTTCAGTTTTTGCCCACGCGGCAAGGCATAGGTTTTGTGGAGGTTCGTGACCTCCAGTAACGGATGAGTATGAGGCATTGGCAAAGTGCTCATGACAGGGGGCGTGCTTCCGGTAGGTGCAGCGGGAACGCATAGCTTTCTGCGGGCAACAGGCAGGCGGCCTGATGATGCAAGCCTGTGTTGATGAGGGGAGGCGGTGGATTTGCCCGGCAAGCCGCATGCACAAACGCGCAACGTGGCCCAAAGGCACAGCCCGGAGGGCGGTCCTGTGGTGCGGGTGGTGTCCCCGCAATGGCTGGTAGTCGGGCAGGGCGCACGCCATCCAAAGGCGGGATGGAGGCAAGTAAGGCGGCGGTATAAGGGTGGCTTGGCTGTGCAAAAAGGGCCTCAGTCCGCCCTGTTTCTGCAATTCGTCCAGAATAGAGAACCAACGTGGCATCACAGGTTTCGGCCACAACGCCCATATCATGCGTAATGAACAAGACGGATGAACCATAGCGGGAACGTAGGCCCCGTATCAGATCAAGAATTTGCGCCTGTACTGTGACATCCAACGCTGTTGTGGGCTCGTCCGCAATCAAGAGGGAGGGGTTACAGGAGAGGGCCATGGCAATCATGGCGCGTTGGCGGAGGCCACCGGAAAGCTGGTGTGGGTAACGGTCTGCCATACGGGCAGGATCTGGCACACCCATCTCGGACAGAAGCTCTACGGTGCGGGCGCGTGCCTGTTTGCGGGACAGGCGCTCGTGGGCGCGTATCTGCTCATCAATCTGCCAGCCTACTGTATAAACGGGTGTAAAGGCCGTCATGGGGTCTTGGAAAATCATGGCAATTTCCCGCCCGCGCAGGCGGCGCATCTGGCGGTTTGGCAGACCTACCAGTTCCTGCCCTTTAAAACGGGCTGAGCCAGTTATGCTAACGCCGGGGCTGTCAATCAGCCCCATGAGAGCCATTGCGGTTACGGATTTGCCAGAGCCTGACTCACCAACCAGCCCAACAATATCCTGCGCGCCAATGGTAAAGGACACGTTTTCGACTAATGGCAACCGTGTGCCGCGGGACTGCACGCTAACGCTGAAGTTACGGACTTCGAGCAGCGGCGTTGGGTCAAGTGCCGGGGCAGGGGGGTTAACGGGCATCACGCACTCGGGGGTCAAGAAAGAGATAGAGAATATCCACTACTGCGTTGGCCAATACGACAAATACGGCAGAATACATGACAGTGGCCATAATGAGCGGCAGATCAAGATTGGTCAGAGCCTGATAGGTGAGCCGCCCAACACCCGGCAGGCCAAATACAACCTCTGTCAACAGGGCTCCACCGCCAACAAGCTGAGCGAAGTCTAACCCGAAGAGGGAGACAAAGGTAACCATGGAGGTGCGCAGCCCGTGGCGCAGCAGCACGCGGGTGGGTGAAAGGCCTTTTGCGCGGGCTGTGCGCATGAAGTCTTCCCCCGCAAGAGCAACAAGGTCAGCCCGGAGCACCCGGCTGTAGATGCCAATAAACATGACAGCCAGCACACACCATGGAATGATGAGCGCTTTGAACCATCCCCATGGGTTTTCTGTCAGGGGCACATATCCTAGCCCCGGCACCCAGGAGAAAAGCCATGTGTCGTGGTAGCGGCTTTGCGTTATCAGGTTGGTAACCTGCCCCAGCCAGAACACAGGTATGGAAATGCCGACAAGCCCTATCATCATCAGGCTTCGGTCTATCCATGTGCCTTTCAGGGCGGCGGCTATGGTGCCCATGGTAATGGACAAGGCAATCCAGATAAGTGCCGCACCGCCAACTAGAGAGACTGTAACCGGTGCCGCACGGATAATTTCAGGTACGACAAGTTCACCACGGTCAACGTAGGAGGCGAGGTCCTGCGTGATGAACAGCTTTTTCATCATGGTGGCGTATTGCACCGGTAAGGGGCGGTCAAAACCGTATTCCTTACGCACTTTTTCCATGGTTTGGGGGGAGGCGTTGCGTCCGGCAATACGGGCTGTGGGGTCTGCACCCGGTGTGGCAAAAAACACCAGAAACACGAGTGCTGAGATACCAAACAGCACAAATGCCGTTTGCCCAAGCCGACGGAGAAGGGGCATGATCATAAAAACTCCCCTTTCTTAAGGAGACCGGCGGGCGGCGTCCCGCACATCCAGCGCGTCCCGCAGGCCATCGCCTAGAATGTTAAGGGCCAGAACCACAATAACAATGGCCAGACCGGGTGCGATGGCAACCATGGGGCGAGTATAGATCAAGCCTTCACCGTCCTGAATGATGGTGCCCCACGATGCCGCGGGGGCCTGCACGCCTATGGACAAAAAGGACAAAGCGCTTTCCGCCAGCAGGGCAAGGGCCATCAGCAAAGGGCCCATCACAACCAGCGTTGTCATGACATTGGGCAGAATATCATAGAGCACAATACGCCATTGCGGCACACCCAGACAGCGTGAGGCCGTAACAAACTCTGCCTGCCGCAAGGCCAGCACACGCCCCCGGATAGGCCGTGCAGCATAGGGCACATAAACCAGCGCAATAATGACAATGGGAATAAGCAGATTATCCGCTTCAATCACGAAGGGGCCGATATGCAGTCCCTGACTGACCGTAACGATGGAGAGCGAAATTGCAAACAGATAGACAGGCACAGCCCACATAATGTCCATCATGCGGGACAGGATACTATCAACAAGACCGCCAAAAAAACCTGCGGCTATGCCTGCTATGGCCGCCAGAACAAGGCAGATGACAGCCGCACTGGCTGAAATGAGCAGTGAGTTCCGCCCCCCGTATAAAAGGCGGGCAGCAACATCTCGCCCCTGACTGTCAGCCCCCAGCAGATAAGCCGCGTGACCTGTCGGCCCGATAGGGCTGAGACCCAGATGCAGCGGGTTATCGTTAGGCTGCATGATGTCAACGGCTTGCCCGTTGACCAGAATGCTTCCCGCTACGTTGGAAGTGAAGGGGTCAACCTTGGCAATGTGGTGTGCGTAAACCGGGGCAAGCAGGCTGGCCAGCACCATGAAGGCCAATACAGCCAGAGCGACAAGGGCTGACGGGTTGCGCAAAATGGCACGCCATGCCTGCTGCCACGGTCCTGCGGAAAGGGGCTTAGCGGTCATTGGATCTGGAGTTGAGAGAGGAGAATTTCATCATTGAGTGTTACGATGACGTTACGCACACGTTTTGACAACAGGGTAACGCGTCGTATTTGTACCAAAGGAACTGATGGAGCCTGTGCCATAAGGGCTCTGTCCACTCCCGCCCAGAGCTGTAGGCTGGCTGCTGGGTCCGTTATGGCACGTGTTGTCGCCTGATGCATGAGTTGCTCAATACCCTGCTGGCAGAAGGCTGACACGTTGAGCGAGTTATCGGAGTGCGGATGGATGCTATCGCACGAATAAAGGGTATGCAGAAAAGAATCGGCGGAAGGATAGTCTGCCTGCCAGCCGGTCAGGGCCAGTTGCACGTGGTTGTCACTGTTCTGAATATAGGGGAACTGCACGGCCTGGGTCATGCTGCGGACTGTGGCGTCATACCCCAGTTGTGCAAGCGTGCTGCGTAGTTCCAGCGCCATGGCGCCGTACCGTCCATCCAGCGGGGCAACGAGTGTTATTTTCTGCCCCGCAGTGCCGCTCTCCTGCACAAGCTGGCGAGCTTTGGCGAGGTCAGGGGCACGCCACTGGTCTGCCGGGTGCTCCGCAGAAGCACCTTTGGTGTAAGCGCAGGAGGGTTCGTACCCCGGAGAGCCTTTGGGCAGAAGCTGGCAGAGTGGAAGAGCTATGGCCGGTCCGCCGTGGTAAATGACCATGGCATGACGGTTTACGGCATAGTTGAGGGCTTGTCGTACTTTCAGGGAGTTGAAAGGCGGCAACGTGGTGTTGAGTGCCGCATAATAATAGAGCAGTTGCGTGTAAATTTGTACCTGCTGCGGATAGCGGGAGCCAACCTCGCCCAAACGGTCGAGCGGTACGTCTTCATACATCCAGTCAAACTGACCGTTTTCTACAGCCGTCACTTCTGCTTCCTGATCCAGCCCGAACGTCATGTGGAGTGTATCAGGGTAGCCCGCAGGTTGGGTGGTGTGTGACCATTCTTGAAAATAGGGATTGCGTTCAAGCAGAATGTAGCGTGTGGGGTCGTAGCCGGTGATACGGTAGGGGCCTGTGCCGGGAGGCGCTGTATTACCCATATCATGAGCAGGCGTATTGGCGGGTAGAATGGTGGAATGAACCCATGCCAGATGAGCAAGAAATTCCGGGTCTGGTGTGCTGAGATGAAAAACTATGCTGTGGGTTGCGGCATTTGTTTCAATACCACCTTCGAGCGTACAGGTTTCCGGCTTTTTGAGGCAGGCCTCTGCGCCAACAATATGACTGTAATACGGGCCAGCCGTGGGGCTTCCTACTTTGAATAAACGCCTGAACGATGCAGCAACATCATCAACGCCCAGCACGTGCCCGTTGGAAAAATGAATGCCCTGACGGAGTGTGAAGCGGTATGTCAGGGCACCGTCTTCCGGAAGGGGAATGGCTTCGACCAGATTGGCCACGACTGGTACAGCACCCGCTCCTGAAAATTTGGGGTAGGAAAGGAGTGTGTCATACACAGGTAATTCGAGTTGCTTGGTCAGGGCCATATAGGCCACTTGAGGGTCCAGCGTACCGCCCGAACTTTGTCCGGTCAGGCGTAATGCACCTCCTGCATGTGCGGAGGCCGGGGTGCTGACGGATGTTTGAGCCTGTGCAGGTGCGCTGCCAAGCACAAGGCAAAATGCTGCCAGAGACGGCAGAGAACATGCACAGGAAATCTTATTTAAAAAAAAGACCATTAAACGCCTAAAACTTTTTTGCCAGCCATGGCTAGAGCGGTGTCTGCCTGCGGTGTGTGAATGCGAGCGCAGAGAACATTGCGCAAATGCCGCTCAAGCGGGTTGGCGCGGCTGAGGGCCGGATTGCCAATGGCAGCAACAGCTTTCTGCACGCTGCTAATAGCGTTTTCAGTGACCAGATGTTTGACAAGATTGGCATCGGTAGGAGTAGCTTGCCCAGCCTCATAGCTTTGCAGCCAGTTTGCTATCAGCGCGCGATTGCTCATAAGGAGCCCTTCAATTTCTCCCATCAGTATATGGAAGCGGGGAAGTGTTGCCAGAGACGCCCCAAGGTTTGCTGGTTTGCGCTCATGCAGGAAATCGACCAGCCAGTTTTTCGCACTCAGCGCAACACCATTATAGAGGCTGGCAATGCAGAGTGCGTGCCACATGATGGTGTCCGTGCCCTGCTTTTTCCAGTCAGATGGTGAACGGATATCGACAATATAGTTTTCTGCAATAACAACATTTTCGAAATGGACTGTATGGCTGGCGGTGGCCCGCATACCCATTTGGTCCCATGTTGGCTCCAGGCGTATGCCGGGTGCATCCAGCGGTACAAGGACATGCCCTACGCGTGGTTCGGCTTCATCCGTTGCGGCCCAGACAAGCCCCCAACGGAGCGCAGTGGAGCCCGTAGAGTAAATTTTACACCCATTTAAAACCCACTGCCCATTTTTCTGAGTAAGCTTGGTGGCAGGTATACCGCCACGGGAGGGGGTGCCGAGCTCAGGTTCAACCCGGAGAGCATTAAGCAATGCACCGTCCCGAACCGCCGCAGTAGAGACCATCTCACGGGTGGCTTCAGGCCATTGTCTGGAAGTTGCAATGTCATGATGATGCAGGCACTGCATAGCGAGAATAAGAGCGGTGGAGGGATCGCCTTGTGCCACGTGTTCGAGAAGTGGCAGTATATCGCGCAGATTTTTCCCACCGCCACCATAGGTAGGAGAAACAGTCAGGGACAGCAGCCCGGCGGCTTTCAGGTCCTCCAGGTTTTCCAGAGCAATCTCCCCGGACACGTCATGGGCCGCTGCGCGTGCTGCAAAACGTGTTACCAGAAGTGTAAGGTCTTCAGGAGAAAGCATTAGGCACCCTCCTGCGCTGCCGGTGGAAGTGCGGGAACCGGTGCGGCTTCCAGGTTGTCGAGGGCATTTTGTAGTTTGGCAGAAGTAAGGGTTTCTGTGTGCAGGTTAAAGACGCAATATCGGGCACGGCGTTTTTCAGCAATCAGGTAAAAACAGTTTCGTAAATGGGGCTGGCCGTCCAACTGTCTGTTGAGTTCTATCAGTTTAACGCCCGGTTGTACAAAAACCAGATTGGCCAGCCCCGCGCCATGGGGCGCGATAATGGCCTCGGCCTGACTGAAAAGGGCAGTCTGGATTTCAAAATCAAGATCTTCCAGAAAAACTTTTTCAAAACCGTTTGCTTTCAAAACCGGGTCTATCTGTGCCTGTTCTTCTGGTGTAATGCGCCTGTCATGCCCGCCTTCACGCGAAATATAAATACGTTTTGGAAGGTCCCGTTGTGGCGCAGCCTTCATGCCATCAAATAGGGCATAAGGTTCGTTAAGGTTCAGGTACAGTTCTGGCATTGTCGGAGAATGCCAGAAGAAATGGAGTGTGCGTGCCCGGTGCAAGCCTTCGCCCAAATAAGTTACCCGGTCAGAGAGGCCTGACAGTGTAAGAGATTTTTCAAAAATATCAGGGGAATAAGCAGGGTTCCGCCGGGCAAACGTCAAGCCTTGCTCAGGCATGGCAAGTGTAACGGAGGAGGGCAGGAGCGTATTGGCTAGTTGTGTTTTGGAAATACCATATAAAAGCCAGTGGTAGTAATTCCGGAAGGCATTATCAAACCCGATAAAAACTTCATCCAGTTCTTCATGCACAGGCATATCGGGCAGTTTGTGCGTATGGCGATAGATATCGTGCTGGCAGAAGCAGGAGGGTTCGCTTACCACCCGGTCATGCTGGTCTATAATCATGCCATCAAGGCCAGGATTTATGACAAAACGTGCATTATGGAGCGTAAACAGCATCAGCCCGGTGTGGGGAAGGCTGACCATATTGTCCTGCCCAGACCTGTGGGCGTTGTAAAGCGTCAGGCCCAGATCAAACTCGTCTAAGGGTTGCCCGCTATAGGCAGGGACAGGTCCGGGGGAGAGGGTCTTGCCCTGCACGCAAACCCGCGTCCAGCCCCCTGCGCGGAGCGCGGGAACAAAACCAGTGACAGCAAAGAGGTCAGACGGAGTTTCCGGCATGAGTTTGCACGTCTCCCTGTATCAAAGTGTTTAGTCGGGCTTGCTCATGAGTGTTTGAAGTTGCTGTTCCATCGCCTCTGCGCTCTGGTTTGCGCTAATCATACCTTTGTACCGCGTGTCAGGGTTCATCACCACAAAGCTGGGTGACATGCGCATGGTATAAGACCATTCAGGATCAGCAACTTTTTCAATTGGTGCATGGTATTCTTTTGCAAGGTCCGCCAAAGCCTGCGGCGCTGCGGTACCGGCCACAATGCGTGGGCCAAGGGTCGCGGCGTATTGGTGCAGGCGTTCAGCATCATCCCGGTCTGGGTCCAGGCTTACAAAAATAATAACAGCCTTGCGTTTGCTGGGGTCCACTTTGTCCAGCGCGTCTGACATTGCACGCAGGGCTGGCTCGCACGCATCCTGCGTGCAGTGGGTTGCACCAAACAGCACCAGCATCCAACGCCCAAGAAAGGTCTGGTCTGTCATGGTGCCGGTTGTGGCATCCATCAGGCGAAAAGCGCCTCCAACCTCATTCCCATAGGTGTTGAGGCTAATGGTGTGATGCAGGGCAAGGGTTGTGCCCACATAGGTTGCAAGACCACCTGCTGCCAAAATGGCTGTGGCGGTCAAGAGAATACGTTTGCCTGTTGGGGTCATGTTCAGTGTGCCTCTGCCCAGTTGTTGCCAATGCCAGTTTCTACTACCAGCGGCACAGAGAGTTCTGCCGCAGATTCCATAACGGTTTTTACAAGCTGTGCTACGGCCTCGGCTTCCGCCTCATCAGCTTCAAACAGAAGTTCGTCATGCACTTGCAGGAGCATGCGGGCAGAGAAGCCAGCTTCTGCCAAGGCATGGGGCAGCCTGACCATGGCGCGTTTGATGATATCCGCAGCCCCGCCCTGCAAGGGAGCGTTAATGGCCTGTCGTTCAGCATATTGCCGCCTTACGGCACTTTTTTCCTGAATGCCGGGTACGTAGCACCGTCGCCCGAAGGGTGTGAGAACGTAACCCTGCGCGCGTGCTTCTTCACGCATACGCTCCATATAGTCTCGAATTTCCGGATAACGTGCAAAATAGGCATCAATGTAGGAGCGTGCTTCTCCGGCAGGGATGCCGAGCTGGCGAGCAAGACCAAAAGCGGAAATGCCATAAATAATACCAAAGTTAATGGCCTTGGCCCGCCGGCGCGTCAGACTGTCCATCCCCTCCAGCGGAACACCGAAAACTTCTGATGCCGTGCGGGCGTGAATGTCCTGTTTGAGTTCAAACGCCTCCCGTAGGGCCGGAATATTGGCAACCGCAGCCAGCAGCCGGAGTTCGATTTGTGAATAGTCAGCAGAGATCAGCTTTTTACCCTTGGGGGCAATAAAGGTCTGCCGGATACGGCTGCCTTCTTCCGTGCGGATGGGGATATTCTGAAGGTTAGGGTCATTGGAAGACAGGCGGCCTGTTGTGGTAATAGCCATCTGGAAAGAGGTGTGTACCCGGTCTTCCATTGTGGTTTGGCGTAATAGGGCGTCTGTGTAAGTGCTTTTCAGCTTTGCAAGCTGCCGCCATGCCAGAACTTTTTCCGGGAGTTCATGCCCTTGGTCAGCAAGGTCTTGCAGCACGGAGGAATCTGTCCCCCAAGCGCCTGCCTTGCCGCGTTTTCCACCCTGTAGCCCCATTTCATCAAACAGAATTTCCCCGAGTTGCCGGGGGGAGGCTACATTGAAGTCCCGGCCTGCGGCAGCATGGATCTCTTTTTCCATAACCGCCATGCGGGTTTCAAAATCTTTTGACAGGCGACCAAGTTCTGCGCGGTCAACGGCAATGCCCGCTTTTTCCATGCCAGCCAGAACAGGTGAAAGCGGGCGCTCTATTTGTTCATAAAGCGCAAGGGCTTTGTTGGTGCGCAGGGTAGGGCGCAGCACATGCCATAGCCGGAGTGTGACGTCTGCATCTTCCGCCGCGTAGTCTGTGGCGCGTTTGACAGGTACCAGTGCAAACGGAATACGATTGCGGCCTGTGCCTGTAACCGTATCATAACTGATGGGGGTATGGCCCAGATGCCGGGTGGAGAGTTCATCCATACCCTGCCCATGCAGCCCGGCGGACTGGGCATAGGACATCAGCATGGTGTCATCCACCGCTGTTATGGTGGTATAATCAAGGCCTGCATGATCAAAGACCAGAAGATCAAACTTGGCGTTTTGAAAAACCTTGAGCGTGGTGTCATCCGTCAGGAGAGGGCAGATAATGTCCAGAGCCGCCTGCACACTCAGTTGTTCACCTGCGGGTTCTTCTAAAGTTCCCTCATGGCGCAGCGGAACATAACAGGCCTTGCCCGGTGCAGTGGCCAGAGAGAGGCCGACCATATTGGCGCTCAGCGGGTCTAGTCCATCGGTTTCTGTGTCCACAGCGCAGACACTGGCTTCCTGTGCAGCACTTACCCATTTTTGCAGGTCATGCGCCGTGCGCACGGTCTCATATACACCGTAGGGTGCTGCAAGTGCCGCTTTGGTCAGGGCGTCCTGATCTGGGGTGGCAGGCGTTGCTTCAGCAGCCGCGCCGGTAATGGAGGCATGGGCTGCGGCCCGGGCAGCACGGTGAGCATGCGCACCGGACGGATGCCCCACGCCCAGACGTGTCAGGACAGACCGGAAGCCCATACTTTCCAGCCAGTCAGCCAGTGTCAGTTTGTCCATCTCGCGCACAGCCAGATCAGCAATGGACACGGGGAGGGGGACATCACACGCCAGTTCAACCAGTTGGCGTGAAATACGGGCGGCATCCGCATGTTCAATCAGCATGTCGCGCCGTTTGGACTTCTTCATGTCCGGTGCGGCGGCCAACACAGCTTCAAGTGTGCCGAATTCGTTAATCAGGGCAGACGCCGTTTTGGGGCCAATGCCTGGGACACCCGGTACGTTATCCGTGGGGTCTCCCATAAGGGCCTGCACTTCCACCACTTTTTCTGGCAGGACGCCAAACTTCTTTTCAACCTCAGGCAGGCTGATAGGTGTTTGCTTTATAGGGTCCAGCATACAGACGCCGGGGCCAATAAGCTGCATCAGGTCCTTGTCGGATGAGACAATGGTGCAGGTGCCGCCTACCTCCCGCACGGCGCGGGCGTAAGAGGCAATCAGGTCATCAGCTTCCCAGCCTGCCAGTTCCACGCTGGCGACATTGAAGGCCCGTGTTGCGTCCCGAATAAGCGAGAACTGAGGGCGCAGGTCTTCTGGCGGTTCAGGTCGGTGTGCCTTGTATTGCGGGTAGATGTCTGAACGGAAGGTGTGGCGTCCGGCATCAAAAATCACGGCCAAATGGGTGCCCACATGCTCACGCAGCATACGGGCCAGCATGTTGGTAAACCCGTACACGGCATTAACCGGCACGCCATCCGGGCTGGTCATGGGGGGCAGGGCGTGGAAGGCGCGGAAAATAAACCCGCTGCCATCAACCAGAACAAGATGGGGTGCGTCAGAATGGGTCATGATTGGGCTACCGGCTGAAGGGCTGCCGGACGCAGCCGTGCAGGGAAGAAAAGCATAGCTTTGGGATATGCGCCCTTGGCCCGTATGTCCAGCATTCAAGCCCGTATAACAGGGTGTATGCCCTGTTTATGCCTGTGCAAAACGGATTGGCAGTTGCCCGTTAAAAGCCAGTGGAGAGGGAGACTATGCCAGCAAACCCACCGCCCACAAAGTAGGAGGGGGCCCGCCCGGCTATGCGCGTGCCATAAACACCTGTTGTGGGTTTGGCGTTAAAAGACACGCTATTGACCCCGGACAGATAACCCGGCTGACCCAGATTCATCAGGTTCAACTGAATTTGCGGAGACTTGGCAAAGCCAACCTTTTTAAGCCGGTAGCCCATGCTGAGGTTGGCTGTTGTAAAACCGGGAATACGCTCATCGTTCATGAAGGTTGAATAGGTTGGGCCGACATAGTTAACCGTCGCCATGCCGAAAAAATGCTCATCATCATAAGACAGGCCGATGCTGCCGGAGAGCGTGGGCGTACGGATGGCTTTTTTACCGCGTGTGGGCAGGTAGTCGTCTCCTGATTTCAAATTATTATCAATGGTCGCGTGGATATACTGCCCGGACAGATAAGGGCTGAAATGGTGCCAACGTTTCAGACTGATTTCCAGTTGTGCGCCGCGTGCGGTCTGGCCACCTCCGTTAATGGATTCTGAAACCTGCGCCCCATTTAGGGTGCTGGTTGTGCTGATTTGGCGGTTAGTGAAATTGTAATTAAACACTGAAGCAGAAAGGTTGATGGCCCCTGTGTGGCGGTAGCCTAGTTCTTCCCCAATGGAATATTCTGGCCGCGTGTCACTGGTGGCATTGCGGTTTTGCTTGCCGGTCGCAACGCTGAAGCGGTCATTATAGTTTGAAATACCGGAAGGAGCACGAAAGCCGGTTGTGCCATTGATGAAAAGTTGATCATGCGGAGTTATGTCATAACTGGCAGAAACTTGTGGTTGGGGTGAAAAATAGCTGGACCCGTTTCTGTAGCGTGCGCCGGGAAGGGCGTTGCTAATGGTGCGTGTGACCATGATGGCCCGGAAGGCGGCTGATACCGTTAATTTATTGGAAAGTGCTTTAAAACTGTCCTGCACAAAAAGTGCATTCACCTGCTGCACGAGGTGAGAGTTATAGGATGACAAAGGCTCCCCTGATGCCGTGAGAATGGGGTGGTGCCCCAGCATATTGGAAGCCCCGCCATTGGCGTACACGGTAGCATAGCGGGACGGGTTTGAAAAATCGTAATAAGAATACCATGTGCCTGCTGTCAGGCTGTTTCGCCCCGCTTTCCACTCGAGAGACGCGGTGATTCCTGAATGGGCCTGTTTGAATGTGTCGGTCGCAACGGCAGTGATTTTTCCATCTGCACCAACTACACCGCCCTGAAGCGGTCCAGCAGGTTGGTTGCCTTGATAACTGGTGTTTGGGTCAAGGGATGTTCCAAAACCATCATACCCGCTGACATAAATAAAATAGGGTGTAAGGGAGAGTTGCAGATGGTGGTTGAGGTGTAAGTTGACTGGTGCTGCCAGAAAAATTTGCGCCCGTGCGTTTTCCTGCAAGAGATAATAGGATGTATCGCCATCAGTGTAAGTGCGGGAATAATTGAAGTTCGTGCCGTGTGCTTTCCACTGTGCTTTGGTGGGAGCACGTAGATAATATTGCCTCTGCCGGTTGAAGGAAAAGATGAGGGAGGCTGAATTCCCCTTGCCCCATTCCTTAAGTAAACGGCTATCAACATGAAAACGCGGGCTATCTCCGGCACCACGCCATTGGGACGCATTACGGTAGGAAAAGGACGCAAACCCCGTTACGCCGGTATGTCCGATCTCTCCGCTATCAAGGCGTAAAAACTCACGGTTGAGGGCATAGGAGCCGTAAGAGAGGTCCATAAAGCCACCAGCCGTGCGTTTGGGCTTGGAGAGATGCACGCTTAATTGTCCACCAACCGCATTATAAAGCGGCGATGCAGCATCAGAAGACCCCTGTGTGAGTGTGACGGAACTGATGTTTTCCGTATCTGCGGTAGCGGATGTGTAGGGCATCAGAAAAAGGGGTGGAGCAGCAGGGACCCCTTCAAATAAGTACCCTATCTCCGTCTGGTCCAGACCCCGTACCGAGAGGCCTTGCTGGTCATCGTTCGTGCCAAGCGGGTCATTGGCCGAGTAAATAACACCGGGCAAATTGGCGATAAGGGCAACCGGGCTCTCTGTTGGGCTTTGGCGGGCAATATAGTCCCGTGTCAGGCCGCTTTGCGCCCGCGGAGCCTTCTGATGCGGCATCAGGCCACCGCCGGGGGAATGGCCAGTGGAGCCATCGGCAGTTGTGCGGCTTTTGACCGTTACATATTCAGGATGCGCGGACGTGGCGCGTGTGTCGTCTGCCTCCTTATCCTGTGTTTCCATTTGGGTATCGGTGGTTTCTGCTGCGGCATCAGCATCAGGGGCTGCCCCAAAGCTCGACAGTGCGGCAGCAAGGATCAACACGGGGAGAAAGGGTGTGTCAGGAGTGAAGGAGGAAGCCTTTGGCACGGTATGGAATTCCGGTCTTTTTCTATTGCTCCCAAATAGTCTAATAAAATTTATTCAGAAAAGAAATAATATAACATAACATTTTCGAGGGGTGGTCCCTCAAGGGGATGAGGGTAGCGTGGTTCTATGCAGAATTTAGCAGAAAACTGGCACGTTCTGCCTCAAGGGTGGAGTGAACGTGCCAGTGTGTTTAGGGAGCAAACTCAGGGCGTAATGGTCTGAAGCACCAGACCGGGGGTTAGGATTTGTGGAAGTATCACTTCCGGACCATGAGCCGGGCTGTAGATGTAAAGTGGCACACCATCGCGTTTCCGGGCTTTGAGGAAGGCGCTGATTGCCGGGTCGTGATTGGTCCAGTCGCCTCTCAGGGTGATAATGCCCTGTTTGGCAAATGCGTCCTGTGTGCTGGGAATATCAAGAGCAACACGTTCATTAACCAGGCAGGTGATGCACCATGCTGCGGTCATATCCACAAAAACAGGTTTGCCTTCGGCCTTCAGGGCATCAAAACGTGCTTGCGTGAACGGTTCAACCCCTTTTGGCAGGCCAGACCCTGCATTGGTGGCGTTTGCCTGCGGCGCTGCATGGTGCAGGGCGGGAGCAAGAGCCAGAGCCAGCAGTAGACCCAGCAAAGCAAGGCCATGGAGAGCCGTTGTGCCGCGTGTATGGCCATTCTGCATAAGGCGTGTCTGAGCAACACCATACAGCCATGCGGAAAAAGCCAGAAGCACCAAACCACTGGCCAGAAGAAGCACGACAAACGCGCCGCCTTCCAGCGTGGCAACCCAAAGCAGCCATACGCAGGAGGCCAGAAGCGGAAAAGCCAGAAACTGCCGCAAATATTGCATCCATGCACCGGGGCGCGGCATGCGTGCCGCCAAGCCGGGCGCAAGGGTAAGAAGCAGATAGGGGGCTGCCAACCCCAGCCCCATTGCGGCAAAAACACCCAGCCCTGCTACGGGTGGGCCAGAGAGTGCCCCCGCAATGGCAACCCCCATGAAGGGAGCCGTGCAGGGGGTTGCAACAACAACGGCCAGAACACCTGTCAGGACATCATGCAAATGGCCATGCTTGTGGGGGTTGGTTCCACTCCCAACGGCTACGGGCAGAAATTCAAATACGCCAAGTAGGTTAAGTGCCATGACAAAAAGGAGCCACGTCACCAAAGTGACAAACAGCGGAGATTGAAACTGAAAACCCCACCCGGCTGTGCTGCCCGCCATCCGCAGGCCAAGCATCAAACCGCCAAGGCCGAGAAAGGTGACCATGACGCCCAGCGTATAACAGACTGCGCTGATGGTCTGGGTGCGGCGTTCTGCTTTGCCCAGACGGGCAACGGACAAGGCCTTCATGGCCAGAATGGGGAACACACACGGCATAAGGTTGAGAATAAGGCCGCCCAGAAAAGCAAAGGCTATCAGCTTTAAAAAGCCTGTTGCGGGGGTGTCCGTACCATCTGAACCATTCTTTGCAACAGTAACGTTCTGGGCCAAAGCATGTTGGTTGCCAGCCGCGTCCTGCAACACCACAATACCGGAAAGCGCCTGGTCTGCACCAAATTCCGGCAAGCGTGTCAGGCTAAGGGTCAGGGCCCCATCCTCAACTTTCAGCGGTTGTGGAGCAGCCTGATCTATCAGGCCGGGCTGGTCCGGCATGAACCACGTGTCTTTAACGGCCTGTGGTGACAGATCAGAACCTGTCAGGCGCAATACGCCACCCGGTGTAATACTGGCCTGATAAGGGGAGGGTACGGGGCTGTTTTGTGCGGCGTGGTCAAATAACGCAGCCTGCGCAGACGGAGTTGGGGCAGCATAAGGCAGTGTCAGGCTGAGGTCTGCTTCTTCCGGTACACACACGCTGGCGCACACCAGCCAGTTGGCATGGGCGGTCAGTGTGGTCTGGCGTGAGGTTTCAGGTTGGGGTTGTGCTTCGCTGATAGGTTTTAATGTGACGGTAAGGGGTAATACGACGTCCCCGGTATAAGCGTAGGACATGAGCGAAGCATCACGGATGCGATGTGGCGTTGGCCATGCCACCTTGTCGCTCTCGCCGCTGGTCGCGCCCTGCGCTGTCACCTTTACCGTAACCGGCTCTCCGGCATCGCCGGGGTTTCGCCCGTATGTGTGCCAGCCGGGTTGGAGTTGCAGACGGAGGGCAACATGCAGGGGGCTGCTGCCATCTGTTGTATCTGTACTGGTGATGAGTGTCGCCTTGCTATGCTCCGTACTGACCGCAGGGCTTTCGGCAGCGTGGCTTACATTCAGCATGGCAACGGACTGCGTCATGCCTAATAAAGCCACAGCGCCATAAACAGCAATCTTGGGGCGTGCGGGGTATAAGGCGCTGCGATGTGTTGACGCAGCATCACCTTGTCGATCTTGCTGTGATGCCGTGTCACATGTGCGTTTGGTGCGTAAGACTGCGGGAAGCAGCAAAGAGAAGAAACGCATGGAGCAAGATCTTTCAGGCAGAATGCGGAGAGGTTTTGCGGTCAGGAAGGTGCTACAAGACATACAGGGTGAGGGCCTGTGCAGGAAAGCCCTCATCAGTCTCGTTTTTACCGGTTTTGTGGCTGCTTGCCGGACTACACGCAAAAACAGCAACAGGCAGGGAGTGTATCTCCTGCTAATGTAACCGCAGAGAACTTTGGCGAGGTGCCTCTGCCACACGTCTGATGAGTGTATGGCAGAGGGGCAATCTTCAGGCGCAGAAGGGTGTAAGAACCCCTGAGTCGGTTAGCGGGTTTTATTCTGAAAAATCAGGACCGCTTCAGCCACTCATTCAGTTTATCCACTACCGCCTGCGCGGACATGGTGCGGGCATTGCCCAGTTCCAGCGTTGCGTCCGGGTTCAGCACTTTGCCCTCAGGCGTTACCACCAGTGCAACCGGGATAGCTTTGATGGTGATGCCATATTTTTTGGCAATGTCCATATTGTGGTTGAAATGATCCACATTGACGGAGGCAACAACAAAATTTTCCTTCACCCAAGGGGCAATAGCCGGGTCATCCAGCACACCAGAGAGCACGCGGCAGTCCGGGCACCAGTTGGCACCAAAGTCCAGTAAGACCTTGCGGCCTGTTTTACGTGCCGTTGCAAAGGCTTCTTCCACCGTTTTTGCAGCGGCATCCGGTGTATCGTAGGGCTGGGCCACAGCTTTAACGTTCAGGCCTCCTACTTGCGGCACCGGCGTTTGTGCATGGGCCAGTGGTGCTGCAAAAGCGCAGGACAACAGTGCCGCAGCAAACAGGCCTTTCTTGGCCAATGGTGCAGGATGTTTGGAAAAGCGGAGAAAAGCTGAAAGTGTCATGAGCTGATCCGTTACATTGGGGGTATAGATAATTCCCTTATCATATCGGACATAGAATAATAAATACAGATTAATGATCGTTATTTTGTGCGGAATCCGGATTAAGCACGAACAACCGTGAGCAGTAAGGGCAAACAGCCTGATGCCCTGCAATTTTCAGCCAGACGCGGGGGTGCCCAAGGGGGCCTAGCCCTCCGTCACACGCAACTTTGGTACTATCCACCACAATGGTTTCCACATGGCCTAGCTTGGGGCGTGGCGTAGGGTGTGTGATGTGCTGGCTCATGGGTGGAGATCCTGTTTGACAAAGCAGGGAAGGGCGGCAAAACCGGCTCTGGTTTTTACTGTGGAGCATGATAGCGGCCAAAAGCCTTGGTTTCCATTGCTCCCATCATCCCATAAGCGTGAGCAGGTGTGCTTTATGACTGTAAAACAGACCGTGATGGCTCTTGCTGGTCTTATGGCTTTGGCGGCCTGTTCAAACACACCGCCACCAGCACCACACCCGCCAAGGCGCTGGCAAAGTGCTGCCCGCCTGACGCCCCCGCAGCGTTATTTCAAGATGGCAGACGGTGCAATGCTTCCTGCACGCATTTGGCCGGCACCCACTCCACCGCACGCCATAGTGTTGGCCCTGCACGGTTTTAATGACAGCCGGGATGCGTGGGAGATGCCTGCTCCCTTTTTTGCAAAGCATGGCATGACCTTGGTGGCACCAGACCAACGTGGCTTTGGGCAGGCTCCGCAACGCGGGGATTGGGCTGGAACGAAACGGATGGTAGCGGATATCAAGGAGCTCATAGCGCAATTACACTGCGAAAACCCTGACGTCCCCCTTTATACGGTGGGCGAGAGTATGGGAGGTGCGCTTCTAATGGTCATGATGTCCCAGCCTGATGCGCCGCAGACAGCCGGGACTATTGTGTTGGCGCCAGCCGTCTGGGATGTGGGGTTGGGAGCACGCATTCCCTTAGAGCTTATGAAGAGCATAGCGCCGTACGCGCTTGTTCCTGAACGGAGTGTGCCAGTGCATGTTGTGGCTACTGACAACATGGCAGCGCTTATCCGGCTTTATTATGACCCGCTGACTCTCCATGCCACGCGTTGGAAAGCGCTTGAGGGGTTGGTGAGCTTAATGAAAGAGGCTGCGGCCAGTGCACCCTTTGTGCGCGGGCCGGTTCTCTGTGTTTACGGAGATAAGGACCAGCTTGTTCCGGCTCCTGCCATGGCTAAAGTCTGGCAGACTATGCGGCAGACGCACCTGAATGTTCGGCAGGACCTGATAACAGGGGGACACCATCTTTTGCTACGAGACAAGCAGG
The DNA here is from genome assembly GCF_052102375.1 of Acetobacter sp. Lineage (GTDB taxonomy): Bacteria > Pseudomonadota > Alphaproteobacteria > Acetobacterales > Acetobacteraceae > Acetobacter. The sequence goes on from NZ_JBQDXI010000018.1 coordinate 62,205, forward strand.
GTGCCTTGGTCATGCAGGATATGGTCAGCTGGATATTGGCCCATCAAACATGGCTACCATCCGGTGGTGACAGTGCTGCTGGGGTTTGGTTCTCACAGCAGGAAGGACGGTTAGGGGTAGGAAAAAGTGGCGGTTTGCCTCTCTTGCCAGCAGGACTTGAAAGTCTTGTGAAAAAATAAGCGTGTATGGGCGATGCTAACACTAAATATTCGGGGTTAATTTCTTATTAGAATGCCTATTGCTCTGAGAAAAAGGTACAGTTGTAAGGCACTGTAAAACAGCACTGTAAATACCTAAGTCACGCTAGCACTACAGTTGCATTTTGTGTCGTGAGTGAGCGCGGATAGCGCTGACCTGA
>NZ_JBQDXI010000019.1:0-51312 GCF_052102375.1 Acetobacter sp.
GACTTTTTCATAATCCAACCCGATGTACAACCCTTCTGTGAGATTTCCGCGTCGAGCACGACTTATCTAAGCACGTTACGCTGTATGGTGCTTTTGGTGGGTTGGGCAGTAATGAAAAAGGGACTTATTCATCCCTGACTGTCAATAATGCGGCAACGGGGAACGGCACATACGGCAGCATGTATGTGCCCTATGTGCAAACCAACGAGAGTACGCGTGCTGGCGTAAGAGCGCATTTTGACACAGGGCCAATCCGGCACGAGGTCAATGCTGGTGGATCTGCCCTGTGGTCTGAAACGGATACGGCCTACGCTATGGCGTGGGGCACATCTGCCACGGGTAATCTGTATCATCCCGTTTATTCCGCGCCTTTGGTGCAGAATTTTGTTGGCGGCAATACCAGTAATCCAACACGCACTGCCAATACACGCCTTTATAGTCTATTCTTTTCCGATACCATGACGTTCTGGAAAGATCGTATCGCGTTGACGGCAGGGTTCCGTTACCAGAATATGCTGATTAATGGCTATGACTATAACACCACAGCCATGACCAGCCATTACAATCAGGATGCCATAACACCTGTGGTGGGTCTTGTTATTCACCCAACACGTCAGACGTCTCTCTATTTCAACCGAATTGAAGGTTTGTCCCAAGCGCCTACGGCCAGTGGTAACGTCATCAATGTCGGTCAGGTCTTCCCACCGTATCAGAGCGTACAATATGAAGTGGGGGCCAAGTATGATGTGGGCCGCTTCAGTACCACACTCGCCTTTTTTCAGGTTTCACAGCAAAACAGTTATACGGAGCCTTACGGTAATTCCGGCGCGCTTATATACCGTAATGACGGTATGCAGCGGAACCGGGGTGCTGAGCTGAGCATTAATGGCCAGATTATACGTGGTTTGCGTTTCAACGGTGGGGCAACCCTGATTGATGCCAGCCTGACGCGCACATCAGGTGGTATAAACAATGGCCATACCGCTATTGGTGTACCGAATTATACCATTAACGGTAATCTGGAATATGATCTGCCCTTCCTTAAGGGGGGAACACTGGTTGGGCGTGTGGTGAACACGGGTAAGCAGTGGGTTAACACAGCCAACACCGCGCATCTGCCCGTCTGGACCCGGTTTGATCTTGCTGCCCGTTATACATTTGCGGTCCAGCATAAACCAATGACACTACGCTTCGGCGTAGATAATCTGGCAAATACCCGTTACTGGGCTTCATCTTTTAATGGCTACCTGCTCCAGGGGCAGCCGCGCACTTTCAAGTTTTCGGTCTCGGCAGACCTGTAAGGATGTGCGCGTAGGGAGGGTTTTTCCTCTCTACGCCCGCATTGTTCTGCTGCGTGGTCATGCGTAAGACAGGAACAGTCTGGAAGATGGGGTTGCCCCGTTTCTTCCATAGCTAAAGCCACCCTTGGGGTGGCTTTTTCTGTTTTAGGTAAGAAAAAATGCAGGAGAACCGATGTGCTACGGCGGAGGAAGTTGCTCTTTTACGGGAGCGTGTTGCGCGGGTGGAGGGTGCTCATGATTATTTGCAAACAGGGTTGGATGCCCTGCTGCGACAATTTGCAGATTTACGCCGTGATCTAACGCAGTCCGTTGATGAAAATGCAAGCCGGACACGTCATGAAATTATGGGCAGGGTTGAAGCGATAGGCCGTATGGCGCAGCAGAGAGACACCGCTGTCTCGGACCGTCTGGCCCGTATTGAAGGCGGTATCAGGCTAGCAAATTGGATAACGGCTACGCTCATCACCATAGCAACGGCCGTGCTAGGTTGGTCGCAACTTGGCGAGGCCCTGTGGCATTTCCTAACCGCTTTAGTGAAGCATGCTGGCTAAATTGAACAACAGATCACTAAAAATTCTGAATCCAAACGAAAGCCATTCGTTTTGGTATGTAAGGACATACTCATGAAACAAGCCCTTATTACAGGTAGTAAAATAAGTGGCATTATTACCATTGTCCCTCTTCTGCTGTCGCAGGTTCCGGAACCGTGGGACACGCTCGTTTCTACAGTTATTATTGTGTGCGGTGCACTGGCTACCGCCATTCCTGCGCCGCAGCCTCAGTCTGTATGGTCAGCACTTTATAAGGGTGTTGCCTTTGTGGGGCTAAATTTCGGATGGGCAGCCAATCATCTCGCCGCCACGCAGGCACAGACAGCCTCAGGCAGTTCACACACTCCTGAACCTGATGGCAAAGCGTAAAATCAGGTTTGAAAATCTCTATAAAAATCAGGGACAACTCTGTATTCACTCAACGTGAGTTTTTTTTTTGGCGCGCCAAGAATAATCTGGCCTCTGTAGTATCAGTGTCAGAAGTAACATTGGGCATTATGTCACAATACTGTGCACAGAAGTGTTATTTCGTAAAAAAGGTAGGTCTGCCACCAAGAGAGCGGAACATATACTTTGAAAACACGTTAGACCCTCGATGAGGGAAGGAGCCCAAGAGATGGAAAAACTATCCAAAGACTTTCAGGAGCGACAAAAGCCAGTAGCGCATCTTATTGTTATTGGCAGTGTTATTGTGGCGTGGTTTCTTCTTAAGATAGCCAGCCTATTCCGCAAAAAATAGCTTCGACCTTTCTATCAAACTGCCATTCCAGTGTAAGAGCCCGTCAGACGATTTGCGTCTGGCGGGCTCTTTTTTTTGTATTTTGGGATCATCATGCCAGCGAACGTGGGCTCCGTTATCTGTCAGGGTCTGGAGCCTCAGTGACGGATCGGTGTTTATTCTGGTGTGTTGTCTGCCCCTTGTAGATCAAGAGGGAATGCACAGATGCTGTACCGGCTATCCACATGCTTATCCACGCAACCATCCGCAGAATCTGGGGATAACTGTGATATGCCAAAGGGAGTGTAAGTTGCCGTAAAAAGGGGGGCTAAAACGACAAACACCGCCAGAGGCGGTGTTGTATAATCGTTTAACTTGTAAGGTAGCTTCAAACCAGAATGTTCTTTAAAAGAACATTTGGTGCCCAGAAGAAGACTCGAACTTCCACAACCTTTCGGTCACAGGTACCTGAAACCTGCGCGTCTACCAATTCCGCCATCTGGGCTCAAATGGCAACCCAGAGTGTTCCGGGTTGGTGAAGCGGGGTTTACCCTGACCCGGAGGGGGCGTCAACGGGGAAAATGACTTTTTTTGACAATTTTGTGTTTTCTGTTGGTCTGGTCGGCTGCGCGGGAAAAGCGCACCCTGTTTGCGCTGGGCTGCTCCCGTATAAACCGCCCAGAGAAATAAAGAATACATGCAGCGTCTGAGGGAGTGTGGCGTTCACGGTAAAACCCTGTGCCTGCAAGGCGGCAGGGTGCGAGGCAAACGGAAGAGAAGCATGACCACAGGTAAAATTGCGACTGTATTAGGCGGCAACGGTTTTGTGGGCCGTTATGTTGTCCAGAACCTTGCTGAGGCTGGCTATACGGTGCGCGTTGCCAGCCGTCGCCCTGATCTGGCAGCTCAGTTACGGCCACTGGGGCGGGTAGGGCAGATAGCGCCATTTTATGCATCTGTTCTGGATGATGAGTCTGTTCGCTTTGTTGTGCAGGGGGCAGATGCCGTTATCAATCTGGTGGCCGTGCTGGGCTCCTCATCGCGGCAGGGGCTGGATGCCGTGAATGTTCAGGGCGCAGAGCGTGTGGCGCGTATGGCAGCGCAAGCTGGTGTGCCAAGCTTTGTGCATATGTCCGCTCTTGGTGCGGCAGCCAATGCACCGTCCGCCTATGCGCGCAGCCGTGCGGCAGGTGAGGAGGCAGTTAAACAGCATTTCCCGACAGCTACCCTTATCCGGCCCTCCGTGATTTTTGGGCCTGATGACCGCTTTTTCAATCTCTTCGCGGCACTGGCTCGCTATCTTCCCGTGTTGCCGGTCTATGGAGCCAACACACGGCTTCAGCCTGTTTTTGTGGGGGATGTTGCGCAGGTTGTGGCGCGTGCGGGGTGGGATGCGTCCTTGGCCGGGCAGATATTCTCGTTGGGTGGCCCGGATATCCTGACCATGCGGGAGATTTACCAATGGGTGTTGAAGGCAACGCACCGGAGCAAGCCGCTGTTTGCGGTGCCGTCAGGGCTGGCAAAATTGCAGGCAGCCTTTTTTGAGCATTTGCCCGGTAAACTCATTACGCGTGACCAGCTTCTCATGCTCTCTCGGGACAATGTGGTGCCAGCCGGCGCTCCGGGCTTTGCTGAGTTGGGTATTGTGCCCCGGAGTGTTGAGGAGTGCGTGCCGTTCTATCTGGACAGATTTCGCCCGGGTGGAGGGCGATCTGGAACTGTTGTTATAAAACAATAAGTTGCAGGTTAATTGGTCCGATTTGATACATAATTATTGGGGGGATATTATATTATCCAGCATGAAATTCTGAAAAAATACAGAAAGGGCAGCATTGCTGCCTTTTCAAGATGGAAGGCTACGGGCTACCTGATTTCAGCACATTTGGGCGTGGTCCGTTTGCCATGCCCTTTCGCCGGGAAGAGCCTCCATGACCACACCGATGCTGAAATTTATCTCCGTTGCGCAAAAGCAGCCTGACAAGCGGACCGCACAGGTTCGCCGGGCGGACTTTGCAGAAATTTACGAAGACTTCAGACCAGCGGATGCGGCGGATCAGGCCAGCCGGTGCTCGCAATGTGGTGTGCCATTCTGCTCTGTTCATTGCCCATTGGGAAACAATATTCCCGACTGGTTGATGCTGACTGCGAATGGCAGGCTGGAAGAGGCGTATGAAGTCTCGTCAGCAACCAATTCCTTCCCTGAAATTTGTGGCCGCATCTGCCCGCAGGATCGCCTGTGTGAAGGTAACTGCGTGATTGAGCCGGGATTCGAGAGCGTTACCATTGGTGCGGTAGAGCGCTATATTACGGATACGGCGTTTGAGAAGGGATGGGTCAAGCCAACCCGCCCGGTGCGTGAGCGTACAGAATCAGTTGCCATTATTGGAGCAGGTCCCGCCGGGCTTGCTGCGGCCGATCGGTTACGGGCCAACGGCTATCAAGTGCATGTTTATGACCGTTATGACCGGGTGGGCGGGCTGCTGGTTTATGGTATTCCCGGCTTCAAGCTGGAAAAAGAGATTGTTGCCCGCAGGCATGCCCTGTTGGAAGAAAGCGGCGTTATTTTTCATTTGGGGCAGGCTGTGGGTGACGGTGAAGGCGAGCTTTCTTTTGCCGCCCTGCGCCAGCAGCATCAGGCAGTGCTGATTGCAACCGGCGTTTATAAATCCCGCGAGATCGGGGGGCCGGGGGCCGGGCTGGCAGGGATTGAGCGCGCGCTTGATTATCTGACCGCTTCTAACCGCCGCTCTCTGGGTGACACCCTGCCGGAGCAGGATGAAGCAGCCCTGAACGCTGCCGGGAAAAACGTTGTTGTGCTGGGTGGTGGTGACACCGCTATGGACTGTGTCCGTACGGCCATTCGCCAAGGTGCAAAATCCGTAAAATGCCTTTACCGCCGCGACAAGACCAACATGCCCGGTTCCGCCCGCGAAGTAAAAAATGCGGAAGAAGAAGGTGTGGAATTTGTCTGGCTGGCAGCGCCAGAAGCCTTTGTGGGTGAGGGCACGGTTACAGGTGTGCGCGCTACCCGCATGAAGCTGGGTATGGCGGATGCTACAGGGCGGCAGGCTGTTGAGCCGCTGGAAAACAGCTCTTTTACGCTTGAGGCAGATCTGGTCATCAAAGCGCTGGGTTTTGACCCGGAGCCTCTGCCAGAGCAGTGGGGCCAGCAAGATCTGGCAGTGTCCCGTTGGGGTACGCTTAAGGTAGGGCAAAGCAGCTTCATGACCAACCTGCCCGGTGTCTTTGCTGCCGGTGATATTGTGCGCGGGGCCAGCCTTGTTGTGTGGGCTATTCGGGATGGTCGAGACGCCGCAGACCGTATTCACTCATGGATTCAAGAACACGCATCGGCCGAAGCCGTGGCGGAGCAGGGATAATGGACATGGATAAGCTCCAGAACACAGGGCGCGGTGAAAGCGCAGAAGAATTTTTCACGGCATGGGATGCAAACGTAGAAGCCTTGGAAGGCCTTTATGATCCTGCGGACGAAAGAGATTCCTGCGGCGTTGGCCTGATTGCTGCCCTTGATGGCAAGCGCCGGCGGGACGTGGTTGAAGCTGGTATCGCCGCCCTGAGCGCCATCTGGCACCGAGGTGCTGTCGATGCTGACGGTAAAACAGGGGATGGTGCTGGTATTCACGTTGAAATCCCGCAGGATTTCTTTGCCGATGCCATAACCAGCACGGGCGATCAGCCAGAAGACGGCACCATTATTGCAGTTGGTCAGGTGTTCCTGCCAAAAACGGATATGGTGGCGCAGGAGCAGTGCCGCCAGATTATTGAAACTGAAATTCTGGCCTTTGGCTACGGCATTTATGGCTGGCGTCAGGTGCCTATAGACACGTCCTGCATTGGTGAAAAAGCCAATGCAACACGGCCGGAAATTGAACAGATCATGATCCGCAACCTGCCCGGCAAGGCAGAGGATGCGTTTGAACGTGACCTGTATGTGATCCGTCGTAAAATTGAAAAAGCAGCCATTGCAGCACAGGTTGACCTGTATATCTGCTCGCTGTCATGCCGGTCTATTATCTATAAAGGCATGTTTCTGGCTGAACATTTGACCATCTTCTATCCCGATCTACGGGATGAGCGGTTTGTCAGCCGTTTTGCCATTTATCACCAGCGCTACTCCACCAATACTTTTCCGACATGGAAGCTGGCGCAGCCTTTCCGGCGTTTGGCGCATAATGGTGAAATCAACACCATTTCTGGCAACATCAACTGGATGAAGAGCCATGAGACCCGGCTGTCTCATCCAGATCTTGACCCATGGATGGCAGATATCAAGCCGCTGGTGCAGGCTGGTGGGTCTGACACGGCGGTGTTGGATAACGTGTTTGAACTGCTGACATTTGCCGGTCGGGATGCGCCAGCCGTCAAGTCCTTGATGATTCCGGCCAGCGTGGGGGGTAATTCCTCCATGAAGCAGAGCCATAAGGACATGTTTGCGTACTGCAACGCCGTTATGGAACCATGGGATGGCCCTGCCGCCCTGTGCGCCACAGATGGCCGCTGGGTTGTTGCCGGACTGGACCGCTCCGGCCTGCGCCCGCTGCGTTATACGGTCACGGCGGATGGCCTGCTTATTGTGGGGTCTGAAACCGGTATGGTGCGCGTACCGGAAAGCAATGTGGTGTCTCGCGGGCGGCTTGGCCCGGGCGATGTCATTGGCGTTGATCTGCACGAGCCCAAACTGTACGGCAATGAAGAGTTGCTGGACCTTCTGGCAAGCCGTCAGGAGTTCTCCTCCTGGATCGACCGTATCCAGAAAATTGGCTCCATTGTCCGTTCAGACGTAACAGAGCCAGTCAATTACGACACAGAAACCCTGCGCCGCCGCCAGTTGGCTGTTGGCACCACGCTGGAAGAACTTGAAGCCATCCTTCACCCGATGGTGGAAACCGGCAGTGAAGCCATTGGCTCCATGGGGGACGACACGCCGCTGGCCGTGCTCTCGCCCCGCTATCGTGGGTTGTCGCACTATTTCCGGCAGGGCTTCAGTCAGGTTACCAACCCGCCAATTGACTCCTTGCGTGAGTCCCGCGTGATGAGCCTTGTCACGCGGCTTGGTAATCTGGGTAACATTCTGGACCAGTCAGCAGACCAGTGCGAAATGCTGCAACTGCCCAGCCCGGTTCTGACATCTGGCGAGTATGAAGGGCTTGTTGCGTTCTGTGGTGCGTCCGGCTGTGTGGTGGATTGCACCTTTGCAGTAGCAGAAGGGGAAGCCGGGCTGCGGGATGCCATTACCCGCATCCGCCGGGAAGCAGAAGATGCCGTGCGCGGTGGCTGCACGCATGTGTTCCTGAGTGATGAAGGCCAGTCAGCAGACCGCGCCTATATTCCCATGATTCTGGCTACGGCTGCGGTGCATACACATCTGGTCCGTAACTCTCTGCGTACATTTACATCGCTGAACATACGTACCTCCACAGCGCTGGATGTTCACGCTATTGCCGTGACCATTGGCGTAGGGGCCACAACGGTAAACCCCTATCTGGCGCAGGAATGTATTGCAGACCGTCACCGCCGTGGTCTGTTTGATAAACTGAGTCTGCGTGAATGCATGGAACGCTACCGTAAAGCGGTAGATAAAGGCCTGCTCAAGATTATGTCCAAGATGGGTATTTCCATCATGGCCTCTTATCGTGGTGGATGTAATTTTGAGGCCGTGGGCCTGTCCCGTGCGCTGACGGCAGAGTTCTTCCCCGGTATGCCATCCCGTATTTCCGGTATTGGTCTGCCCGGTATTGCCCGCAATGTGAAAACTTTCCATGACGAAGCATGGAACACGGCCAGCCTGACCTTGCCGGTTGGTGGCCTGTATAAAATGCGGCGTGGTGGGGAGCAGCATGCCTTTGATGGTACGCTCATTCACATGCTGCAAACCGCAGTGGCAACCGACAGTTTTACAATTTATAAGCGTTATGCTGATGCCGTGCGCGCTCAGCCTCCCGTTGCCCTGCGTGACCTGCTGGACTTCCGTGAAGGCCGTACACCTATTCCGGTAGAAGAGGTGGAAAGCATTACGCAGTTGCGCAAACGCCTGATTGCACCAGCAATTTCCCTTGGTGCCCTCAGTCCGGAAGCGCACGAAACCCTGTCTATCGCCATGAACCGTATTGGCGCCAAGTCAGACTCAGGTGAGGGCGGGGAAGACCCGGCCCGCGCCAAACCACGCGCCAACGGCGACAATGCCTCTTCTGCCATCAAGCAGGTGGCATCTGGCCGCTTTGGTGTGACCGCGCAGTATCTGAATGACTGCCGCGAGCTTGAAATTAAAATGGCGCAGGGTGCTAAGCCGGGTGAAGGAGGGCAGTTGCCCGGCTTTAAGGTGACGCAACTTATTGCCAAGCTACGCCACGCCACGCCCGGCGTGACCCTTATTTCTCCGCCGCCGCACCACGATATTTATTCCATCGAAGATCTGGCGCAGCTTATTTATGACCTGAAGCAGATTAACCCGGATGCAACGGTTACAGTTAAGCTGGTGGCCCGTTCAGGCATCGGGACCATTGCAGCCGGTGTGGCTAAAGCAAAGGCAGATGCCATCCTTATTTCCGGCCATTCCGGTGGTACGGGTGCAAGCCCTCAGACATCTGTGAAATATGCGGGCCTGCCGTGGGAGTTGGGGCTGGCGGAAACGCATCAGGTGCTCATGCTTAACCGGCTGCGTCACCGCGTAAAACTGCGGACTGATGGTGGCATTAAAACCGGGCGCGACGTAGTGATAGCCGCCATGCTGGGTGCGGAAGAGTTTGGTATTGGCACAGCCAGCCTTGTTGCCATGGGTTGCATTATGGTGCGCCAGTGCCACTCCAACACCTGCCCAGTTGGCGTGTGCTCTCAGGACGAAGAACTGCGCAAAAAGTTTGAAGGCACACCGGAAAAGGTCATCAACCTTTTCTCCTTCATTGCGGAAGATGTGCGTAATATTCTGGCAGAATTGGGCTTCCGGACACTGAATGAAGTTATTGGCCGGACAGATCTGCTGCGTCAGGTTTCACGTGGTGCAGATTATCTGGATGACCTTGACCTCAACTCTCTGCTGTCACAGGCAGACCCCGGCCCGTATGCTCGGTATTGCACGCTGGAAGGCCGGAATGAGGTGCCCGACACGCTGGACGCCCAGATGATTGGGGACGCAAAACCCCTGTTTGACCACGGTGAGAAAATGCAGCTGCACTACAATGTGCAGAACACGCAGCGCGCCATTGGCACGCGCATTTCCTCACTCATTGTCCGGCAATACGGCATGAAAACACTGGCGCCCGGTCACCTGACCGTACGCCTGCGCGGGTCTGCCGGGCAGTCTCTTGGGGCTTTTGCCGTGCAGGGCCTGAAGCTGGAAGTGCTGGGTGATGCCAATGACTATGTTGGCAAAGGCTTGTCTGGCGCTACCATCACGTTGCGCCCGCCTGCTTCCTCACGTCTTGTTTGCAACCAGAATGCCATTATCGGCAACACGGTGCTGTACGGTGCAACCGCAGGTGAACTGTTTGCCTCAGGGCAGGCAGGCGAGCGCTTTGCCGTCCGTAACTCTGGCGCAACTGCCGTAGTCGAAGGCTGTGGTTCCAATGCCTGCGAATATATGACCGGCGGTACGGTTGTTATTCTGGGTGATATTGGGGACAACTTTGGCGCAGGCTTTACCGGCGGCATGGCGTTTGTGCTGGACCAAACCGATAGCTTTGAGCGTAAGGTTAATCCGGAAACACTTCTTTGGACCCGTATGGTACCGGGTGAGTGGGCAGATAAACTGCGCGGGCTGGTGGAACGGCATGTAGCAGAAACCGGTTCTCCCTATGCCACAACGCTGCTGCACAAGTGGGATGAGGTCCTGCCCTACTTCTGGCAGATTGTTCCAACGGAGTATGCCAAAATTATCGGCTTTGAAGCCCCGGCACAGCCCCTCAAACAAACGGCGTAAAACCTGACAGGACTATGCCAGCCCCCGAAAAAAACCGCGATACAGCGGCTTTTTCACGGGGCTGGCGTGTTCTCCAAAACTGTACTGCCAGACTTTACCCCTCTTTTTTGAGGGCTAATAAAATTCTCTGAAAATCAAATAGATAGCCTGATGCTCTAAAAATGGGGGCAAACCGCTAATTCAGCGATAAACCGCAGTTTTTCAGGGGTTTATCCATGCCTCTTACTGCGGTGCAGGCAGATCTCACACGTTCTTTAACGCCATTCCCAGCACTGCACTGGATGTGAAGCCCTGTTGTGTGCAGATGCTCTCGCCTCATTTCAAAATGCACTGTAGGGTGAGGGTATGGAACATACAGCGCATTTCCTTCGTTCGTCCTCGCGTCCAGCCTTAGCGGCGGAAGCGGGTGTTGCTACAGCGTCTCAGGCACAGCACGGGGCTGGGGATACTCTACCCCGGTGGGATCTTTCCGCGCTTTATAGTGGGATGGAAGATCCGGCACTGGCGCAGGATCTGGCAGATGCTCAGACGCAGGCCTCAGCTTTTTCGGCCCGTTATCAGGGCAAGCTGGCCAGCCTGTCCGCAGCCCAGTTGGCGCAGGCCATTGCGGAGAGCGAAGCGATTGATGAAAAGCTTGGCAAGGCGGGGTCTTATGCATCCCTACTGTTTGCAGCCAATTCGTCAGACCCTGCTATCAGCCGGTTTAGCCAGTCCATTAACGAACGCCTGACAGATATTTCAGGAGATCTGCTGTTCTTCACGCTGGAAATCAACCGGCTGGAAGAGGCTGACCTTGAGGAAAAACTAAAAGACCCGGCCCTTGCGCATTGGGCTCCCTTTTTGCGGGATACACGGCTGTTCCGCCCGCATCAGCTTTCTGATGCCGTTGAAAAAGTGTTGCTTGAAAAATCCGTAACAGGTGCCCAGTCATGGTGCCGCCTGTTTGATGAGACCATTGCCGCTCTGCGTGTCACGCTGGATGGTGAGAGCATAAGCGTTGGGGATGCCCTTAACCGTCTGTCTGATACAGACAGGGGTGTGCGGGAACGCGCAGGCAAAGCGGTCGGTGCTGTATTTGCTGATAATATCCGCCTGTTTGCGCTTATTACCAATACGTTGGCTAAAGATAAGGCCATTACGGACAACCTGCGCCAGTTTGCACGGCCTACGTCTTCCCGCAACCTGAGCAACATGGTTGAAGATGAGGTGGTGGATGCGCTGGTTTCTGCCGTGCGAGCGGATTATCCACGCCTTGCCCATCGTTATTATGGCCTGAAAGCCAAATGGATGGGGCTGGAAAAACTGGAGCATTGGGACCGCAACGCCCCGCTGCCCGGCACGGAAGACCGCAAAATTGCGTGGGATGAAGCCAAGTCTATCGTGCAGAAGGCTTACACTGAGTTTGACCCCCGCATGGGAGCTGTGATCAACACGTTCCTGACCAGCCCATGGATTGACGTGCCGTCAGCACCCGGAAAAAGCCCCGGCGCATTTGCCCACCCGACTGTGCCATCTGCTCATCCGTTTATTCTGCTCAACTATCACGGTCGCACGCGGGATGTGATGACTCTGGCGCATGAGCTGGGGCATGGGGTGCATCAGGTTCTGGCAGCCAAACAGGGCTACTATCTGTCCAACACACCGTTGACACTGGCAGAAACCGCTAGCGTGTTTGGTGAAATGCTCACCTTCCAGTCCCTTCTGGATGCAGAGCAGGACCCGGCCCGCAAGCGTACTTTGCTGGCAGGCAAGGTGGAGGACATGCTCAATACCGTTGTGCGCCAGATTGCGTTTTACGAATTTGAAACCCGCGTGCATGATGAGCGTAAGAAAGGCGAACTTCTGCCAGAACGGATTGGTGAAATCTGGCAGCAGGTGCAGACGGAAAGCCTTGGCCCAGCCTTTAATTTTACGTCAGACTACGATGTGTTTTGGGCTTATATTCCGCACTTCATTCACTCCCCGTTCTATGTCTATGCCTATGCATTTGGGGATTGTCTGGTTAATGCACTGTATGGTGTGTTCAGCGAAGGCGCTCCGGGTTTTCAGGACAAATATATCGCCATGCTGGAAGCCGGTGGCACCCTGCGCCACAAGGAGCTTCTGGCGCCCTTCGGGCTGGATGCGTCTGACCCACAATTCTGGAAAAAGGGGCTGGATGTCATTTCTGGCTTCATTGACCAACTGGAACAGGTCTAACCCATGGCCGAACGCGACTTAGATAACAGTGGTATGCTGGGTGAACTGCGCCGCATGGTGCAGACCACCGGTACAGTTGGAGGCATTGCCGCACGCTTTGCTGGCCATAAAATGGGCTTGCGGACAGGCGGCGGTGCTTATGCAGAAGACCTGAAAGGCGTGCTGGGCGGGCTGAAAGGCCCCTTGATGAAAGCAGCCCAGCTTCTTGCCACAATTCCGGGTGCATTGCCGGAAGAATATGCCAAGGAAATGGCGGAGCTTCAGTCCAACGCGCCGCCAATGGGCTGGAACTTTGTGCGCCGCCGTATGACAGCGGAGCTTGGTGCCGGGTGGGAGAAAAACTTCCGCTCCTTTGGTCGTGAAGCGTCTGCCGCCGCAAGTTTAGGGCAGGTGCATCAGGCTATCCTGACGGATGGCCGCCGCGTAGCCTGCAAACTCCAGTACCCGGATATGAAAGCAGCCGTAGAGTCTGACCTCAGGCAGTTCCGCATGGCTATTGGTGTGTACCATAAGCTTGATAACGCCATCCGGCAGGATGACGTTGTGGAGGAACTGACCGAGCGCCTGCATGAAGAGCTGGACTATAAACGTGAGGCCGCAAACATGCGCCTCTACCGCACCATTTTGTCCGAATGCCCTGAAATTACGGTGCCACAACCGGTTGATGAACTCTCCACCCAGCGTTTGCTGACAATGGAGTGGGTGAATGGCCGTAACCTGAATGCCGCCATTGAGGCTGGTTTGACGGAAGAACAGAAAAAGAAGATTGCGCGCACTCTGTTCCGGGCGTGGTATCTTCCCCTGTATCGCTACGGGGTGGTGCATGGTGACCCCCATATGGGGAACTTTACCCTGCGGGAAGACTGTGGCCTGAACCTGCTGGATTTTGGTGCGATCCGTATTTTCCGCCCTTCCTTTATCAAAGGAAATATTGACCTCTACCGTGCGCTGGAAACCAAGGATAAAGCTCTGGCTACTCAGGCTTATGCCGCATGGGGCTTTACGGGCCTAACACCCGAGAAAGTGGACGTGCTGAATGAGTGGGCTGGCTTTCTGTTCGGCCCCCTGATGGACGACCGGGAGCGCTATATTCAGGATAGCGAAAACCCCGGCTTTGGTCGGGAAGTGCTCAGCAAGGTGCATGACGGATTGCAACGCACAGGTGGTGTGCGGCTCCCGCGTGAATTTGTGCTGGTGGATCGCTCAGCCGTTGGGTTGGGGTCAGTCTTTATGCGGCTTAAGGTGAAAATGAACTGGTGCCAGCTCTTCCGGGAGATCGTTGGTGAATTTGATGAGGCCGCACTGGCAGCCCGCCAGAAAGCCGCTATTGAGGTTGCTCGTTTTCCGGAGCCACCCGTCTTTTAATTTGTAAGACGCATTTACAAGCCCTCTTGCGCAGATGTCTCATTGAGCGTGCATTCTGTGCAAGAGTGGTTTTTTGCGTAATAGGCGGATTAGCGCAGTATTCCAGAGTGCTAAACGTCCCAAAACGGTATCAGAGTCTGAGAAGGAAGCGTTGCTGGGTATTTTCCAGTGATGGTCATACACCAAGCACCACACAATCAGCCTGCCTCTGTCTCAGATGCGCCCTCCGCGCGCGTGAAGAGCGCGGAGGGCTTCTGGCTTAGTATGCCTGATAATCTGCTTTTTTCAGATGTGCCTCGTTGTAGCTCAGTTGCTCTTTGGTCAACTGAAAACCAACCTCAAACCGATAATCAGAGTCCGTATTTTTAGGCACAATAGGCAGGTCCACCGTTACAACCTTGGTGTCCGTCGTGAAGCTGGACAGGTTGGCGGGGAATTGGAACGTGTGGTGGAACACATGTTTGTTTACAATCTTGTCCCCATGCAGCACGGCAACAAACCACGGCAGCGTAATGGTGCCATTCTGGGCAGCCATGCCACGGCTGACCACAAAGCGCAGCGCGATTCGGGTTTTAAGGTCTTTCTTGCCCGCAGCCAGACAGTCCCCCTGAAGTTTGAGAATGCTGGCGCGTGTGATCAAGTGCGGGAAGGTGGTTGTCTTGCCATCATAGGTATAAAAATCGGCCGCTTCTGGCGGAATATGTGTCAGAGGGCAGCTTGGCGCAAAGGCCATGGACTGGTCTTCTTCATCTCCACACCCGGATAGCGGGGTGAGCAGGCCAAGTCCCACAAGACCATACAGCGCAAGGCGCGGTAAAAGGCGGCGTGGGCGGGGAAGGTCATGCGACATATGCGAATCCGGGTTTTTCAGTTAACAGGGTGGAACAAGCCAGAACAAAACCATAAACAGTGGTATATCTGCCAGATGCGGGGAGGAAAGCCCTAAAACGGCTTGCATCCGTCCCGCGCTTTGCGTAGGCCATGCGCAACGGTTACCGTACCTTCTCCGGGTTTCGGGCATAGCCTCTTTCTTATATGCTTTGTCATATTCTGTCTCTTCTATAGCGTTTGCCGCAAGTTTGGGGAACACCATGCCCGATCAAACTCAAACCATTGTCCCGGTCGATACAACTCAGGCCGTGCACGACAAGACTCTGAAAGTCCTTCTGGCTGGCCCGCGTGGGTTCTGTGCCGGTGTAGACCGCGCCATCCGCGTGGTTGAGGAAGCCATCCGCCGCTATGGCGCACCTGTCTATGTGCGCCACGAAATTGTGCATAACCGCACGGTTGTGGAGGAGCTTGAAGCTCAGGGTGCCATTTTTGTGGAAGAACTGGACGAAGTGCCGCCTGATGGCCACGTTGTCTTCTCCGCTCATGGTGTGCCCAAAACCGTGCCTGCTGAGGCAGAGCGCCGCAACCTGCTGTATCTAGATGCAACCTGCCCGCTGGTGTCTAAAGTGCACCGTGAGGCAGAGCGCCACTTTGCAGGTGGTGGCCCGGAAAGCCGCCATATTCTGATGATTGGCCATGCAGGCCATCCGGAAGTTGTGGGGACCATGGGTCAGTTGCCGGTGGGTGCTGTCACGCTGATTAACGATGCGGAAGAAGCCCGCACCGTGAAACCAGCAGACCCGTCCCGTCTGGCCTTCATTACCCAGACCACGCTTTCTGTTGATGATACGGCAGAGATTGTTGATATCCTGCGTGAGCGCTTTCCCCTGATTGAAGGCCCGAAGCGCGAGGATATCTGCTACGCCACTACCAACCGTCAGGAAGCAGTAAAGGCCATAGCGCCTGAGTGTGATCTGGTGATTGTCATTGGTTCTCCCAACTCTTCCAACTCACAGCGCTTGCGGGAAGTGGCGGAACGCTCAGGGGCACGCCGTGCCCTGCTGGTGCCCCGCCTGAACGAGCTTGACTGGTCTGTGCTGGAAGGCGTGAAAACGCTGGGTATTACTGCTGGTGCCTCCGCTCCGGAAGCACTGGTGCAGGAAATGGTGGCAGAGCTGGCCAAGCGCTACACGCTGTGCATTGATGAGCGGACAGTGAAGGAAGAAAACGTGATCTTCCGTCTGCCCGCACCGCTCGGTTAAGGCGCTGTTGCTTCCATGGCCGTTTACACGGATGTCAGTGATGAGGCCCTTACGTCTTTTCTCACAGACTATGACATAGGGGATCTGGTCGCTTTTCGCGGTATTGCTGAAGGGGTTGAGAACAGCAACTTTCAGCTTCGCACCACACAGGGGGACTTTATCCTCACCCTGTACGAAAAGCGGGTGAATGCGCAGGAACTTCCATGGTTTCTGGGCCTGATGCAACATCTGGCAGGGCAGGGCGTGTCCTGCCCGCAGCCTGTAGCGGCCAGAAATGCAGCCATGCTCAACACTCTGGCAGGGCGTCCGGCTGCCATTACAACTTTTCTGCCGGGAGTTTGGCCCCGTAAGGTCAAGGCGGCGCATTGTCGCCCGTTGGGTCAGGCTCTGGCACGGCTGCACGCTGCCGGGCAGAGCTATGCGCCGGTACGCGCCAACAGTCTGGGACCAGACGCTTGGAAACCCCTGCTGGAAAGCTGCCGGGGGCAGGCGGACAGCGTTGTGGCTGGTCTAGAAGCGGAGCTGGATGCCGCCTTTGAGCATATCCTACCTGTGTGGCCGGGACAGGGGAGCAACCCGGACCTACCGCGTGGACAAATTCATGCGGACCTTTTCCCCGATAATGTGTTTTTCCTGAAAAACACGCTTTCTGGCCTGATCGACTTTTACTTCGCCTGTACAGATATTCTGGCATACGACATTGCCATTTGCCTGAATGCTTGGTGCTTTGAAGAAGATGGCTCTTTTAACGTCACGTTCGCACGGCAGCTTCTGCTGGGATATGATGATGTAAGGCCCCTGAGTGCGCAGGAGCGGGCAGCCCTGCCGGTTCTTGCTCGTGGTGCCTCCATGCGCTTTCTGCTCACACGCCTGTATGACTGGATTAACACCCCAGCCGATGCGCTTGTTACCCCCAAAGACCCGCTAGATTATGTGAAGCGCCTCCGCTTCCATCTGGCAACGGAGACGTTGGATGGATACGGAGTTTGACCCCACGCCTGCGGTAGAGCAGGACGTTGTGGAAATCTGGACTGATGGTGGCTGTCGGCCCAACCCTGGCCCCGGCGGCTGGGGTGTGCTGCTCCGCTTTAAGGGAACAGAGCGTGAGCTTTCCGGCGGAGAACCTGCTACCACCAACAACCGTATGGAACTGACGGCCGCGGCAGAGGCGCTGGAAGCGCTGAAACGTCCGTGTGTGGTGCGGCTGCATACGGATAGCGAGTATGTCAAAAATGGCATCACCCGCTGGCATACGGGCTGGGTCCGGCGTAACTGGCGCAATGCATCAGGTGACCCGGTAGCCAACATGGATTTGTGGCGCAGGCTGCTAGATGCCAACAAAAAACATGATGTGTCGTGGCACTGGGTGAAAGGCCATTCCGGCGTGCCGGAAAACGAACGCGTGGACGAGCTGGCAACACAGGCCCGCATTGTAATGGAAGAGGCCCAGAGCAGTCAGCCTAGAGCAACTCAGACAGAGCAGTGACCCAGTGGTGCGTCGGGGTCCTCCGTTAGCTGCTCGGTCTCTGCCATTTTTAGGGCCGGTATAACAGGTCGTACTGCTTTCCCTTAGACACAAGAAAACACCCTGTACAAAGCCCTGCACCACTCGATGGGCGAATAACCAGTGTACGGGAGGCCAGAGTGTCGGCTCCTGCTACGGTAATGTCAGTCGGGAAGACTGGTAGATAGGTGAGCAGAGCGGCATATTCGTTTTGGGGCGTGCTACCGTCCTTCCAAAGATGCTGTATTGGTAAATAGGTTGCAGCTTGTAGCTGGTGGTCAAACAGCGGAAGTTGCATGGCGTTTTCGCGTTGGAGAGTCCGGGGAAAAGTCGCACCAAAAACAAGAACTGCGAGCCCCATAGCCACAATTCTGAAACATGGTCTTATAAAGGCAAATCCATAAGCCATGAGAACGCACAGCAGGGGGTAGGCTGGGTAAGTGTACCAGGGTAAGCGTGTTTGTGCTGCTGAAAACAAGCCAAAAACACTGCATACAGCAAGCCCGAGAACGGCAATATCGGCTATAAAACGGCGCTGTATGTGGGAGCGGAACGCCGGGGCACGGCATGCCTTAACAAACACGGCAAGTAGGGTAAAGCCAACGAGCACCAGCATTTGCCAGAGCAGGGCAGGGTAGTCGTGCACAAAACAGGAAAAATAGAAAAAAGCAGGGTTGTGGTGCCCCTCAATCTGTTGGCCTGAGCGTTTGAGTAGGTCATACCAGACCATGTCATGTAGAAAGCGCCAGCCATCCTGCCGCACACGCAAGCCAGCCCATAGCAGAATGGGGCCACTGAAAGCCACAGCCCCTTTGAGCAACAGGCTTAGGCTTGGTTTGGTCAGGAGATAGGTTAAAAACAGCGGTGGTAAAAGCGTAAGGCAATGCCAGCTTTTTGATAAAAAACATAAGGCTGCTACGCCGCAGGCCAGACAAAAAGCGCGTTGAGTACGGTGGAGGCATAGCAGAATGCACGCCAGAAAAAGCGTACAAAACAGGGCATCTGCGTCGGCATGGCGAAAGCTGTGGATCAAGACATTCTGAGACCAGACCGAAAAGACAAGCACGGCATACAGGCCTGTGGCACCCGAAAACCTGCGCCACAGGGCGTGGTAGAGGCTTATAAGAGTAACAACGAAGCACAACAGAGAAGGCAGCCGTGCGGCAAGCAGGCTTTTCCCAAATATTTTGAGAGAGAGCACAATGGGCAGAAAGCTGAGCGTAGGCTTGAGGTTCCAGTAATCTTGGGTGTTCTGCCAATAGTTAACGATGTAGTCATGCCGAAACAGCATCTCGTAGCTCGAGCCAATGTGGCGGGCCTCATCCCATAATTCTATTGGCTCGCATGAAATACGATACACGGTAGGAAACAAAACAAGACAGAAAACCAAAACCGGCAGGAGTATATTGAACGCAAACCAAGACCGGCCTTGCGTCGCTGTGTTGTGCATTATGCTTTTACCTGTCCGTCAGGCGGAATTCGATACGGCGATTACGGGCATAGGCTTCTGGCGTGTTCTGGCTGTCCAGTGGCTGGTAGTCTGCAAACCCCGTGGCAGCCAGACGGCGGGGGCTAATACCCTCTGCCACCAGCAGTTTGACAACCGTAATGGCGCGGGCGCTTGAGAGCTCCCAGTTGCTGGGAAAGGCTGTATGAATTGGCTGTCGGTCGGCATGGCCATCCACCCGCAGCAGCCACGGTATATCGTTGGGGATATGCGCCGTTACAGTTTTAAGGGTATGTGCCAGCGTCACAATTTCTTTCTGGCCTTCTGGGGAAAGCTCTGCGCTGCCAACGGGGAAAAGGACCTCGCTCTGGAAAACAAAACGGTCGCCTACTATGTGCACGCCCTTCTGGTCATGCAGGCTATCCCGCAGGCGGCCAAAGAACTCTGAGCGGTAACGGCTTAATTCGTTAACTTTGCTGACAAGCGCAGCGTTCAGCTTGCTTGAAAGATCCGTGATTTTTTCACTCTGGCTCTGAGCTGTTTTCTGGGAAACAGTGAGCGCCTGACCCAGTGCTGCCAACTGTGCGTTCAGGTCTGTCAGTTGGTCGTTAAGCTGTGTCATGCGCAGGCGGTCCGCCACAGTCAGGGCTGCTGCGGCATCGGCTGTGTTGCGGGCTTCTTCCTCTGCTGCTGTATGGGCAGATAGAGCAGCAACATCCTGCTGATGCTGGCTTTGCAGGCCGCTCACGCTGTCACTCAGGGCGCGGTTGCGGGCGTGTTCTGTATCAAGCTGGCGGGAGAGTTCTGCTGCCTGACCTTGCAATTTTTCCAACACATGCTCGCGCCGGTTTAATGCCGCAGAAAGCAGGGTTTGCCCCATAACAAATACCAGCAGCACAAACACCACCACCATAAGCAGGGTGGAGAGGGCATCAACATAGCCGGGCCAGGCATCAAGCCCGACATGCAGTTTTCTGCGGCGGCGGGCCATGGGTCAGTTCCCTTTATGGAGTGGTGTGTTCTCTGCCGCAGCAGCAATGGTACGGGCCAGCACACGCAGGTCATTGCGCAATTCAGATGTCATGCGGCTGCGGCCTTCCTCATTGCTCTGCACCAGAGTGTGAAGTAGGCGTTCAATGTTGTGCAGGCTTTCCGTCTGGCTGGCAGCATTTTCAAGGCGGTCAGACAGCTTGCTGAGAATCTGGCTTTCCTTCTCGCGCCGGGCTTCGCTGGTGCGAACAAGATTTTGCAGGGATTCGAGGTTTTCTGCCGTTTGTTCCAGCAGGGCTTCAATGTAGGCAGGGACAGGTGCTCCGGCCTCCATGTTGTGAGTGGATTGTGCAGGTGCCGCAAAACGGGTTTGCTCTGCCAACCATTCTTCCAGCTCATTAAAAAAGCGGTTCTGGGCCTGTCCCGCTGTCAGGTCCAGAAAACCCAGCACCAGAGCGCTGGCCAGACCAAACAGAGAGCCAGAAAACGCTGTGCTCATGCCATGCAAAGGTTTCGTAAGCCCGGTTTTAAGCTGGCCGAACATGGCATCCAGATCGCCAGACCCGGCGGACATGCCTTCAATGACATCGGCAATGGAATGGACAGTCAGCAGCAGGCCGTAAAAGGTGCCGAGAAGGCCCAGAAAAATCAGCAGTCCGGTCATGTAGCGCGAAACCTCGCGCCCCTCGTCCAGTCGGCCGGACACGGAATCAAGAACAGCCTGCATGGCGGGGGTGGACAGGGCAACGGGCTGCCCACGGTGGTCTGGCCGTGACCCAAGGGCTGTGGCCAGTGGTGCCAGCAGCCGCGGAGCAGGCAAGCTGGCCAGCCCCGTGCGGGACTGCCGGAGGGTTTCCACCCAGCGTACTTCCGGCAACAGGCGCTGCACCATGCCAACATTCCAGGCAATGCCAATAGCCAGAATGCCCAGTATCACCCCATCCAACACGGGGTTGCCAAGAAAGGCTTCATAGAGGGGCTGCCAGAGCATGGCAGCCCCTAACGCCACAAAAACAAGAAACCCGAGCATTCTGAGAAGATAAAGGGTGGGACGGGTCATGGCGTGAGTTCCGACTTAAAGGTGAAAAACAGGTCAGGACGGCGCGGCGTCAGACTGGTAAATATCTATGTGGTCCTGAGCCGTGTCAGGTTTGGCGCTCTGACCTTTGGGAATACCGATAATCCGCAGATAAATGCGGGTGGAGGGGATGCCGCCATTCATCAGCACACTCCGTGCGGCAAGGCCTCGGCTCAACGCCATACGGCGTGGCAGGGACGGGTCATCCGTCATGCCGGAACTATAGGCATCAATCATGGCGCGAACGTGGGGTTTGTCAGACAAGCGCTGCCCGAACCCCAGAATAGCCTGATGCGTAGTCGGGTTGAGATCAGCCGAACCCGCGGCAAACGTAATACGCACACCGTTTGGGAGAGGCTGGACTTCTCCCACCGCCTTCAGCTCCACTGTCGGTTGTGGCGGCACCGGGAAGGGGTGGAGTTCAATATCTGACGGCGGTTCTGTTAGCTGAGGGACAGGGGGTGGTGCTGGCGGAATTGTTGCTGCCGGAGGCGTGTGGGCGGGAGGCGCTTTGCTGGCTGCTGCGGGTTTTTCGGGCGTTGCTGCCGCTTTAGCCTGTTCAGCTTTAGGCTGTGCAGGCGCGGAACTCGCATTGGTTTTGGCAGTGCCCGGCTTTTTGGAGGACTCGTTCTCCTTTTTCACAGCAGGAGGTGCCCTGTGCTGTGGCGGAACCGCCTGCACATGCTTGTCCTCCTGCGGCTTTGGTTGCGCATCGGGCGCACCGCCAAGGCTGTCCAGAGCCTGTGAGTTGGTAAGAACCTGAGCGTGCGCAGCGGCTGCGGGCAGCAGGATGAGGGCGCACAGCGCAGCTAGCGCCTGCGAGGAAAGAGAAGTGCTCTGCATTATGCGTCAGACTAAACCAGAAAATGGGCGGTATGGAACAGAACAATGTATTTTCCGCGAAACTGGCGGCAAATATGGGGCATCAGGCCGAAAATTGTTCCGCCGTGATGCGTTCAGAGAGGGTTTGGCCGGGGTCGAACAGCACGGTGACGTGTCGGGTCCGGTCTTCCTGCACCTCAACAGTCACAACGTCCCGAATTTCCAACGAATCAGCAACGGCAGCCACGGGGCGCTTTTCATCTTCAAGGATACTAAAGCGAACATAGGCTGTTGAGGGCAAAAGCGCCCCCCGCCAGCGGCGTGGCCGGAAAGGGCATATAGGCGTTAGGGGCAGAAGATTGCCTGAGAGTGGCACAATAGGGCCATGCGCCGAAAGATTATAAGCGGTTGACCCAGCAGGGGTGGAGACCAGCGCACCGTCGCAGATCAATTCGGGCATACGCACCATGCCATTGACTTCCACCCGAATTTTGGCGGCCTGCCGGGTCTGGCGGAATAAAAAGACATCATTGAGAGCCAAGGCATGAAACACCTCGCCAGACTTTGTCTGGGCTCTCATGCGCAAGGGGTAGAGTTCCGCAGCCTGTGTTGTGGCCAGTTTTTCAGGCAGGGCATCTTCGGCCATGGGGTTCATCAAAAACCCGACTGACCCGCAATTCATCCCATAAACCGGGGTGTCCAGTTCCATTTCCAGAACCACGCGCAGGGTTTCCAGCATAAAGCCGTCCCCACCCAGACAGACAATAACCTCTGCCTCGCCGGGGGGAACATTGCCATAGCGCTCAGCCAGCCGATCATATTCATGGCGCGCGCCCTCCGTGGGGGCGGCCATAAAGGCAATGCGTTGGGGGACAGGCCGGACCTCAAGTGCGGCAGGCGTAGGAAGCTGAAATGTCATGATGAAAGGGGCTTACACTGAAAGCAGACAGAGCACGAGCGGGTGGCTTTTTTCTATCACATATCAGGGAGGGCAAAAAGGCTTTGGTGGCAGAGAAGGCGCACCCATTGCAGCAGCAACCTGTTGCCACTGGGCCTGCGCAAGCGCCTGAGCAAACTGTGCTGCTAGATGTGTGCCTAAAAGCTCATCATAAACAGCCAGAGTAGCCTGTTGCATGGTTGTGGTTGTGTACTGTGCCAGTACATCCTCCCGCGCGGCATTGCCCATGGCAAGCAGGCTTTCGGGTGGGGCTTGTAGAACGGCTATCAGGGCTTCTGCCAGCGCTGCTCCGTCTCCGGGCGGAATGCTTATGCCTGTCAGGCCATGTTGTACGGTTTCCAGCGCGGCACCATGCCCGGTCACAATAACCGGTTTGCACATGGCCTGTGCCTCCACCACGACCCTGCCAAAAGGTTCTGGCCTGAGGGAGGGAATAACAACCACAGTGGAGAGTGCTAACGCCGCAGGCATATCCTGACAATGGCCCGCAAACCGTACGAAATCCGCTATATCAAGGCTCTTGGCCAGAGCGACCAGATTTTGTGCGTAGTCGCTTTTCTGGGGGCAGGAGCCAACAAACACGCAATGCCACAGGAGGGTAGGGGCCTGCCGTTTGACCTGCGCCAGTGCCTCCAGCAAAAAGCGCTGGCCTTTCCACTCCGTCAGGCGGCCGGGCAGCAGAATAACAGGGGTGTGGGGTGGGAGCGCCCAGCTTTCGCTCAGATTATGCATCCGCTGGCCAGTTACGGCCTCAGGGCTAAAAAGCTGTATGTCAGCTCCCCGTGGAATAATCCGCAACCTGTCTGCCGCAACTGCGTACTCAGTGCTCAGGCGCTCCCCAATGTGACGACTGATGGCAATAACCCGGTCACCCGCAGCCAGCACGGCATTATAGCGTTTTTTACCCGGAAAATTGGCGGCATGAACGCCGTGCCATGTGGTGACAAAGGGGGTCTTTGTACGACGGCACGCAAAACGGGCTACCCATGCCGGTGCACGTGAACGCGCATGAACAAGAGAGACATTGTAGGTCGCCAGAATATCAGCCAGTCTGCGGGCGTTGCGCAGAATGGCAAAAGGGTTTTTGCGGCCGCAGTCCGGAAGGGTAATATGCTTTGCCCCCGTGCGCTCCAGTGCCGGGACAAGCCTGCCCCCCGCACTTACCACCAGAGCCTGCCCGCCTGCCTGCTGAATAGCGGCTGCTATTTCCAAGGTGCCGCGCTCCACGCCGCCCTGGTTCAGGGCAGGTAAGATTTGCAAGATGACGGGAGAAGACGGCACACTGCTCATGCTCGGCTGTTAGCATGGTTTTTATGTAACAGACCACAGCTACAGTGTTGAGGCATCATGACTTTGTATCTTGACCACCGGCGCAGGTTGCTTCCTATGAAAGACATGACACACCCTGTTGTTTCCCTTGTGCGTGGTTCGGCACTGTGTGTGCCGTTGTACTTTGGCCTCTCAACGGTTGCTCCGGTGGTCTATGCACAGCCACAGGGCGCCACGCGTGGTGGGGCACATGCGGCAACAGCCCGTGCAACTACGACTACCCCAAAAACTGATGGTGTGCCCGAATGGTCAGACCAGAACTGTCTGGACATGGTGGGGGATGACCCCTTTGGGGCGCGAGACTACGCGCAGGACTGGATAAAACGGGATGGTGGCCGCTCGGCCCGGCATTGTCTTGCCCTTGCCTTGGTAGAGCTGGGGGATGAGCAGGAAGCGGCACAGGAGCTGGATGATCTTGCGCGCAAGGAGCCTTTTGTGGGGCAGGAAAGCACGCCCAGCCAGCGTGTGGTGATAGCCATAGAGGC
Source organism: Acetobacter sp. (assembly GCF_052102375.1). Taxonomy (GTDB): domain Bacteria; phylum Pseudomonadota; class Alphaproteobacteria; order Acetobacterales; family Acetobacteraceae; genus Acetobacter. The sequence continues at coordinate 24,777 of NZ_JBQDXI010000019.1, forward strand.
AGCACGGGCATGGCTTGCCGCCAACCAGCCGACAAACGCTATTAGTATTGCAGAATACGGCCTGACCCTTAAGCCGGGGAGCGAAGGGCTGACCTTGGTAAAAGCGCGTGCCCAACTTGAGATGAATGACCCGGAGGGTGTGATCCGGGATGTGGGTGCGCTTGTGGCCCAAGCGCCAGATGTGGGTACGGATGCGTATGTTCTGCTGGCCTCAGCCGAGAGGCGTCGGGGCAAGTTGCAGCAGGCTGCTGTCCATATTGCAAAAGCGATAGACCGCGCCCCCGAAAGCCCCGCAGCACTCTTGGAGCGCGGCATTATTCGTGGTCAGGCAGGGGATGCGGTTGGAGCACGGCAGGACTGGCAAAAAGTGCTGGACCTTGCGCCAGATACGCATGAGGCAGACATGGCCCGGCAGGATCTGGCCGTACAGGCCGCCGACCCGGACGTTCCGTGAGCATGGCTCTGCGGCCTGTCTCACGCATACTGGTTATCCGGCTTGGGGCGTTGGGAGATTTCGTCCAGAGCTTTGGGCCGTTTCAGGCGATACGCGCCGCCCATCCACAGGCGCATATTACCCTGCTTACAACACGGCCATTCGTAGAGCTTGCGCAGCTTTCCCCATGGTTTGACCAAGTGTTAGTGGATGCCCGTTCCCCTTGGCATGATCTGAAAGGCCTCTTGGCCCTAAGGCAACAGCTACGGGGATATGATCGGGTGTATGACCTGCAAACCTCCAGTCGTACTGCCCGCTATTTTTTACTTGCAGGCAAACCCAAGGGCTGGTGCGGGCATGTGGCGGCAACGCCGCTCAGCCATGCCAACCCTTGGCGGAACGACATGCACACGCGTGCCCGCCAACGTGACCAGTTACGTATGGCAGGGCTGACAGAGGTGCCGCTACCGGATGTCAGTTGGTTGGCCGGTAAGGGGCCGGATGTGGTTGACCCCTATGCTGTACTAGTGCCGGGTGCTGCTCCCCACAGGCCTGCCAAGCGTTGGCCCGCCCGCCGCTATGGCTATCTTGCGCAAAAACTGGTGGCTCAAGGAATAAGCCCTCTTATTGTCGGCACAGGGGCGGATACACCGCTCGCGCAAGAAATCCGGCAAATTTGCCCGCAAGCGCAGGACTATACCGGGCGGACAAGTTTGCCTGAGCTTGCCGGTCTACTAGCCCGTGCCACGGCTGCCATCGGGAATGATACGGGGCCAATGCACCTTGCGGCTTTGATGGGCTGCCGGTGTGTTGTTCTGTTCTCCGGGCAGAGCAATCCGGCGCTTACAAGCCCGCTTGGGCGTGTGCCGGGGCAGGTTTGTGTATTTTCTGTGCCAGATTTGGCCTTACTTGGGGTTGATAGGGTTGCAGCCGCGCTCTGCTGGCGTCATTAAACACTCTCACTAATTTTTATTTTCCGGAGTTCTTCCATGCCCGCCATTACCTTGCCTGACGGATCCGTTCGTAGTTTTGACGGGCCGGTTACGGGCACGACCATCGCCCAGTCTATTGGGCCGGGGTTGGCCAAGGCGGCGCTTGCCATGGAAGTAGATGGCAAACAGCGCGACATCAGCTACGCCATTGCGGACGATGCCTCCGTGCGGTTCATTACCCGCAAAGACCCTGAAGCGCTGGAAATGATCCGTCATGACGCAGCGCATGTTCTGGCGGAAGCCGTGCAGTCCCTGTTCCCTGGAACACAGGTGACCATTGGGCCGTCCATTGAAAATGGCTTTTACTATGACTTCTACCGCAATCAGCCGTTCACCCCGGATGATTTTGAAGCCATTGAAAAACGAATGAAAGAGATTGTGGCCAATGCGGAGCCCTTCGTACGGGAAGCGTGGCCACGCGACAAAGCCATCGCCTTTTTTGAAGAAAAGGGAGAGCGCTTCAAGGCTGAGCTGATCCGTGACCTGCCGGACAGCGAAGAAATCTCCATTTATCGTCAGGGTGAGTGGCTGGATCTGTGTCGTGGGCCGCACTTGCGGAATACGAAGGATGTTGGGACCGCCTTTAAATTGATGAAGGTAGCCGGTGCTTACTGGCGTGGTGACCACCGCAACCCCATGCTGACACGTATTTACGGCACCGCATGGCGCGACCAGAAAGAATTGGACGCCCACCTGCACCAGCTTGAGGAAGCAGAGCGCCGCGACCACCGCCGTATTGGCCGGGAAATGGACCTGTTCCATTTTCAGGAAGAAGCCGTTGGCCAGATTTTCTGGCACCATAAAGGCTGGCGTTTATACACGGCGTTGCAGGATTATATGCGCCGTGCCCAGACCCGCCACGGCTATCAGGAAGTACGCACCCCGCAACTGGTGGACCGTGGCCTGTGGGAAGCTTCCGGCCATTGGGATAAATACCGTCACCACATGTTTGTGGCGACCATTGAGGATGAGGATAAGACCCTCGCTCTCAAACCCATGAACTGCCCTTGCCATGTGCAGATCTTCCGCCATGGCCTCCGCTCTTACCGTGAACTGCCGTTGCGTATGGCTGAATTTGGTGCGTGCCACCGGTACGAACCATCAGGTGCTTTACATGGTCTGATGCGCGTGCGTGGCTTTACGCAGGATGATGCGCATATCTTCTGCACAGAAGACCAGATTGCCGATGAAACCGTGCAGTTCGTCCGTATGCTGCACGAAGTGTATAAAGACCTCGGCTTTGAGCACGTGCGCGTCAAATTTGCTGACCGTCCGGAGCAGCGTGCCGGGAGCGATGCTGTCTGGGACAAGGCCGAAAGCGCTTTGAAGCAGGCCTGCGAAGTGGCGGGCGTAACGTATGAATATAACCCCGGTGAAGGTGCCTTCTATGGCCCCAAACTGGAATTTGTGCTGCGTGATGCCATTGGCCGTGACTGGCAGTGTGGCACCCTACAGGTTGACCTTGTGCTGCCGGAACGACTCGATGCCAGCTATATTGGCGAAGACTCAGCCCGTCATCGCCCGGTCATGCTGCATCGCGCCATTCTTGGTTCGTTCGAGCGTTTCCTTGGTATCTTGATCGAGCAGCATGCTGGCCGCTTCCCGCTTTGGCTGGCACCTGTTCAGGTTGTTGTGGCATCTATTGTCAGTGACGCCGCACCGTATGCAGAGGAAGTAGCGGCTGCACTGAAGGCTGCTGGCCTTGCTGCTGAAGCTGATACCCGTAACGACAAGATTAACGCCAAGATTCGTGAGCACAGTGTGGCGCGCGTACCGGTAATTCTGGTGGTTGGGCGCCGTGAAGCGGAGGAACGGACTGTTGCCGCCCGCCGCTTGGGCAGTCAGGCACAGGAAATGTTGGGCTTTGATGACGTTGTGGCGCAACTCACCGCAGAAGCGACTCCGCCGGATCTGCGTAAAAAAGCGTAAATTGTGTGTGCAGCATTCCCAACAGGGCTGCGTTACGGTGTTTTATCCCTAACGCCGCTTGATAAACGGGCAGGAATTGCGCACATAATAAGGTATGAGGGCAGGCACCTCTTTAAATGAGGTGCCTTACCTATTTTGAAATGTACGACAGGAGCTGACCATAGCCAGACCCCCTATTCCCGCGCCGCCCACCCGCGAGGGACCACGTGTTAATGAAGAAATCCGTGTACCGCAGGTTCGTCTGATTGACGAAAACGGCGAGATGGCCGGTGTATTGACCACCCGCGATGCGCTGGCGCGCGCTTACGGTGTTGGGCTTGACCTTCTTGAAATCAGCCCGAACGCTGAACCCCCCGTTGCCAAGATTCTGGACTACGGGAAGTTCAAGTACGAGCAGCAGAAGAAGCGAAACGAAGCTCGTAAAAAGCAGAAAGTTATTGAAATCAAGGAAGTCAAAGTTCGTCCGAATATCGACGAAAATGACTACCAGGTTAAAATGCGCTCTGTGAAAAGCTTCATCAATGATGGCGACAAGGTGAAAGTCACGCTGCGTTTTCGTGGTCGTGAAATGGCGCATCAGGAACTGGGTATTAAGGTTCTTGAGCGTGTCCGCACCGAGATGGAAGAGCTTGCCAAGGTTGAGCAGATGCCTCGCCTTGAAAACCGTCAGATGATCATGGTGCTCGCACCACGGTAATATGACTAAGACACACTGCTTTTATAGAAAGCGGTGTGTCAGGTTTCAAAAAACCCCTGTGCATATAGTGCACAGGGGTTTTTTGTTGGACAGTTTATGTGCGCCTTAGGGTGCAAGGAGCGCTGTGCCAGAAACGGATGCGGAAACAGTTTGGGTTTCTGCCGTGCTTGAAGGGGCTGGGGCGCTATCCATACTGCGGGCAGCCATGGCGGCCATAAAGATAGGGCGTGGAAAAGGCTGGCCAGAAATTGAGACATGCGTGAACCGCACAACGTGAAGGCCAAGGGCTGCTGCTAGAGTATCAGCCTGTTTCTTCAAATCTACCACGGCAGCTTTTTCTGCTTCAAGCTGAAGCGCCTTTTCCTTATCTGCGGATAAAGACCAGTCTAACCCTTGTAGCAGCAAGCCGCTTGCCTGTAGCTGTCCGGTAAGGGGCAGCAGGCTTTGGCCATCCGGAGCTGTAAAGGTCAAATTCTGGCTGGCAGACCAGGCGTTGTGTTTACCTTTCTCATCATTAAGTTCCGAGACGGAGTAATGCAGCACGGCATACTTCACCCCTTCAGCCTGTTTTGCCTGCTCAGTGGCTTTGTGCACTAAGGTGTTCACCGCCTGCTGCGCTGCAGCAGCACTATTGCTGCGGCTTTCAGCACTGAAACTGGCTGTGAGCTGGTCCGGGGCTGCCTGCACACTCCCTTTACCGGTCAGATCAAGCTTGGTGTAATTCCCCTCATTCTGAGGGGCTTCTGCGTGTGCGGTGAGGTTAAAAGGCAGGGCAACAGCCAGCAGGCCTAATGCATAGGCGACAGAACCAACAAGTTTGGCACGGAGGGAAGGAGTCATGGAGTTTCGGTCCTTTTCAAAGCAACCAATGCGCGGCGCAACCGTACAATACCAGCACGCATCATGCCTTTCCGGCACAAGGCTGTGCCTTCATTGCGCATTTGCACAATTAGGGGAGACAGGTTCTCGCTTTGATAGCTGTCTATTGTCTGAATGAGGGTACCACAGAATACTCGACTCTCAGAAGTAATGACAATTGGCTTTGCCCGCAGTTTGGGGGGCAGAGAACACGTCTGCCATCCATGTGCGGCGGGGGAGGGGGCGCTGTCGTATAGGATGTCCGTTCCATGAAAGCCGATAAGGCGATGTTCCCGGCAATCAAAGCAATAGCGACGGGGATGGAGTGTCTCATGTCGATATTTTAACGAGTGTGAAATGGCTTTTTGAAGGCTGCCTTTGTTCACAATTAAGACGCAATTATTTAAATGTAGTAAATATTTAAGAATAAAATATTGGAAAGTTCTTAGTTTTCAGGGGGTTCTAACAGAAATTGGTGTGTCTATAGTCACAATAAGTCCAGGGTTTCCTGCTGATAATTTAAGAATACCTCCATGTAACTGTACGATAGCTTGCACAAGAGCAAGCCCCAGACCGGCTCCCGAGGTGTGGCGTGCCTGTTCAGCCCGGAAAAAGCGCTCTGTTGCACGTGCCATATCTTCTGGCGTCATGCCGGGACCTTGGTCCTCAACAGTGAGAATCATATGGTCCGGCCCTGTTTTGGGGCCGGTAGGCGGTGGGACGATTTTTACCGTGATAGTAATTTGCGCATGAGGCGGCGAAAATTTGATGGCGTTATCCAGCAGATTAGCCAAAGCCTGCTGATACATGGCCCGGTCCCCAACACAAGGGAGCGTTTCAGGCATTGTATGCACCAAGGTCAGACCTTGATCCTCTATCACGGCATCATAGAGCTCTATCACATCCCGCAACGCCACGATGAAGTCAAAGGGAGCAAAGGCGGAGCGGCGAGCGCCTGCCTCAATTTGGGCAATACGGAGCAGGGCCGCGCAAATATCAGTCAGATGGTCCAGATTACGGATTGTCTGGTCTATGGCTTCGTGCAGTTCTTCCGGGCTTTTTGCCTGATTTGCGGCTTCTTCCAGCTGGTTGCGAGCACGGGTAATAGGGGTTCGCAGGTCGTGGGCAATGCTGTTTGAGACTTGCTTGACCCCATCCATCAGGCGGGCAATGCGGTCCAGCATTTCGTTAATGGTGTAGGCAACCTCATCCATTTCCTTATCCAGCCCCAGAACGGGCAGGCGGCGGGTCATGTCACCTTGTGTGATGGCCTGTGTTGTTTTGCTAATAGACGCAATAATAAGGCGCAGTAGTCTGCGTGTCAGCCACCCACCACCTGCGGCTAGAACAGAGACCATGACGAAGGTCCAGAGCAGTCCTTCGGTAAGCATACGGGAGAGCTGGGTTCGCCCGCTCATGTCCCGCCCTATCAGCAGCCGGTCGCCATCGGGCATATTAAAGGCTTTCACCTTTGCCATGTTTTCCGTGTCTATGCGGTTGACATCTAGGGTGTACCAGCGCCCGGCGTGGCGCACGATAGCGGGCCACCCTTCCAGGTTGCCTGCTATCCATTCATTTTGTGAAGACACCAGCAGGTAGATGGCATTGTCATCCACATCCTGCTCAAGCCGTTCATTAATCAGGCTGACAACGCCTGAATGGCCTTTAACGGCAAAAGTACTGAAAATGCTATGAGCATCCGCCGTAATGGAGTGCTCCGTCTGACGCTCCAGAAGTCCTACCGTGCCCCACCAGACAAACGAGAGGAACACAACAGCGGAGACAACAAACAGAACGCCGTAGGCCAGAGCAAATTGCAGGGTAATGGACTGCAATTTGCTCCTTATTTTTGTAAAAAAAGCGGGAAGGCCCGTGATCATTCCTGAAGGATATACCCTGCGTTGCGGATAGTATGCACTAAAGGACGACCAAAGGGTTTGTCTATTTTCTGCCGCAGGCGGGAGACATGTACGTCAATCACGTTTGTCTGTGGGTCAAAATGATAATCCCACACGCCTTCCAGCAGCATGGTACGTGTTACAACCTGACCAGCGTGGCGCATCAAAAACTCTAGCAGGCGAAATTCACGCGGTTGCAAATCAATGCGCTGCCCTGCGCGTTTAACCCCGCGGGAGAGCAGGTCAATTTCCAGATCCCCGACCGTCAGACGGGTTTGGGGCTGAATTTCGTTCCGGTTGCGTCTGACAAGCGCATCAATACGGGCTTGCAATTCACTGAAGGAGAATGGCTTGGCAACATAGTCATCCGCCCCGGCCTTTAGCCCCGATACCTTTTCATCCACATCAGACAAGGCAGAAAGGAGCAGAACGGGTGTCAGGTTGCCATGCTTGCGGAGCGTTTCCAGAATGTGAAGGCCGTCAACGCCGCCGGGTAGCATCCGGTCCAGAATAACAATTTCGAACTTTTCGCTGATAGCAAGAGCGAGGCCGTCCTTTCCATTGTCAACCTGTTCTACCAGATGTCCGGCCTCAGAGAGGCCTTTGGCAACAAAATTCCTAACGGTCTGATCGTCTTCTACAAGCAGAATGCGCATTCTATAAACTCGGGCTACATGTGGATTACCAAAATATTACGGTGTTCCTACCGAGATGTCACGGTGAAGTTTTATACACGTTCGTCATCTTCGAGTTGAGGAGTCAGCCCATCGAAGATGGCAAGAAGGGCCGCCGTGATGGGGGATGCAAATATAAGGCCGGGAAAACCAAGAATAGCGCCAAACAATGTTTGGGAGAGGATGGTAATGGCTGGTGGCATTTGCACAGCATGACGCTGAATGATGGGCGCCATAACATTCCCCTCGAAAAACTGGATTACACTATAGAGTGCAGCCACCATGATCGTTTCTCGTGTACCGAGCGACAGGGCGAGCAAAAGGGCTGGCACCGCCCCCATAATAGCCCCGATATAAGGGATAAAATTACAAAGCCCGGCCAGCACACCAAGAGCGAGCGCCAGCGGAACCCCAATAAACCAGAGCCCAAGGCCAGACAGTACCCCGACCACCAACATGTCCAGTGCCTGTCCTGCAACCCATGACCAGAGTGTGTGCCCCGCACGGAGCATGAGAGCCCGTGCGCGTTTACGCTGCGTAACCGGAACCAACCGGAGCGCACCGTTCGCGTAAAGGGAGGGAGACATGGCGAAATAGAGACCGGCGATAAGAACAACAACAATTGTCCCCACAATGCCGAAGGCAGAGCCAACAATACCCGTCATGGACCCGGCAATGTGTGACCCTAGAGAAGCCAGACTATTACCGCCCCCCTGATGGCCCCCGAGGGAAGAGGGAAGATAGTTGAGGATCATCTGCCCGGTCGGGCTGCCTTCCAGCGTGGCACGGAGCTGTTTTTCCTGCTGGCCCAAGGCATCCTGCAGGCGGGAGGCTTCGTTCACGATAGCTGGGCCGCTGCCCCATACGAGCAGCACGACGGCTAAGATCAGCCCAAGTGTGACGGCGGAAAGAGCCCAGCCGTAGCGGAGGTGTAAGTGTTTTACGAGTATGCGGGAGAGCCCGTGCAGCACCACAGCAAAAAGGGTTGCGGCAAACACAACTGTCAGCACATCCCCCAGTAGCCAGACAACAAGTGCCATAACAGCCAGTGTGACGGTAAGGCGCAGAATATGGGTTATGCTACCCAGCCATTCAGCTGGGGAGGCATCAGACGTGTGGATGGCAAGAGAATCCTCGGAAGAGGGAGATGGCTCAGGCGTCATGTATAGAACACTCGTTGGTCAGGATTTGTGCGGTAAGGAGGCGCAGAATGCACGCAAAGGTGCATAACGTCTGCATAAATTTTCCGGAGTTTGTAACGGATGAAAGTTACAGAAGTTTTTAGGAAAATCTGAAAATCTCACAAATAAAACAGTAAAGTGGCGCGGTGTCTGGTGTAAATTCATAACCACAGCGTGTGTGAGCACTTTTGTTAGTAAAAATAAACGCCGCATCTGGCGGAAAAGTTACCAGAAATACGGCGTTTTTTGACGAGGCTTATAGCCGGTTATAGCCCAAAACTACTCGTCAGCCGCTTGTGCGCTTTCCAGTTCTGCTTCGGCTTCAAGCCATGTTTCTTCCAACTCTGCCTGAGTTTTGCCTATTGCAGCCATGCGTGTGTTCAGACGCGTGACATCCTCGGTCTTGCCGTTGGTGTAGAGGTCCGGGTCTGCCAGCTTGGCTTCAATTGTGGCACGTTCGGCGGCCAGTTTGGCTAGCTTGGCCTCAGCATCCTTGATGATTTTGCGCAAAGGAGCCTGAGCTTTACGGGCCTCGGCACGATCACGGCGGTCATCTTTGCGGCTTTGCTGGGGAGTATCGTCCTGTTTGGCGGATCGGTTAGCGGATCGGCTTTGCTCAATCAGCCAGCTTCTATATTCCGCCATGTCGCCTTCAAAGGGCGTGACCTTGCCATCCGCCACCAGCCATAGGCGGTCCGCTACCAGTTCAACCAGATGGGGGTCATGACTGATAAGCAGCACAGCCCCTTCAAAGTCAGACAAAGCGCGAACAAGTGCGTCTCTGGCATCAAGGTCCAGATGGTTGGTGGGTTCGTCCAGAATGAGCATTTGCGGCGCATCCCGTGTGGCGAGCGCCAGAAGCAGGCGGGCTTTTTCACCGCCCGACAAATCCCGTACCGGCGTTTCTGCCCGTTCGGCATCCAGCCCAAACCGGGCAAGCTGGGCACGCACCACAGGCGGCAGTGCTTTAGGGAGCGCACGGCTCATATGGTCAACTGGTGTGTCATTCAACACCAGTTCTTCCGCCTGATGCTGGGCAAAATAACCAATTCTGAGCCGAGGGTTGCGCTCCATGAGGCCTGACAAAGGCTCAAGGCGGCCCGCAATCAGTTTTGCCAGAGTGGATTTCCCGTTACCATTTGCCCCCAGCAGAGCAATCCGGTCTTCCATGTCCAGACGGAGGGAGATGTTGGAGAGCACGGGTTGCCCGCCATACCCAACGCTCACCTTGTTCATGGTCAGCATAGGGGGGGGCAGTTGCTCTGGTTCGGGAAAAGCAAAGCGTGTCGGGGTATCTTCGACCACGGCCTCAATAACAGGTAGCTTTTCAAGGGCTTTAATACGGGCCTGTGCCTGCTTGGCTTTAGTAGCCTTCGCCCGGAAACGGTCTACAAAAGACTGCATATGCGCCCGCTGCGCCGCAATTTTTTCGGCCTGCCGTGCTTGTTGCAGCATGTGCTCGGTACGGATTCGTACAAAATTTTCATAACCGCCGGGGGTCAGAGTCAGTTTGCCACGGTCCAGATGGGCAATAGCGTCCACGCACGAATCCAGCAGACCCCGATCATGGCTGACAATCAGGGCTGCGCCGGCGAATCGGGTAAGCCATCCTTCAAGCCAGAGAGTTGCCTCAAGGTCGAGATGGTTGGTGGGCTCATCCAGCAGCAGCAGGTCAGGTTCAAGAAACAGAGCAGTGGCGAGGGAGACGCGCATCCGCCAGCCGCCGGAAAAGTCTGAAACCGAGCGGCGCTGAGCTTCCGCACTAAACCCGAGCCCTGCCAGTACGGAGGCTGCGCGGGACGGGGCACTTTCTGCCCCAATGGCGCGCAGGCGTTCATGAATTTCGCCAATACGGGCAGGGTCCGTTGCGGTTTCTGCCTCTGCTAACAGGGCCGTACGCTCTGTATCGCCTGATAAAACGGTCTCAATCAGGGAGGCTCCGTCAGCAGGGGCTTCCTGCTTGACGCGGGCCATCCGGGCGCGGGAGGACAGGCGGATTTCCCCCCCATCCGGGCTGATATCCCCCGCAATGGCCGCCAGCAGGGTGGACTTGCCCGCCCCATTGCGGCCAATCAGCCCGACCTTACGCCCCGGTTCAACGGAGAGGTCAGCCTGATTGAGCAGGGTGCGGCCTGCAATGCGTAAGGTGAGGTCGGAGAGGGTGAGGAGACTCAACGCAATGCCTTCAATTTAAGTGCAACAAGACTTTCATGAGGGAAGTACCTACCAGCCCGCGAGAATATGCTCTAGAGGAACACGCTGAAAGGCCATCTTTATCAGGTGGCTGAACGCTAGAGAGGAGACCTTACCATGGCTACAGAACGTACTCTTTCCATCATCAAACCCGATGCAACGCGTCGTAACCTGACCGGCAAGATCAACGCTGTGTTTGAAGATGCAGGCCTGAAGATTGTTGCCCAGAAGCGCGTACAGCTGACCCCGGCTCAGGCTGGTGCTTTCTACGCAGTGCATAAAGAACGCCCTTTCTACAACGATCTGGTGTCCTTCATGATTTCTGGTCCAGTTGTGCTGCAGGTTCTGGAAGGTGAAAACGCCGTTGCCAAGAACCGTGACGTGATGGGCGCTACCGACCCCAAAAAGGCCGAAGCACACACCATCCGCGCTCAGTTTGCTGAAAGCATTGAAGCAAACTCCGTGCACGGTTCTGACAGCGCAGAAAACGCTGCCAACGAAATCCGCTTCTTCTTCGCGGAAACCGAAATTCTCGGTTGAGAATAACGGTTAGGCAGACTTGCTTCTAACGTTTACGCGTTAAGGTAAGTGCGCCAACAAAACAGGCCGGTCAGGGCATTGGCAGGGATTTGTAACCTGACAATGCATCTGCGGGCCTGTTTTCGTTTAAACAAGACCCGCACATAACTGTTATAAAATCTGTCTGGACCTGCATGACAGGTTTGCCCGGCTTGTGGCGTAAGCCCTGTTTTTCCCCGAACTCAATGTTTTATAAAGGTTTTAAGCCTACTCTGTTGCAGCCGTCTCTATGGCGCATGGGAGATGGTAGGCTGTCAGCATGTTCTATGGCAGCAAGAGTTTATAGCGTGCGTCACATGATTTTCTGAAACAATGGCGTGGGTCACTAACAGAATGACCTGTGTCATATGGAAAGGAATGGCATGAAAGTCCTCGCAGTTCACCCTAGTGCTCTTATGTATACCCGCGTGTTTCTCAAACTGGAGCCGTTGGGTCTGGAACTGGTGGCTGGCGCTGCGCGAAATGCCGGGCATGACGTGCAGATTATAGATCTGCAAGCTGAGACACATAAAGATTACTGGGCGCTGATGAAAGAGTTCAAACCGGATGCAGTCTGTTTTTCCGGCAGCTATCTGGCCAACGTGCCGGAAATTATAGATTTATGCCGGGCTACGCGCCTGCATTATCCTAATGTGTTTCAGTTTATTGGGGGCCATTCGGTCTCCTTTATTGCGCGGGATGTTCTGGCTCTTTCAGAAGGGGCGGTGGACTGCATTCTGAAAGGTGAGGGGGATGCCACAATCGGCCTGTTGCTGGATGCCGTGGAGAACAAACAGGATATTTTGACGGTACCCGGCGTTGTGACAATGGATGGGGAAGGGCCGCCCCCTATCTTTGTAAAATCACTGGATGACATCCGCCCAGCGCGTGACCTGCTGCGTAACCGGCATAAATACTTCATTGGAACGTTGGACCCGGCAGCTTCCATTGAGTTTGCGCGTGGCTGCCCGTGGGACTGTACCTTCTGTTCCGCCTGGACGTTTTATGGGCGCTCTTACCGCACTGCCAGCCCAAGCGTTATTGCAGATGAACTGGAAGACATTAAAGAACCGGGCATTTTTATTGTGGATGATGTGGCCTTTGTGCATGAAGAGCACGGCATGGCCATTGCAAACGAAATCAAAAAACGCGGCATTAAAAAAGAATATTACCTTGAAACGCGGGCCGATGTGCTGTTGCGTAACAAAGAGGTTTTTAAAGTCTGGAGTGAGATAGGGCTTTCCTACATTTTCATTGGGCTAGAAGCTGTTGACGAAGAAGGGCTGAAGCAGTTTCGGAAACGTGTTTCTTTGGACAAGAATTTTGAGGCCCTTGAGTATGCGCGCTCACTTGGGTTGATTGTGGCCATCAATATTATTGCCGACCCTTCGTGGGACCGTGCCCGGTTTGAAGCCGTGCGCCAGTGGTGTTTGGAAATACCGGAAATTGTGAATATTTCAGTCACAACGCCGTATCCGGGAACGGAAATCTGGCACAAGGAGGCACGTCGCCTGACCACGCGGGATTACCGTTTGTTTGATATCCAACATGCTGTGTTGCCAACCAAACTGCCATTGCCAGAGTTTTATGAAGAACTGGTCAAAACACAGCAGGTACTGAACACAAAGCATATGGGCTGGCAGGCCCTGAAAGATACCGCAGGCATTGCTGGCCATCTTCTTTTGAAAGGCCAGACCAATTTTGTGAAAATGTTGTGGAAATTCAACTCGGTCTTTAATCCCAAGTTGCAGCTTGCTGACCATATGCGCCGCGCCCGGTACCTGATGCCCATTCAACCGGATGCCGTGGAGAAGATGGACCGTAAGGACTTGTATGTGCATGGTCCCGGCGGCCGTAAAACTCGTGCACTGGATACAGAGACTGAAAATTTTGTGGATGCAACCCGCATGGGAGCGGATGCTTAAAACGTGGAAGGCGGCAGGGTTCTGCCGCTTACTGAATAGCTTTCTCCAAAATGGGTGTGAGCCATTCCATGAAAACCTGAAGCCTGCGGGAGAGATGTTTGCGGTGCGGGTAAAGTAGGGTCATGGGCATGGGTTCTGCGTTCCAATGAGGCATGACCTTTATAAGCTCGCCTGTGGCCAAATGGTTTTTGACATCATAAGCCGGAATTTGAATAAGCCCCAAACCGGCCAGACAACAGGCAATTGAGGCCTCAGCACTATTGACAGTTATGCGACCGCTGACAGGCGTTGTTTGCACAATCGTGTTTTCTACCCACTCCCAGTCTTCCACCCGGCCAGATGTAGGGGAGGCATAGCGCACAATGTGGTGCTGCCCTAGTTCATCCGGGTGGGTGGGCGTGCCGTAGCGGTGCAGGTAGTCGGGACTGGCAACGTTGATAAGCGGTAGCGTGCCAATCCTACGGCCAATCAGGCCGGAATTTTGCAATGGCCCAACCCGCAACACACAGTCCACCCCGCCTTCAACCAGATTTATGGCCCGGTCTGTCATGCCTAATTCTATTTCAATACCCGGATAGCGCTGCAGAAACTCGGGAAGGGCGGGGGCAATAACCAAACGGCCAATGCGCTCTGGTACATTGACGCGCACTATACCCTGCGGGCTGACTGTATCCTGCCGGAATAGGGACTCCACATCCTCAACATCCGCAATCAGCCGGAGGCAGTGCTCATAAAAGGCAGCACCATCTGGTGTAACCGAAACCGAGCGTGTGGTCCGTGCCAGTAGTCGTGTTCCTACACGCGTTTCCAGTTCCTGAATGGCAGTGGAAATGGTTGAGCGCGGCATCTTCAGCAAATCAGCAGCGCGTGTGAAGCTTTCAGTTTCCACAACGCGTGTGAAGATACGAAAGAGGTCAATGCGGTCCAAAAAGAGCTTCCGTTTTCCGTGTCAGATAAGTTTGTTCGTATTTTACGACATATCTTGTCAGGAGTAAGTGCTTTATAAAGATATTATGACCGATACTCTACTGGAACAGATGGCGTGGCAGGCACGTTCTGATCGTAACAGGGGAGGCCGCAACATGGTCGATCACAGCATTAAAGGGAAAACCGTTCTCATTGCCGGGGGTGCCAAAAACCTTGGCGGCCTGATAGCACGAGATCTGGCAGCGGCAGGGGCCAAAGCCATTGCCATTCACTATAACAGTGAGGCCTCCAAACCCGAGGCCAATAAAACACTGGCTGACCTGAAAGCTCTGGGCGCAGAGGCGGTGGCGTTTCAGGCAGACTTAACAACAGCAGCAGCCAACGCGGCTTTGTTTGCCCAGACAATTGCTGCGATAGGTAAGCCCGATATTGCCATTAATACCGTTGGCAAGGTGCTCAAAAAACCTATCAGCGAGACATCTGAAGATGAGTTTGATTCCATGTTCGCGGTCAATACAAAAGCAGCATACTTCTTTATTAAGGAAGCAGGTCTGCATTTGACCGACAATGGCAAGCTGGTAACGCTTGTTACGTCATTATTGGGTGCTTACACGCCGTTTTATTCTACCTATGCCGGCTCTAAGGCTGCGGTAGAGCATTTTACACGCGCGGCTTCCAAGGAATTTGGTGCGCGTGGCATATCAGTAAATGCTATTGGGCCCGGCCCAATGGATACAGCCTTCTTTTATGGTCAGGAAGCGCCAGATGCTGTGGCGTATCATAAAACGGCAGCTGCCCTTTCTGCGTTCAGCAAAACTGGCCTGACTGATATTGAAGACATAGCACCTTTCGTGCGCTTTCTGGTCACGGACGGATGGTGGATGACGGGCCAGACTATTCTGGTCAATGGTGGTTATACGACCAAATAGCTATTTCACAGGAACAGGATTTTTTTCGGTCCTGTTCCTACTGAGCCTGAGTAAAATTTCATGCAGGCTGGTAGTTTTTGTAAAATTCCGCGTGGACTATGGGTTAGACTAGCTACCTTATCAGAATAAGCCAGCGTGACATGATCCATCGCATCATACTCAGTCTCCTTATTTTACTTATATCCTTGCCGGTTCATGCTGCGCCTCGTTGCACAACGGTGGAGAGTCTGGTGGCAAAGGGACGTGTGCAGGCACTTTCTCCAGAACCCACTGCTCTGGGTCTGACGCTTATGGGCACAGGCCTACGCATTGCAGCAGCTTACAGTCTTGCCTGGCCACAGCAATGCGCCGTTGTTGTGCAAAAAGTGGCGTATGGCTGGGGTATAACCGACCATAGCGTTGCGGTGATGGTGACCGCAGGACGGCTTTTTGCCAGAAAAATGAAAATACCGCCGTCTTTGCCTGAGGAGGGAACGCCGCCACGTTTGCCTGACGCAGTCTTTTCCGGGGCGGTATCCGTGGTCTCTGGCCAGTGGCGGGCTGGCGTTTGGCGCTATGCTGATGGACATTCGGTTGTTGCGGTTTATCATCCCAAAAGCATTGCTGTGCCTAAGCAAATTTTTCAATCTGCTGTGCCAATTCTAGGTCTGTCCTATCTTCCGGCACCGGATACGCGGGGTGGTGCGTATACTATCTGGCAGAAGCTACCAGATAAGAGCTATCGCGTGATCATGATGAACTGGACGGAAGAGGGGCTTTAGCTGTGTTTTTAGCACAGACAAGGCTTAGCCTGCCTTAGGATCTGGCGGCGCAAAGCGTAGAAGGTCCGCCGTATAGGTTTCTATAACCGCACTGAATGGTGTGCCATCCATCTGTCGTAAAACAGCCTGATGCCGGAAGAGGAATGGGGGAATTTCCAGCAAGGCCTCATTTTCTTCAGGCATAGGGGGTGCTTCCCACCCTTCTGGTAACGGCGTCCATAATGGCTCGGTGGCAATAGGATGGCGGGTGAAACCCAGTTGGGCTGCAATACGACCAAACGGAATATCTGTCGTCTCAAGGTCTCTATTCATGTTGGGGGGCAAAAGGTTGGCGCGGTACCAGTTGTCTGCCTGTGACAGTACGTTTGCGCCACACATCAGCCTGACATGTCGGTATCGGAGTAGGTGGTGGGCCTCAGAGAGCGGCACGTTCAGATGGTCACACAGGTGCGGTGGGCAGGGGCGGATGGTGTCCGGGGTACGCTCAGCGCGAATGGTGGGGTCTGTTGCCAGGGCATGGTGGCGGCTCCAGTCTTCCAAGGTTCTGGTGGCGCTTTCCGTTACGAGCAGGGCATGGTCCAACTGGTTAATAAGAGTTGCCAGCATACGCCTGTGCTGCATCGTATTCCGCCATAACAGCGGTGCTTTACCGGTCGGCTTTTCTGGTGTGAGGGAAGAAGGTGTGTCCTGCATAGCGTTAGCATAGCGGGTGTTGTGGCATCTGCCGAGAGGCCCTTCCGGCGCACTGTGTGGTAACTGTGAAGGTCACTGTTTATGACCAAATGTGACAGGAGCGCTTTAGATCTGTGCATAAGTGCGATATGCTATGCGCTCTGTTTTAGTGACGAAGGGATTTGGTATTCATGGCGACGGCCAGCTTTATTGTTGAAGGCATGTCTTGCGAAGGCTGCGTATCGGCTATCCGGCGTGCTTTGGCTGCTGTTGATGGCGTGCAAAGCACGGAGGTCAACCTGACCAGCGGTGAGGTCAAGATTGAGTATGACCCTCAGCGCGCGGGTACCTCATCTTTGCAAAATGCCATTCGTGGCGCAGGATATGATGTCAGCTAAGACGGCTTTTGTCGGTCTGGTAGGGTAAGGCACGGGGCTATGCGATGGGCACGGGGGCGATGTGCTGGCGCATCCTCTATGCTGCCCTGCATGATCGTGGCACAATGGCAGCGCATATCGTGCCGGGCCTCAGCCCGTTTTTCTGTTCCAGTTAAAGGTTAGGTTGGGGAAGATGCGCGCACAACGAGTGCTTGGCCTTGGGGCTATGCTGGTGGGGCTAATAGTTGTGAGTGGCTGCTCCCCTGAAATTGGGCGCGTTCCCCTGACAGATACAGATGTATCCTGCCTGCGTAAGCAGCAGAAAGGCCCTATGTTTCTGAGCTTCCCGTTGGCCGCCAACACCTGCCAACGTATGAGTAATCATAATTTCATTCTGGGTGAAAAAGATGCTCACCCTCTACCTCTGGATCTCAAGGGGGCGCCGGACCTGCAAAAGCAGGCGGAAGATTACGGGTATAGCTATACCAAATAAGGTGGGTCAGCTTTCCAGTTCTGTGTCCCAATATAGATAATCGCGCCAGCTTTCATGCAGATAATTGGGCGGAAAGGCGCGCCCGTTTTCCTGCAAATGCCAGGAGGTGGGGCGCTCGGGCTGGGTGCGTGGCACCATGCCAATGCGGTGCGGTAGGTGCGGCCCCTTACGTAAATTGCAGGCACCACAGGCCGTCACTACGTTTTCCCACGTGGTGCGGCCGCCTTTGCAACGGGGTATGACGTGGTCGAACGTCAGGTCGTGAGTGGGAAAATGCTGCCCACAATACTGACAGGAAAAGTTATCACGCAAAAAGACATTAAAGCGGGTAAAGGCTGGTTTGCGGGCTGAGGGTATATAATCTTTGAGAGCAATGACGCTAGGCAGGCGGAACGTGCGCTGTGGAGAATGAACCTCCGCATCATATTCGCTCAACACGGAAACACGATCCAGACAAACGGCTTTGATAGTGTCCTGCCATGACCAAAGAGACAATGGAAAGTAGGAGAGCGGACGGAAATCCGCATTCAAAACCAGTGCCGGAAAGTTCAGCATACTGCCGTCAGCCAAGGCGTGCCTCCTTGTTTTCTCAGGGGCGCACCATCTACACGGGCGTTAAAACTCTGAACGGAACGCCTGCGGTTAGTGCGTCGTCGAGATCAATACTTGAGAGAAGTATTGCAGATTACCAGAAGACGGGCAAGAATAGGGGTAAGTATTTCATAAAACAGTATTATTTCTTTATCCGTCTATTGGCCCACTGTGTTCGGGCAGCATAAGGGAGGGAATGTGCCATATGTGGGTCACGCGTTTTGCACCGAGTCCAACAGGGTACTTGCATTTAGGGCACGTTGCATCCGCAGTGGCGGGGTGGAGATACGCCCGGCCTGATGGTCAGTGGCTCGTTCGAATAGAGGATATAGACCCCCAGCGCTGCAAACCTTCGTACGCAGAGGCACTTTTGGAAGATCTGGCGTGGCTTGGCTTGAAGTCTGATGGGCCGGTTTTGTACCAATCCGCCCGCATGGCGCACTACGCGCATACAGTGCAAAAATTGACAGATATGGGGCTTATTTATCCCTGCTTTTGCACGCGGTCCGATATTTTGCGGGATAATGCAGACATGTTTTCTGCTCCCCATGCGGCTCCTGATGGCAGTCTGCTTTATCCCGGCACATGCAGGCATATGGCACCGGCACAGCGGCAAGACTGGCTAGCAGCAGGTCGGCCGCATGTCCTTCGGCTGGATATGGGAAAAGCCGTTCTTTTAGCTTCAACTCAGAAAAAAGAACCACTTCACTATCATGACCTCCAGCGGGGGAGGGTCATTTGTCAGCCGGAGTTGTTTGGAGATGTTGTGCTGGCACGGCGGGATGTTCCGGCCTCCTATCATCTCTGCGTGACACATGATGACGCCGCGCAGGGCATAACCCTTGTGACTCGCGGTGACGATTTACGGCCTGCAACAGACCTACATTGCCTTTTGCAGGCGCTTATGGACTGGCCTACGCCCCATTATGCTTTTCATGCCTTGTTATGTGGCGCAGATGGCAAGCGTTTAGCCAAGCGAGACGGTGCCAAGGCTGTGCGGGCCATGCGGGATGCAGGCATGAGCCCTGAAGCGGTGCGTTTGGCAGCGGGGTTTGACGCCTGACCCGTCAGGAATATGCTAAATATCTTGTAAATTGATCAAAAATTACGTTTGGACTGTTCCGCCACGGCATGAAGCGTTTTAGTGTGCGTCCGGAGCGGTCGCATCGTGTCTTTTTCTGCCCGCTTTGGTTGCCAAGACAACCTTCATGCAAACACTGAAGTCAGGAAGTGTGGAACGTAATGAGCATTGTCGCTGACCGTCTGAACAGAATCAGCCCAAGCCAGACGATTGTTATTTCTACCAAAGCCCGTGCGCTAAAAGCCGCAGGCCGGAATATCATTAGCCTTTCAGCAGGTGAGCCAGATTTCCGCACACCAGACAACATTGCCGATGCGGCCATTAAGGCCATTAAAAACGGCCAGACCCGCTATACGGATGTGGCAGGCACGCCAGAGTTGCGTAAAGCCGTGGCAGAACGCTTCCGTCTGGATAGCGGGCTGGATTATACGCCAGAGGAAGTTATTGTCTCCACTGGGGGCAAGCAGGTCATTTATAATGCCATGACCGCCACCCTGAACCCGGGTGATGAGGCCATTATTCCGGCACCATGCTGGGTGTCCTATCCTGACATTGTGACACTGGCGGAAGGCACTCCTGTTATCGTGCCCTGCAAACGCGAAAATGGCTTTAAGCTGACAGCGCAGGAACTGGAAGCTGCCATTACACCGCGCACCAAATGGCTTTTCCTGAACTCACCCTGTAACCCAACAGGTGCCGCCTATTCAGCAGAAGACCTACGCCCGCTGTGTGATGTGCTGTTGCGCCATCCGCATGTCTGGGTCTTTACAGACGATATTTATGCCAAACTGGTTTACGATGGTTTCCGCCCGGCAACCTTTGTGGAAGTTGAACCCCGACTGCGCCCACGCACCGTAACCATGAATGGTGTTTCCAAGGCCTATGCCATGACCGGTTGGCGCATTGGGTATTCTGCTTCTCCGGTTGAACTGACCAAAGCAATGAACAAGTTGCAGGGGCAGTCTACATCCAACCCCTGTTCCATTGCACAGGCAGCCGCCGTGGAGGCCCTGACAGGCCCGCAGGACTTTATTGCAGAAATGGTCAGCACATATCAGGGCCGTCGGGACCTCGTACTGTCCATGCTCAATCAGGCACCCGGCTTGCAGTGCGATAAGCCAGAAGGGGCGTTTTACGTCTTTCCGTCCGTTGAAAAATGTCTGGGCAAAACATCTGCTGGGGGTTTTGCTATTACGACAGACGAAGATTTCGTGACTGCCCTTCTGGAAGAGGAAGGCGTTGCCGCCGTTCATGGCTCTGCCTTTATGTATCCGGGCTATATGCGTATTTCTTACGCAACGGATACGGAAAGTCTGCGGGAAGCCTGCACCCGTATTCAGCGTTTCTGTGCCGGGTTGCAGTAATTTATGGCTCGGTCTTTCGCTCATCGGCTTGCAGGGCTTCCTGCTCCCGCCACCATAGAAATGGCGCGTCGTGCCCGTATGTTACGGGCAGAGGGCAGGCCTGTTATCTCCCTTGCATTGGGAGAGCCGGATTTTCCCACGCCCGCTGCCGTTATTGACGCTGCCAATAAGGCGGCGTTGGCGGGACAGACCAAATATCCACCCGTCGATGGTACGCCAGCCTTGAAAGAGGCCGTGGCACGCAAGTTCCTGCGTGATAACGGCCTGAGCTATGCCGCTGATGAGATTATGGTTTCCAATGGTGGCAAGCAGGTTATTTTCAACGCGTTTATGGCCACCCTCAATGAGGGTGACGAGGTTGTGGTACCCACGCCCTACTGGGTCAGTTATCCGTTAATTGCCCGTATGTTTGGGGGTGTCCCTGTTTATGCACCTTGCCGGGAAGAAGACGGCTTCCGCCTTAATGCGCAGGTGTTGGTACAGGCCATTACGCCACGCACACGGTGGGTGGTTTTAAACTTTCCCAATAACCCAACAGGCGCAGTGTGCTCAAAAGCGGATATTGAAGCGGTTGCTGAGGTGTTGCGGCAGCATCCGGATGTTTGGATTTTATCCGACGAAATTTACGAACATCTTGTGTTTGACGGGGCGCAGGCGTTTTCCATAGCCGCGGTGGCGCCAGATTTAAAAGAGCGCACCATTACACTGAATGGTGTCTCCAAAGCTTACGCCATGACCGGCTGGCGTGTCGGGTTTGCCGGTGGCCCGAAGGATCTGATTGCCGCCATGCGTGGTGTACAGGGGAACGCAACATCTGGGGTGTGCAGTATTGCGCAGGCCGCAGCTGCGGCAGCTCTGGATGGCCCAACGGATCTGGTGCGGGATATGGCCCAAACCTATAGCCGCCGCCGGAAAATGGTTGTGGAGGCGTTGCGTGCCATACCCGGCCTGACCTGTGCAATGCCGGAGGGAGCCTTCTATGCGTATCCCGGCATTGCTGGCTGTCTTGGGCAAACAACAGCCGGTGGTACGCGGATTGAAACTGACCACGATTTTGCTGTGGCGTTTCTGGAAGAAGAAGGCGTGGCAACAGTGCCAGGTTCCGCCTTTGGCCTCTCCCCCTATCTCCGGCTGTCCTGTGCAACAAGCGATATGGTTTTACAGCAGGCTTGCGCCAGCTTGGCACGGTTCATACAGAATCTCCGCTAAGCAAAAAGAGACTTTGGGAAGCATGGCTAAGATATTAGTCATGCTTTTTTTGTGCCCAGAGCGAAAGGGCGGGTGTATCTTCCTTAGATGCGACGCAATAACATCTGGAAATTACGGAATTATTAGGTAAGCATGTCCTTATGTTTATGTTTGTAAAATAAGGCAAAAAAGTAAAAGTTTCAGAAAATCTATAACTAAAAATTAAGATTTGGCAGATAGCTTTTGTTGTGTTTCACAAAACATATACAAACTCAGGGAAGCCTGAAGCCATGCCAGTTGAGCTTGATATTCAGGGCGTTACGTCAGGAAACGCCAGTTTTGGAAAAGATATTTCGCAAACGAAAATTAAAACTATTTCTTCCGGTCAAAAGCAGGCGGATGCTTCGTGCTCGCGTGGCGGGCAGGCGTCTCCTACAGCACAAGTTTATCAAAGTGTGCGGAATGGCGTGAATGTCACCGTTGTTGCTGGTGGTGTCATGACTTTTGGACCAGGCGGTAATGCCTTGCTAATTGGCTTATCTTCGGCCCTTTACGTTGAATCGGGTGCAGGCGTTAGTCATGCTGTCGTAAAATGCGGGGAAAGCCTGATGATAGAAGAAGGCGGAACCATACAGGACGTCCTGACCTTAGAAGAAGGTTCACAGGCTGTTGTACCCGCAACGGCAGGAGGCGTTATTCAACTTTGCGGTGCTGAAAATTCTGGTTTGACTTTAACAGGCAATAAAAAATCAAGTTTATTGATAAAAGGTTTTCTGGGTAATGAGAGTCATGACAGTATTACACTGTCAGATATCAGAACAGCCGATGTTACAAGCGTACACTATTCAGGCGTTGATCATGTAAAGTTGAATTTTATGAATGGTCAGAGCTTTGACTTGGCCATTGCAGGCATAGAGCAGCTTGACCCCAAAAAACAACACGGAAAGATGGCCAATTATATCAAGCCAGTGTGCTTTCTGGCTGGAACTCTGTTGCGTACGCCAAAAGGAGAAATACCCATAGAAGTGCTGACTCAGGGCGATGAAATCAGCATCTATGATGTTTCTGGAAATACATGGACTATACGTAAGATTATGTGGTCTGGCAGTGTGCGCGCGCAGGTCAGTAAAGATCTGCCCGACGATGAAGCAGGCTACCCTGTTCGTATTTTGAAAAATGCTCTGGCTGATGGTGTGCCGTATAAAGATATGCTGGTGACGGCAGATCATTCTCTGTTTTTTGAGACAATATTTGTGCCCGTCAGAATGTTGGTAAATGGGCATTCAATTTTTTATGACAGGACATTTAACGCTTACACCTATTACCATGTTGAAACGGAAAAGCATTCTGTCATCATGGCAGATGGCGCTCTGACAGAAAGTTTTCTGGACACAGAAAGCCAGCGCCTTTTTTATGAGACGACAGATGTCGTCAAGCTGCGTTGCGGTCAGCAGACATGGGAGCGTGACGGCGCTGCACCACGTGTAACAGAGCGTTGCGTGGTGGAACCTATTTATCATCGGCTTGCGGAGCGTGCACAAGCGAAGCAATTTCCGAGCCAAATACAGAATTTCGATATAACCTTTGATCCAGACTTGTCTTTGCAGACAGACCGCGGGCAGACGATTACTGTTGCCCGCAAGGTTGGCAGCAGTGTCATGTTCATGCTTCCTGCTGACGTACGGAGCGTAAGACTATGTTCGCGCACCAGCAGGAAATCTGACAGCATCGGGCCATTTGTTGATGACCGGCGGGAGTGGGGCGTTCTTGTAGGGGAAATAGCGCTTCTGGACACAACACGTTCCACTCCGGTCAAGACTCATCTCACAACTGTAGAGCTTGATGGCTGGGCAGATCTGGATAGCACGGAGGGCCGATGGACGAGAGGCAGCGCGGTTCTGCCTCTTCAGCACCATGCGACAAGAGGGTTCATGATCTTGTCTGTAAAAATTTTGGCTGCCGGACCTTATGCTCTTCTGGCTCCAGTTGAAGAGGAAAAGTCTGGTCGTCTAAGCGTTGCTCCGTTTGCTGCTTAGGCGTGTTTTTCAAGAGGATACAGACCGTAAAAAGCGCAAAACACAGTTTCCTGCATTGGTGTAGCTGTAGTTTTGCGCACTACTGTAAATGGTGAAGTCGTTAGCCTGAACGGTCTGACGTTCCGTATCAAAGTCGAGCTGGAGCGTCCCTTCAAGCACAAAGATCATCTCGTGCCAGCCTTCAGGGTCGGGGTCTGCCTTGTAATGCTCCCCAACATCAAGTGACCAGATCCAAAGCTGGGTGTCCTGTCTGGCGGGGGCGGCCCCTAGCAGGGTGGCTTGGCTCAAGGCACTTTTGCCACGCCACATAACATCTTCCAGCCTCCGGCTTTCCCGCTCCGGGTTGCTGACCAGCTTGAGGAAGGTTGTATCAAGCGCTTCTGCCAGCCGGTCCAGACTTCCCAGACTGATATTGGCATGCCCCGATTCCAGATTAACAATCATGCGACGGCTAATGCCGGACGCGATGGCCAGAGCTTCCTGGCTAAGGCCTGCTTCCTTACGTAAATGGCGCAAATTTGTGCCGACATGCGCCAGAACATCAGAACGGGGGGCTTGATTGTGCATTATAGTGCTCATATACGCTAAAACCTATGACCCATACCACATCATCTCACACCCGGTCTCGTAGCGGTCTCTCGCGGCAAGAGCTGATTCTCATCGGCATTACCGTGCTGTGGGGTGGAACATTCCTCATCATTCATAACAGTATGCAGCATACCGGGCCGCTGTTTTTTGTGGGAGTGCGGTTTATTACAGCAGGGCTTATGTCTGCCGTGCTGTTTCGCAATGCTCTGGCGGGGCTTACCAAGCATGAGCTGAAGGCAGGTCTATGTATCGGGGTATCCGTGTTCATGGGGTACAGCCTGCAGACATTGGGCCTGAAGACCATTCCCAGCACCCAATCCGCCTTTATTACGGCATTGTATGTGCCCATTGTTCCGCTGTTACAATGGGGCGTGCTGAAACGCAGGCCGCACGCCATGAGTTGGGTTGGCATTGCGCTCGCCTTTATTGGGCTTATCTTATTAACCGACCCCAAGGCGGTTGCAACAATTGGGTTTAGTGTCGGGGAAATAGCAACTCTGCTGGGTGCTTTGTCCATTGCGGCAGAAGTTATTTTGATCAGCCGCTTCGCCATCAGTGTGGATAGCCGCCGCATTACCGTGGTGCAGTTGATGGTGGCCGGTATTCTGGCTTTGCTGGCCATGCCGGTTACGGGCGAACATATGCCGGTCTTTTCATGGAGTTGGGCAGGACCAGCCATAGGACTTGGTGCCATGAGCGCTATTATTCAATTTGCCATGAACTGGGCGCAAAAAACCATTTCTGCCACGCGGGCTACCGTTATTTATGCGGGTGAGCCGGTGTGGGCTGGTGTGTTCGGGCGTATGGCTGGAGAATATTTGCCATTGCAGGCTTTGGTGGGAGCAGCCCTAATTCTGATAGGGGTGTTGGCCAGTGAATTACGCCTGCCTGCCCGGCGGAAACCGGAAGGGGCGGCAAGCGCCAAGAGCTAGACTTATCCCCGCAGTACGTTGCGGGTGTAGCGGTGCGCCATATCCGCAGCGCTTTCTTCACTGGGTAGCAGGCCAATGAGCTGTAGTTCATCATAGTACTGGGCAATTTGTTCGCGCAGGGGGTGGCCTGTTACAGGGTGGATAGGCGGTTCGCTGCTGAGCATGTCCTGCACTCCTGTTGAGTTCATGCCTGCTGTAGCGTCCGCTATCAGGGTGGCGGCTTCGTTCCGGTGCGCATTGGCCCAACGGGCGGCATCCCGCAAAGCCAGTGTCATGGCTGTGGCGGCGTCCGGGTCTGCGGCCAGTTTGTTGCTGGATACCCCTAAAATCATATTTGTGCGGTCTGCATAATGACCGGTGTTACTGCTCACAAGTTCGGTAAAGAGCCCGTTTGATGTGCCAAGCAGTTGCCAGGCAAAGGGGTCATGGGTGGCTATTGCGTCAATGGTTTTGGCAGCGGCCGCTGTTATCATGTCTTCGGCAGGCATGGGCCGCCATGTAATGCCGTCCATGGCGTTAATGCCCTTGCGCCGCATCATGATGGCAAAAAATAGTTTGTCGGCAATGTTCTGGTCTGGAATGGCAATGGTGCGGCCAAGTAACTGGTCAAGCCGGGTAATGCCAGCACCGCGCCGGACCAGAAGCCGAAACACACCCGGCTGAATGCCCAAAATCAGGTTGGCTTCCAGACCATCATGCAGTTTTGGCAGCCATGACAGTGCAGGCGCTACGGCAAAATCTGCCACGCCATTAGCAAGGGCTGCCAGCGCACCGGACCCGTTAAGTGGGGCCGAGGTAATGTCAACGTCCAGACTATATTGTGTGAAAAAATCTTTCTGGTAGGCCACGGCCAGCACAGGGGCGCTGGAGGCATCAGGCCATGCCAGTTTGATCTGCCTGTATTGGCCATCTGGCTGCCTGCGCGGCGGGCGTGGGTGCCGTAGGACCTGATACGCACCAACACCGCCAGCCACGGCCAGACCAGCAAGGCTGCTGAGAAGAACCGTGCGACGTGATGTAGGGCTGGTAGAGGGTCCGTGCGTGCTCATGGGTCTGTTCTACACACTGTTGAGCCGGGTGTCGCCAGCCGGGAAAAGACATGCCGCAAAAAAATGAAAAAAAAGGAAAAAAGGGGGTTTACGAGTGCCGGGGAGTGCGGCTATACGATGCCTCGCTGGTCCCGAATAGCTCAGTTGGTAGAGCAAGCGACTGTTAATCGCTGGGTCGTAGGTTCGAGTCCTACTTCGGGAGCCAGCCTT
>NZ_JBQDXI010000020.1:0-41429 GCF_052102375.1 Acetobacter sp.
ATCTCGATGAAAATTTCCGCCCTACCCGGGTCAGTTCTCAGTGAAAATCAACAACTCTATAGTTATTAGAAATTGGGATATTGGGGGGAAGAAAGATGAAAAAACTTGGTTTGATTGGTGGAACAGGTCCAGAATCCACACTTATTTATTATAAGAAAATTGTATATGGAGCCAATAAGCATGTTGGCAAAGGGTTTTTTCCTAATCTGACGATAGAAAGCCTGAATGTTTTCAGTGTTCTCAAATACTGCTCTGATAGAGATTATGATGGGTTAACACGCTACCTCATGGGCGGCATTAACACTCTCATAGCAGCGGGTTGTGAGATTGTGTCTCTTACCGGAAATACGCCACATATTGTTTTTGATGCCTTAACGTAAGCACTCTTCTGTACCTCTTGTAAGTATTATCGAAACAACGCGGGATGAAGCAAAAAAGCGGGATTTGAAAAAATTAGGGTTGTTGGGTACGCGCTTCACTATGGAAGAAGACTTCTTCAAAAAACCTTTTAGGGAAATTGGAATAGAGGTGGTGAGTCCGACCGGACCCGACTTTGATTTTGTAGCCGAAAAAATTTCAGTTGAACTTGAGCACGGTATAGTCAAACCAGAGACACAGGCTGAATTTTTGAATATTATTCAAAGAATGACTATTGAGTCTGGTATAGATGCTATTGTCCTTGGGTGTACAGAATTGCCGCTGCTGTTTGACGGTATTACGCTTCCGATACCCTGTCTGGATACGCTTGAAATTCATGCAGAAGCATTGCTCCGTGCTATGGAGTTGTAACGCCCTTCAGCAGAAGGGTGGTTAAAATGATCGTGGCGATAAACAATTTTGGTGGTAATAAAAATCATATCAATCTGGGTTTAGAGCCACGCCCGATAGTGTTTGAAACGATGCTATGTTTTTGTCTCAGCACTAAAAATAAAACAATTTAAATTATAGTTTTATTTTTGTTTAGAATCTATCAGATGGTAATATAATAACGGTATATTTTCAGAAATATTATATGGGATAAAACTGGATAAATAATTTCTTATTTTTATAAAAATAAGAAATGTACGTGATTTATCTTGCGTGCATGGCAGGCTGTTCCAATATTTAAGCTGGAGTATGGCGTTGTGCTGTGCATGCGCTTGTTTCGAGAGTATTTTTTATCCCTCAGGTGGTGTTGATGCAAAAACGAGAACTAGGCCGCACGGGTCTTATGGTCAGTGAAATCTGCCTTGGTACCATGACATTTGGCCAGCAGAACACCGAAGCAGAGGGGCATGCCCAGCTTGATATGGCTTTGGCACACGGTATCAATTTTATTGATACGGCTGAACTGTATTCAATTCCCCCGCGTGCGGAAACGTATGGTGCGACAGAAACTATTATTGGGAACTGGCTCAAGGCACGCGGTAGCCGTGACCAGATTGTTCTGGCAAGCAAAGTGGTGGGGCGTAGTGCGTCACCATGGTTTAGGCCGGACGGAGAAGAAGCACGCCTGACACCCCGGCAAATCCGTTACGCGCTGGAAGGGTCATTGCGGCGGCTGGGAACAGATTATCTTGATCTTTACCAACTGCATTGGCCAGACCGCAAAATCGGCTTGTTTGGGGAAGGGGGGACGACCTTCACAGCTCTTGCTGATGCAGACGAAATGCCATTGGAAGAGACATTGGGGGTTCTGGGAGATCTGGTAGCCGAAGGTAAAATTCGGCATGTCGGCCTTTCGAATGAGACGGCATGGGGTGTGGCCAAAAGTCTTGCGTGTGCCAAGGACGGCGCACCGCGTGTCGTCTCTATCCAGAATGCCTATAATCTTATCAACAGGACGTTTGAGATAGGGCTGGCAGAAATGGCCCTGCGTGAGAAGGTTGGCCTTCTGGCCTATTCTCCTTTGGCGCAAGGGTATCTGACCGGAAAATATCTTGATGGTGCGCGCCCTGCTGGTGCACGGACCACTTTATTTGACCGTGGCCAGAGGTATCAGAAGCCGGGTGTGGATGACGCCATCAAGGCTTATCATGCCTTGGCGCGGGAGGAGGGGCTTGACCCCATACAGCTTGCCGTTGCGTTTGTGACATCTCGGCCTTTTGTCACGTCCAACATTATTGGCGCAACCAGCGCGGAACAGTTGGCAACGCTCTTGGGCGCATCAGACGTTGCCATAACGCCTGAGCTTGAAGCGAAGCTGAATGCTATTCATCAGGTGCATTCCAACCCGGCACCGTAAGGTAAGAGTGGGGGAGAGATAACGCTCCCCCACTATTCCACGGCAGCGCGTAGCCCAGCGCCTGCCGCGAGTGGGCACAATGGCAAGGCACCGGCAACAAAGGCCCCCAGCAGTTCGAGGTCTGGTGCCCAAGGCAGCCCGGTGCTGGCGGCATCAATGGCTGCTGCCCCAAAAATGAGGGCAGGCGTGATGAGCGGTAACACCAGAAGGGGTAGCAGGACCCCACCTCGCCGTGCACCCAGCACGATGGATGCTCCCATCCCCCCAATCAGGGACAGAACAAGCGAGCCAAGCAGCAATCCAGCCAGCAAAACAGGAAGGCTACTTCCCGGCAGGCCCAACATGGTGGCCAGAGGGACTGCCGCTAGTAACAAGGGCAGGCCTGTCGTGAGCCAATGTGCTGTCATTTTGGCCAGTGCGACCAAAGCGGGTGGCAGGCCGAGAAGCAGAAGTTGATCCAGCGAGCCATCTTCCAGTTCGGCACCAAACAGGCGGTCGAGTGGAAGCAAGGCGGCGAGCAGCGCGCAAACCCAGATAATGCCGGGTGCCATGTGGCGTAACAGCTCGGGCGATGGCCCTAACGCCAGAGGGAACAGTGTGCCGGTCAGGATAAAAAACAGCACAGCGCCCAGTGTGTCTGCGCCATGCCGCAAGGCCAGTTTTAGGTCACGGCGTACAATGGCCCAGAATAGCCGGATCATGCTGTGGCTCCTGTCAGGTCGCCCCATGGGTCGTCATCCAGAGTGGCCCAGATGCCCTCTCCTTGGTCCGGGGCAGCGGGTAATGCCAAATGCTGCACATCTTCCAGCGGGAGCGGCACATGGGTGGTGGCAATAATAGCACCCCCCTGAGCACGGTGGTGGGCAATGGCATGGCCTAATAGCGTAATGGCATGAGCATCCAGCCCAAGGCTGGGTTCATCCAGAAGCCAGAGCTGTGCATTGGCCAGTAGGACGCGGGCAAGTGCTGTACGTCTTTTTTGCCCAGCAGAGAGCAGACGGGCAGGCAGGTCTGCCAAGGGCAGCAGATCTACCGCCTGTAGCGCATCCCTCAGGCTCAGGTGCCCGGCCATGGCAAAGAGGTTCAGGTTCTCTCTCACCGTCAGGCTTGGCTTGAGCGAATCCTGATGCCCCAGATACGCCACGCGGTTGGAATGGGCAGCGGGATCGTCCTGCACAGGGAGGCCATTCCATAAAAAAGTCCCGGCATCTGCTCTGCGCAGGCCAGCCATCACTCTCAGGAGGGTCGATTTGCCAGCCCCGTTAGGGCCTGTCAGCAACATGGCCTCACCGGCATGCAAGCTCAGGCTTACGTCTTTCAGGACAAGGCGGTCACCCCGAAAAACACAAATAGATTCAGCCTCTAACAACGGTATGCCGTCGGACTTTGGCATAGGCGGCGCGTAGTTCTGCGGTGCCGTATGCTGTGTGAAGGAAGACCCGGAGATAGGTGTTCTCCTTATTGTTACCTGTCAAAACCCGCCAAAGCAGGGGCCTCTCGCTCTCGTGGTCGCGCCCCTGCTTGTGCCTTATCAGTGTGCCGGTATGTTCTAGCACCAACGGGATAGCAAGCCGAACACCCGGCAGACCGGGTGAGCGCCTAGCGCGGTACCGAACGGTATGACGGCTTCCGGAACGCATCACCAGCCACGGGCTGTGATCGGGGAGATGAGCATATGAAGACGGTTGGGCACGATTCACTCAAAACAGGCCGCACGCTTGAAGTTGACGGCAAGGCCTATCATTATTTTTCAATTCCTGAAGCAGCTAAAACCATCGGCGATGTCAGTCGTCTGCCGGTTTCTCTGAAAGTGCTTCTTGAAAACGTGCTGCGCTTTGAAGATGGGCGCTCCTACAGCATTGATGATGCCAAGGCCATTGCAGGCTGGCTGCCACAGGGCAGCAGCATCAAGGAAGTTCCTTTCAAACCCTCCCGCATCCTGATGCAGGACTTTACGGGTGTTCCGGCGGTGGTGGATCTTGCCGCCATGCGCGACGGGATTGTGAAGCTGAAAGGTGATCCCCAAAAGGTTAACCCGCTGGTGCCAGTCAACCTTGTGATTGACCACTCTGTGATGGTGGATGTGTACGGTTCGGCCGATGCGCTACAGCAAAATATCACGCTGGAATTTGAGCGGAATGGTGAGCGTTATGCCTTCCTGCGCTGGGGGCAGGAGGCGTTTGAAAACTTCTCCGTCGTGCCGCCAGATACCGGTATCTGCCATCAGGTGAACCTCGAATATATCGCGCAGGTTGCTTGGACCGCCAACGTGGAGGGGAAAGACTACGTCTATCCTGACACCCTGTATGGTACAGACAGCCACACCACCATGATTAACGGTCTTGGCGTTCTGGGGTGGGGTGTTGGGGGTATTGAGGCTGAAGCCGCCATGCTGGGCCAGCCGATTGCCATGCTTATTCCGGACGTCATCGGCTTCAAGCTTATCGGCAAACTGCCCGAAGGCTCTACCGCAACGGATCTGGTACTGACGGTGACCCAGATGCTCCGTAAAAAGGGCGTTGTGGGCAAGTTTGTTGAATTCTTTGGCCCCGCCCTTGACCACCTGCCAGTGGCTGACCGCGCGACTATCGCCAACATGGCCCCGGAATATGGGGCAACCTGTGGGTTCTTCCCCGTTGATATGCTGACGCTGGATTTTCTGCGGGAAACGGGCCGTGACGAACACCGCATCAAGCTGACGGAAGCGTATCTGCGTGCGCAGGATATGTTCCGCACGTCTGATACACCGGAGCCTGTCTTTACGGATGTGCTTGAGTTGGATCTAAGCACGGTTGCTCCGTCCATCTCCGGCCCGAAACGCCCGCAGGACCGCGTTGTTCTGACCGCAGCCAAGACCGAATTTGAAAAAGAGCTGACATCCTCTCTTGGCGTGCCAGCAAACGACGCCAACAAAAAAGTGCCGGTTGCAGGGACCAATTACGAGATTGGTCAGGGTGACATTGTCATTGCGGCCATTACCTCCTGCACCAACACATCCAACCCGGCTGTCATGATTGCGGCAGGGCTTGTGGCCCGCAAGGCGCGTGCTTTTGGTCTGGCGCCCAAGCCTTGGGTCAAGACATCTCTGGCCCCTGGTTCTCAGGTTGTGACAGATTACCTTGACCGTTCCGAACTGTCTGAAGATCTGGATGCATTGGGCTTCAACACGGTTGGTTATGGGTGCACAACCTGCATTGGTAACTCAGGCCCGCTGCCCCCCCATATTGTGGATGCCATTGAAAACAACAATCTGGTAGCTGTGTCCGTACTGTCCGGTAACCGTAACTTTGAGGGACGTATTTCCCCCAACGTACGGGCCAACTATCTGGCTAGCCCACCTCTGGTGGTGGCTTACTCCATTCTTGGCACCATGCGGCAGGACATTACCAAAGACCCGATTGGCACCTCCAAGGACGGCAAGCCGGTTTATTTGAAGGATATCTGGCCTTCCAATAAAGAAATTGCTGATCTTATGGGGTCGTCCATCAATCGTGAGGAATTCATCAAACGCTACAAACACGTGACTAAGGGCACGAAGGAGTGGCAGGATCTCAAGGTCGCAACCGGTTCTGAAACCTATCAGTGGGATCCCAAGTCCACGTATGTGCAGGACCCGCCCTACTTCAAGGATATTACGCCCGAACCCACGCCACGGGGTGGCATTGAGAATGCCCGTATTCTGGCTATTCTGGGTGATAACATCACGACCGACCATATCTCACCGGCAGGTGCCATCAAGAAGGACTCCCCAGCCGGGCGATACCTGATCGAGAATGGTGTTGAACCGCGTGACTTCAACTCCTACGGCTCACGTCGCGGGAATGACCGCGTTATGGTGCGCGGTACTTTTGCCAATATCCGTATTAAAAACGAAATGCTGCCGGGCACCGAAGGTGGCCTGTCCAAGCACTACCCGGATGGCAAGGAAGGCTTCATTTACGATGTCTCCATGCAGTATCAGAAAGAAGGCACGCCGCTTGTTGTCTTTGGCGGCAAGGAATACGGCATGGGGTCTTCCCGTGACTGGGCAGCCAAAGGCACTCTGCTGCTGGGCATTAAAGCTGTGGTTGCGGAAAGCTTTGAGCGTATTCACCGCTCCAATCTGGTTGGCATGGGTGTTCTTCCCTTACTGTTCAAGGACGGAACAACTCGCAAAACCCTGAACCTGCGAGGGGATGAAACCATCACCATCAAGGGGCTGGAGACGATCACGCCGCGTATGGATGTGATTATGACAATTACGCGTCATGACGGTTCTACGCAGGATGTTCCCCTTCTGTGCCGTGTCGATACACTGGACGAAGTGGAATATTACCGGCATGGTGGCATCCTCCAATATGTCTTGCGCGGGATGACTAAAGCTGCCTGAAAACCGTTCTGTTCTGACTGAACATGACAGCGCCGACCCGGTAAACACCGGGTCGGCTTTTTCTGTAGAAGAAGACCCAGTGGTACTGAGTGCACTGAATGTGCACAAAAGTTTTGGAGACGGCGCCATTCTGAGTGGCGTGTCTCTGGAAGTACGCAAGGGTGAACTCATATCCATCATCGGCCCATCCGGGTGTGGTAAATCCACCTTTTTGCGCTGCATGAATTTTCTTGAAATTCCTGACCGTGGCACCATTACTGCCATGGGTGTGACCATTGATCGTCAAGGTGGCCCGTGGCGTAAGGCTGACGAGCACATGGCGCACAAACTGCGCACCCATGTAGGGATGGTGTTTCAGAGCTTTAACCTGTTCCCACACCTGACTGTGCTGGATAACGTGTTGCTTGGCCCCCGTGTGGTCAAACGCGATAACAGCCAGACCGAGCGGGATGAGGCTATGGCCCTGCTGGAAAAAGTTGGCCTTGGGCGTGTTGCGCAACGCTATCCGGCATCGCTTTCTGGTGGGCAGCAGCAGCGTGCGGCTATTGCGCGTGCTCTGGCCATGCGCCCCGAGATTATGCTTTACGATGAGCCCACATCTGCCCTCGACCCCATTGTGGCTGAGGAAGTACTGGGCGTTATGCGCAAGCTGGATGATGAGGGCATGACCCAGATTGTGGTGACGCACGATATGCGGTTTGCTCAGGTGGCATCAGACCACATCGTTTACATGGATGGCGGCCATATTATTGAATCCGGGCCACCGGAAACCCTGTGTGTCAATCCGGCAGATGACCGGACACGGCGTTTTTTAAGGACAGTTTTGTGAAGCACGGCCTGCGGCGCTCCGTGGCGCGTTTTGTTAGGGCACGGGTACTGTTTCTGGCAGTGCTGGCCATGGTGATGTCCGGGCTGACAGGGCCGGTGGCACAGGCACAAACGCCCCTGCGGTGGGCAGCCGATGCCTCGGCAGATGTGCCCTACACCTTTCATGACCTGAAAGATCAATCCCGCCTGACCGGATTTGAATATGATCTGATGCAGGAACTGGGGCGGCATTTGAATACGCCCATGCAGTTTGTGCAGAATGACTGGGATGGGCTGATTCCCGGCCTTCAGCGCAACCTGTATGAAATGGTGATCTGCGGCATTGAAATTACCCCGGAACATACGGAGGGGGTGGATTTCAGCACGCCCTATTATGTGACATCTGAACGGATTGTCGTGCGGCGTGGTGGCCCGGTTTTTGAGGGGGTTACGGACCTTAAGGGCCATACGGTTGGGACCATCAAGGCCACACAGGCAGAGCGTATTCTGGCGGACTACCCAGAGGTACGGGTGCGGACCTATGAAGAAGAAACCAATGTCTTCATGGATCTGGTGAATGGCCGCACGGATGCCGTGCTGCTTGATGGTCCCATTGCCCAGTATTACGGCGCAACCAACCCAGCGCTTGAGGTCGTGGGCGACCCGATTGGCCGGGTGTCCTACGGCATAGCCTTTGCCAAAGGGAAAAGCGCAGAGTTGCGGCAGAAGGTCGATACCGCTCTGGCCGCAATGATTCAGGATGGCAGCCTGCACGCAGTTCTGGCCCGCTGGAACCTGTGGACGCCAGAAATGGCGGCCTTTACCAAAGACAAGACGCAGCCAGATATCGCGCCAACAGAATGGCAGCATTATACGGATGCGTTGCAAGGTGCGTCCAGCTGGCAGGCCCGTTTCTGGCGTTATGTCGGGTTTTTGCCGCTATTGGCTAAAGGCGCGGTGCTGACTCTTCTGGTCTCGCTCTGTGCCATGGTTCTGGCTGTCGCTCTTGGGCTGACTTTAGCTCTGGTACGGTTGTACGGGCCACAGAAGCTGGCCGCTGTTGCGGCGTTGTATGTTGAAGTGGTGCGCGGCACCCCCTTGTTGATCCAGATTCTGCTTATTTTCTATGGTTTGCCGCAGTTTGGTATTAACCTCAGTCCGTTTTTGGCCGGTGTGATTGGTCTTGGCCTGAACTACGCGGCCTATGAAGCTGAAAACTACCGGGCAGGGCTTCAGTCTGTTGCTCGCGGGCAGATGGAAGCGGCTCTGGCCTTGAACATGACCCATGTTCAGGCCTTGCGTTATGTGGTGGTGCCACAGGCCTTCCGGTTGGTTATGCCTGTCATGACCAATGACTTTATTTCACTGCTGAAAGATTCGTCTCTGGTCAGTGTTATTACTCTGACAGAACTGACCCAGACTTATATTCGTCTGTCGTCAACCTATTTTGATTATTTTGGAACCGGATTGATGGTGGGGGGAGCCTATCTTCTGCTTGGCCTGCCCTTTGTCAGGCTAGCTCGGATTGCAGAAAAAAAGCTGGCACAGCCCCATACACGCCGGAAATAGGGGGCTGACTGCTCTGTCATGCTTGTGCGTTGGATGCACGCACGGCATGGCGGAGCACTGTTCCTGTCAGTTGTCTGCGGTACCAGCTTGCGTCACATACCGTTGAGTGGCTGCAACGGTCATTTGAAATTGTCTTTTTTAAGTTGCACCCTGCACACTAGAAAAAAGAGCCTTTTTTGCCCTCACTATAGCCGTTCCGGAACCGATGGACCTTCTTTCTGCCTTACACAGCTTTGTCCGCGTGGCGGCCACAGGCTCGTTCTCCGCTGTCTCGCGTGAGACTGGTGTTAGCCAACCCACCATCTCTCGGCACATCGCGCTGCTAGAAGCGCATTACGGCACCACGCTGTTTGCCAGAACAACCCGTAGCCTCATGATGACGGAAGATGGCAGAAGCCTTCTGCCGCACGCCTATGAAGTGCTGGAAATTCTGGAAACAGCAGAAACCGTGCTGGGGCGCAGGCGTGCCTCCATTTCCGGGCTGGTGCGGCTGGGGGTGACCACGGCATTTGGGTTGTACCTCACCAAACGCCTTGGTGAACTGCTGGAACGCCATCCCGACCTGTCCGTAGAACTGGTCATGCGTGACACGTTCGGGGATCTGGTTGAGGAAGGGCTGGATCTGGCCGTCCGTGTTGGGGATATTGCAGAAGGCTCCCTGATTGCCCGTAAGCTTGGGGGCGTACGCAAGTGGCTGGTGGCATCCCCCGGTTGCCTGAAGCGGTGTGGCACACCAGATCATCCGCAGGAACTGCCCGAATATCCGGCTATTGTTTACAACTACGGTGGTGGCCGCCACGACTGGAACTTCTACCGTGAGGAAGAAGAAAGCGTTATCGCACCGTCTACAGTTTTCCGGGCCAATAGCAGTGAAGCTGTTTATTATGCTGTGTCGGCAGATATAGGCATTGGTTTGCTGCCGGAGTTTCTGGTGCGGGAAGACGTTAAGGCAGGCAAGCTGGTCAGGCTGTTTTCTGACTGGAATATTCCGGTGCTACCATTCTACGCCGTACATACTGGCCCACGCACGCTTCCCTTGCGGACGCGCACCGTGCTGGATTTCCTAATTGATGTATCGTCCGATGTTTTACGGGATGATATCGGCTAAAACGCGACCGGCAGCCTTTTGAGCTGCCGGGTAAGTTTCTCAGCCATGAAAGCCGGGGTCAGCAGTGCTCTGCAAGGGCAGGGTGCCAACCTCCAATGTGCCAGCATAGCCTTTGCGCAGTATAGGTAGCCATCCTTTAAGCCACGTATCCGTCCGCTGTACAAAGCTGGCTACGTCTGGTGTGTCATTCATGCCAGCACGTGACCAATCTTCAGGGGAGCCGGGTACAGCGTGTTGCCCGGCTGGTACGGGGCTGACAAAAGTATGGATGGTTGCAAAGTCCACACCGGTGCCAGATTTACTTTTCTCAATATGTGTCCATCCCGCATCAACCAGAACAGGCGGCAGATTGAACCCCAGAAGGCCCAGACGCTGAAGTGCTGGTGGAATAAAGAGCGGACTGCTGACCAAAGCCTGTAGTGGCTCGTTCGATGTGATGAACTGGCCATTGGCAACATGAATGGGGGCGGTGAGCCAGCATTCTGTCTTACTGCCATCCTGCGGCAAGTCACCAGATGTAAAGTTGAAGCCGTTATGGCACATATCCTGCAACAGCTGTGTATCAGCGGCAGGAATGGACTGTGTGGTGGCCTGCGCAATGATAAAGCCGGTAACAGTACCCTGCTGGGAACGCACGAAAATAGAGGTCAGCACCTCACCATGGGCAATGTCGTCCTGATAATTCAGGACCGGGTGCCAGCGTCCGGCAGGGAGCGCAAGTTGACGCCCCGCAAACGGAATTACCCCTTCAAACTGGGCATCCAACGGTGGTTGAGACACCATCCGTCGCCCTTGGCTTGCTTCTTTTGCGGCTTGCTGGGCTGGTGTTTCGCGGCCCAGCAGGTGGCCTAACTTGTCTGTAACCGTCTGATAATAGGGCACGGTTCTGCCAAGCCAAGGTGCCGGGAAAAAGAGCGAGAAGACACCACAGGCACCAGTCATGATCAAAGTTGTGCGCCACAGCGGGGCACGACTCCACAGGCGGGTAAAAGCTGACATGCTGTGCGGCCTCAGGGTGTCAGGCGGGCATGAAGGCTGTTACCATCACTGGTGGTATCAGTGGCCTTGGCGGCAATATTCCCGTCTTCATCCTTGGTAATGCGGACCATGGTTGCACCCTGCTGTCGCGCAATAATCAGAGATTCACTGATCATGTCTTCAATGGAGCGGACAAGGTCGCGGGCCGAGGCACCATCACCCATGCGGCTCTGGCGGCGCATCACATCAATCAGCAAGGCCGGATCAATACCGCCGGTTTCCACCTTCAGGCCGTAGCTTTCAATCATGGCCTCAATTTCAAGGGCAGAAACGCGGGCAATATCCAGCCCCTTGAGAGCGCGGAACACAAAAATGCGGTCCAGACGGTTCAGCACTTCCGGTGCAAAACCAGCTTGGCGCAAGGCTTCAACCGACTCGGCGCGCATTCTGTCAGGATCATCATGCAGGCGGTCAGCAATTTCTGTGAGCGCTTCTGTGGCAATGTTGGAGGTCAGCACAAAAATGGCGCGTACGGTGGAAATCTGCTGGCCGGTGGAGGCTTCGGTTACGTGGCCATCGTTCCACGCGGTCAGAAATTTCTTGAAGACATCCGGGTGCGCCTTTTCAATTTCGTCCAGCAGCACAACGGCATCGGGCTTCTCTTTAAGGCCGCCCGTCAGCTTGCCGTAGGTATCTGACCCTACATAACCTTTGGGAGAGCCAAAAAGCTGGGTTGCTGCATGCGGGCTGCTCATCTGCGTCATGTCAAAGTGCAGCAGGGGGCGTTCAAGCTGGCGGGCCATCTGTTTGGCCAGATAGGTCTTGCCGGTGCCGGGCGGGCCAGCCAGCAGGAAGATCCCGACAGGCTTGCCGCGTACCTGAAGGGCCAGACGGCGGCGGAGCTGCATGGCAATATCTTCGCACACTTGGTCCTGGCCAATAACGCGGGCCCGCAGGTTGGCGGCCAGTTCCTCGGCATCGATTGTTGTTTCGCGCTGTTCACGCGCCAGCATTTCTTCCAGCGCATTGCGGTTTGTCAGTCTGGCAAGAACGTCCATGATCCACCCCCGTCGGCGTAGTAAGCCTTTGCGTGCAAGCCGCTCGGCGCGTGTTTCAAAAAGAAGGCCACCAATGGTGAGCAGGCCGCTCAGTCCGGCAATAACAGGCCAAGCGGGTGCGCACCATTCCATGAAATGCGTCAGTGACCCTAAGGAAAGATGGAGGCTGATAGCCATCTGGATGCTGGCCAGCACCAGAAAGACCACCATCATCAGCGGCATCAGCCGGTTAAGGGCAGGAAGAAGACCCTTCATTGTGCAATCACCGTCAGACCAAGAGAGTCGCCCTGATGCATTACTGGCAATGCTTCCGGGCCAAACATGGTGACAACACCAGCACCAATCCCCGTTACCCCCGGGTCTGACACCGGCACCATATCAACATTTCCGGCTACCGTAATGGGTAAAACCAGAACCTGAGGAGTGGGTGTCAGGCTAACGGTGCGGTGTGTTGTTCCGCAGGCTATTGTCACGGTCCCGCCGGCCCCGGTCGCATCAAAGACGGGCATGGCAACCAGCCGGAGGTCTCGGCGCTTTATGCCTGCCAGAATATCGGCCTGCTCTTTCTCGGAATAGCCGGAAGAGGCTAGGGCTTCCGCCGCTTTTTCCGGAGCGATCAGGGACATCTGCACCCCAATCCGTTGCTCGGTGCTGTCAGCACCCTGTGTTGATCCTGCGGCGGGAATGGCAGAGGACTTTCCGCCAATGCCGGAAAAATGGACTCCGGCACCTGCCAGCAGTGTGCAGGTGGCCAAAATGATACAGGCCGTGCGAAAATGAGAAGGTTTGTTCTCTTCTTCTAGCTCGGCCTTGTAGGCAGGATCGGGCTGTGTGCTCATGGAGTCCAGTCAGGCATATCAGGTAGGGGCGCGCAAGACATGAAACAGCAAAGAAGCCTTGAAATGACGGATGATAAAGTAATTTCTTTTTCACGAATCGGATAAAAGTAGACAGGCGGTCAGTTTCAAGTCTTGCAGCACGGTGCTGTATATCCTACATGAGACATCATCCTTTCATCGTATAAGAAAATTGGGGGGTGGCCTTGACGGGCCGCCTTTTTTGCATTGGACGCTGACCTGCCTGCTCATTCCGGCCTTGAGGCCCGGCTCATAGCCCTTATCGCCCCGACCGTGGACGATCTGGGGTATGAAATTGTCCGCGTGGCGGTGCTGGGGCGTGAAAGCCCGACAGTGCAGATCATGGCCGACCGCAAAGACGGAACACTCATCAGTGTAGAAGACTGCGAACGCATCAGCCGTGCAGTTGGCGCAGTGCTTGATGTGGAAGACCCTATACCTGGTGTGTGGACGCTTGAAGTGTCCTCAGCCGGGATAGACCGTCCCCTGACCCGTGCGAAAGACTGGAACCGCTTTGCCGGGCATCAGGCCAAGGCGGAAGTTCTGGTTCCCATTGATGGCCGCCGCCGCTTTGCCGGTATTGTGCTTGGCGCAGATACCGAGAATGCCCGGATGCGGCTGGATGATGGGACCGAGGCCGTCTTGCCGCTGGCGGAAATCCGCCGTGCAAGGCTGGTGCTGACAGATGCCCTGATAGAGGCGAGTGCTCCAAGCCCCCGCCCTGTCGCTGAGGGCGAACATGAAGAGAGCAAGGCTGGGGCAGAAAACCCCGCCGGGCGCAAGTTACACTGATCAAGCCGCCTGCTTTGGAGAGCTGAGAGTATGGATACCTCTGTTTCCCGTCCTGAACTGCTGCTGGTTGCAGACGCTGTCTCGCGCGAGAAAGGAATCGACCGCGAAGAAGTGCTGGAAGCCATGGAGCAGGCCATCCAGAAGGCTGGTCGTGCCAAATACGGGCATGAAAAGGATATTCGCGCTACAATCGACCGCCGCAGCGGCGAAGTGCGCCTGTCCCGCTGGACGGAAGTGGTTGATGCTGTGGAAAATGAGGAAACTCAGATTCCTCTGGCAATCGCCCGTAAGTTCCAGCCCGAAATCAAGGCTGGCGAGTATCTGGTTGACCCACTGCCGCCAATCGACTTCGGGCGTATTGCGGCCCAGACTGCCAAGCAGGTTATTGTGCAGCGCGTGCGTGAATATGAACGCAAGCGCCAGTACAACGAATTTAAAGATCGCGTAGGTGAGATTGTAAACGGTACCGTCAAGCGGACCGAGTACGGTAACCTTATGGTTGAAATTGGCTCTACCGAAGCGCTCCTGCGCCGCGATGAGCTGATTGCCCGTGAGACCTTCCGTAACTCTGACCGTGTGCGCGCTTACATCTACGATGTGCGTGACGAGCCGCGCGGCCCGCAGATCTTCCTGTCCCGCACGCATCCGGCCTTCTTGGCTAAGCTGTTTGCGCAGGAAGTGCCTGAAATTTATGATGGCATTATCGAAATCAAGGCTGTGGCGCGTGACCCCGGGTCCCGTGCAAAAATGGCTGTTGTGTCCCGTGATGCCTCCATTGACCCTGTAGGGGCGTGCGTTGGTATGCGCGGCTCCCGCGTGCAGGCCGTTGTGGCAGAATTGCAGGGCGAGAAAATCGACATCATTCCCTGGAGCCCACAGGCAGCAACCTTTGTTGTGAACGCTCTGGCTCCTGCTGAAGTCAGCAAGGTTGTGATGGACGAAGAAGCTGGCCGCGTGGAAGTGGTTGTACCTGACGAGCAGCTTTCCCTTGCTATTGGCCGCCGTGGGCAGAATGTGCGTCTGGCTAGCCAGTTGACGCGCTGGGATATTGATATTCTGACGGAAGCGGAAGAATCCGAGCGCCGTCAGGAAGAATTCCGCCGCCGTACCAACCTGTTTGTTGAAGCACTTGACGTTGATGATGTTATTGCAAGCCTGCTGGTGACAGAAGGCTTCCATTCCGTCGAGGAATTGGCTTACGCAGACCCCGATGAGCTGATTGGTATTGAAGGATTTGACGAATCGGTGGTAAGTGAGCTGGTACAGCGCGCTGAAGCCTATTTGGTGAAGCAGGAAGAAAACCTGAATACCAAGCGCTGTGAGCTGGGCGTGTCTGACGACATTGCAGACATGGGCGTATTTACCAACCAGATGCTTGTGACTTTGGGTGAAAAGGGTGTAAAAACTCTGGACGACCTTGCAGATCTGGCTGGCGATGAGCTGGTTGAGATTCTTGGCACCGATGCCATTGAGGAAGATGCCGCCAATGAAATCATCATGGCAGCACGTGCTCACTGGTTTGACGGCGAAGAGGGTCAGTCTTCCCCCAAGGAAGGAGAATAAGGCCAGTTTAAAGGCCTGATGAACAGTGGATAGTGAATTTTTGCCAGAAACAGATACCGATGAAAAAGGCCCCCAGCGGCGTTGTGCCGTGACACGGCAGCAGGGTAGGCCTACTGAAATGGTTCGTTTCGTGGTATCACCATCCTCTGTTATTGTCCCTGATCTGGATGCAAAACTTCCCGGACGGGGAATATGGTTGAGTGCCCAGCGGGATGTGATAGAACAGGCCCGCACGCGCGGAGTGTTTGCGCGGGCTGCACGCTGTCAGGTACAGGTGCCGGATGATCTGGTCTCCCAGATAGAAGCCGGTCTGCACCGGCGCATGATAGACGTTTTAGGGCTGGCACGGCGTGCCGGGCAGTCCGTAAGCGGTTTTATGAAGGTGCGGGAACTGGTAACGCGGCGTCAGGCTGCTGTTATCATTCACGCATCGGATGGAAGCGGGGATGAGCTGGGCCGGCTGGTGTCGGGTGCCAGGAATTTACCTGTGATTGAGGTGCTTTCAGCTCAA
Organism: Acetobacter sp.; assembly: GCF_052102375.1. Classification (GTDB taxonomy): domain Bacteria; phylum Pseudomonadota; class Alphaproteobacteria; order Acetobacterales; family Acetobacteraceae; genus Acetobacter. The sequence continues at coordinate 15,837 of NZ_JBQDXI010000020.1, forward strand.
GATCTGTCAAAGGTTTTTGGGCGGGAGCGTGTTGTAAACGTAGCATTGGTACCAGGAGGTCTGGCCTCCCGCCTGTGCTGCGAGAATGAGCGTTTTTCGGGGGTTGCCCAAGGTGGCTCTCGGGTTCGTCGGACCTTTCCGGCGGATGGGTTTGAACAGGCGGGTCAATGAGCGAAGGCAAGGATCAGGATCAGGGCAAGGGGCGTTTGTCCCTACGGCCGGCAGGACGTACGGACGTCGGACGGACGGTTGATGCCGGGTCCGTGCGGCAGAGTTTCAGCCATGGCCGCTCCAAGGTCGTGCAGGTTGAGGTGCGCAAAAAGCGTGGCCCTGGCGCTGGCGGTGGAGCAAATGGCCGTGGCGCTGGTGGACGTGCAGGGGGCGGTCGCACCCTGACGGCTGCTGAGCTGGCAATTCGCCAGCGCGTGCTGCAGGAACAGAAAAAAGCGGCTGAAGAAGCCGAACTGCGTGAAGCTGAACGGCGCGAGCAGGAAAAGATTCAAATTCTTTCCGCCGCTGAAGAAGCCCGCCGTCGTGAAGAAGACGAAAAGCGTGCCGCTGAAGAAGCTGCTGCAGCTAAAGTTGCAGCAGATGAAGCTGAGCGTAAAGAACGTATCGACGCTATAAAGCCAATCGAATCAAAAGGTCCGGTTGTTTCTTCCGTGCCGATTCCTGGTGAAGTGACGCTGGCACCGCCTGTTAGCCGCCTTACGCCTCTGGCCGAACGCGCTATCATGCCTGCCAAACCCCTTAAGCCAGCAGCGCCACGCCCGCAGCCTAAAGCTGCTGCCGCTGAACCTGCCGCTGCCCAGACTCTGCGTCTGCGTGGCCGTGGTGCAGAGGGTGAAGATGAACCGCGTCGCAGCAGTGGTCCGGCTCGCCGCCCAGGTGGCAACAGTGGTGTGCCCCCGCGTAAAAACGCCGGGTCTCGCAAGGCTGATGGTGGTGGACGTCGTACAGGCCGTATTGACGTGCAGGCCGCCATTGAAGGTGATGACGACAAGACGCGTTCACTCGCTTCTGTCCGTCGCCAGCGTGAGCGTGAACGTCGTCAGGCTGAGCTTGAACGCCTGCGTGCTGATCAGGTCCGCGTTGTGCGTGATGTGGTCCTGCCTGAAACCATCACGGTGCAGGAACTGGCAAACCGTATGGCGGCCCGTCAGGGTGAAGTTATCAAGGCACTGATGAAAAACGGTGTCATGGCAACGGTTACTCAGACCATTGATGCTGATACGGCTGAACTGATCATTGAAGAATTCGGCCACCGTGTGCGCCGTGTTGCTGAAAGTGACGTTGAGCTTGGCATTGAAGGTGTGGAAGATCAGCCCGAAGAACTGCTGCCACGGCCACCCGTTGTTACCATCATGGGACATGTTGACCATGGTAAAACCTCTCTGCTTGACGCACTGCGCACCACAGACGTGGCAGCAGGCGAAGCCGGTGGTATTACCCAGCATATTGGTGCCTATCAGGTAACACTGGCTTCTGGTGCCAAAATCACCTTCCTTGATACGCCGGGACATGAAGCCTTCACGTCCATGCGTGCGCGTGGCGCGTCTATTACAGACGTGGTGGTGCTGGTTGTTGCTGCTGATGACGGCGTCATGCCGCAGACAATTGAAGCCATTAAGCATGCCAAGGCTGCTAATGCGCCGATTATTGTTGCCATCAACAAGATCGACAAACCTGGTGCAAATCCGGACCGTGTTCGTCAGGACCTGTTGAGCCACGATATTGTTGTGGAATCCCTGAGCGGTGACGTGCAGGACATTGAAGTGTCTGCAAAGAAACGCGAAGGCCTCGACAAGCTTGAAGAAGCAATCCTGCTTCAGGCTGAAATTCTGGACCTGAAGTCAAACCCGGATCGTTCTGCCGAAGGTGCTGTGATCGAAAGCCGTCTGGACCGCGGTCGTGGTTCTGTGGCGTCTGTACTGGTGCAGAAAGGGACCCTGCGTAAAGGTGACATTGTTGTTGCCGGTGCTGAATGGGGCCGTGTTCGTGCGCTGGTTGATGACCGTGCCCGTCAGGTTGAAGAAGCAACGCCTTCCATGCCGGTGGAAATTCTTGGCCTTACAGGCGTGCCCTCTGCTGGTGCACCGTTTGTTGTGGTTGAGAACGAAAACCGCGCCCGTGAAATTTCTGAGTTCCGTCAGCGTAAGCTGAAAGAACATCAGGTTGCCGGGCAGGTTGCTGCACGTGGTACGCTGGACCAGATGCTGGCCCGTATTCAGGCTGGTGTGCAGAAAGAAGTTGCTGTTCTTATCAAAGCTGACGTTCAGGGTTCTGCAGAAGCATTGCAGGCCTCTGTGCTCAAGCTGGCACATGAAGAAGTTGGTGTGCGCGTTCTGAACGCCACGGTAGGCCAGATCACAGAAAGTGATGTGCAGTTTGCCAAGGCATCTGATGCCCTCATCATCGCCTTTAACGTGCGTGCAACAGCTCAGGCCCGCACCCTTGCCCAGCGCGAAGGTGTGGAAATTCGCTACTACTCCATTATCTATCAGGTAACGGACGATGTAGAGCAGCTTGTCCGTGGCAAGATTGCGCCGAAGCACCGCGAAAAGTTCCTTGGTTACGCAGAAATCCGTCAGGTTTTCAACATCACCAAGGTTGGCAAAGTGGCCGGTTGCTACATTACGGAAGGCGTTGTCAAACGCGGCTGTGGTGTGCGCTTGCTGCGTGACGGTGTGGTTATTCACGAAGGTGACCTCAGCCAGCTCAAACGCTTCAAAGACGATGTCAAAGAAGTGGCTAAAGGCTACGAATGTGGTCTTTCCTTTGCAGGGTATAATGACCTGCGCGAAGGCGACGTGGTTGAGTGCTTCGAAAGTGAACTGGTGCCTGCATGAGCCGCCGCAACGGATCAGGCAAGGCAGCACTGAATGGACCGGCGGGATATCTCGCCGGTCTTTCACCATCAGGGCCGTCTCAGCGCCAGCTTCGGGTTGGAGAAGAAGTAAGGCGGGTTCTGGCAGAGTTGTTTGCCCGTACCACCTTTCGCGATCCGGAACTGGCAGATGCACGTGTTACCGTGACAGAAGTACGGCTTTCACCAGACTTCAAACACGCCACGGTTTTCGTCGCGCGGTTGGGGCGGAGTGATATTGAAGTTCTTCTTCCCGGCTTGAAGCGTGTTGCGCCGTGGTTGCGGACGCAAATGTCGCATAAACTGCGGTTGCGCGTAGCGCCAGAGCTGCATTTCCAGCCAGATACAGCGCTTGATTATGCCATGTATATGGATACGCTTCTCAAGTCTCCCGACGTGAAGAGAGATCTTGAGGCAGAAGAGAACAAGGCTGAGGACGACTCCGAGCACTAAGCGGGGTTATTCTCAAAGCTAGCCTAGAATAAAGCGGCTGATATGGCGCATAATGCTGCCGTATCAGCCGCTTTTTTTTATGAGTCGCGCGGCGGCTGAGTCATGGTGCCTTTCCAACCTGCCACGACGGGGCGAATGGCAAAATTACTCTGGATACGTACAACACCGGGTAGTCGGGACAGTTCTTCTTTATGAATGCGCTCATAATCTGACATATCCTGCGCTTCAACACGCAGCAGGTAGTCTGCATCCCCTGTCATCAGGTAGCATTCTTTCACGTCCGGGCACTCACGAACCCTGCTTTCAAAGCGGCGGAGGCAGTCTTCTGTCTGTCTTTCCACGGTAATCTGGATAATTACGGTAGCCATGGCGCGGGTTGCGTTGCGGTCTACAACCGCCCGATAACCTTGAATAATTCCGTTTTTTTCCAACAGCTTGACGCGCCGCAAACAGGCGGAAGGGGAAAGACCCACCTTCTGGGCCAGCTCTGCATTGCTCATGCGTCCATCGTGCTGAAGATGGCGGATGATGGCGTCTGTAACCCGGTCGAAGATCATGAGGTGACTTTCGGCGTTTTACGCATAATATGCGAAAAATTTTCCTTATAGTGCATGATTATGCGATAAATGGGCAGGATATGCCATACTATTCCTGCTAAAGTTTTTAAATCGAAACAGTGTGAGTGCACCGTTTATGTCTTCATCCATTGCCGCATCGTGGCCTGCCTCCAGAGCGGGTGCTGTCCTGACAGTTGATCTTGCAGCCATTGCTGCAAATTATCGGTTTCTGGCGGAAAAAGTGGGCAACGCAACCTGTGCTGCGGTGGTGAAGGCAGACGCTTACGGCCTTGGGGCTGCACAAGTTGCCCCAGTGCTTGAGCAAGCCGGTGCACGCGAATTTTTTGTGGCCCATGTTGATGAAGGACTCGCGCTTAAAGCGTTTGTCTCTCCGCATGTGCGGATTACCGTTTTGCATGGTGCGCGGCCTCATGCATTGAAAGACTGTGTGGCGGCGGGCTTGCGCCCTGTACTGAATTCTTTAGAGCAGGTGGCGCAGCTTCAAGCTTTTGCGCAGCAGACGGGTCAGAGGCAGGATGCCGTTTTACAGCTGGATACGGGTATGTCCCGTTTCGGGTTGTCAGGGCAGGATGTGGCACTGCTGGCTGAAAAACCAAGTTTGCTTGACGGTATTTCGCTCTCGCTCATCATGAGCCATCTGGCCTGTGCGGACACGCCGGATAATGAAGCCAATGTCCAGCAGCTTGAACGTCTTACAGCCTATGCTGCGCTTTTGCCCAAAGCCCCACTGAGCCTTGCAGCCTCTTCTGGTATTTTTATAGGGGACGCTTTTCATCGTAATCTGGTACGGCCTGGCGCTGCACTTTACGGCGTTGCCCCTAACCAGAACCAGCCCAACCCGCTCAGACCTGTTGTGCGGTTGCAGGCGCATGTTCTGCAAACACGCACCCTCTCAAAAAGGGACCGCGTAGGGTATGGGCTGAGTTGGCAGGCAGAGGGGCCGTGTCGGATTGCTACACTAGCCACTGGCTACGCAGATGGTTTTGCGCGCCAAGGGGCTGCAACCGGATGTGCGTGGTTCAAGGGCCACAGGCTGCCCATACTTGGCCGTATTTCAATGGATTCCATGACAGTTGATGTCTCGGCTCTTTCTGAGGACGCACTGGGAGCAGACACGCTGGTAGATCTGCTGAACGAGCAGTATGGCGTGGATGACGTTGCCGCAGCAGAAGGCACAATAGGGTACGAAGTTCTGACTTCCCTTGGGCGGCGCTACCATCGTGTTTATCAGAACACACCGTCCATCTCCTGATTAATAATTATAAAATAGGCGCTACAGGCATGAAAGTTCTTGTTCTTGGTGGTGGTGTTGTTGGGGTTACGTCTGCTTGGTATCTGGCAAAAGCCGGACACGAGGTGACAGTTATTGATCGTCAGCCCGCAGCGGGTATGGAAACCAGCTTTGCCAATGCCGGGCAGGTATCTCCGGGGTATTCTGCGCCATGGGCCGGACCGGGTGTGCCGCTTAAGGCCATAAAATGGCTGTCAATGGCGCATAGGCCATTTGTATTCTGGCCTATGCCAGACCCACATTTGTGGAAATGGCTGATGCAGATGCTGGAAAACTGCACCACTCCAGCCTATGACCGTAACAAGGGCCGTATGGTGCGGCTGGCAGAATATAGCCGCGATGTTATGTGCGATTTACGCAAAGAGGTGGGCATCCATTATGATGACCGCCAGCAGGGCACATTGCAGGTTTTCCGTACACAAAAGCAGCTTGACGGTGCCGCGTTGGATATTGCTGTGCTGAAGCAATATCAGGTGCCGTACGAGGTGCTGGACCGTGAAGGTTGTATCAAGGCGGAGCCGGGTCTGGCCGATGCTGCCCAGAAAATTGTTGGCGGTCTGCGCCTGCCCGGTGACGAAACCGGGGATGCTTTCCTGTTTACGCAGCGTCTGGCTGCTATGGCGGAACAGGAAGGGGTGACGTTCCTGTATAATACCAAAATAAAGCAAATTTTGTCTGATACGGGACGTGTAACGGCGGTAGAAACCAGCCGTGGCGTCATGACAGCAGACTCTTACGTGCTGTCTTTGGGAAGTTTCTCGCCTGAACTGGCGCGACCGTTGGGAATGGACCTGCCAATCTATCCGGTAAAAGGCTATTCCTTGACCGCTGCTATTACGGATGCTGACCGTGCTCCAGTCTCCACCGTTATGGACGAAACCTTCAAGATTGGTATTACCCGCCTTGGTGACCGTGTGCGTGTTGGGGGTACTGCGGAGTTGGCAGGGTTCAGCAAACGGTTGCGCAAACCCCGGCGTGATACGCTTGAGCACTCTGTAACAGATTTATTTCCGAATTGCTGCGATGTGCCCGGCGCAACATTCTGGACGGGTTTACGGCCCATGACCCCCGATGGCACCCCTATTATCGGGCGTACAAAGCTTGAAAATCTGTTTTTAAATACGGGTCATGGTACGCTGGGTTGGACGATGGCGTGTGGATCCGGCCGGGTTCTGGCGGACATTATGTCTGGAAAAAAGCCTGATATTGCCTATGAAGATCTTAATGTGTTCCGGTACACACGCGCCTGATATCTGGCGTTTTACCGTGGCTGGAGCCTGCAAAACCAAGTGGGCACAGTGTCTGTAACTGGTTTTGTGTAGGCGCACCGGCACAACAGTATCCTGACAGGGTTATCGCTCTGTCATGGATATGCCTCCTTTGCATGATGATGTTATGACTGAAAGAACGGTCTGACATTCAGGAAAAGGCACGCGGCACACGATATGATAAAACAGCGCTTCTTTAGTCACTCTGTTCTGTCTCATAGTTTGTGGCAGCGTTTTTATGGTTCGGCTTTGGGTGTTGGTTGCTCTTTTGTAGCTGTTTCAGCTTTAGCGGCAGGTGTTGTGGGGAATGCTCATGCAACCACAGCCCCACAGAGCGCCCCGCAGCCCCATGCAGTTGTTAAAGCAGCAAATGAGTTTGCTCTGACATCGTCTGACATGGCTTTGTTGGATGATCTGGAACACCGCACATTTCAATGGTTCTGGGAGGCAGGAGACCCGCGTACAGGCTTGGTGCCAGACCGCTATCCCTCGGACCAGACGCAGGCCAGCGTGGCATCCATTGGCTTTGGTTTGACAGCCTATGGCATAGGCGCTGAGCGCGGATACATTACCCATGCACAGGCTGTTGAGCGCACACTGACCACTCTGCGTTATCTTAGCAGTTTGCCGCAGAATGATACGCCTGACAAAGCTTCAGGATATCACGGCTTCTTTTATCATTTCCTTGATCGTAATACGGGCCTGCGGTTTAATAAGGATATTGAACTGTCCAGCATTGATACGGCTTTGCTTATGCAGGGTATCTTGTTCACGGAAAGCTATTATACGGCAGATACGGCGCAGGAGCGTGAAATACGCACACTGGCCAACACGCTGTATCAGGATGTGGACTGGCCTTGGTTGCGTCGGCCAGACCAGAGGCTGAGCATGGGGTGGTCTCCTGAGCACCAGCTTCTTCCTAATTACTGGGAAGGCTATAGTGAGGGCATGATGGCCTATGTTCTGGGCCTTGGTTCAACCAAACATCCGCTGCAACCCGCGTCCTGGCAGGCGTGGCTGACCACAAACGATAAACGGTGGGGCGAGTACTATGGTCAGACCCTCCTGAATTTTGCACCCTTGTTTGGCCATCAATACAGCCATTCATGGATTGATTTTCGGGGTATTCAGGATGACTGGAACCGCGAAAAGGGCATTGATTATTTCGAAAATAGCCGCCGCGCGGTGTATGCGCAGCGCTCTTACGCCATTGCCAATCCCGGTAAATGGCAGGATTACGGGCCAGAGGTGTGGGGTCTGACAGCCAGTGACGGGCCGGGCGAGCTGACAGAAGTGCAGAATGGCATAACCCGCCACTTCCTCTCTTATGCTGCACGTGGCGCTGGTCGTGACTATACGCAGGATGACGGGACCATTGCCCCAACAGCAGCTGGTGGCGCCGTTGCGTTTGCGCCGGAAATTGCAATTCCCGCCCTTAAGGAAATGAAGCGTCGGTATGGGAAAAGCATTTACGGGCAATATGGGTTTGTGGATGCGTTCAACCCAAGTTTCCACCATAACAACCAGAAACTCTGGTCAGACACAGCGTATCTGGGGATAGATCAGGGACCAATCCTGCTTATGCTGGAAAACAGACGCAGCGGGTTTGTCTGGTCTGTCATGAAACGTAATGCCTCTATTCGGAATGGGTTGGAGCGGGCAGGGTTCCGTGGCGGGTGGCTGGGAAATGGCCCCGCGGCAGCCACACCAATTGCGGCCCCAACTGATAAGGCTGCTGATGCCCATCAGGCCGGATAGGCTGAGGGGCGCAGCATAAAAGAAAAAGGCCTGCCGGGTTTTAGTGCCGGGCAGGCCTTTTTTCTTATCCTTGGTAGGACGCTATTTCTATCAGGTTCTGGTCAGGGTCATGGCAATAGACTGATGTAATCGGGCCGAGTGCGCCCAAGCGCGCGACTGGTCCTTCTACCAGAGAGACACCACATTTTTTTAAATGTTCCACCACGTCATCACTGGTGACGGCCGTGACAAAACACAGGTCATTGCCGCCGGGCAGGGCGTGTACGGCTGTATCCCAGCCGGAGGCATCCTGCGGGCGCAGGTTAAGCTTCTGGCCCCCAAAACGTAGGGCGGTGCGGTTGTTGCGCCCGTATTCCTCGCGCTCCATGCCCAGCACACGCTGGTACCAAGAGGCGGAAATATCAACGTCCCTAACGGTCAGGACAGCATGGTCCATCCGGTCAACGGTAAAGCGCATGAACAGCACGGCTCCTCTGGTTGGCCTGCCGGGCATAAGCCCGGTCAGGCTGCTGACGGGTTCAGCTTAATTCAGCGTAGAAGTCATTGCCCTTGTCGTCGATAACAATAAACGCAGGAAAGTTCTCAACCTCAATTTTCCACACGGCTTCCATACCAAGTTCAGGATATTCCAGCACCTCTACCTTGCGGATGCAGTCCTGAGCCAACCGTGCTGCCGGGCCACCAACGGAGCCAAGGTAAAAACCGCCATAGGTCTGGCAGGCATCCTTCACGGCTTTGGAGCGGTTGCCTTTGGCAAGCATGATAAAGGACCCGCCGTTGGCCTGAAGCTCAGCAACGTAGGAATCCATACGGCCTGCGGTGGTCGGGCCAAAAGAGCCGGTGGGCATGCCTTCCGGGGTTTTGGCCGGGCCTGCATAATAAACCGGATGGTCTTTCAGGTATTGTGGCAGACCTTCACCCCGGTCCAACCGTTCCTTGAACTTGGCGTGGGCAATATCACGCGCAACAACAACGGTGCCGGTCAGCGCCAGACGGGTTTTAACAGGATAGCGAGACAGCTCCTTGCGGATCTCATCCATCGGACGGTTGAGGTTGATCTGCACGGCCTCGCCGTCCAGATGCTCGTCCGTGGTTTCGGGCAGGAAGCGTGCAGGGTCATGCTCCAATTGTTCTAAAAAGAAGCCATCTGCTGTAATGCGGGCCTTGATCTGCCTGTCAGCCGAGCAGGATACTCCCATGCCCACCGGCAGAGAGGCTCCGTGGCGCGGCAGGCGAATAACGCGCACATCGTGACAGAAATATTTGCCACCAAACTGTGCGCCAATACCCAGTTTGCGGGTTAGGCCCAGAATTTTCTGTTCCATTTCTACATCACGGAAGGCGTGGCCGGTCGGGCTGCCGCTGGTTGGCAGGCTATCATACCAGTGGGTAGAGGCCAGCTTGACCGTTTTTAGCGTTTGTTCGGCTGACATGCCGCCAACGACAATGGCCAGATGGTAAGGCGGGCAGGCTGAGGTGCCGAGTGTCTTGATTTTTACGTCCAGCCAGTCAAGCAACTTCTGTTCAGACCCCAGCAGGGCGCGGGTTTCCTGAAACAGGAAGGTTTTGTTGGCAGAGCCACCGCCCTTGGCCACAAACATCAGGTCAAACTGTTCATCATGATGCGTGGCAGGGCTTGCAAAAATATCGCATTGTACTGGCAGGTTGGTGCCGGTGTTCTTTTCTTCAAACATGCTCAGCGGTGCCATTTGCGAATAGCGCAAATTGGTGCGGGTGTAGGTTTCGTACACACCTTTGGAGAAGGCGACTTCCTCGTCCCCTTCCACCCATACGCGCTGGCCTTTTTTGCCAAACACAATGGCGGTGCCGGTATCCTGACACATGGGCAGCACGCCCCCTGCCGCAATACACGCATTTTTGAGCAGGTCTAGCGCTACAAAGCGGTCGTTGTCCGAAGCTTCTGGGTCTTTGAGAATGCGGGCAAGCTGTTCCAGATGCTTGGGACGCAGATAGTGCGCCACCTCATGGAACGCCTGCGCAGTGAATTCTGTCAGGGCTTCTGGCGTAATGTGCAAAACGGTTTTGCCACCGAAGTGCGATGTGCTCACGCCCTCAATATCCACCTTGCGGTAGGTAGTTGTGTCTTCTCCCAGCGGGAAAACTGGCGTGTAGGTAAAAGCAGGCACAGGCGGGCGGGGGGGCTGGCTGTTCATGTGTGCATCATCTCCATGGCCGCGCCCCCTTGGTTCATGCGCCGGGGGCTTTAACCGGGTGATGGCCCTTTCTTACGAAAAGCGTCAAGACTCACCACCTGAGAAGAGGCATCACTTTCTGCTGTATCGTCCGCCGGGGCTGCTGCTTCCGGAGTGGTATCCGGTGCCTCAAGCTCCTCTTCGGGCTCACCGGCGGAGAAGTGCAGACTTAAGTGGATGGCCGGGTCAGCAAAGCCGGTAAAGGCCCGGATGGGTATGGTCAGGATAGAGCCAACGCCCCCGAAAGACAGCCCAACAGAGACAGTCCCAGCATCCCGGTCAACCTTGAGGTCCCAGAACTGGTGTTGCAGCACAATGGTCATCTCATGCGGGTATTGTGCACTCAACCGGGCAGGAATGTTTACGCCTGGCATGTCGGTCCGGAAGGTCAGGTAAAAGTGATGCTCGCCTTCAAACCCTTCGCGGCTGACATGGTCCAGTGCGCTGAGCATGACGGTGCGGTAGGCGTCTTCCAGCCACTTCTCGTAAGGCAGTTTGCTTTCCAGTGGGAAAACGCCGTCTTCGGGGGTGTTGTCGTGGTCGTCTGCCATGCCGACTCTCCTTGTTTGCGTGGCTGGGGGTTTGCCCTGCCATTGCTGTAACACATCTGGTGTCAGCCATGCGGGAAAGGCGGCGCAAGTGCAAGGGATGGAGGCGCAATTCTTTGCCTTCGCACAGCAGCGCTGACAAAAAAGCACAAACAGAAAAAACAACGGAGGGTGCGGGGAAAATGCAGATCACATAAGGTGGGAGGGCTTCTGTTGCCCGGTGCCCTCCCGAACCGCGCTTATCGCTTATGCAGCGACAGCGAGCACCTTTGTGTTATCATTGGCACTTGTAAGTTTAGCCCGATAACGGTGGTACAATACCGGGCAAAAGGAAGGTCTTTACCACGCGTGTCGAGCCTGTTTCGTCCCCATCTGTCCATGCTCGCAAAAGCCGGATTTTTATGGTGGAGACGCCGGGTACTGCCCCCGGGTCCACTACGCTTATTCCACGTTCCGTTTATCGCCATAGCCAAGGGGCAAGCCCCTCCTGCACCGACAAATATAGGAGCCGAGCACTGTTATGGCAAGGCCTGTCTTGCATGAGCATGCTGCTCGGCCAGAACCAGCAGGCGTTCAAGATCACTCACCGCAATGTCAAACACATCCTCAGCGTTTTCTAAAGCCGAGAGAACATCCTCCCGCTGAACATGGGGGCCAGTAGGAGGCTGAGGCGGCAGAGGGGCTGCCTTATGTGGGTAGGAGTGGCCTGAAAAGCGGTGGAACAGCAGGCCAACCCCAACCAGCACGGCAGAGTTCAGGCATACGGGAACAAAAGGAAAGGTCAGGACCGCTTGGAGATCCAGCGTTTGTGGATGGAGCAAGACGGCAGTGAGTGCGGCTGCCCCGCCGGGCGGATGAAGTGTACCAGTGGCGGCCATGGCTATGATGGCCAGCCCAACGGCTACTCCGGCTGCCAGAAGGGGGTTAGGGATCAACAGGCCAACCATAATGCCCAGCAGGGCTGAGAGCGTATTGCCGCCAATCACGGCACGCGGTGAGGCAAGCGGGCTGGCAGGTATGGCAAAGACCAGCACACTTGAAGCCCCGATAGGGGCGACAATTGCTGGCAAAGATGTGGGCACTACCCATCCCGTAACAGCCATAGCCACGATAATGGCAAGACATGCACCAAGGCCCGCAGCAATCATGAGGGGAGAATGTAAGGTTTTTTTCTTTAAAAGAGAGGAAAAATTATGAATATTTCTCAAGGAAAAAGACCATTTTAAGAAAAGAAACAATTTCATCGAGAAAAAAAGTATCGAAACTGCAATGTAAACTTTCTTTCCTGATGCTATGACATGTCATAGGCCAAGAGAGCTGTCCAAATAGTAAAAATTATCATGTAATAAAGAATAATTATGAGGAGTGATTTCCCGCCTTCCGCTTCTGCAATGCCCCGGTGTATAGGAGGGGACGTTAATTTGCCTGCGTTTGCGATAGGGGGAACACTATGCCACTGACTGATGCCCAGCGTGCGGAAATAGCCGCGCACGCCAAAGACTCCAGCCCTACGCGCCGTCCTACCGTACCTGCCCTTGAAGCCATGCTGTATGAAGCCCAGCCGGTGCTGGACCATGGGTTCCTGCGGGTGGTGGACTATATGGGGGATGACTCCGCAATTGTGCAGGCAGCGCGTGTGTCTTACGGGCGCGGTACGCGCAAGGTGTCTGAAGATGCAGGCCTGATCCGTTACCTGATGCGGCACCGCCACTCTTCACCGTTTGAAATGTGCGAAATCAAATTTCATGTGAAATTGCCCATCTTCATTGCCCGGCAGTGGATTCGCCATCGTATGGCAAGCGTGAATGAATATTCGGCCCGCTACTCCATTCTGGACAGTGAGTTCTATTTACCTGCACCAGAGCATATGGCAGCCCAGAGCGAAGTGAACCGGCAGGGCCGTGGTGATGTGCTGGACCCACAGGCCGCGGCTGAGGTGCTGGATATTCTGCGTAGCGACGCCATGCGTACCTACAGCAATTACGAAAAAATGCTGGATACGGAAGAAGGCCCCGGTCTGGCGCGTGAGCTGGCCCGCATCAACCTGACCGTGAACACGTATACGCAGTGGTACTGGAAGATAGACCTGCATAACTTCATGCACTTCCTAGCCCTCCGCCTTGACCCCCATGCCCAGTATGAAATTCGGGCCTATGCTGAAGTCATGCTTCAGGTTCTTCATGCGTGGGTGCCACAAGCTGCAACAGCGTTTGAAGAATATCGCCGTGGTGCGGTGACATTCTCTGCCAGCATGATGAAGGTTGTGCGCCGTATGCTGGCTGGTGAAACCGTAGAGCGTGAAGGCACGGGGCTGAGCAAGCGTGAATGGGATGAAATGATGGCAACGCTCAAAGGCTGAGCACGCCATTATGGCAGAAGGGGATGCAATGCCGCATCGTCATGATGACAAAGGGTCTGCTTCCCCTGTCGGGCTGGATGCGCTGCGGGATGACCCGCCGGTGCTGGAAGGGGAGATTCTTCCCCCCTCATCGCGCCTGCCGGGTTTTACCCCATTTGTGGTTGTTGCTGTGGTGCTGGTGCTTGCATGGTTAGGCTTATGGCTCAGCACCGCCAAAAATCAGCCTGTTAAGCATTTTCATCTCTGCGCTGCGGGCAGCGCGCAAAGCAGCACTGGTGTTTGTGTAGACTAAAAAGCCTACCGGCTACCGTGCCGCGCTACGCGGGAGCCTAAATTACCCAGTGCCTGCAACCCTGTTACCAGCACTATAAGTACCAGTACGACCCCGAGCATGACGGGTGTATTAAACCGCTGATACCCATAGCGGATGGCAAGGTCTCCCAGACCGCCAGCACCAATTGCCCCCGCCATGGCGGATGCGCCAACCAGCGTGACAAGTGTTACTGTAAAGCCGGAAATAAGGCCGGGCAGGCTTTCAGGGAGCAGTACATAGCGTACAACCATCCAGCGGGTGCCCCCCATGGCGCGGACTGCGTCTATCAGGCCGGGGTCAACTTCCCGCAGGGATACTTCTGCAATACGTGCAAAATAGGGAATGGCGGCAATGGCCAACGGCACAATTGCGGCAGTTGTGCCAAGGGACGTGCCAACGACATAGCGTGTAAAAGGGATGAGCAGAACAAGCAGAATAATAAAAGGCACGGCGCGAACTGCATCTGTCAGCAGCCCTAGCGGGCGGGACAGCCAAGGCATACGGCAGAGGCCGGAGGGGCCAGTCAGCATCATAAGCACAGCTAAAGGCAGGCCGCCTATGACAGCGAGAAGACCCGATGCCAGAACCATTTCCAGTGTCTCGGCAGTAGCGCGGAGTAAAAGATCAAGTATCAGACGGGACATAACCAATAACCTCAACGGATTGCGCCGTGGCCTGAAGAAGGGAGAGAGCATCCGGGGTGCTGGTGGAAAGCTGCACGATGGCTTCGAGTGCCTGTGTGCTGCCAGTCTGGCGTGTCTGGGCATCAAGCACGGTTGCCTGCACGGCGTGTGCGGCACTGTGTGACAGCAGAGGGCCTAGGAGGGTCTGAGTATCCAGTGTCAGCCGTAACACGGTATGGTCGCCTGCGCGGGCGGTCGAACTCAGGGCGGCGGGCAGGCGCAGGGGAGGGTCATTTTGCAAAACGCTGTCCGGCGTGCCGCGTGCAATGATACGGCCATGTTCCAGCACGACGACATGACGCCCCAACTGCCGCACTACATCCATTTCATGCGTAATGAAAACCAGTGTCAGCCCAAGGGTTTGGTTGATGTCTGATAAAAGTTTGAGGATGGAACTAGTGGTCTCTGGGTCCAGTGCAGATGTGGCTTCATCACACAGCAGAAGGGCCGGGTTGGCGGCCAGAGCGCGAGCAATACCAACACGCTGTTTTTGACCGCCAGAGAGCAGGGCTGGATATTTGCTGGCGTGGTCGCTCAGCCCCACAAGGTCCAAAAGTTCGGCAACACGTTTTTTGCGCTGGGGGGCGGGTGTGCCGGTAATTTCCAGCGGCAGGGCAATGTTGCTGGCAACTGTACGGGAGGAGAGAAGATTAAAATGCTGGAAAACAACACCAATTTTTCGGCGTAGCATAACAAGTTTTTTGTCTGGTACGGCCGCCAGATCTTCCCCTTCAAACAGGATGCGCCCGCTATCGGGGCGTTCCAACCCGTTAAGGCACCGCAGGAGGGTGGATTTACCCGCTCCGGACCGGCCTATAATGCCCAGACTGTCGCCTCGCTGCACAGTAAAGCTGATATTCTGCAAGGCGGTCTGGCCGCCAAATTGGCGGCTTATCTGTTCAACAACAAGAAGGCTCATGACCAGGCTGGCACAATGGCCCCATGATATACGTCAATGAGGGACTGGCGGACGTTGGGCTGGTGAAAGGCCGTTACCAGTGTTTGTACCCACGGTGCTTTCTGGTCAGCCTCATTAACCGCTATGAAACAAACATAGGGGTTGTGCTCCAGACTTTCCTGACCAATGCGCTCTTTCTCCACATCCACCCCGGCCTTCTTGGCCCAGTCGGTGTTGATAATGGCGCCATCCAAGTCAGGCAGAGCGCGTCCCACCACCCCGGCATCAAGTTCCTTGATGGTGATGTTGCGCGGGTTTTCGGTAATATCCAACGCGGTGGGCGTCAGGCCAGCCTCTTTTGAAATTTTGAGAAGGCCCAGCGTTTGGAGGAGCAGTAGCGCACGGCCTTCATTGCTCGGGTCATTGGGAACGCCAATGGTCGCGTTCTGCGGCAGGGCAGCGAGCTTCTTCCAGCGGCGGGAATAAAGACCGATAGGGGTAAAATAGGTGTCGCCTACAGGAACAATATGAAAATTCTTGGCATCATTCTGTGCTTTTAGAAAAGGCCCATGCTGGAAGGCATTGGCGTCCAACTCATGCTCAAAGAGGGCTTCATTCGGCGCATTATAGTCTGTGAAAGGAATGATTTTGAGCGTGAGGCCCGCTTTGGCCGCATTTTCAGCGGCCACGCGCCACACATCCTCATCTTCGCCGGACATGATGCCAATACGCAGGGTCTGGGGGGTGGCGGCCTGTCCTGCACGGCATAGCAATGGTGCGCTCCCAAGCAGAGCAAGGGCTGACCGACGGGAAAGAACAGAAAAGGACATGACGTACCGCCCTGTGAGATGGATTGGGTATAGATATAACGAAGGCGTTTGATTGAATGTAAGAGAATAACGATGTCAAGCGATATAAAGAAAATACATCATCATAACACGGAAAAAATAGTGGAAAATGCCGTACTCAGGGGGCCGTGCACCCCTCACATATTTGCCATGTAGCCAGATGCCTGCAACCAACGCGTGTTAAATGCCTTAACATTTCGTGCAAACAATACTGACGACTGGTATATGTTAGATGCCATTACGGTTTGAGTGGGATTGAGAGAATGCTTATTTTAAAACAGGTATCTGTGCGCTCTGTTGGGGCTCTGGCAGCAGTTATGGGGCTTCTGGCAACAGTAAGCCCGGCACAGGCGGACGACAGCCTGCGTGCAAAGCAGACAGCAGCCTGTAAAGGTGATGCCGTCAAACTCTGCACCTTCGCCATTCCCAACGAAGAAAAAATTACCCGTTGCATGGAAAAAAAGAAGGATAAGCTCAGCCCAAAATGCCGTGCTTTTTTTGACAAAGGCACAAGCGGCAAAAAAACAGCGGGCAAATAACACCCATTCTGCCAACGCCGCTCTCGCTAAGCTTTCTGGCTAGCGGGAGCGGCGTTTTTTTTAGGGTTACGCTCAGGGGGTCAGGCGGTCTTTCAAACTTTCCGCTGTAGCCTGTGCAATGCGGCGGAATGCCTGCGCGGCATCACTCTCTGGTGCGCTCGCCACGATAGGAGTGCCGTCATCACCACTTGAACGGATGGATGCCAAAAGCGGGACTTCTCCCAAAAAGGGTACTTGCAAGGCTTCAGCTTCCTTGCGGGCGCCGCCGTGCCCGAATAGCTCCGTATTATGCCCGCAGTTGGGGCAGCAGAAGTAGGACATGTTCTCAATCAGACCGAGAACAGGCACCTTCATTTTCTCAAACATGCTGACACCGCGGCGCGCATCAATCAGGGCAATGTCCTGCGGGGTGGAGACAATAACCGCCCCGGCCAGCGGTACTTTTTGCATAAGGGAGAGCTGGGCATCACCCGTACCGGGCGGCATATCGACAACCATGACATCCAGTGGTCCCCAATCCACATCAGTCAGAAACTGGGTGATGGCCCCCATAACCATGGGGCCACGCCAGATCATGGCCTGTTTTTCATCAACCAGCATGCCGATGGAAACAGCTTTCAGGCCCCATACCTCCAAGGGTTGCAGACGGCCTTGCAGCGCTACAGGTTTATTGGATGTGCCCAACATACGGTGCAATGAAGGGCCATAAATATCCGCATCCAGCAGGCCAACTTTCAGCCCCTGCTGCGCGAGTGCTACGGCAAGATTTGTCGCTGTGGTGGATTTCCCGACTCCGCCCTTACCGGATGCTACGGCAATAATGGCTTTTACGTCCGGCAATACCGGTGCGTTGGGGCCGGCCGGGGGGGCGCCGCCAAAGGGGCGATGCCCGCCGCCCGCCGCCGGGGCGGTGCGCCCCGGTGTGGGGGCTGCCGGGCCTGCGGGACGATGTGCGGTGAGGATCAGTGTTGCATCCTGCACACCGGGAAATTGTTTCAGGCGGAGGGCTGCCTCATCGCACAGGGGGGATAGGGCGGCTGCTTTTTCACGTGGAACGGAGAGAGCTACGGACAGCTTGCCCTCTTCCAGACGGAAGCCTTCCAGCTTGCCAAGGGCCAGCAGGGAATGGCCGGTCTGGTTGTCCAGTACGGAATCCAGAACCTTGGCGATATCATCATGATGCAGGGAAGGTGGGGTCTGGGTCACGGTATGAAGGTCCTGATGAAAAATGGGAGGCACAACTTGATAAGGAGAGTGTTGGCAACAGCAACAGGGCCCCTGCGTCAAGAGGCGGTGTAAGCAACTGCCTTGGTTCTGCCAGTTTTGTACTGCCAGTCATACAGCGTAAAGACAGCGGCAGGATTTTGCACGATATGGCAGACACCCCGTGTCGGGCAGAGTATAACAGCAGGTAGCCCACGCACCATTGGGGATAACGCGTAAGTTCATGACGGTACAGCACCACCCGCCAGTTGCGTCTCAACAGCCCTCTCTACCAGCCAAACCTGCGGTAAGTAGCAGCCGGGACCACCGCATAGACGCCGTGCGGGGGGTAGCGCTGCTGATGATGTTTGTGGACCATATCCCCCAAAGTCTGCTCAACCGTTTTACCATGCGAAATGTCGGGTTTGCCGATGCAGCGGAGGTTTTTGTGCTGCTCGCGGGCTATGCGTCATGGCTGGCTTACGGCCGTGGGTTCAGGAAGTACGGCACGGTGGAGTGCCTCAAACGGATCTATCGGCGCTGCCTTCAGCTTTATATCGGGCAGGCTATTATGGTGTTCGTGTCCGTTATCAGCATTCGGTTATGGCGGTCTTATACCCCTGTGCCGGTTGATTTTTTGGAGCCAGAGCTTGCTCACGGCCTTAGTTGGGTCTGGCGGGTCATGATGTTCGATGCCCTGCCAAGCAACCTGAATATTTTACCCCTTTATATTGTGCTGCTGGGCGGTTTTCCGGTGTTCTACCTGCTGATGCGTGCGCAGCGTTCCTTGGCTTTGCTTCTGTCAGGTGCGTTGTGGATGCTGGTTAATCTGGACCCCGGGCTGAATTTTCCTAACTGGCTTGACCCGGACGGCTGGTACTTCAACCCGCTGGCCTGGCAGTTCCTGTTTGCCTTGGGAG
Organism: Acetobacter sp.; assembly: GCF_052102375.1. Taxonomy (GTDB): domain Bacteria; phylum Pseudomonadota; class Alphaproteobacteria; order Acetobacterales; family Acetobacteraceae; genus Acetobacter. The sequence goes on from NZ_JBQDXI010000020.1 coordinate 34,575, forward strand.
TGGCGGCCTCAGCCCAGACAGAGCAGCGCGGTGCGGACTTTCCCCGTATCAGGCCGCTGGTCTGGTTGTGTGGGACCTATCTTGTCTTTTCAGCGCTTCAGGCATTTCCGTGGGCACAGTGGCACCTGCCTGACCTGCGCCCCTTTGGGCAGATGACAACCCCAGAAAAAAGCTGGCTTTCCCCCCTACGGCTTCTGGATGTCATGGCCATTTTCTATCTGGTGCAGTCGTCAAACAGGGCGCGTGCATGGGCTGCCCAGTCTGCCACAGGGCAAATTCTGGCACGGGTTGGGCGGCACTCGCTGGAAATTTTTGTCGTGGGGACGTTGCTTGATCTGTACGCTCGGCTTGTCTTCAACACGTTTGGTGACGGCCTTCTGTTACAGGTGCTGGTCAATGTGACAGGCCTGACCATCCTGTTTGCTTTGGCTGCGTGGCTGGACAAGCGGCGTAGCCGCAGCAAACACGTGGCAACAGCTAAACTGTAATACGTTCAAGCGGTAAAGGCTGACGTCTGCTCCAGATCGTGCGATAGAGGAGGCTTCTATCGTGTCCGGATTAGTGAGAGTGATGTCACCCATGCGTCTGCCCGTTCGCCTTTTTTGCGCTGCGTCCCTGTCCTGCCTGCTGCTGGCAGGGGTTGCCAGCCCGGTCGTGGCCTGGGCCTCAGACTCCGCTGCTGCACCTGCTGCGGTCACTCCACCTGCTGCGGCGCCGGCTGTCAGTATGCGCCATGGTGTGCCAGACAGCTTTGCTGACCTAGCGGCCCGTCTGCTTCCAGCGGTCGTTAATGTGTCTACCACTCAGACAGTTAAAAGTGGCAGCACGGATGATGAAGACGATGAGGATGGAGGCGGGGATGACCAGCTGCCCCAGATGCCGAATTTCCCGCAGGGTTCACCCTTTGAGAAGTTTTTTCATGACTTCATGAACCGCCAGAGCAGCCCTGATGCGCCACCACGCCGGATGCAGGCGCTGGGGTCAGGCTTCATCATTGATGCCAGCGGCTATATTGTCACAAACAATCACGTTATTCGCCATGCAGATAAGGTGACAGTAACGCTACAGGACAACACGGTTCTGACTGCCAAACAGATTGGGCATGACGACCGGACAGACCTTGCTTTGCTAAAAGTAGAGAGCAAAAAACCTCTGCCTTTCGTGCATTTTGGGGATAGCGACAAACGCCGGGTAGGGGACTGGGTACTGGCTATTGGTAACCCGTTTGGTCTCTCCGGTACGGTGACGGCTGGCATTATTTCCTCCCGCGGGCGGAATATTGACCAAGGCCCGTATGATGACTTTATCCAGACAGATGCGCCCATCAATAAAGGCAACTCCGGCGGCCCACTTTTTGATATGGATGGCAATGTTATTGGTGTGAACACCGCCATTTATTCCCCCTCCGGTGGCTCGGTCGGGATTGGTTTTTCCATTCCCGCTAACGAGGCACAGGGTATTATTGACCAGTTGCGCAAAACCGGTAAGGTCTCTCGCGGCTGGCTGGGTGTACGTATCCAGAATGTGACGGAAGAGATTGCAGAAGGCCTGAACCTGACCCCTGCACGCGGTGCGCTTGTTGCCGGGGTTGAAAAGGACGGTCCTGCCGCCAAAGCCAAGTTGCAGACAGGGGACGTTATCCAGACCCTGAACGGTGTTGCCATTGAAGGTAAAGCCCTACCGCGCTTGTCCGCACAGTTGCCGGTGGGAGCGGTGGCGCATCTTGGCGTGTGGCGTCATGGCAAGGTGCTGGATCTGCCAGTGACCATTGCCGCGTTGCCAGAGGCTGCGGCTGAGCCAGAGAAGAAAGAGGCTCCAGCGGCAAAGAATGCCAAGGATGTCAGCTTTGCGGCTCTAGGATTCAGCGCTGGCCAGTTGGATGATGCAGCCCGCCAGAAATATAATCTGCCTGCAACCCAGAAAGGTGTGCTCATTACATCCGTCAAGGATGGTGGGCTGGCGTCTGACCGTGGCCTGAAAGAAGGCGACGTGGTGACAGAGGTGCAGCAGGCGGAAGTGACCACTCCGGCAGATTTGAAAAAACGGATTGAGGCTGCCCAGAAAGCAAAAAAGAAATCCGTTCTGCTGCTGGTGCACGATGCTGATGGCCTGCGTTGGGTACCCTTCCCGCTGAATGGGGATGACGCGCAATAGCACTGCGGAGCGCATAAGCGTTGCGTATTCCCACTTTCTCGCTCTCCGTGCCGTGGCTGGGTAATGCTACGGTACGGCAGACAATCCGCCTGCTGGTTTCTGTAGCTTTGGCAGGGCTGGTGGCGCAGCTTGCCCATTTGCAGGAACCCGGCTGGGCATTGATCACCGCCGTGATTGTGACCCAGAGCAGCATTACCGAGACCATGTCCAGCGGGCGGTATCAGCTTGTTGGCACACTGATCGGGGCTGTGGTGAGTGTGATCACGATTACCCTGATCGTGTTTCGTTTCCCCTTATGGTTTAGTTTTGGGGTGGTGTTTATACCGCTGGCAGTGCTGGCATCATGGCGGCCTAACACGCGCATGGCGCTTGTTACATTGATGATAGCGACTCTGTTCCCTACGCAGGATGACCCCTATCTTCGGCCGGTGGAACGTGTGCTGTCCATTCTGTTCGGCGTAAGCGTATCCATGCTGGTGTCTTACGTCGTGTTGCATGAACAGGCCCGGAGGGAGGCCTTCCGGAATGCAGCCGCTACCGTGCGTAAGATTGTCACTATTCTTGAGCAGGCCCGCACAGGCGCGTGTGACTGGGCGGCTATTCAGGACATGAATGATGAGTGTGCGGCCTCGTTACGCAAGGTGCAGGCGGCGGTAGAAGAAGCCCGCCGGGAGCGGTGGAAGCCACTTGAGCAACGCGACCCCATGCTGGCCGACTTGCCCAAAACACTGCGCCAGTTGCAGATGGACACGCTGATTGTTGCCAGAGCCATTATGCGCAGCCCGCCAACAGAGCATCAGGTTATAACGCAGGACACAAATGAGGCCCTGCGGGCTGCAATGCGCCGGGCTTTTGACTGGATTATCAGCCGGTGTGAAAAAGAAGCCATTGCCCGGTCTGGTGAAGAATACCGCGTGGCCGCAGGGGTTATCAGCGCCCTGCCAACCGAGGATGGGCAGACGGATGAGATTATTCGTTTTGTCCTCACAATTCTGCGTACTGACCTGATAGCCCTTATTAGGCTGTTGGGGGATGATGATACTGAACGTAGCTGAACCAGACAGACCAGTAAGGAGCTTGCCATGACATCCGCTTCCGCCAACCAAGTTGTAAGAGTGCACGAGACCGGAGGGCCAGAGGTTCTTCAGGTTGAAACACTTCCAATACCGCAGCCTGGTAAAGGGGAAGTGTTGCTGCGTCAGGTGGCACTGGGCGTCAATTTTATTGATACCTATTTCCGGAGCGGCCTCTACAAATTTCCCACTCTGCCAGCCATACCGGGCATGGAAGGGGCTGGGATTGTTGAAGCTGTGGGGGAAGGGGTAACAACCCTTAAGCCCGGTGCGCGTGTGGCTTATGCAGGGGTTCTGGGTGCTTATGCACACTACCGGACGATTGCCGCGGACCGTTTGGTTGAGATTCCAGAAAGCATCAGTTTTGAACTGGCGGCAGGCATTATGCTGCGTGGTTTGTCAGCGCATATGCTGCTCCGTCAGGTCTATAACGTCAAAAAAGGAGACCCCATTCTGGTGTATGCTGCTGCTGGAGGGGTGGGGCAGCTTATGTGCCAGTGGGGCAGGCATCTGGGTGCCCATGTTATTGGTGTAACATCCAGCCCAGAAAAGGCTGACATTATACGGGCCTGTGGCGCGGCAGACGTTATTGTCGGGACGGATACTCTGCCTGAGCAGGTGCGGCGTATCACCAACGGGGCCATGGTTCCGGTGGTCTATGACAGCGTGGGGCGGGACACGTTTGAAACAAGCCTGAACTGTCTGGCGCCACGCGGCCTTATGGTTAGTTATGGGAATGCCTCAGGTCCGGTTGAAAATTTTAATATTGCCGCCCTTAGCGCACACGGCAGTCTGTATCTGACCCGCCCAACCCTGATGACCTATATTGCCAAGCCACAGGAGTTGCAGGCTTCCGCCAAAGCCCTGTTTGAGGTTCTGGCGAAGGGTATTCTCAAACCCACTATTGGGCAGCATTTTGCCTTGGCGGAAACGGCACAGGCTCATGCAGCTCTTGAAGGGCGCAAAACGACAGGCAGCACAATTCTGACCCTGTAAAAGGCTATCTCAAAAGGTGCTTGGGTTGGTAAGGGGCGTCTGATTGTGCCTGAAAGCGGCCTGTTAAGGCTCAAGGGGTGCCGGCCGCACCTTAGTGTTGAACTTTTAAAAACACTCTGGGGTCTGGTGCAGCAGATGTATTGCCATTATGTCATGTGTGGACATGACGAGGGCGTCCAGATGCGGTAGGCTTGCCAAGTACGTTCTGGCCTCTCGGAACGTGACAGAATGACAAGGATAGTTAGCTATGAAAAAATGTCTTTCAAAATGCCCTAAATCCCCTTGTGCACGTGGCCTTATTCTTATCGGGCTGGTGGCAACGGTGGTTTACTTCTTTCGTAAAAAGAAGTGCTGCAACTAACAGTTGACCCAATTCAAAATTTGTATTTGGTGAGAGACGTTAACACCAAAGATAAAGTGACAGCCTGCCTGGTATAACTGGGCGGGCTTTTCTTCAGGAGCATCCGTTGGCCCCCACCGAAGTACAAAGCCCGCCGCCATCAGCAACCACACCTTCCACGGCAGACAATGCGGCGGTTGCCCCATCTGGTTCTGCTACGCCTGAGCAGCAGGCAGCCCCGGAGGCCCAGCAGCCTGTGGCACCGACAGGTAAGCCTGCCTATCTTAGTCCGCCAGACAAGCCGACTCAGGATGGCGGAAACGGCATTTTCTTTGACTTCAATTTAGGTGCCCGGGTTTTCCTGCCTCAGCGGACAGAGGGAAAGTGGCGCGTTACCCTGCGTGACCTCGATACCGGCAATATTCTATTCCAGAACGAGAATACCGGAGCCACCATTGCTTCAGCCAAACGTTATTATGTCCGTTTTGCTTTGGATGTCGTGGATATCAAGGCGGATGGCACAGAAACGGTTTGCCTAACCCATGAATATGATGCTCGTGACAAGGAGATTGTCATTCAGCTTCCTGTGGGAACATTGGGTGACACGCTGGCATGGTTCCCTTACGTCAGCCGGTTTGCAGAAGAACGGGGTGCACGCGTAACCTGCCTGCTGTCAGGGCTGATTTTACCGCTGCTTAAAGATAACTACCCACATCTACGCCTCATGACGTCAGACGATGCGGAGAAAGAAGGCGTTTGCGCTACAGCTTATGCCACTTACTGCATTGGTCTGTTTTTTGATGATGAAGCCAATATTCAGCAACCAACGGACTTCCGTTTTGTAGGGCTTCACCGCACAGCAGGGTATATTCTGGGTGTTTCCCCACAGGAAGAACCCACACGGCTGACGGCAGAAGATGACACACGACCAATAGAAGAAAAATATATCTGCATTGCCGTGCAGGCCAGCACACAGTGCAAATACTGGAACAACCCTACCGGATGGGCTGAGGTTATTACCTACCTCAAACAGCATGGTTACAGGGTTATCTGTATTGACCAGCGCCCAGTGCATGGCACGGGGATTGTCTGGAACCATATTCCGCATGGGGCAGAAGACCAGACAGGCAATCGGCCTTTATCCGAACGTGTGCGGTGGCTGAAACATGCGGAGGCTTTTATTGGCGTCAGTTCCGGTCAGGCATGGCTTGCATGGGGTGCAGGCACCAAGGTTGTCATGATCTCCGGCTTCACGCATCCCACCAACGAGTTTGATACGCCCTACCGGGTTATGAACTGGCACACCTGTAATTCCTGCTGGAATGACCCCCGTGTGCGGTTTGACCACAATAATTTCCTGTGGTGCCCCCGGCATGAAAACACGCCCCGCCAGTTTGAATGCTCGCGCCTGATTACCGGTCAGCAGGTTATTGGCCAGCTTCAGAAATTTGTGGAAGCCTAACTGCTGGAGTGTGTTGTTAATGATACAGAGCAATGCGTACCATTAAGTCCGTGTTATGCTGTAGTTTAGTAACCGACTGTTCTTCACTCTCGTGTCTGACGCCGTAAGCTGTTCAGACATTTTTTAAGAAAGGAAAAAGGCATTGCAGTCTCTCCTCTCCCGTCTTGCTTCTCTGGCCGCTGGTTCCGTAGCAGTTTGCACCCTTTCTTTAGGGGGTGTGGGGCTGTCTACGCAGGCTCATGCTCAGGCATCAGTGCTCCTGAAGCACCAGACCGCCCAAGCTGTGGTGGAAACTGTCGACCACGATGCGCGCGAGCTTCTGCTGCGCGAAGCCAATGGTCATCTGATTACGATTGAATATGGTTCTGCTGTACGGGACCTGCCGCGCGTAAATCCAGGCGACAAGCTGAGCATCAGTTTTGTGGAAACACTGGGTGCAGACCTCGCGCAGCCGGGTAGCCCGCTGCCAGAGTCAACGCTCACAACAGCTCGTGGGTATGTGCATGGGCATCCTCGTGGTGTTATCGCGTCTTTCCGTCGTGAACGTGCAAAAATTGAAACGATAGATCTGCCGACACATACCGTCTCCTTTGTAACAGAAGACGATACGTCTCACGTGGCCGTTCTGCGCACCAAAGCGATGCGGGATTTCCTGAGCACCCTGAAAGTTGGTGACGTTATTGATATTACCCGGATGGAATCCATCTCTTATATTATCAAAAACGATACGGTAGCTTCGCAGAATCCTGTTGCAGCCGGTGTGCAGTCTGATAGCGCAGCTCCAGCAGCTCCAGCAGCTCCAGCAGCTCCAGCAGCTCCAGCAGCTCCAG
>NZ_JBQDXI010000021.1:0-38837 GCF_052102375.1 Acetobacter sp.
GACTGAATTCTACAAAATGACCCGAAATTGCCTCAAGTGTGAGAAATCCGCGTCGTTGCCCGGCGCTCCCATTTCGGCCTGATACTGGCCAGTGACCATCTGCATCCATTGGTCAGCCGACTGCATGCCCTGCAAATGCCCGGTAGAGCCTGTTGGCGGCTCAATGCGGGTCGGGGTCGGTACAGGCTGCGATGTATCGTGATCAACGGCATTATACGGCAGATACGCCGCATTGCTGGTGTTAGCGCCTGCCCACTGCTGCTCGTACCCCTCAATGGCTTCCGCACAGGCCAGCCAAGGTGCTTTGGTCTGGAGCGCCACGCTCTCCACAAAGGCGCTGGCCGTATAGTTGAACATGCGCTGAGGGTCGATCAGGAACCGAACAAGCCCAGCGTAGTCCGCATCATTGCCGCCTGTTGCGCGTGTCTCAATCCCCACAAACGGGACCAGCGGGATCAGGGAAAATACAGTATCGCCCTGGGCAATGACCGCATTGCCAGCAATGATGATCTTCTCAACTGCATGAGAGGTCACAGGCCGTGACGGGGCTTCCTTACTCCGGAAAAGCTCCACCATCTCTTCTGGCATGTCGCTCTGCCGCATCGGGCCGTCTGGCGTCATCCAGAGCGTGTCTTTCTTTTCGCTACGCCGGTAATAGGTCGCCACCCTGACGGTGTTCTCGCTCACCCATCCGCTATTGGACTCAATGCCGGATAAAGGATCACGAGACACATCATCGTGCCCTGGGTATTGCCGGTCGAACTCGGCGCGGTCCATCTCCTCAACAATCATCGCCCAGTTCTGGTCTGAATGATCCGGCTCACGGGCGGCTGGGTCGAAATAGACATTCAGTGGATTGGGAACAGATTTTATGAAAAAATCCTGATCAAACGTGTCAGCGTCCGGAACGTAGTCTGTGACGACATGAACCCACCCAAGGCCTGAGCGTACTTGCCCCTGAATGGCGCAGGCATACGCGTTCTGCTGGGCGTTGGACTGATACTCGATGTGCCGCACAATGCCTTCCAGCGCATCTGCCGCCTCTGACATCGCGCCAAACCCGGTCGCATTGACTTTGACGCCCATCTGGCTTTGGCGGGCCTCGTTCTCAACCTGAAAGACGTGCTGTGCTGTTTTGTTGATTGTCAGGCACGGACGCGGAGAGCCACCGAACGTCCCGGCGCGGGCCTGATAGACAGCATCGTCCCACTGGGCATGGTTGTAGGCGTCGGCATGGAAAAACCGGAGATCATCACGCGCCCGGCCCCGCCACTGGCTCGTGTGCGCCTGCGCTTCGTCGTAGCATTTCTGGACCTCAGTTATAAGATCGGCATCTGTCTTTTCCGGCATGAAAGATTTATAGCATACTGCATAATGTCAGTACAACGATATTTACGCGCCCATCCAGCCGGTTGAAACTCCCGCCAGTCTTGGCGCTGCTTTTTCCGGACGGCGCGGCTTATCGCCTTCCCTATCCCGCAGACCAACAGCAAGATATCGGAACGCGTCCGCGTAGTCAGAGGACCAATCGTGCAAAGGTTTGTCGCGGAATACCTTGTTGGCGTCGTCCCATGACTTGCGGTACTGCTCGAGCGCATCAATGCCGCGCTGGCAGTTCTTCCGATCGATCCTGCATCGGGGAAGGAGGTTGCGAACGGCGCTGATGCCGTCATCCACTGGCGTGCGTGGTAGGACCCGGATCGGGGCCATGCCGAGGGAGCGCATGGTATCGATCCGACGCTGACCCGTGCCCAGCTCGCCATTATTCGCGTCGTGCGGAACGATGTGTTGCCGGTACGTGTAGGGCCGCCTCCCAAGTTCTCGCACATACCAGTCGATGCCCTGACCAGAGCCCGCAATGCAATCGATCACACGAACGTCTGGCCCGATCTGCTGCGCGCACCAGATGACCGTGCTGTCGCCGATACCCAGATCCCAAGCCGTGATAACGGGCAGGGAGGGATTGTACGGTACGTCACTGAGCCGCCCTTGCTCGTCCAGCTTCTTCATGGCCTTGCCATAATAACTGCCCTGAATGGCCGCATCGAAGGAGCAGTCATACTCCTGCTCGTACTTCGCGCCGCCATCGTCCTCGCCATACTGCGCCACAAGCTGCCTCTTTTCTGCTGCCAACTGTTCGGGGGTGAAGCGGCCCGTCTTCTCAACGCTCGAGACCTCGCAGAACCACCCCGGCTCGTCGCGCATGGCATCGAAGAACGTCTTGGCGTGGTTCCGGCCGCGCGGCGTGGTGATGAACATCGCCCATCCGCCATTCTCTAGGAGGATCGGGGAGAGGAACGCCCATGCTGACGGGTTCGCCAGCGCCCATTCCGAGAACACCACACCAATCGGCGTCGAGCCCACGAGGCTGTTGAAGTTGTCCGAGCCCACGACCTGCCACGTCGAACCGTTGATGAACCGGATGAACATCTCCTGCTCTTTGGTTGTGGCACGGATCTCTGCCGGGAAAGCCTCATCGATACGTCGGCGGCCGGTATGCGGATTCACCGCGTCCCAGATCGCTTTTCGTGCTTGGCTAGCTTCTGGAAGCATGTGCCAGTAGTTGCCAATCTTCGTGAGGGCAGACACTGCGGCCCAGTTTAGAGCCACATCATCCTTACCCCATCGGCGGTGAGCGACTTCATAAGCGCGCAATCCGCCATTCTCAAGATAGGTCCACAGAGGCATTTGGTAATCACGAGGATGCCAACCGTATGCGGGAATTTGGAGCTCAGCCATCGCTCAATTTGCGAATGACGATCTGAAAGGGCTTACCGCCTTCTGCATTCTCAAGCGCTACTGTGTCCTTTGGCTTCCCCCATGCGCGATCAAGCAACGCGTTGGCGGCAGAGACAACGGCGCTTTCCGGAGCGGTCTGACTGCTGGCTATTCGTGCAAGTGCCTCGATAGCTGTTGTTGTGTGAGAGCGTGCAAGATCCACCACTTCCTTGAGAGCTTTTGGCCTTCCTGTTGGATTGCCAGATTTCCCCTTCTGAAATGGTTTACCCACCGGCGGTTTTTTCCCCTGCTTGCCGCTGTTAGCAGCGGGCGCGTCACTCACTCCAACCCTCCAACCATAATCTGCACACAGCGCCGTTCTGGGCGTGGCGCATATTTCGTGAACTCATTCCCGCCGATATGCCAACCGCCACACTCACGGCATGGATAGCTCTCAAGCGAGTACTCGTGACGTTTACGCATAAGCCGCGCTTGTTGCTCTGCACGTTTCCGTCCGGCGAACCTGAGTTTGCCGTCGCAGTGCAGAGAGCCGATCATGCGTTCTGAACTTGATGCGCCATGCCTGACAGAATCTCACAAACTGGCCTGCATGTACAGCGAAAACGTACTGCGTTTTCGCGTACTGCTAGACGGGTACTGGACCTTTCAGTCAATCCCCCATGAGCGGCAAAATCTCCTCATCCAGCAACCCGACTTCGTGCTCATGCACCACGGGCTGATCGGGCAGAACTGGGATGGCCCTCGTACCGCCCATGGGCCATTCGTGCCAGTCGAGGGTGTCATACTCAACACTTTCACACATACCCCTAAAATCCCCCACGTTGCCCGCTGAGTGCGGTCTGAGTAGAAAACATAACCATGCCGCTTAAAATGCTTTCACGGCACTCTCCGCTAATCCTCGCGGCTCTGTCGGTACATTGCGCCCCACCTGCGCCTCCAGTTTCTCAATAAGCGGCAAAATCCACACCCCGGCCTCCGGCTCGGCTGCGAGCTGCTTCCGGTAGGCCGTCAGTCGTTCCGTCACACTCGGCTGAGCGACGACGGGACGGCGTACTGGCTTTGCCTCCTCGTACCCCATCGACTTCCGCCACGCCGCCATCTGGGCAGACACAGCCTTGCGCTCTTCGTCGCTCACACCCTCAGGTCGCTTCCCTGCCCTTTCAGCCAGCGCCACGATCTTGCGGCACCCCTCGACCCGGCGGCGGATCTTCTCGGCATACGGCAGGAGGTGGGCGTACAACTCGGCAGGTGCTGGCCAGAACTTCCCACGCTCGCCCTGAGTAACCCAAGCTTTGCGGGTCTCTGGCGTCCAGACGGCTGCTGGCATGTCGCCGCAAATTTCGACCACGGCAGCGCAAGCTTCGGCGGCACGTACCCGGCCATCAGGGGCGTTCACGGTCAGCGCCCCAAGCGCTTTCAGCCACGATGCGATATGCACGGGGCTCGCCGCATTGGCGCCACCCTCAGCAACCGCCCTCGCCTCACCAACGCGCTGTGGCGTCAGGTCTCTGGGCAGCATTGGCACGCCCCGCGACACGGCATCGGCAACAGCGCCAAGGTCTGCGGAAATTTCTGTCGTGCTGGCAACTGCCCGGCCCTGGGTTGTTGTAATCTCGTTCATGGTTAAACCCCCGGTATTGTGGGCACTCCGGCCCAAGCATCATGGACCCGATCTTGCCGGGTTTGCGGGATATTTCGCAGAGGGGTGATTGCCCCCCGTGTTTTCTCGGCCTCGCGTCTGCACCAACTCCGCCATGTTGCGAGCCAGTCTGCTTTCCGCCCCTTGGCCCCAGCCGCGCCCAGCCAGTAGTCGCGGAACTGCTCACCAATGGGCGTTGGGTTTAGGTTTAGGCTCATGGCGAACAGGCGCATTTCGTCCGTTGGCTCCCAACCAGCCAGAAGGCGCGTTCCTCGCGGATCAGGCTTTTCCGGCGTGGGGGGTGTAACAGGGGGGATATCCGAACGTAGTGAGGATATATCTGTATCTGTATCTGTATCTGTTGCATTGCCGTGGGATATGCCGTGGCATCCATCCGGCACTGCCACGGAACATTCCACGGCAGTGCCGGGTTCAGATTTTTGCTTATCCCACCGCTTTGCCGCTCTCTCTCTTTGGGCTATCCGAGACTTCCACGCTTGCGCAGCCTTCTCGGAAATAACGGGATGGTACAAGCGACCATCTAAGCACTTAATCCACCCCTTGAGTGCCATCCCCCGGATTTTCTTCCACCGCGCCCCTGCCCCAGATAAATGCGCAAGAATGCGGTCATCGTCTGGCAGGCTAGCTGCGGGCAATTGTATCCATGACTTACACCATAGCGCTACAGCCGCTTTAAATTCATCACCCGTCGATAAAGCAAAGAGATCGCTATCAATCAGGCGTGCAACATCCAAGGGCATAAAAGGAAAGCCCCGCAGATCACAATCGGCTGGCGTAAGGGGCTCAGGCATGGTACAAAAACTTTCAGCCATTACTTGAGTCCTTTTCAAGAATTGGTCAGAAGGCCGCCCGGTGCTCGAACACTAGCGGCCTTCGCCATATTAGCAGGGTTGCGGGGTGTTGGGTACTGCGCATATCGTGAAAAACTGCTGATAATCACGGCAAAATCTCCGTAATCGTCATGACTGTTTTCTGTGCGCAGAGGCGTGCTGGAACATGCCGCACATTCAGCACGATATGCTCCGGGCCATCGTCAATTATAAAGCCCAGCCCGCGCTTGTTTTTGACGCGCTGGCGTGCCCCTTCCGTCCGCACATTCAGAAGGCGCGGCGTAGTTAGGCAGTCAATCAGGCGCTTGGCCCCGCCCGTCAGATTGTCAGGGTCAGGCGCACGCACGCCGTGGCGCTCGATTTCCACACGGGCGCGCTGGAATGGCTCAGGAGGCCGCAGGCCAACGCTCGCGGCAGCTACGGCACGATGCATAGCGTTCTTGTCTCGCGTTGCCGCAAAGTAGTGCTGCCCGTTGGTTTTGTTGGGCAGCGAGTAGGCGAACGGGAGTTCGAAGCGGATAATGTTCATGCTACCGCCTCCAACTCATAATACGTTTTTCTTCGTATTTTTAAGCCTTCCCAAAATCCTTTGGGGTAAGCTGTTCGAGCATTGAGGGCATCGGAAAGATGGCTTTCCGTGCAGCCAAGATGCTTTGCAAAATTACGTTGTGTTCCGTAAATCTGCTTAATCCGGCTCTTGATGTGCGGAAGAACACCATATCCGTCTACCACGATTTTCTCAGCGGTACCACTCATTCCCCACACTCCCTCTCAAGTCGATCAGCCTTGGCCTGTAGGGCGTCCGCTTTCGAGTTCAGCCACTGTGCAAGCTCTCGTAGTTTGAGTGCTCTCTTGATTGCGCGAGTGGCACGCCAGCGTGTGACGTTGATGTGCCATTGCAGGAGTAATCGCCCCATTTGCGACCCCACTCTTCAGTCTTGGCGCGATAAAGGGCGGCTTCATGTTCAGCTTTGGCCCTCATACCCTCCAAGTGATTTCGGTAAAGCCGTTCCACGCTCAGGAAAATGTGCGCCGGTATGACGCTCCACTCCCCATAGAACAGCCGCTTGATCTGTCCTTCCGTCAGCCCGGTCTTGCGGGCGATGGAAGCGAAGGCTTGTTTCAGGCCAGATCGTGAGCCTTTAGCCTCCACGATTTCATGCAGTTGCATCTGTACCTGTGTTGCGATTGCTTCAGGCGTCATGTCGCGCCTTTCTGCTCTCGCGGAGAAAAATTCTCTCACCACGGAATTTATTCCTGCCAGTTTCAGTTTTGCGAGAACTGAGAACTGGAGAAACAGACATGGAGGTGATGCCCCACTCATACGACTGCGCAGACCCCAAAACGCCCATGGCAACGCCGTTTCTGAGTGTCTCACTCCTCAGAACGGCGGAGCTGTGGGCGTTTCTGCATCCGGGCGCATCGCAAGGGCAGCGGGTTGCGCTGGTCCTCGCGGTGGCCGGGAAGCTGGGGGTTGATACAGGGCACATGGGAGCGTGATTGCGTCAGAAGGGGATTTCATCGTCCAGGTTGGACGAACTGCCCCAGCCGTCATTGCTGCGCTGTTGCGGCCTGCTCTGCTGCTGAGGCTGCTGGTGCCCGCCCTGCCCGCTCTCATTATCGGAGCGGCTATCAAGCAGCACCAACTCACCACGGAAGCGCTCCACAATCACTTCGGTCGTGTAGCGTTCCTGCCCGGACTGGTCGGTCCACTTGCGGGTCTGCAACGCGCCCTCAAGGTAAACCTTGCGGCCTTTCCTCAAGAAGCGCTCAGCAACATCCGCCAGACGGTCATTGAAAATCACCACGCGGTGCCATTCGGTCCGCTCGCGGCGGTCTCCAGACTGCTTGTCGTTCCAAGTGTCACTGGTTGCCAGCGGGAAAGAAACGATCTTCTGGCCACCCTGAGTAGTGCGGACCTCAGGGTCTTTGCCCAAGTTGCCCACCAGAATGACTTTATTGACGCTGCCGGACATTTACTTGCCCCTCACATAAATGGCCTCAACCCAGCCGCTGATGTGCACCACGACATCATCAGAGCCAGAGGCCTGCTGTTTAAGGAATTCCGGGGCGCGAGCTTGGACACCAAAGGCTGTCCATTCAGCACTATTCACGCTGCGGCGGTACGCGGGCTTCATGTTCGCGCCGGGCTTGTAGGGTTTGTTTGTGATCATAGTGAAAACCCCCGCCAGCGATCGAGGCCGCGACATAGACCGCGCATTACGACCGGATGCTCGACACGCAGTGGCTCAGAACCAAAGGCCTCGCGGAATGCTTTTAGCGTGGGCTTTGTGGCCTCTTGTTTAACGAAAGCTGTATTGCACGGCGCTGTATTACACAGAGAACGCTTTAGGTGCCTCGTTACAGTATCGGGCGCGACCCCGCTATCACGCGCTATTGCGTTAATCGTCCAGCCAGCCCGCTTGAGATGCTCAAACTTCTTAATTTGCTGTGGCGTGACTGGCTTCGTGGCGCTTCGTAATTTCACGCCTTGCTGCCGCAGCACTTTGCGAACAGTTTCTGGCGCAACCCCTACTTCAGCAGCCACGCGAAATGTAGATTTAAGCTCGCCATACAGCTTCACCACTTGGGTAATTTTTTGCTCAGGCCAGTTGGGTACGCTTTTGCCGCGGGAACTTTCTTTCATGACCGCACCTCCCCGCCCAATCCATGCAAGGTGACACTGCCGCCGTCCGGAATTACCGTTTCTGTGTGGCCGGGAGTCGGAAGCTCCTGACCGCAGTTGTTTTCTTTTTGAGAAGGTAAATCTGATGTCTCAGTCTCAAACTCAGCCATCCATTGAATTAAAACTTCTGTCTTTAGATCGGGAACCTGAATCTGCTTCAAGCGGTGAAGTAGAGTTGAAGATTGCTCTTGACGTATCTGGTCCAGAGTTTCCGGTGAAAGGAACTTTGACAGTTCTCGTTCCAGATCATGTGGTAAATGATCAGCTGCATAGCGGAGTGATGCAAATACCTTTGTCAGTCGTTCGCCAAATTCACGCTGCATATTTTTCGGTACAGCAATCAGGCGCAGGTCCTGTCCTGGAGTAATTAAATACCCGCACTCAATAGCTATGCGCCGGAAGAATTCTTTTTCTTTTGGCGTATGGTTATTTTCGCTCATGCTCGCGCCTCCGGGGTGGGGGTGCGCTTGAACAGGTCGGGGCGCAGCTCCTCGCGGGGGATGCCGGTTGCGGCTTCGAGCGGAATAACCCGCTCATAGGGCACATTCTCCCAGCGGATTACCGCGCTGTGGTGAATGCCTAGAAGGCGAGCGACACGAGATGGTCCACCAGCCTTCTTGATTATCGATCTGATGCTCATGCTTTTCTGTGACATGAGATCACACTTTTCGTCAACGATTATTGTGACATGAGATCACACAAAAGAAATAAGAAAGTGCCAAAGTGATCGTATGAATAAAGCCTTCGCTGCTCGGATCAGACGACTCAGGATTGATAGTGGATTAAGCCAGGTGGATATTCAGGCTGCCACTGGCATAGATCGCACTTACCTATCCCGCATGGAGAATAAGGGCATCCCGAGTGCGTGGGATAAAATGTGCGCCCTCGCTGACTTATTCGGCGTCACCCTTGACTACCTTCGCCACGGCCAAGCGGTTCCTTCTTTGGAAGACGGCGGCGAAATCATTAAAGACGCCGACGAACGCTCCCTTATCCGCATGTGGCGCGCCATGAACGAGGGCGAGCGGCTGGCGCTCAGGGCCGTGGCCGAGAGGCTGGCCGACAAGGCCGACCCGTCCAGTGCCGCCTAACCCCTCCCCCTCGAATCTCACCGCTTTGTTCATGTTCTGACTATGGCAGAACAAAAGGAGAACGGCAACGATGATTAAAGCTTCTTGAAATATAAAAACTCGCAGAAAACTGCTGCTTTTATACTTCTAATTTAAATGACTGATTTAAGGGAATGTGATAAATGGAAGAGATGAGTACAAAGCTTCTCTCGATTAATTATGACGGGCCCGCACTTGAGTGCGGAGAGATGGCTGTCGAGGATTTAGCTCCAGCTCTCCTAGCTATGGGAAAGCTTTTCGAAGAAGCAAACCGCGTCATTAATGGAGAAAAATCCAACCTCTCAGTAAGGGTCCGTGCAGGATTTGTTCGGGGTTCCTTCGAGGTAGAGCTGCATTTGCTTCAAGGGTGGGTAAGTTACGCCAAAGATCTCTTGGTAGGACAAGACGCAACAGCCCTGGCAGCATTGTGCGTATTTTTAGGAATTAGTGGGAAAGATGTAACTATAGGCCTCTTTAAGCTTTTGAAGCTTGCTAGGGGAAGGCAGCCCAAGCGTGCTCATATTTTAGAGGATGGGAACGTTGAGCTCGAATTTCCTTACGAGGACGGAGAGGAAAACAAGATCATCGCTCCGCGGCAAACAGTCGCATTATTTCGGGATTTGAAAGTAAGAAAGGCCGCCGCTGCTGCTATTAAACCTCTGGAAAAAGAAGGAATAAACACTATCTCTGTGAGGCAGACAGGGGAAAAGAAAGAAAAAGCAGAAGCTGTAGTAAGCAAGGCTGATATTATATCATTCAGGCCGCCAGAAAGCGTCGACAGCTTAATTATTAGTTCGCCATCGACTGTAGCTTTTTCAATTGTAAATTTATCTTTCGATGCTGACCACAAGTGGAAACTTAGCGATGGGCAGAATGTAGTGTGGGCCTCCATAGAGGACGAAACTTTCATTAACTCAGTGAATAGAAATGAAGTATCATTCACTAAAGGTGATATTTTGGTATGTGACGTCGTTGTTCAGCAATGGCAGACAGACACTGGATTAAAGACTGAGACACGAATTATAAAGGTCAAACAGCATAGGCACCCGTCAATGCGTCAAATTGATTTACCTTTTGAGTAAGAAAATTCACTCACATCACACCCCTATATCCTCCCCCGGCACATCTCCCACACTACCCAAAACCTCAGGCTCTCCGTAATCCCCCGCTTCTTCGTCCACTGAAATTCGGACAGCCTGAGCGCCTGCAACACTGAGCAGTCCACCCCTCACCTTCTCAATCCGGCGTAACGCATCCTCGGCATTCCTGCACGCAACTGCCGCGCCGGGTTCTAGAATCGTGCGTTTGCCAGACTTCCGCCAGATGTAGGGTTGGAAGATGATTCGCTCTGTGGCGGCCATGGTGTGACTCCGGGGTTGATGTTCTTGTTATGTTCTAATTAAAAAATTGATCTGAGATCAAGCCAAAGAATTTTTGTGATGTAAGGTCACATTTTCTATTGACGTAGTTTGTGACCTCATGTCACATTTAGCCCATCACCACGGAGATGGGCAATGACACAGACAAGCGCGGTAGAGCAGCAGACTGCTCCCGCTAAATATGAACTCACTGACGAAACAACGAAATCTTGGGACGGGCGGACACTGCACCGTATCCGTGCACTCGTAGCTATTGCTGCCATTGGCGTTTCTGCCGGTGATCTAGGCGGCTTCATTGAAGCCAAGGCGAACCTTGAGCAGTCCGGCAATGCTTGGGTGTACGGCGATGCTCAGGTGTACGGCAATGCTTGGGTGTACGGCAATGCTCGGGTGTACGGCAATGCTCGGGTGTACGGCAATGCTCAGGTGTACGGCGATGCTCAGGTGTACGGCAATGCTTGGGTGTCCGGCGATGCTCGGGTGTACGGCAATGCTCAGGTGTACGGCAATGCTCAGGTGTCCGGCGATGCTCAGGTGTCTCTAAGCATCCATATTGGGTGGTTTTCCAGTGTAGGCTCTGAGGGCGGGACACTTACGTATTTCCGCCAAAAAGACGGAAGTATTTACACAAACCGTGGCTGTTTTTCTGGAACTCTTGATGAATTTGAAAGCGCGGTAGGCTGCCGCCACGGCGATAACAGAATTGGGCGGGGGTACGGTCTGCTGATCCAGTTTATCCGCCTGCGTGCATCTGCATGGGAAGTTGCTCAGAAGGAGGCCGCATAATGCCCGGCACTCTCTACACGCGCCCTACCCTACGCCAGCGGGCCGAAGACGCAATCGTTCTCCTCGCCGCCATAGCTGGCTGGATCTGGAATGCGGCCGCACGCAACCCGTTTCTGCAAGCCCTGTTCTGGTTCGGCGTCTACAGCGCTCTGGCTGCTGCCCTCATGTTCACAGAGACAGGCAACGCAGTAACGGGAGACCTTCTCGCAATGCTTATGGCGTTCGGCGCGGTGTTTGCTGATCTAGGCTCCGCATTCCTCTAACACCCCCGCGTCACCCGGTTTGCGGACCGGGCTTCGTGGCCGTGTTGGCTGAGAAATATTAATCGAGGCAATAATGCAAAAAGAACTGACACTTGATGTGGTGGAAACGCTTGTACCGTCCGTCGTGTTTGCAGATGGCGGTGTTGAGGACATTGTTTCAAAGCTGGAGCTGCACGTCCGTGGCATGGTGCTGGATGCCACAACTGAAAAGGGCCGCAAGCATATCAAGTCTGTGGCTTATGACGTGGCACGCTCAAAGACCGCCCTGGATAATATGGGCAAGGAAGTACAGAAGGCGGCAAAGCTAACTGTTGACCGCGTCAATGCAGACCGCCGCATCATTACGACAAGATTGGATAACCTGCGCGATGAAGTAAAGGCACCAGTCATTGAGTTTGAGCAGCGCGAAGCTGCTCGTGTTGAAGGTCATCAAATCACAATTCGGGACATTGAGGCCCTAGCCCGGTTCGATTTCGCTCCGGATGAAGAGACTGTTTCCGCCCGTCAATCCGAACTTGAGCACCTTTATGACCGCGACTTTGAGGAATTTAAAGAGCGCGCAAAGTTGGCGTTCGAGCAATCGAGCGTAAGCCTTTCTGCGCATATTGAGGCGGCGAAGGCTCGCCGTAATAAGCAAGAAGAGGCTGAGCGTCAGGCTGCGCTGGCGGCAGAAGAAGAGCGCAAGCGACTTGAAGTGGAGCGTATCGCCCGCGAAGAACGAATTGCTCATGAAGCAGCAGAACGTAGCCGCCTACAGGCTGAGCAAGCAGCGCAGGCAGAGCGTGATCGACTTGAGCGTGAGGCTCAGGCCGCGGTTGCAAGAGAGCAGGCAGCCGCACAGGCGATGAGAGAGGCGCAGGCCCGCGCTGAACGCGAAAAGGTTGAGGCCGCAAATCGCGCGAAAGAAGAAAAAGAGCGGGCTATTCAGGCAGAGCGTGATCGCGTTGCGGCAGAAAAGAGCCGCGAGGAAGCCGAGACCAAACGCCGTGCCGCTGACAAGGCCCACAAAAGCGCGGTCAATAATGCTGCTCTGCTTGCCATCGTGGATGCCGGCGCATCTGAGAGTGTCGGCAAAGAAATTGTGAAAGCCATAGCGCTCGGGAAAGTCCCGCACGTTTCCATCAATTACTGACACCGCCGCACGCATCGGGCCTCAGGCAGGCCCGGTGAAGTGGCCGTGTTACCGGCGAATTGTTCTCCAATCAGGAGTTTTGAAATGTCACAGTCAATGGGTGGATACCCAGACAATATGCGTGGCGGTATTGGGAGCCCCTACCCCGCTGCGCGTGGATACCGCAGTCTTCATCAGGTGCTGTCGGGCAACATGCTGGCAGCAGAAAAAGCAAACCTCAAGAAAATTGCGGCAATCATCCGCAAAGCCGGGGAAGAAATTTCACCTCTGGTCGGTCAGTTGCATTACGCGACGACTGAGGTTGAGGGCCGCATGGGAATGACGGCACTGGACGCGGTGATTGAGCTACCGGCCATTGCTGATGAAATCGAGCGCGATGATGTGGACCATGCAGAAAAAGCTGCGGAGTGCGTGTGATGCCGCTCGATCCCGCAAGCGCAGAAGACATTCAATATGAGAACGAATTGATGGAGCGCATCACAACCCGCTGGAGCGAATACATCCACATGCACCCGCGCCGGTTAGCGCCGGACGCACGACTGCGCGTGATTGAGCAGATGGAGCGTGACGTAAAGTTGCTTGCTGATAGCGAACGGCTGGGGAAAAGCCTGCGGTTTCGCACCGAGCAGGGTGAGGCTTTGGTTTTGGAGGATGTGGCGTGACGCTAAAAACCTTCACCGACCTTGAGCAAGGAACGGATGAGTGGCTGCAAGCCAGATGCGGTGTGCTCACGGCCAGTCTTATTGGGAAACTACTCACCAAAACATGCAGCGGCATTGCTAAAAACGAAACATCGGAGCGTATCGTCCTCGATCTTCTCAGTCAGCGCATAAACGGCATTGGCGATGAAAACTTCCAGACCCGCGCAATGCAGCGAGGGCATGAAGACGAGATGGAGGCAAAGGTTCTCTACTCGCGGCATATCGCGCCCGTGTCTGAGGTCGGCTTTATGACAAACGACAAATGGGGCTTTACTCTTGGGTATTCGCCGGATGGCCTTGTCGGAGATGATGGTCTGATCGAGTGCAAGTCCCGTGTTTCTGGCCTGCAAATGCAGACGATCTGCTCTCAAGAAGTGCCGATTGAATACATGCCGCAGATACAGACGGGGCTGATGGTTTCCAACCGCAAGTGGCTAGATTTCATCAGCTTTCCTGCACTCGGTGGCGGGAAAATGCTGGTTAAGCGCGTGTACTCGGACCCGAAGTTTCAGGCCCTTCTAATTGAAGCTGCCGAGGGTTTTGAGGCTCGGCTTCTGTCTCGTCGCGCTGAATATGACGCAGCAATGAATAACCCCGATCTGCGCTTGATTGATACATCGCGCCGGGTTGAAGAGGAAATATTTGTATAATGGTCGATCTTTCAAAAACCATCATCGCTAAATCTGATCAGCTCAATGCCGATGACCTTCTGGGCGGCCCGATTACCGTCACGATTGAGGATGTTAAGCAGGGCAGCCACGATCAGCCTATCGCCGTGTTTTATAAGGGGTGCAAAGGAAAACCCTGGTATCCCTGCAAGTCTATGCGCCGCGTGTTAGTTGCGGTCTGGGGCAATGATGGCAAAGGGTACGCCGGAAAATCCTGCACCCTGCACCGTGACCCCGAGGTTAAGTTCGGCGGGATCAAAGTGGGCGGAATTCGCATCACCCATATGACTGGGCTGGACGAGGATATGGCGCTGGGCCTGCAAGTCACACGCGGAAGCAAGAAACTCTACACAGTTCATCCGCTGCGCATGGAGCAGCCTCGGGAAGCAGCAGCGCCAGATGACTTGCAGGGCCGGTCAGAACGGGCACTGAAGGCTATAAATGGAGCGGTAGACGTAGCTGCTCTTCGGAAAATAACCGGATCTGAGAATTACCGCGTCCTGCTCTCTCAGCTTGAGCAGCACGACGCCGCGCGGATGGAACTTGTCAAACAGGCCGCCACCGAACGAGCCGCCGAACTGAATGAAGGGGAATTCGCATGACCGACAAACCCACTGGCGTATTCGTGCGGCTGCCGCTGAGTGAAGAGCAGTTAAAAAATGTCGATCGTCTTGCTCAAGAAATTTCGGAGAACAATTCTGAAAATGAATGGCGCTTCCACCGACACTATGTTGCTGCCTGCGAAGAATTGATTACAGCCATCGGTAATCCTGTCACGAGCGCGGATATGCTCGTCATCACAATACTAGGTACTCTGCGTGATCCTGTCCCGTGCGTCCGCCAATCAGACGCCCTCGCCAAACTTGCCGAGAAGGATGCGGAGATTGCGCGGTTGAGAGAGATTCTGTCTCTTTTTACTGCGTATGAAAGTCTGATGGACGCTGGAGAAGACGTGGCCGCAATGGAGGCGTATGCGAACCTTCAACTGAAGGTCCAAGAAGCCCTGAAAGGCCCGGAATCATGAGCGAGGAACTGAAAACCCCCACAAACTGGCCCAACCCTGAACGGCCCGGTGTCCCGATGTTTCCTGAGCGGGATGGCGGCCATGCGTTCCAAATCCCTGATCTGGAAGAAACCGACATCATTTACCACTGGCACCAGAACGGCGGCGGCTGGACAGAATACAATCATCATGGGCCAGAGGATTTCCTGACAGACGAGGATATGAAGGGATGGATTTATAAAGGCCCTGTCCTCACCCCCACGCAAATAGCCGAAATGCTGGCGGCAGAACGGGAACGGTGCGCTATAAAGATGGATCAGTATAAGCAAAAGGTTGTCGATGATTATGGGAGCTATGACCCGGCAACAGGTATCACTGAAATAGCAAGTGAAGCTGCCAATACTGAAATAGAGTTTTACGAAACTGCGGCACAAATAATCCGCAACCTAGGAGCCGCGCCATGACAGGTAGCGTTATCTCGAGGAGAAATGGCGTTGATACGCCCCTCACCTTCAAGCAGGGAGATGCACTTGCGGGGTTTCGTCTAGACCGGCGTAAGGCATGGGCTTTTATCGAAACAGAACGGGACGGGCTAGACCTGTGCGAAATGGTGACGTGGTCTCAACACTGCACTGGATGCTGCGAATATCCAGAAATGACCACATCACCGGAACGTGGAAATGGGTGTCATGAGTGCGGATATACGGGCCGTGTCCGGCGCAGACAGTTTGTCCCGACAGAAAGGAAAGCGCCATGAGGACGAGAGAGGAGCAGATTGAGAAAATAAGTGAAGTAATGAAAGATTACACACTTCTGCACACTTATGGCGATGATGGACATGGGTATCCTCTTGTAGATGCACTAACCCCAGATGGAAAAACTATCAATGTGGGGAAATCTGAATGCGGAGAGTTAGCCGCTGATTTATATGATTCGGTCATTGCGCCCTACATTATCGAAGCCGAGCGCCGTGTAGAACAGCGCGTCAGGGCGGAGATCTCTAAACGGGATAAATGGTTTTATATGGTTGGCGATCCCGAAAGTGGTCATGCTGATATGGCTGACATGCTGTGCGAGAAAAAGCCATTTGAAATCGTTGAAACGTCTGAGGCGGCTGATATTCGTATTTTCTTCGCATACCAAGACGAGGACGGAGAAATTCACGAATTTTCCACGATCGAAGAGGCTGAACGGGCCGCAAACAAAGCCATCGACGCAGCGCGGGAGGCGCTGGGATGAGCATATATGAACAAATAGCTCTGGTTCGCGACCTGCTCGAGGAAAGCTACGTCCCCTATGACAACCAGCCTGACGTGAGATCACAACGCATCAGTGAAATAATGCAGCGGCGCGGGTTGGTGATTGCCCGTAAGGACGCAGTGGGAGGTGGGAATGGGTGAGGCATTAGAGCGTGATGCACCGATAACTGCGTTAGACCAGTTTATGACGGCAAAGGAAGTTATGGACCGGCTGCGGATTGCTCACCGAACACTCTACCGGAAGATTGAGGAAGAAGGCTTTCCCCGTCCGATTCGCTTCAACGCAAACTGTGTGCGCTGGCGGGAGCGAGAGGTGGTCGCATGGGTCGAGGCTGCGGCAGCCCGAAACGTTGAAGCGCGAGTCTGATAAGAAGGACCATGATACCCCTAGAGCATATTATTTTGGGGGTATTATTGGGGGTATAATTTCTGGGTGAAGTAAAAAATTCACAAGGGGAACAGAGCCATACCTTTCTTTTGTGGGTGCCGCCCGGACCTCCACATTTCTGTGGAGACTACTCCTTAAAAATTACGAATCTTGTTTGCCCAACTTATTCTTGGTCAGCTTTCAGAGATAACAAGATTTTTTTGCGTATGAACTGAGGCAGTAACCTCTCTACAACGCGTAGAACTCTGAACTGCCACGGGAAGACATATTCAGCTTGGCTTGTGGCGACAGCATGTATGATCTGTCTTGCTGCGCTGCCTGCTGACACAAGGAAAGGACGCGCTCCTTTAAGGCGTCGGCTCATGGGAGTATCAACAAATCCAGGCACAATGAGGGTGACTTTAATATTATGACGTCCCCAGTCCAGTCGAGCAGCCTCTGCAAAGCACGCTAAACCGGATTTTGAGCTACTATAGGATGCTGCAAATGGAAGCTCGTAAAAGCCAGCAACTGACCCGATAAATGCTATCTTGCCGTGCCCTCGCGTAATCATGCGCTGCGCGGCCGCCGTGGCAAGAGTTACCGGGAGCGTGTAGTTGACCAAGGCCAACTGAAGTACCTTGTTAGGGTCTTCCGTTGTCGCACTCGCTGCCTTGATATCGGATAAGCCGGCTCCTAAAATCAGCACGTCCAGAGGGGCGCGGGTGTCATCTTCAAAAAGCGCATCAAGAGCAGCTTTTCCATCCGTTAAATCTACTTGGCGCGTGATGACAGCGGCTCCACGCGCACAGCAAAGAGCAGCCACCTCTGTTAGGCGCTCTGCATTGCGTCCCCATAAAATAAGAGTGCGCCCTGGCCGTGCGTATCGTTTTGCCAGCTCAGCCCCAATACCGCCTGTAGCGCCTGTGATCAGGATAGAACGCGTGGTCGCGTTGTTTGTAGGCATTTCCCTCACACTTTTTCCTTCCCCATTCGATAGGAATGATGCATCACCTTGCGGTTTAGAGTTGTAGTCGACGGAGCGCAAATGACCAAGCCTGACCAGATTATTGTATCCCCTGTGGTGGGTGCTCGTCAGCTTGCCCTTTTCATCCGCCTCCCCCGACTCTTGTATAGTGGTTTGCCAGGATATGTGCCTCCATTAGACATGGAGCAAAAAGGGATGCTTAGTCCCAAACAGTCTCCATTTTTTGCACATGGAAAAGCCTGTTATTTCCTTGCATGGCGGGGTGAAAAGCCTATCGGCAGGATCTCTGCACAGATAGATTTTCTCGCGTTAGAAAAGACAACAGAGCCGAGAACAGGTTTTTTTGGTGCGTTGGATGCGCTGGATGCGGCATGTGTGAAGCCACTTCTTGATGCCGCCGAAAATTGGCTCAAGCAGTTTGATATAGAGCGTATTCGGGGGCCGTGGACCCTGAATAGCAATGGCGAATCTGGCACCATGATTGTGGGGCAGAATGAAGCGCCTATGGTTGGAATGGGGTGGCACCCGGAGACGCTTGGCCCAGCCATTGAAGCAGCAGACTTCGAGAAAGCCGTTGATTTGTTTTCTTACAAAATGGAAGTAAGTAAGGAGGCCGAGCAGGCGAATCAGGTGCCGGCCAACCTTCGGCAGCGGCTTGGTTCTGTTACAGTGAGGGGACTAAGGACCGATCATATCCCTGAAGACGCTGAAATTCTGAAAGATATCTACAATGATGCATGGGCTGGGACATGGGGAAATGTACCCCTTACCAGTCATGAAGTGCAGTCTCTTTTGAAAACAATGAAGCCTATTTTGAAGCCGGAGCAATATGTTCTGGTGGAATTCAACAACGAGCCGGTCGCAATCGCGTTAGTTGTTCCCAACGTTTACGATGTCAGCGGAGATCTTAACGGGGCTCCGTCACCCTTGGGGTGGGTTAAACTGGCTACACGCATACTCCGCCACGACTTTCACTCTGCACGGGTAATTTTACTGGGCGTCAAAAAGAAGCTCGCAGGAACGGCTCTGAGCGCCATTATTCCTGCTTTGCTCATTGATGAGCTGATGCAGCGCGGGCGGCACCTTCCTTATAGAACAATTGAATTGGGGTGGGTGTTAGAGACCAACACCGGCATTCGTAATCTTATAGAGCGCATTGTGCCTGAGCCCTACAAAACTCACAGAATGTATGAAAAAACACTCGAAGCCTCAGGTCTTTAGAAAAATGGAACTAGAGGTGGCTCCAGCCGTGGCGTGAAAAGGTCATTTCTGCTCCGGCGCATCCTATCACTGTGACGCCCGATCGTTTTTGACAAAAATGTCCAATGCGGGTGATCGGGACCTGTCCAGTTACAGTGGTCATGAACGGATTTTGTAAAAGCATTGCTTCATGTTCAGGTGGGACGCTGAAAAGAATTTCGTAGTCATCGCCCCCAGTCAAACATGTTTCAAACCATTCTTCACCGCAGGCTTTCGTTGCTGGAGAAAGTGGAATTTGAGACGCATGCAGGACTACGCCTAAGCCATTTTCACGCGCAAGATGTCCTGCGTCTTGTACCAACCCATCAGAGATATCCATTGCAGCAGAGGCTATACCAGCTAGGGGTAGGCCAACACGCGGTTGAGGCAAATGGTAACGACCGGCTAGGTAGCCAGAGGCGTCAGTAAGCTTCCCTAGCAATACCTGTAAGCCAAGAGCGCCATCCCCTATCGTGCCAGTAACCCATAGGCCGTCACCATCTTTAGCACCCCTGCGCTTCACAGCCTGACCCGGTTTAACCGAACCTAAAATAGTCAGTGAGAGAACTAGTGGTCCCTTGGTGGAGGTTGTATCTCCACCCATGAGACTGAGAGAAAAAATTCTCTGGTCCTGCTCCAGTCCGTTACAGAACTGTGCAAACCAAGTGTCAGGTAAGGTATTGGGGCGCGCTAGGGTGAGAAGCCAGCCTTCAGGCTTTGCACCCATTGCGGCTAAATCCGAAAGATTGCAGCGTAATAACTTACGGCCAACTGTCTCTGGCGGATCCGTAGGTAGAAAATGAACGTTTTCCACCATGGCGTCAGCCGCTATGACAAGGTCTTTGCCTAAAGGCGGAGTATAGACGGCGGCATCATCACTGAGGTCTAATGCCGCTGGTCCTGCCAACTTAGCGAAGTGTTGCTTTATAAATACAAATTCCGCAGGAAGATCAGTCTGTGGAGGTGTCCTCAGCAAGCCCGACATCAGTGCTATCCGTCTGTCCATTCAGGCGCTTTATCACAGTGTCCAGCACCCCATTTACCAATTTCGGTTCATCGCCAGAGAAGAACCCGTGTGCAATATCCATATACTCATTAATGAGAATTGCAGAGGGCAAATCCCGCTCCAGCGCTTCACCAATGGCAGCCTGAAACAGTGCGCGTAGTACAGGATCCAAACGTGACACCGGCCATGTGGCTGGTAGGGTCTCGTTTAGCTGTTCTAGAATTGCGTTATGCTGGGCCGTCGCTTGCTTAACAACGGCAATAAAGAGCCGGGTATCAGGCTCTGGAACGTATCCCTCTTCATACGAAGCATTGTCCAACGTTGTCCCAAAGCGATGAACCAGAAACTGCTGAACAACACTTTCAGCCCTGTCATTATTCTGTTCGATTTGGAACAATGCCTGAACTGCTGCAACACGCGCAGCCGTGCGCGGGCGTTGTGCTCCCTTAAGTTCTGTTTGATCGTGCAGCTCAGTCATTCCTATCTCCTGCCTACCCGTTTACTATGAGTCAGCGGGGCTACATGACGCCTTTATGGCTCAAGGTCTAGTCTTTTTCCTGATTTTCAGGGCCTAGACGGTCCATGGACGTCAAAATTTCTGAAAAGTCTTTTGCCTCGGTAAAATCTCTATACACGCTGGCAAAACGTACATACCCAACCGTATCTACCTCACGCAGCACATCCATGGCTAGAGCGCCTATCCGTACAGACAGGACCTCTGTTTCGCCAGAAGCTTCCAGTTGGCGGACCAGCCCAGAAACAATCTGCTCGATTCGGCTATCAGGTACCGGTCTTTTGCGTAAGGCAATACGAATGGAACGAGCCAGTTTTTCTCGTTCAAATGGCGCACGACGACCATCAGCCTTTACGACAACAAGGTCCCTGAGTTGGACGCGTTCCACCGTTGTAAAGCGTTGCCCACACGACAAGCAGGCTCTGCGCCGCCGTATGGCAGAACCTTCTTCATTGGGGCGGCTGTCCTTTACCTGGCTATCCGGATTATCACAAAAGGGACAACGCATAGATTACCTTCAATTCTTGTTGCCAGCACGGTTTAGAACAAAAAATGATAGCCTTGCCCTTTATAGAAAACAGTGCGGTATAGTGATGTCTCTATAAATAGGTCCACACTGCCTCTCATGACAAGAGAGAGCGGGCCAATACGGGAGTTCTTATGACTGTACGACCGGCTTTATGCCTTATGACCAGTCTTTTTTTGGGCAGTGTTGGCATTGGTTCTGCTTATGCAGCCAATCAGGACGTTGGACAGTCTATGCCCGGCCAGTCAAATGTTCAGCAAGACATGGTTATTTCTGACGTCATTATGGAGAGTAGTGACGACACTCCCAATATTTACTCACTTTATTTCACACTGAAAAATAATGGAGATGAGCCTCATCTCTTAACGAGTGTTACGTCACCATCGTGTCCTACATTAATTGGGCATCACTCGGATCAGGAAAGCACCCCAGGAACTATAAATCTCTTCACGCACTTGCCATTGCCAGCCCATACAACCCTCGTATTTCCACATGGGGGGTATCATTTATTATGCATGAATACTGACAAACCTATTCAGGTTGGGCAGGACGTTTCAGTCAAATTTTCATTTATGGGTGGAGTGACCAAAGAGGTTACGGTTAAAATTCGTAAATCTTAGATCGGTAAGCTGAAAATTAAGGCGTAGTCCCGGAAATGTAAAATGTTTCTTCGGGACTACGCGTAAAACAGAAAATTAAAGCGGGTTATTTTGAGATAAGGTACGCCGCACGGCCTGATGCCAACCTGCAATCATGCTTCGTCTCTGTTCATTGGGCATGGATGCCTCAAATGTTGCGCCGTGCTGCCATGTGGCTGCCAAAGCCTTTTCATCTTCCCAAACGCCAGTGGCCAAGCCTGCAAGGAAACCAGCACCCAATGCCGTGGTTTCAATATGCTTGGGCCGCTCTACTTTGACCTGAAGCATGTCAGCCAGAAAATTGCAGAACCAGTCGTTAGCTGACATACCCCCATCCACGCGCAGTGCGTCTGTGGTGCCACCACCATCCTGCGTCATGGCGGTAATAAGATCCAGCGTCTGATAAGCTACGGATTCCAAAGCTGCCCGTGCGATATGAGCTGCGGTCGCATCAAGTGTGAGGCCACAAATAAGCCCCCGTGCGTCAGGGTCCCAGTGTGGAGCACCAAGACCGACAAACCCGGGAACCATATAAACCCCATGGCTATGTGGAATACGGGTTGCCATATCATCAGTTTGCGAAGCGTGCGTGATCAGATGCAGGCCATCACGGAGCCATTTAATGGCAGCTCCAGCTACAAAAATGGACCCTTCGAGCGCGTAAGTGGTTTTCCCGCCCATGCGATAGGCGATCGTGGTGAGCATACGGTTTTTGGAAGCTACAGGCTTTTCACCTGTGTTGAGAAGCACAAAGCAGCCGGTGCCATAAGTCGCTTTTGCCATGCCGGGCGTGAAACAGGCCTGCCCCACCACGGCGGCCTGCTGATCGCCTGCCATGCCCGCGATGGGAATGGCGCGCCCGTATAGCGCGGGATCAGTTTCACCAAAAATGGTGCTGTTGTCTTTTACTTCAGGTAGCAAAGCGGCCGGAATACGGAAGAGACGCAGAAGATCGTCATCCCACTGTTGGCGATGAATATCGAACAGAAGCGTGCGGGATGCATTCGTAATATCAGTGGCGTGAACTTTGCCCCCGGTCAGGCGCCAGAGAATGAAGGAATCAATGGTTCCGAACGCCAGTTCACCTTTTTCTGCACGGGTACGGGCATCAGATACATTATCAAGTATCCATGCCAGTTTCGTGGCAGAAAAATATGGATCAATCAGCAGGCCTGTTCGCTCGCGTACAAGCGATTCAGCACCTTCTTCGCGCAGTTTCTGGCAGGTGGCGGCGGTCCGGCGGTCCTGCCAAACAATGGCGCGGTGAATGGGTTTGCCTGTTGCGCGTTCCCACACAACTATGGTTTCGCGCTGATTGGTAATCCCTATGCCAGCAATGCGGTCCAGCATGCCGGATTTCTCCAAAGCGGCACGGGACGTCTTAAGAACATCATTCCAGATGTCTTCAGGGCAATGTTCTACCCAGCCGGCATCAGGATAATGCTGCGCGAACTCACTTCGAGCACTAGCAACCTCGATGGCATTCCGATCAAAAACGATGGTTCGGGTAGAGGTCGTTCCCTGATCAATAGCGAGTACATGATCTTGCTTGCTCATCGAGGATTATCCTTTTTGATTGACGTCGTTTAGTCGTGAGCGATGTGAGAAGATGACTGGTTTGAGGATGGCATAAAGGGCTTAAGAACCGCCTGATACAGGCCACCGCCCACCACTCCTCCAATAAGAGGCCCAGCTATAGGCACCCACCAATAATTTTGCGGGGATGGAAGCGCAGTTGGACCCCATCCAGCGAAATAACAAAAGATCCTTGGCCCCAGATCTCGGGCCGGATTTATAGCCCATGCCTCAAGATAGCCAGCTGATGCACCAATAATGGCGACCAGAAGCCCGATGATGAGGGCGCTGGAGTTCGCCTGTGGCGCTTGGGTGTTATACTCACACGTGATTGCAAAAATACCCAGCACCAGCATGGCTGTCAGAATAATCTCGTCCATGAAGGCATGCATGGGCGAGATGAAGTCACCGGGATGTGTGAAAAATACGCCCGCCCCTGCCCCATCGTGCAGCCTGTCAAGGTGGTTTACGGCAGCGTAGTGGTCAATGACTGGAGAAAACAACGCATATACGATGATGGCCCCTAAGAACCCTCCCAGTATCTGCGCGGCACAATAAGGCAGTACTTTTTTCCACGAAAAATTCCGGAAACAGGCCAATGCAAGTGTGACTGCGGGGTTGGCGTGCGTGCCGGACACGGCACCTGTGACGTATATGGCTATGGTCACGCCAAGTCCCCATACAATGCAGACTCCCCAATAAGCCTGCTTATAAGGGCTGGGATCGTAGAGCGAATACATCGCCGCTACAGAATCCCCAAAAACAATAATGATGAAAACAGCAATACATTCTGCAATCAGTTCACCAACATAAGCCCGGGCTTTACTCGTCATACTTCCCTCTTTTTCTTTATTATTCTGGGAAATAACTACCTGACCTTACTCTTGAGCGTCAGGCAGTCTTCTGTTGCACATAATCAGAGACTTTCTGTTTTTCTGCCTCACTTAGATGTAAGCCCAGCTTGCTCCGGCGCCACAGAATATCCTCTCCTGTCCGTGCCCATTCGCGCTCTATCAGATAGTCAACTTCACGGGTAGTCAAATCCCCGCCCAGAACTTCTCCCAAGTCCTTCAGGCTGGTGGCTTCCCCGATAATTTCGTAAACACGGCTGCCATAATTGCGGAGCAGACGCCATGCAGTTGCAGCTGGCAACCAGGGCGCGGCACGCCCCAAACGGGCAAGAGCAGCATCAAAGCCCCCGTCTCCAATGTCACCACCCGGCAGAACTTCGGTAGCTGTCCAGCTTACGCCAGCTACTGCGGGCAATACAGGAGCCAACTTCTCCAGCGCATGTTCTGCCAGCTTGCGGTAGGTGGTTATTTTTCCGCCGAAAATGGACAGAAGAGGAGCACCGTCTTGTGTGTCGAGATCCAGCACATAATCCCGTGTTACAGCAGAAGCGTTGGCTGAGGCATCGTCATATAGGGGCCGTAGACCCGCATAGGTCCAAACGACATCGCTTTCCTTGACATCTTTTTTGAAATAGCGGTTTACGCTTTCGCAAAGATACTTAATTTCGTCAGGAGCAATGCCGACCTTTCCCGGAGCTTCGTTCCAAGGAATATCTGTCGTGCCAATGAGAGTGAAATTCTGCTCATATGGAATGGCAAAAACAATTCGTTTGTCCGGGTTCTGGAAGATATAAGCCTGAGGCCCATCGAAAACACGCGGCACAATGATATGGCTGCCCTTTACCAAACGGACAGACTTTGAATTAGGAATATTGAGGGTTTCAGCAAGCAGGCGAGCAACCCAAGGGCCTGCCGCGTTTACAAGAGCGCGTGCCTGCACATGTGTCGTTTTCCCAGTAACCCGATCTTCCAGTTCAGCCTGCCATAGGCCATTGCTACGCGTTGCTTTTATAAGACGCGTACGGGTTCGAATGTCTGCTCCACGTTCTGCCGCATCCAGAGCATTCAGGACAACAAGCCTACTATCCTGCACCCAGCCATCCGAATAAACGAAGCCTTTGGTGTAATCGTCTTTGAGCGGCCGACCGGACGAATGCGTGCGGAAGTCAACAGCGCGGGATTTGGGGAGCGTCATGTTGGACGCAAGGTGATCATATAGGAAGAGGCCTGCTTTAAGCATCCACGCGGGCCGGACAAGTTTGGAATGTGGCAGTACAAAACGCATGGGCCATATAATGTGCGGCGCCATTTTCAAAAGCCGTTCACGCTCTGTCAGAGCCTCACGGACCAGACGGAATTCATAATATTCCAGATACCGCAGGCCACCGTGGATTAGCTTTGTACTGGCGGATGAAGTATAGCTCGCAAGGTCATCCTGCTCCACCATCAGAACGGACGCTCCGCGGCCAACAGCGTCACGCGCAATGCCTGCGCCATTTACGCCGCCGCCAACAATGAGCAGGTCGTAAGGACGATTTAGGGGAGCCGAAGTGTCTGCCATTTTCTATCCGATCCTACCGTCTGAAACTATGTATTTTCCTTCGTATCCGAAAATAAAAGGAAAATACAATGGCTCAATTATGACATTGAAGCTGTTTTTGGGAGTTTATTTTTCTTTTCCGAAAAATTCGCTTTGTATGACATGCAAATCCACACCGGCCTCAGTTACGATTTTGGCTAACGCGGTGGGCAAAGGTTGGTCTGTATAAAAGGAATTGATTTCGGACAAATGCCCAACGCGCGCCATGGGGCGCCGTTTGAGCTTTGTATGATCGGCTAGAAGGATGGTGGTGCGAGAGTTGCGGATGATAGCCTGTGCAGCATTGATTTCATCAGCGTCAAAATCAAGAAGCGTCCCGTCTTCGTCAATCCCGCTGATACCGATTACACCGTAATCCGCTCTATATTGCTCAATCATGGCTGCTGCCGCTGGGCCTACAATGCCGCCGTCTCTCAAGCGGACAGTGCCGCCAGTAATAATCAGGGTGCATTCTGGGGCAGGTGCCAGTAGAGAGGCTACATGAATATTGTTGGTAATAACCCGTAAAGCCCGATGGTTCCGTAATGAGCGGGCAAATGCTTCGGTTGTCGTCCCAATGTTGATAAAAAGAGACGCGCCATCAGGAATAACGCTTGCAGCCGCATGGCCGATGGCACCCTTGGCCTTGGGATTAAGAATCTGTCTTTCAGAATAGGCAATATTTTCGTTGGACGATAAGGCTGAGGCTCCGCCGTGGTGGCGTGCAATCATGCCCTCTGCTGCCATGCTATTCACGTCCCGGCGTACAGTCTGCACTGTTACATGGAGCGCTTTTGCCAGATCTTCATTTGCAGCATAGCCTTGTTGCTGCACGAGTTGCAAAATCTGTGCGCGTCTTTCCTGTATGGAAGCCATGCCAACTATACCTTTGCAGCAAGAACGGCTAAAACAGCAGCACCATAGCGCTCAAGCTTAGAACGGCCTACCCCTTTGATCAGGGCGAGTTCATCCAGAGAAAGCGAACCTGAGAGCGCAATATCTCGCAGTGCCGCATCATGAAAAATCACATAAGGGGGAATTTCCTGCTCTCTGGCTTCATCCAGACGCCACTTACGGAGGGCGTCAAAAATCGGCACTTTATCTTCGGGTAGTGCTTCCAGGCTGCTCTGGCTCTTCCCGCGGAGTGTCGCAGCATTTTCGAGTTCGGCAGTGGCATCGGCCCTGAGTTGTAAACTCTGCTCCCCGCGCAGTATCGGGCGTGCAATGTCAGCATTCAGGGCTAGGCCACCGTATTGCCCCTCGCTGCGCAAGGCTCCGTGGGCAATGAGTTGGCGGGTTACGCTGCGCCAGAAGCCTTCCGGTTTATCCTTACCAATACCCCAGACTGAAAGAGTGTCGTGGTGGTTGCGCTCAACCATATCGGTTCGTTTGCCGCGCAAAACATTAATGATGTGCAGCGCACCATATTTCTGCCCGGTCCGGTAAATTGTTGAGAGGAGTTTACGTGCAGCATCTGTGCCGTCAAAAGTCACGACCGGATGCCTGCAATTATCGCAGTGACCACATGGCTCGGAAAGCGTTTCACCAAAACAGTGCAAGAGCGCCGCAGTACGGCAACATGTGGTTTCCGTAAGAGCAATCATTGCTTCCAGACGGGCGCGCATCACCCGTTTTTCTGTGTCCGGTGCATTGGAAAGCTCCAGCCAGTGGCGCGCGCGCGCCATGTCGTCGCCGCCATAGAGGAGCACGGTATCAGAGGGCAGTCCATCACGCCCTGCCCGGCCAATCTGCTGGTAATATCCCTCTGGTGAGGCTGGCATATCCATATGAATGACTGCCCGCACATCTGGCCGGTCAATTCCCATACCGAAAGCAATTGTTGCAACAATAACAAGAGGCTCGCCGGAGCGAAAACGAAGTAGAGCAGCTCGCTTTTCCAAGGGCGAGAGACCTGCGTGGAAAGCAAGCGCCGTCCACCCTTTCTCCCGCAGGGAGGCCGCTATCCGCTCAGTTCTGGCGCGGCTGCCGCAATAAACGATAGAAGCTTCGTTTTTATGGCGTTCCAGCGCGGACACCAGCTGTTTCGTTTCCGAACCTTTAGGGAGGGCTGTAATATTGAGGTTGGGCCTATGAAAGCTGGAAACCAAGACACTCGCGTGCGGCATGTCTAATGCCGTCAGAATATCATCGCGTGTACGTTGGTCTGCTGTGGCTGTCAGAGCAATCCGCGGGACATCGGGGAAATACCGCGGCAGGGCTGCCAGTGCACGATATTCGGGCCGAAACTCATGCCCCCATGCAGAAATACAGTGTGCCTCATCAATCGCAACGAGAGAGATTTTTTGCCGGGAAAGCCGCTCTAATGTGCCAGAGGATAATAGTCGTTCTGGAGAGACATAAAGTATATCGAGAGTTCCGGCTGCCAAGTCGTTCCGAACTTTCGTTGCCTCGTCACTTTCCAGTTCTGAATGGAGGGCCGCCGCATTGATTCCAACCTGACGCAGGCCTGCTACCTGATCGTCCATTAGTGCGATAAGGGGGGAAACCACAAGTCCCATGCCGGGGCGGCATAAGGCGGGTACTTGATAACAAATGCTCTTGCCGCCGCCCGTTGGCATCAGGACAAGGGTGTCCTGCCCAGACATGACGCGCTCTACAGCTTGTGCCTGAAGGCTACGAAAGTCAGGATATCCAAAAACAGAGTGCAGCACCTCTTGCGGGGTGCTGCCCACAAACCGATCCCGCCCCTGTGCAACGTGATTATCAGGAGCAGGTGCGGTTTTAGGATCAGCCATTACGGAATTAGGGGCTAACCAGTTCGATTTCTACTCGGCGAGATCCGACTGTTGACCCTTCCGTGCTGGACGGTGCGCGCGGGGTTTGACGAATGCGGTCGCCAGATACCCCATCATCATGCAATTGCTGCGCCACCAGTTTTGCACGCTGGACAGCCAGAAGTGCATCGGCGGACAGGTCGTTCCCTGCGCCTGCATAGCCTTCGACCTGCACAATTTGAGAGGCATGCTTCTGTGCCTGAGCGGAGGCTTCAGCAATGACGTTGCGTGACGCATCGTCAAGCTCAACCGAACTGTTGGCAAAAAACACAACATACTTGCGGGGTGGCTCACTAGCACATCCGGCAAGGAGTGAAAGACCTAGAACAGTCAGCAGGCGGCGCATGCAATGGTTTCCCCAGAGGTATGGTTATCGTATAGCGATCTGCCATATTCTGCCTCTGCAAAAATGAACAGATGGCCTATTTGGTGCCCGTTAGTAAGCTTTTCGTCAATATTATGTCAGCGAAACAGAGGCTGTTCCGTCCGATAAACGCCAGATTCGATCCAGTTTTTCAACGCCAGTCAAACGATGGGCGATCAAAATAACCGTTCTTCCTTGCGTAACCTTATTCAACGTTTCCAGAAAATCATGTTCTGTTTGCGCATCTAACCCTGTTGCAGGTTCGTCAAGAATGAGAACGGGGGCCTGTGTCAGCAAGGTACGGGCCAATGCAATCCGGCGTCCCTGCCCCCCAGAGAGCTTAATGCCGCCCTCACCTAGCCATGTATCCAGTCCTTCGGGCAGATTACGGACAACATCTGCCACGGCAGCCTCTTCCAAAGCACGCCACAACTCTTCCTCAGTGGCATTAGGGTGGCCGAGTAACAGATTGGCACGAATGCTGTCGTCAAAAAGATGTGTGGCTTGAGATAGCCATGCAATCCGTTGGCGGAGAGATGGTGTATCAATATTTGCCAGATCTATCCCGTCAAAAGTGATCTGCCCGGATTCAGGGAATGCTGCTTTAAGAAGAAGCGCTGCAAGACTGGATTTTCCAACCCCAGAAGGCCCGAGTAGCGCGACGCGGCTGCCCGCTGAGATATCTAAGGTAAGGCCTTTAAAGACATACGGACGGTCTTCTGACCAGCGAAAATAAAGATTCTCAACGTGAATGGACGGATGTAAGGGGGCTTCTTGTGGGGCTATGTCTGCCGTATGAGTCGTGGGCTCACTGGTTGCAATGTCCATAACACGCTGGGCTGCTGCACCCATTGCGCCAGCTTGTAGGCCTGCCCGTGTCAGGGTTGCGGCACTTTCAAAAGCGGCGACAACCAAAAAGAGGCACCCGACACCGGCCAGAGGTGTAATATTTAGGAGTAATTTTCCGGACACTGCCGCAAGAACCAAAAAAATCGCGCTTTGCCCTAGAAGATAAGCAAGGGCATTCGCCTTTGCTGCACGCTTTGCCAAGCGCATCTGCCCGTCTAGCAGGACGTTATCTGTTGCTTGAATGTGAGCGAGGACACGTTTATCTGCGCCAAAAGCGCGTATTTCACGTAGTCCTCCGGCGAGATCCAACACACCGATCCGTAAGCTCGCCAAGTCACGCGTCAATTCTTCTGCCTCTTTCCTGCCCGACAACGCTATGAGGTAAGGAATGAGAAAGGCGGAACAGCCAAATAACACGGCAACCGCACCACCAAGAAGCATGTTTTGTTTGCCAAGAACCAGTAGCAGCGTGGGAACAGTCAGGCAGGCGCAGGCAAATGGGATCAGGATGCGCAGATAAAGACCATCCAACGTGCCGATGTCCGACACTAGACGGGACAGCATGTCGCCTGCCCGCTTAAAACCAAGCCCTGCGGCGGCTCCATCGGCAAGGGAGCGAAAAAACCAGACGCGTAAGGTTGCTAGTGCACGGAACATAGCATCGTGCGCAAACAGGCGTTCAGCATAGCGAAGTATAACTCGGCCCGCGCCTACCCAGCGCAATAAGCTCGTTGTAATCAGAATAGAGCCGAGTACTGTTCCCGCCACTCGTAATCCAGAGGTTTGCATAAGTGCAAAACCGAGGCAGAGAGCCAAGAGCGCTAACACAACGCCGATAATGAGCCGTGCGGCCTGAGCATGCCACAACGCCAAAATATGGCGCACAGCTTGCCAAGGCGTAAGCATGAGGTCGGCACGGCCTTTGTTTTGACGGAACTGATCCATTGTTTAGGCAGCTCCTTGCCGGCTTATAATGACGCCACGTTGCAAGTCTATGCGGCGTCCGTTGAGCATATGCGCGGCCGCAGAGTGCGTTGCCAGAATAACGGTTTTTTGTGCCGCTAAGCGCTGCAAGCTCAAAAAGACGCTTTTCTCGGTTAGAGGATCGAGGTGTGCAGTCGGCTCATCCAAAAGTAAGACTGGTGCATTTTTTAAATAAGCGCGGGCAATAGCAATCCGTTGTGCTTGGCCACCGGAAAGGCCAAAGCCGCCTTCTCCAATCATGGTTTCAAGGCCATTTGGTAAAAGGGGCAAAAACTCATCCACGGCGGCGGCTTTTAACGCGGCTTGCAACGTATGCTCGTCAGCATCGGGGCTGGCAAAAAGCACATTGTCTCGCAGTGAGCCGGCAAACAAAACGGGTTTCTGCCCGATCCACGATATCATACGACAGAGTGAGTCCGGCACAAGTGTTTCCAAGGGCGCACCATTTAGGAGCACACGGCCTGAATCTGGCGTTATAAATCCGAGCAGTAGCTCCATGATTGTTGACTTACCTGAACCTGATTCACCTGCCAGAATAAGCGTTTCTCCCGCAGGGACCGTAAAGCTGATATTCTGAAGGGCAGGTCCACGGGCTGGGTCCCATGTAAAGCAGACATCATCCAAGGCAACGGTAACACCGTTAGCGGTGACTGTTCGCGTGTCTAAAGACGGGGCAATAGAAATTTCAGGGGCTGGCAAATCCAGAATTGCAGTGGCGGCACCCTGTGCATGAGCACGATCTTGGTATGCGAGAGCCATAGATCTCAGGGGAGCAAAAAACTCCGGAATGACAATTAGAACAAACAGGCCATCCCGCAAGACTGGCTCAAGCAGGCTGTGTGTTCCAGTCGCATTTTGAGCCAGTGCATGTGCACCTGTGAGGATGGCAAGCACAATCAGTGCAACAACCATCGCACAATCTATCGAAGCAGAAGAAAGGAATGCTACCCGGAGCACTTTCATGGTGCGAAGACGTAACTCTTCTGCTGCGCTGGCAAGTCGGCTGGTTTCGTCTTCGGTTCGGCCTGAAAGCACAATTGTGGCTATGCCTTTTACACGGTCTAGAAACCGCGCCTGCAAGCGTGTCATGGCCAGAAACTGATTGCGAGATGCAACTGCTGCGCCGATGCCGAAAATGGCCTGGCAAAAAGGTACTGTCAAACCACATAAGCCAAGTATGAGCGCAGCCTGAGGGCTTACCAAATAAACAGGAATGAGGATGATAAGTGGGGCTGCAATCCACAATACTGAGGCAGGAATCCAGCGTGCAAAGAAACCATCCAACGCTTCAATCCGATCAACCGCAGTTGTCGCCAAAACGCCACTATGCGTGTTGCGCAGAAGGGCTGGCCCACCAGTAAGGATGGAGTGAAGAACAGAGTTGCGTAGCCGCCGTCTAGCATTAATGCCAGATTTCGCAGCAGCAACATCACTGCCCATCATACAAACGGCACGCATGAGTGCGAGAAGTATAAACCCATACAAAGGCCATGATGGACAAGCAGGTACCGGACCATCGCTCAAACTCATAAGGGCACAACCGAGCAAGGTGGCAATACACCATGCCTGCCCTACCCCACACAGAGGAGAGATTAGACCAAAGAGGATAACTGGCCGGGCGGCCCGTCGCCCCAAAAGCGACTGTTTCCGCGTCCAGGTTCGTATTACTGCTTTTTCACCGCTCATGGAGATAGCCGTTTATACCGGACAGCGCGTAACGCAAATAGTTAACCACGCGCGGCCCGACTGCAAACATGGCATATCGGATGCTCTCCTCCACTTTTTGACCACACAGAGTGGCGGCTATTTCTGCTCCAATGGAAAAACAAAACTGTAATGTGTTCCATTTTGGCAATTTTGAACGAATGTGGCGTTAAGCTGCCGTGCAAAGCCTTTAATAAGTTTAAGACCAATGCCCTGTTGACCACTTATGTCGCATTGGTCCGGTGTGCATCCAATCCCGTTATCCCCTATATTTAGGGTCACAATCTTGTCTGCATGGGTCAACGAAATAGATATTATACCGGAACGGCCGTTCGGAAACGCATATTTTATAGCGTTGGTTACCAACTCGGTTACAATCAAGGCGAGTGGTACGGCTTGATCGGGATTCATGGAAAAGTCATCACAGCTTATCTCCATATCAATCCTGCCAGTCTCATATTCGCCAGCAATATGAAGGGTCTGCCCACATAACTCTTTTAAAAAGCTGGACATATTAAGGCTATCCAGCCTGTCTTCTGCGTACAGACTACGGTGGAGGGTGGCGAGAGCCCTCACTCTGTCCCGTGCTAACGCAAATTCTGCCCTAAACTCAGGATTGGAAATACGACCAGCCTGTAAATTTAGCAGCGATGCGACGATTTGCAGATTGTTTTTCACACGATGGTGGATTTCGCGCATTAGAAGCTCTTGATGCGCCATAGCCTCTTTGAGGCGGGCCTCATGTCGAGACAATCTTCGTGTTGCTCTGGTAAACGCTTGGCCTAACCGTTGTAGCTCCAGAGGCATGGCGCGCGTAATTCGACCATCGAACACGCCCTCCATCTGCCACTTTTGCACCGAATAAGTAAGCCGGCGCAGTGGCCACACCAGAACGACATTAGCTGCAAGAGTTACACCGCCCAAGCCAATGATCAGGAGGAAAACCAGCCCTGAAATTTCCAGCACCATGGTTCTCAGCGCGCTGCTTTCATGTGGGGTTCGTGGTGTCGTAACCAGAATATCGGTTCCACCCGCTATGGCTCCGAGAGCATAACCACCATCAGCACTAGAAAATGACGCAATCGTGCCAGTCCCGTCATTAAGCTGCTTTCTAAGCTGCTTTACGATGTGAGTTGGAGGGGGTGTCCATTTGCAGTCCGTGCATACTGCTTTGAGATTATTATTTTGATCAACCAGCCATGCCTGAAGAGGGTTACTTTCGTCAGCAAAAGCCTGCCAACCAGCGGCACTGGAGAGAAAAGAGGATTTCCGGGAAAGCTTTAAGACGCCCACCAGATATCCATGCGTCTCA
This sequence comes from Acetobacter sp., assembly GCF_052102375.1. GTDB lineage: Bacteria > Pseudomonadota > Alphaproteobacteria > Acetobacterales > Acetobacteraceae > Acetobacter. The sequence continues at coordinate 33,507 of NZ_JBQDXI010000021.1, forward strand.
GGAATGGAAAGAAAAACGGCAGGCACGGTAATGCGCAAGAAGGAGCCCTGCTCCTCTGTGCCATCGTTAGTCTGCACCGCTTCAAGGGGAGTCGCATCGAATGATGGGAGTGGGTCTGGTCTTCCAACAGATGCACATTTGCCGCCCAGAGGCGACACGGCATGAATCTGTTCACCGTCAGCATCCAAAACTCCGAGATAGCAATATCTTTGCCCGCTCATTGTCTCTGCAAGAGAGAGTGCATGACCTATTTGGTCAGGCGTCAAGCCCATGCTGCCAATGGTTTCCAGTGCACTCCGGAGGCGGTCTGTATCATGACGAAACTGCAGGTCTAGACGCGTAATAGCTGTGGCCGCACGTTGGGCGCTGCCAACCATCAGTTCATGATAGTTATGAATCGCCATTGCGGAGCCAATGCAAACCACTGGCACCGCTGACAAGCCTATAATCAGGCGCATTCGCGCACTTGTTGTGCTGAACGTGCGGCCTAACCCATACAAGATATATTGAAAAGCACCCCGCAATGAATGCGGGAACTTCTCATGCTTGGATGTTTCAGGCCTCGTCCCGACGGTCTTCTTCAATGAGCTTCAACAGTTCTTCTGGTATGGGTTCATTTGCCACGTCATCGAAAAGCTGGTGAAGCCCTCTCTTGAGCCAGAGATCAAACGCCTGATCAGACGTTTTTGGGGGCGCTCCGGCCTTGTCTTCATCCATAGATTTTTCCATGCGGCGGTACGACCATGGCCCGCCTAACGGAAAAGTCATGTTTTCTGTCCGAATAGCAAACATCTGACATGCCTAAACCCGCTAGTTCGCCCTATAAGTTGCCTAATGAGGCCGCGCCCATCAAACCCTACGCGATGCAGGGTGTTCTTCTGCATCGCGGTCGAGTTTGCGACGAAGTGCCGCAGCCTGAGATTTCAGACGTTCATTACCAACATGTTCTTCACCTGTCATCCATACTTCTAGCTGACGACGTGCACGGAACACCCGACTTTTTGCCGTACCAACAGCGCAACCTGCAATTTCAGCCAATTCCTGATAGCTCATGCCTTCCAGAACACCCAAAACAAGAGCTTCACGCTGGTCGTCCGGCAGGCGAGATAGAGCGGCATCAAGATCTTTCAGGATGATGCGGTCTTCATGTGGCGCGTTAGTTGCAAGGAAAGAGGCGGGCATGTCGTCGACATCTGTTGTTTCGCGCTTTTTGCGCAGATCAGAGATGAAGCGATTTCTAAGGATACGATGCATCCATGCTGGAAAATTCGTCCCAGGGGCGAAGCTGTTTTGTGCGGCAAGAGCATTGCAGACCGCATCCTGTACCAGATCTTCTGCGGCTGCCCGGTTACGTGTGAGAGCCAGAGCTTGCACACGCAGCTTAGGCAGAATGGCGATCACTTGGTCATGGAATGAAGTCGTCATCGGGATACCCTTTGCTTTTAATGCGTTCTTGCAAAGGGAATGAATGAGAGCGTGGAAAGGTTACAAAGAATTTTCAGAAAAATATTCTCGCAAGAAAAAATTATATATTACAGTTGGTTACATTTTAGGAAGAGAGCTTCATTAATTCGGACCGGGCGCGGGAGACACGCGTTTTCATTGTCCCCACAGATGCATTGCATACCAAAGCAGCTTCTTCGTAGCTCATGCCTTGTGCGCCAATCAAAACCAGCGCTTCCCGGAGTAATGGGGAAATTTTCCATAACATCTCATCTAGGTCGTGTAAGGCCTGACGATCGGGGCCGGTAGGCTGGCTGGCTGTCTGTATGGTTGCATCAGACGCGTAATGCTCCAGCACTTCCTGTTCTTTTTTTCGGCGCCGCGCCTGCTCAAGAAACATGTTACGGAGTATCGAAAAGGCCCATGCTTTTAAATTTGTGTCTTCCTGATATTGCTCTGATTTGGCCAATGCACGTAGAATTGTGTCCTGCACCAGATCATCCGCAGTCGAGGGGTTGCGTGCCAAAAAACGTGCAAAAGCCCGCAATGATGGGATGATGGAGAGTAGCTCTTTCCTAAAATGTGATGCAGAGGCGCTACTGTCCTGTAAATTATTGCTTTTCAGAACACTTACCTCTTCCTGTGGACGGTTGCGCGTGTCATCGTTATGTCCCCGCGGGTTTTAACATTCTTACTCCACGCTAAGGAGATTTGTCATGCCAGAGTCACAGCGCGATGCTTTAATTCAAGCTCTTCCTTATGGCAGACGATACGCACGCGCCTTGACGCGGAGTCAATCACGGGGCGATTTGCTGGTTGCGCAAAGCTTGCGCAGCCTTACAACCAATCATTCTGGAGACGACCTTCCAGCCTTATGCCGCCTCTATCGTGAGATTTCGCGGCATTTTTTAAATCACGTTCATGTTGATGCTTCCAAAAATGAATTAACTGTCGTGCAGCGACAGATTCTCCTCCTTCTGACGTTGGAAGAAGTCTCGCTGGATATGGTTGCAAAAATATTAGATATGACGCCGCAACAGACTAAGGAAGAAGCTGATAAGGCTTATGCCTACCTAAAAACAGGCATTCAGACTTCTGTTCTGATTATTGAAGATGAACCTATTATCGCGATGGATATTGAGGAACTGGTTCTTCAATGCGGCCACAAAGTGGCTGGAGTGGCCCATACTCAGGCAGATGCCATCCACATTGCCCAGAAAACACGGCCGGGTCTGATTTTAGCAGATATCAATCTGGGAGCTGGCGGTGATGGAATGCGCGCTGTGGCCGAGATTACGAAAACACATAATGCTCCCGTTATTTATGTGACCGCCTACCCCGAACGTCTGTTAACCGGTGAAACGTCAGAACCCAGTTTCGTGATCACGAAGCCTTTTGAGCCTTTGACACTGGCGGTTGCCACTTATCAGGCGGTGAGCAAATTTGAGTTGGCTCATTCTTAAAACCCAGATTCAATTACAACCGGAACATTTTTTAATCGCAGATTTTTCGTCCATATCTTGCATAACTTGAAATCATGACCCAGAAGTGCGGTATGGCACTTCCTCCCCTTTTGCACCTTCAAGATGTCTCTCTTACCCTAGGGGGGCGGCCGTTACTGGATAAAAGCAACCTTGCCGTTGCGCGGGGGGAGCGTGTTTGCTTGGTGGGGCGCAATGGCTCGGGTAAATCGACGCTCCTGAAAATTGCAGCCGGTGTTATCCAACCAGACTCTGGTAGTGTTTTTGTACAACCCGGAGCAAAGCTGCGCTATTTACGCCAGGAACCTGACCTTTCAGGTTTCACAACAGCATCTGATTACGTACAAAGTTGTATTGATGAGCCGGAAAATGCTTGGCGCGCGGAAGCTTTGCTAGATGCACTCGATTTGGATGGCTCGAAAAAAGCAGCCCATTTGTCCGGGGGTGAAACGCGTCGATGCGCCATAGCGGGTATTTTGGCGGCTGCACCAGATGTCCTGCTACTTGATGAGCCGACAAACCACCTAGACATGCCAACGATTGAGTGGCTCGAGAAAGAACTCTTGAGTTTAAATTGTGCCATGGTGATTATCAGCCATGACAGGCGCATGCTTTCGACTTTGTCCCGTGCCGTTGTCTGGCTTGACCGAGGCATTACACGTCGTTTGGAGCAAGGCTTTGAACGCTTTGAAGAGTGGCGTGAAGAAGTTCTTGAGCAAGAAGAGCGCGATGCACATAAGCTTGATCGGCAAATAGCTCGAGAAGAAGATTGGATGCGCTACGGCGTGACTGCGCGTCGTAAGCGGAATGTTCGCCGTGTAGGTGAGTTGGCCGCATTAAGACAGGCGCGCCGAGATGCTGTGCGTGCCACGGGAACGGTCACTCTTGTTGCGCAGTCTGCCGGCACATCGAGCAAGCTTGTTGCGGTTGCTGAGCACGTCAACAAAGCTTGGGGCGACAGGACAATTGTCCGAGACCTTAATCTCAGGATACTGCGTGGCGACCGTCTTGCTATTGTCGGAGCTAATGGTGCAGGGAAAACAACATTACTTCGCCTTCTTATAGGTCAGGACTCCCCCGATAGCGGGCAGATTGCTCTCGGTCCGTCGCTCGCAATGGTTTCGCTTGATCAGCAGAGAAAAACGCTTAACCCAGAGCAAACCTTGGCTGACACCCTCACAGGCGGTGGTGGTGATATGGTCCAGATTGGCGATGAGAAGCGACACGTCATTGGCTATATGAAAGACTTTCTTTTTAGGCCAGAGCAAGCGCGTACACCAGTAAGCGCACTGTCCGGTGGGGAGCGTGGCCGGCTTATGCTTGCATGCGCGCTAGCTAGACCTTCAAATCTTTTGGTTCTGGATGAGCCAACCAATGATCTTGATTTGGAAACCCTCGACCTATTGCAAGATATGCTGTCTTCTTATGATGGGACTGTCTTGCTTGTAAGCCATGATCGAGATTTTCTCGATCGAGTTGCAACATCGGTACTCGCTACAGAGAGTTCTGGCACCTGGATAGAATATGCGGGTGGCTACAGTGATATGCTAACGCAGAAGAAAGGTGGACTTTCAGAGGATATTAAAACCGGCATACCTGTTGTCAGCGTGGCACAACCTGCCGTGGTAGCCAAAGCTCCAGCGAAAAAATTGAGTTATAAAGATCAGTTTGCGTTGGATAATTTGCCCAAAGAAATAGCAAAGCTAGAGAGCAAAGCTCAAATTCTTCGGGGTAAGCTTGAAGATACAAGTTTGTATGCAAAAGACCCTAAAGCGTACTCTAAATTCACAACAGATCTGGAAGAGCTTGAGCAAGCTCTCGCTTCGGCTGAAGAACGCTGGCTGGAGCTGGAAATGAAGCGAGAAGAACTGGCTAACACCACGAAATAACAGTAAAAATTGGGTTGCCAACCCTGCTAAAGTTGGCTATCACCCACACCAACAACCGGGCGCGTAGCTCAGCGGTAGAGCATCGCCTTCACACGGCGGGGGTCACAGGTTCAATCCCTGTCGCGCCCACCATGAAATCAGCAGAAAACTGCGGTTTTTATGGGTTCCCGGTCGTTTCCCCATTTAGTGATTTTGATTGATTATGTGCATTCTATGCACTCTAAATCGCTCTTGCACGTGCAAAATCCGTGCAAGGTTTTTGCTTGAAGCGAGAGCGCTTCTACTCAAACGGGCTACCCCGCCTGCCCGCTTTGTTCAGAAAGAAAGCGACACCCAGAACACCCAGAACTGTGAAGCCTCCCGCAAGGAAGGCTTCAACATACTCGATCACGATGCCTGAATGGCCGCATTGTCTGCCGTGCACTTGGCAAACAGTGCTGCAATCTGGTCAGCAGTCGGGCCGGTTTTGCTTTTGCTCTGCTCCAGAGCGCTGGCCACGGTCTCGTAGACCTCTGGGC
>NZ_JBQDXI010000022.1:0-37209 GCF_052102375.1 Acetobacter sp.
TGAATTCTACAAAATGACCCGAAATTGCCTCAAGTGTGAGAAATCCGCGTCGACATTGAGCATACCAAAAATGTAATTCAGGTCATTGTAAGACCAAGGCTGCCCGTAATTCTTACCTGCGGAGGGAGCACGAGGCACCTGCGTGACACCACTTGCCAGAAAGACGCCAGGGCGGCCCCAGTCTACGCCCTGATTCTGAAAGTTCATGTCTACAGACACGCGCGTGGTCTCGTTATGCCAGTCAAAATCAGCACCCAGCGCCACACTATGCCGCCGCTCGTGCTCAATAGCGTCCTCGCCCGACCGCCCTGCTACGTTCAACCGCAGACCATAGGCTTTATCACGCCCAAAACGGCGCCCCACATCTAACGCGCCACCGCCAAGAGCCTTACTGGTATAATCACCTGTAATGCGGGTAAGCGGCGTGTTTTCAGCATGTTTGAACATCAGATTGATGTTACCGCCAATAGCGGACCCACTTGGCGCAGCACCATTAAGGAAGGCACTGGCCCCGTTTAACACCTGTACCTGATCATAAAGCTGAGGTGACACTAACTGACGCGGTGTAATACCATACAGACCGTTAATGGAGATATCATCCCCATTCAGCACCAAACCACGAATGATGAACATTTCTGAAAAATTACCATAGCCATAAGTTGTTCTTACGGATGGGTCGTTCTCCAGAACCTCCCCCAGTGTTTGAGATTGCTGGTTCAGGATAAGGCTGGACGTGTAGCTACGGATATTAAACGGTACATCCAGACCACGCTTGGTGCCTAACGCCCCAAGTTGGCCACCGCTTATAACCTCCATCTGGTTACGGCGTTTGGCTTTAACCACAATCTGCTCATCTTGCTTGGCCTCAGACGCCTCCTGCTGTTGCTGCGTGGATGGTGTTTGAGTTTGCGCCTGAACTGGCAGGGCCACCAGTACCGCCGTGCTGGAAAGCAACCCAGCCAGGGCCATACGGGCATGATATCTGCGAGCAGTAGCCAGCCGAAGGGACATAATTTTAAACCTTGGAAAGAAAATCCTGTTGCGCCCTTCTATACGCAACTAATAGCTATTCGCAACTATCAATTGATCTTATAGAAGGGTCATGTACTCGACAGGTGCAGAACAACCCCTTAGCAGGATGGTTATGGCTTTTCTCACGTCTCTGGCTTTGTCTTCCGGCCAAAAAACCAAACACCAGCAGAAACGACTGCTTGTTTATAAACGGATTTTGTGGCTGCTCGTAGCAAGCCTGCTGGCTTACGCAGTATGCCATTATGGCACTCTCCTTGCTCTCGACACGCACGGGGAAGACAATCGGCTACGCGTTAATGTCATTGAAATGTTTGGAATTGCCCTACTACCGCTGCTCCTGCTGATTGGGTATGGGGCACGCACTTATAAATGGGGCCTATGGAGCTTGGTGGTGCTGGCTGGCAGCATGACCTTGTCAGGCTGGTGGCTGGCATGACAATCGAAAAGCCTAAGCGTGAGACGTTCCGGGTGCATATGGGGTGGCTGCACAGTTGGGTGGGGCTTCTGGCTGGCTTTATCCTGACTGCCATTTTCGCCACAGGCACCCTGAGCGTTTTTGACACAGAAATAACGCATTGGATGCAACCTGAGGCCGCGCTGACCGACCCTCCGGCCCTGACTGCACATGCCCTGCAAAGCGCTGTCGAAACCTTGGAAGCAGAAAAAACCAAAGGCTTTTCAGCTTTTTTAAATCTGCCATCTGTTCGGGACCCCTTCATACGGGTCGTTCATTATGACGGCGCCCAATTTATTGGTCCCGTGCTGGACCCGCAGACGGGCTCTGTCCTCCCCGCACGAGAAACTGCGGGCGGACAGTTCTTTTTTGATTTTCATTACACGCTCAGAAGCGGGCCAGTTATAGGCTCGACCATTGTTACTATTTTTGCAGTATGCCTGTTAGTTGCCGTTGGGGCTGGGGTTGCCATTCATATCAAGGCCATCTGGCCGGACCTCGTGCTTTTTCGGCCTTTTGGCCCCCGCCCGCGGGCATGGCTGGATGCCCATTTGTTAACCGGGCTGCTGTTTCTCCCCTTCCTGATTATGATGACCTATACCGGCGCAGTCATACGGGGCCGCAATATATTACCTCCCCACCCCTTTCTGGCAGCTCATACAGAGCTGGATCACCCAAAGGGTAACGGTAGAAGGGCAAACGACACATCAACCGAAAAAGCCGCGTCTCCCATCCCGCCGCTTCTGCCACTCATTGAACAGGCAAAGACCGCTCTTAATTTACCTGAGTGTAGTTTCATTCTGTTTTCAGACACGGAAGTGCGTATTTTTGGGAATGACACCGCCAGCGTTTTCATGAACCGTGACATGGCTGTTTTCAGCCGGACGGATGGGCATTTTCTGTCCACAAGCATTCATCGGGAACCTGCATCACAAGCTACTGCACTCATGCATGGGCTACATTATGCGCGGTTTCCTTCACTCCTGCTCCGTTGGCTCTATTTTGTTTCTGGCCTTGCCTGCACTGCCATGATGGCAATAGGCCTTATTTTATTTTTCATAAAGCGTCGCCGCGCATCTGGGGACATGCTGACCTTCAGGTTGGGCGAAGGCCTGACAATGAGCTGCGTGACCGGACTAACAGCCAGCACCTTGGCTTTTTTCTGGGCTAACCGCCTGCTGCCTGCCACACTCCCCAACCGCATTCATAGCGAGGTCAGTGTATTTTTCATTCTTTGGGCGTTATCTTTTGTGCATGGCGTTTGTTTTTCACTCTGCAAAAAGCCTTTACCTGGGTGGAAGATGCAGACCCAAACAGTTTTGGTTCTTGCCCTAGGCCTACCCCTGCTTGACGCAGCAGGCCAAAGCCACGACTGGAGCCATAATCCGGAGTTATATTACAGCGTTGATGGCCTGCTGGTATTAACTGGTTTGATAGCCTTTATGGCACTTAAACGCATGAAGCGGGCAGAAATTGCATGATAGCTTTTTTACTCTATTTTTTGTGGTGCATCGCTTTTGTCAGCCACGACTGTTTGCAGACACATTCCCTCAAGCTCATGCCGCTCTCAAAGAAGCAGAGATTTTCTGCGCAATGTATCCGATTTTTTGCCCCGCTGCTGACACTTGTCTGGTGCCTGTACACTGACCCGGCAAAAGGCATGTTGCTTTGGTTGGGCCTAGGGTCTGTTGCCGGTGTAACTGTCGCTTTGGCTCTGGCTTATTATAAAAACAAACGGAGTGCCCCTACGCAAAAGGCACTCCGTCAGAAATCCTGAAAACAATCAGCCTGATAAAGGCTGACTGTCTCTGTTTATTTTACTGACCTACAGAAAGCGGCTTGTAGGTGCTGGTAATAAATTTGGCGACATTATCATGCAGTTCCGCCAGAGACTGCTGGTGTGCATAGACCATATGGCCTGACTGATACTGCACAATCTGCACGTTCTTGCTGAGTTCAGCAGAAATAGGCAGATGCCGCATTTCGTAAATACCCTGAAAATATGGTGTCCCAAGGTCATAATACCCCTGGTTCAGCATAACTTTCAGGCTGGTGTTGTGCTTCATGGCTGACGCAAGATCTGGCAACACGTTGACTGCCCCGTGGATGGGGAAATCAGAGCCTGGCGGACGATGTGTGAAATCCCACTTCATGATGGCATCACTAAAGAATTTATATTCCTGATAGCCATCGCCAAATGCGGGGCTATTGCCATAATGCAGAGTGTTGCGGGCATAGTCGTTAAATGCCGCAATATAGGCTGCTGACATAGCGGAAGACTGTGGGTCGTAATACGGGTATTGTGCAAGACGATCCATGGTCGGACCGGAGAAGCGGCTATCCAGTCGGCCAGTATCAAGCCCTTGGTCGCTCAGCAGTTCTTTTTCAAACTCACCACCATTAACGCGCAGATCTGCTTTTTTGATGTAATCAACAGGCAGGCCTGTGTAGTCATGCAGCTTCTGGGCAACGGCATCACGTTTTTCTGGAGTAATCGCCGTGCCGTCCTGCAGGGCTGACGTGTAATCTGTCAGAGCAAAACGTTCGACTTCCGCCAGAAACGCTTTCATATCCGCAGGCTGGTTAGGCAGTTTTTTGTGGTACCAAGCTGTTGCCGCGTAGCTTGGCAGCGCCAGAACGTAAGGCTGGTCATTAGACGGGTTGTTCTGGGCGGCATCAATGTCGTTATCGTAATTCAGAATTTGCGACAGTAGAATAACGCCGTTCAGGTCAATGCCTTTTTCGTCCGCCAGCTTGTTGGCAATAATGGCAGACCGTGTTGTGCCATAGCTTTCACCGAACAGATATTTAGGGGAGTTATAACGCCCAAAACGAGACAGAAACTGAGCGATAAAATCCGTAAACGCCCCTGCATCTGCATCCGTGCCGAAGAAGCTTTTTTCCTTATCTGTCCCGGTCAGGCGGCCATACCCGGTGCCGGGCGCATCAATAAACACAAGGTCAGACGCATCCAGCAGACTGTCGTTATTATTCACAATGGCATACGGAGATGCCGGGGTATGTGTGTCGTCTGCCGTTACAACCTTTTTGGGCCCAAATGCCCCCATATGTAGCCAAACGCTGGATGAACCCGGCCCACCGTTATACACAAAAGTTATAGGGCGGTTTTCGGGGCGTGCTCCCTTCTTGAAATAGGCAACATAAAATATGGAAGCCGCTGCTTCTGGCTTTTTATCATCAGCCGGTTTTTCTGAATCGTCCCAGCCATCCTTGTGTACAATCAGGGTACCGCTCACAGCTTGATAATCAATGTGTGCACCATGAATGACAACAGAACCGTTTGACGTCACACTCTGCGGCTTTGTGAAGAAGCTGATATCAGCGTCCTTCGCCTTGCTCGCATCCGCCGCAGGTTTGGCTTCTTCTGCATGCACAGAAGAAGACGGTACAAAGGTAGCTGTACCAAAAAGTGCTACTGTTGCCAGAAGCGTTGCAACTGTAAATTTTGAACGCGTAACGTGCTGCGGCATGCAGAAGGATCCTGTCTTAGTGTGTTATACTATTTCATTATAACAACAAAACATTCACCCGGCCAAGGGGCTTGATACCCCTACCTCATGCACTTGGTTTCCTAGCCGGCCAGCCCGACCCCTGCTGAGGCAAAATAACGGTTTACGGCTGTACACATGGCACCAGCCACCATGGCCCTGTGCCCTGCCTGCCGAAGGGCTGCTTCATCCAGCCTGTTGGACATGAAGCCCATTTCCACCAGCACCGAAGGAATTTGCGCTGATTTCAGCACCGCGAAGGCTGCGTGACGCTGCGGGTGGGGTAGAAGATTAATGCGGGACCGGAAGGAAGAGACAACTGCGTTCGCCATGTGAAGAGACCCTCGCCGCGCCTCCTCCGTCACCAAACTTGCCAGAATTTGCTGCACTTCGGGAGAAGCGCCCTGCACAAGGGGGCCACCAAAGCGGTCAGCACTATTTTCTGTCTGCGCCAGAGCTGCGGTCTGGCTATCTGACGCCCCGCGAGAATGCGTATAAACGCTGGCACCACGAACAGACGCATTGTTCAAGGCATCTGCATGCATGGACACAAAGAGAGAAGCGCCATGCTGCTGGGCCAACTCTACACGCCCGTCCAGTGGAATAAACCGGTCAGAGTTACGAGTCATGGCAACACGGTACCGTCCCGTTGCCATGAGCTGCCGGTATAATTCTGCCGCGGCTGCCTCTGCCACGTGTTTCTCGTAAGTGCCGGAAAAACCAATTGCGCCGGGGTCTTTGCCGCCATGGCCGGGGTCCAGCATGACCAAAGGCAGGGGCGCACGTGCCTTGCCAATGATAGCGGGAGCCTGCACAGCCCCGTGGGCTGACTGGGGGCGAGACAAAGTACCCGCTTGAGCGGCCTGAACAAAAACAGGAGCAGCCAGGGCCGCAGCGGCCCCAACCACCATACGCCGCGACAGAACTGGCACAACATATCCGTTATAACGCACCATCTGGTCGTGGCCGGAGGAGCCATGCTGAGGGGCTGATGAGGGATTTGAAGCAGCAGGCGGGCGCTTTGCGGTCATAAGATGTGCACTCTGGTTATAACGCTCGGTTCTGGAACAAGATAATGTCTAAACCATGTCTGCCCGGAATGGGATAAAAAACAGTTAGACAGGGTGACTTGCGATTTAACGCGCTTTGCGTCATGTTGCAGGGGCATGGCTCAAGGCAGATTGCCCGTCATGCATCCTGTTTCCGCCCTTTGTGTGTGAAGGGCGCGGCTGGCGCACACAGCGTTGCCCCGCGCATTGGGACAGGACCATACTGGTTGAAGGATACATGACCATAGCTCGGGGCCTAGACGTTGAGTGTTTGACCAAAGCGGAAGCAGGCGCCTGCTTCCGGCGCTTTGATGTCACCTCACGCGGCGCTGCCCTGACTGCTGCCCCCTGTTTTTTCTTACATACCTATTCTTGCCAGCCGGAAGAGCCCCTGCCCCATATCACTCTGCCAGAGCAGAGCTATCAGGTAGGCCAGCCACCGGCGCACCGGAGTTTTTCTTTTTATGTCAAAGCGGATGCTTATCGATGCGACGCACGCGGAGGAAACGCGCGTTGTCGTTATGGATGGAAACAGACTTGAGGATTATGATGTTGAGGCTGCTGCCAAAAAGCAGCTTAAAGGCAACATCTATCTCGCCCGGGTTATTCGGGTAGAGCCCAGCCTACAGGCTGCCTTTGTTGAATATGGCGGCAACCGCCACGGCTTTCTTGCCTTCAGCGAAATTCACCCGGACTACTACCAGATTCCGGTAGCAGACCGTGAAAAGCTGCTCGCCCTTCAGGCCGAGGAAGAAAGCCTGCTTGATCATCAGGATGACGGTGATGAGCAGCCGGACTCCGACATCCATGATGCCGGAACGGACCTTGATGCCACCGAGCGTGCAGAAGACATCACCGCAGAAAGCGAAGAAGGTGATGAAAGCGAAGAACGCCGCCCACAGCAGCAGCGTCGCTCTAATGGCCCCGACTACGTAGGCGGTGAAACCGATACCGGTGAAGAAGCGCTTATTCAGAAACGCATTGCCCGCTTCCTGCGGAATTACCGTATCCAGGAAGTAATCCGCCGTAGGCAGGTTCTGCTGGTTCAGGTCGTTAAGGAAGAGCGCGGCAACAAGGGTGCGGCTCTGACCACCTACGTGTCTCTTGCTGGCCGGTACTGTGTACTTATGCCTAATGCGCTGCGTGGTGGCGGGGTATCCCGCAAGATCACTTCCGTTGCTGACCGCCGCCGCCTGCGTGACATTATTTCAGACCTGAACCTGCCGCATGGTATGGCGATGATTGTCCGCACAGCAGGGGCCCAACGCCCCGGCCCGGAAATTACGCGGGACTGCGAATACCTGCTGCATCTATGGGATGACATTCGTGAACTGACATTGCAGTCCGTCGCACCTGCACTGATTTACGAGGAAGCAAGCCTCGTTAAACGCGCTATTCGAGATGTGTACACACGCGAAGTAAGCGAAATTCTGGTGGACGGCGAAGCTGGGTGGAAAGCAGCGCGGGACTTCATGCGCCTGCTTATGCCCCAGCACGCAGAAAAAGTCCGCCTGTGGAACAAGGAAAACCAGCCGCTCTTTACCCACTATCATGTGGAAGGGCATCTGGACGCCATGTTCTCACCGGTCGTGTCTCTACGCTCCGGCGGCTATCTGGTGATCAACCAGACAGAAGCGCTGGTGGCTATTGACGTAAACTCCGGCAAGTCTACCAACCAGCGGAATATTGAAGAAACGGCTTACCGGACTAATCAGGAAGCCGCGGACGAAGTGGCGCGTCAGCTACGTCTGCGTGATCTGGCCGGCCTGATTGTTATTGACTTCATTGATATGGAGTCTCGTCGCCACAACATAACAATTGAACGCCGCCTGAAAGATGCCCTGCGCCACGACCGCGCCCGCATCCAGATGGGAAATATCTCCCATTTTGGCCTGCTGGAAATGTCCCGGCAGCGGCTGCGCCCATCAGTAGCAGAAGCAGTCTTCACCCCTTGCCCGCACTGTCAGGGCACAGGCATGGTGCGCGGCATTGAAAGCTCCGCCCTGCATGTGCTGCGCGCTGTGGAAGAAGAAGGTGCACGCCGCCGCGCTTCTGCCATTACAGTGCATGTGGCCGCTGAAATTGCGTTCTACATTCTCAACAACAAGCGCACGTGGCTCCACGAGATTGAGCAACGCCACTATATGGAAATTCTGTTTGCAGCAGACTCTACCCTGCCTGCACCGGAAGTCCGTATTGAGCGCCGTCAGCCTGCAAAAGTTGGGCGTGCACCAGCACCGGCTCTTGTAGCGCCACCGGTTGAAAACGTGGCTGTCGAGAGCGATGTGAGTGAGGACGTTGCTGCTGAGCATGAAGATGAGCAGACACCCACAACGCACCCAACGGCAGATGTTGTAGCCGCAAATGGGGAAGAGGCTCCGCGCCGCCGTCGTCGCCGTCGTCGCCGTGGGGGCAGCGGCAACCGTGAAAACCGTGAACAGCTTGTATCCGGTGAGGCTAACGCGCACTCAGAACAGGCAGAACACGACACTCAGCAACAGCCTGCTGCTGAGCCTGTTGCTCCCACTCAGACCGACGAGGCGCAGGAAAACAACCTGATCCCTGGCCGCCGCCGGACGCGTCGCTCCCGGGTTCACCGGGCAGACCAGCGCACGGACCAGCTGGACGTTGAGGTTCCAATTACGGAAGGCCCAGCCCCCCGTCAGGAACCGCGCCCCCGCCAGATCTGGCAGGGCCCAACACCGGCCAACCCGTTTGGGGGAAGCATTGATATTTTCGATCTGATCGAAAACAGCACCCAGAACGCGCTGCGTGAACAACAGGCTGCCCCTGTCAAACCACATGCTCCCGCCGCCCCGGTTAAAGCGCCTGAGCCTGCTATTGTGGAAACACCGGCCCCTGTGCAGGCCACACCTGTCGCCGAGGCAACGGACAAGCCCGAGCAGGATGACGCCAAACCTGCCCGTCGTCGTTCACCGCGCCGCGGCCGGAAAGTGGAGACGGCACCGCAGGCTGAACCTCAGAGCGAAGAGGACCCCGGCACTGGCGCTCAGGACGCCGCTGAGGCCGAAGTTACCGCACCCAAGCCGCGCCGCCGCCCAGCCCGCAAAAAGGCAGACGCGGAAGCGGAAGGTGTTGAGGCTGTCGCGGAAGACAAACCGCGCACACGCCGCCGCACCACACGCCAAAAAGCTGACACTGCAGACGCCACAGACGCTGCGACATCAGCCGAAAGCGTTGCTGCTGAGAAACCGGCCCCTCGCCGCCGGGGTGTTGCAGCAAAAACGACTTCCGCTGAAAAAACAACTGAGGACTCTGCACAAGCAGCAGACCCGTCAATTGTGCAGCCCGTTGTGATTGATGACACCAAACCTGCGGCAAGCCGCCGCAGTGGTTGGTGGCGCCGCTAACAGCCGCGCCCGTGTTCTGGGAAGGTTTATCCTACCCAGAACACGGGCTTGCCTTTGAAGCCGGACTGGCTTGTGCTACGAGTGCCGCCGTCACGCACTCTTATTTACCCGCCCGACCGGAGTTTTCATGACCGTGCCCCAGCCTGACCAACTGCCCCCACTCCAGCCTGGCACGCAAAACCATCATACTCCTCTGGTTCTGGCTCTTCCCAAAGGCCGCATCCTTAAAGCGGTTACGCCGCTCCTGACCAAGGCCGGTTGCGCCCCATCCGAAGACTGTCTAAGTGATAACAGCCGTAAACTGCGTTTCCCCACACAGGACCCTAACTTGGATGTCGTCCGGGTACGCTCGTTTGACGTTGCAACCTTTGTTGCGACCGGCGGCGCTCAGGTTGGCATCTGCGGCGCAGATGTGCTGATGGAATTTGACTACCCTGAAATTTACGCTCCGCTGGACCTTGGTATTGGCGGCTGCCGTATTTCTGTAGCGCAACCAGCCAACCTGCCGCACGACCCTGCCGAATGGGCCAGATGGTCAGAAGTGCGGGCGGCCACAAAATACCCGGCCATTACACGCCGCTATTTTGCCGAGCGCGGCATTAACGCCAATATCGTGCACCTGAACGGTGCCATGGAACTAGCCCCCATGCTGGGCCTTTCCCGCCTGATTGTTGATCTCGTGGATACAGGCTCCACCCTGCGCGCGAATGGTTTGAGCGAGGTTGAAACCATTGCGCATGTAACCAGTCGCCTGATTGTAAACCGCACGGCGCTGAAAACGCGGCCAGAAGAAATTGCGGCCATCATTAATAAATTTCGGACGGCCCTAGAAGGCCAGATGCAAGACCGTAACGGCTAAGGCGGACATTTTTCATGAAACGGCTCGATATTCGTGATCCCGGCTTTGAAGCTGAGTTCTCCTCACTCCTTGCTGCCCGTGAAGAACAGGGACAGGAAGTGCACGGCCCTGTTACGGCCATTCTGGCGCAGGTGCGGCAGGACGGTGATGACGCCCTGTGCGCTCTGACCGAGAAATTTGACCGCCTGCCCCTAACCGCCGAAAAACTGGCTTTTACGGCAGAAGAGATCGAAGCAGCCCGGGCGCAAGTTAGCCCTGACCTGCTGGATGCGCTGGACGTAGCTGCAACGCGTATTGAATCTTTTCACGCCGCGCAAATGCCCGAAGGCATCCGGTATACGGATGATGCAGGCATGACACTGGGCATGCGCTGGATTCCGCTGGATGCCGTTGGCCTTTATGTACCGGGCGGGAAAGCTGCTTATCCGTCCTCCGTCCTTATGAACGCCATTCCGGCCCGCGTTGCGGGTGTGGAACGTCTGGCCATGTGTGTGCCCACCCCCGATGGCATCATTAATCCGCTTGTTCTGGCCGCTGCACACCGCGCTGGGGTGACGGAAATTTACCGGGTTGGCGGAGCACAAGCCGTAGGGGCCATGGCTTTTGGCACCCGGACCATCCGCCCCGTTGACCGTATTGTCGGCCCCGGCAACGCTTATGTTGCTGAAGCCAAGCGGCAGGTTTTTGGCCATGTCGGGATTGATAGCATTGCTGGCCCGTCTGACGTGGTGGTGATTGCCGATTCGGCAACCGACCCACGCCTGATCGCTCTTGATCTGCTGGCACAGGCGGAACATGACGAGTTGGCACAGGCCACCCTTATCACCCCCGATGCCGCTTTTGCAGACACCGTCATTGCAGCGGTTGAAACCGAACTTAAAACGCTTAAACGCTCCGCCATTGCCGGAGCCAGCTGGGCACGGAACGGGGCGGTGCTGGTTGTCCGCACGCTGGAAGAAGCCGTAAGCCTTGCAAACCGTCTAGCCCCTGAGCATCTGGAACTCATGGTGGATGACCCAGAAAGCCTGTTTGCCCATGTGCGGCACGCGGGCGCGGTTTTCCTTGGCCGTTACTGCCCGGAAGCGGTGGGGGACTATGTAGGCGGCCCCAACCATGTGCTGCCCACATCCCGTACAGCGCGTTTTGCATCTGGCCTGTCGGTTTTTGATTTTATGAAACGCACGACATTCCTGTCCGGCGGGCCCGATGCCCTCCGCCGTATTGGACCCGCCGGGGTGGCACTGGCCCATGCTGAAGGGCTGGAAGCCCACGCTCTGAGCATCTCCGCCCGGCTGGATGCTTTAGCAAAGAGCACACCAAACGCTTGACCGAATGGGGCTGCTCACCCATATCTGCACATCGCAACCATAACGTAGGCTTAAAAATGAACGAAGGACGCCATGTCTAAAGAAGACATGATTGAATTTAGCGGCACAGTCACAGAACTGCTGCCCAACGCAATGTTCCGTGTGAAACTCGATAACGAGCACATGATTCTGGCCCACACCAGCGGCAAAATGCGCAAAAACCGCATTCGCGTTCTGGCTGGTGACCGGGTGAATGTTGAAATGACACCTTATGACCTGTCCAAGGGTCGTATCACATTCCGCTTCAAGTAAGGGCCATGACCGCATCCGGGCCATCTGGCACGGAAAGCGCATCACGCCCTGCTTTTGTGCTGGCTTCAGCGTCTCCCCGCAGGCTGGACCTTCTGGCCCAGTTGGGGTTGACGCCTGACCGCGTTTTTCCTGCTGATATAGACGAAACGCCTGCGCGCGATGAAGCGCCAAGGCTGTATGTACGCCGTATGGCAGTAGAAAAAGCGGCGGCTGTTGTCAGGCAGATAGAAACGCCTGCCCTTATTCTGGCAGCGGACACCGTGGTGGCTCTTGGCCGCCGCATTCTGCCAAAGGCCGAAGACCGTGATACAGCACGGACATGCCTGCGCCTGCTTTCAGGCCGGCGTCACACTGTTCTGACAGCTCTTCAATGCCGCCCGAGCAGCAGTTGGCCAGAAGGCCGTACTGCTGAGCGCGTTGTTGAAACGGCCGTCACGTTTGCCCGTATGACCGACCGACAGATTGAAGACCTGCTGGATAAAGGCGACTGGCAGGGTAAAGCCGGAGGCTATGCGTTACAGGGCCATGCTGCGGGGTTTATCCGTGCATTGTCCGGCAGCGCATCTGCTGTTATCGGCCTGCCCTTGTTTGAGACTGCCCAGATTTTGCGGGGGCAACCGGGCCGCTGGTTGCTGTGAGCGTTTTTCTACGCCTCGCCTTTTCCCCCGGCGAAGTGCGTATTGCGGCCACGCAAGATGATACGCTGCTTGACTATGCTCTCTGGCGGCCTAGTGCACCGGATGGTGTAGACGATATTTACTGGGGCCGTATCGCAACACTTCTTCCTGCCATGGGCGGTGCTTTTGTGGAACTTGGCACGCCCGAGCAAGGCTTCCTGCCCCTTTCCCAAGACAAAGCTGCGCTGACCGAAGGGCACATGCTGGCCGTACAAGTCATCAGAGCCGCACAAGGCGGTAAGGGACTGCGGCTACGCAAGGTTGATCTGCCAGACCACATACCTGCACCGCAAACCTGCGGCCTGCTGACGCGTGGCCCAACCACTCTGGAGCGTTTGGCTGCCCGCTGGCCACAAGCGAGTATCACCGTTGATGGGCCTGAAGCCGCAGCGCTCCTGCCACAGGCCTTAAGGGAGCGCCGCAGTAAGGGGTTTCGCCCTTGGTCCGAGACGGTTGCCCATGCCTGCGCCATGCTGGAAGAGCCACTGATTGATCTTCCCGGCGGTATGCAGGCCAGCATTACGCCAACCCCTGCCCTAACAGCCATTGATATGGATGCCCCCCCAACCTCTGGCGGGTGGAGCAAGCAAACAGCGCAATTTGCCGCAAACCGGGACGCTCTTCCCGCTTTGCTCCAGCAAATTCACCTTCGCAATATTTCTGGGGCCATTCTTATAGACCCAGCAGGCCTGTCTACGCGCAAACGACAGGCATTGCTTGAACCTGTTACCACCATGCTGAAAGCAGACCCGTTAAAACCACGGTGCCTTGGCATTACGGGGCTGGGCCTTATAGAAATTGTCCGGGCGCGGGTTCACCCGTCCCTCACGGAGCTTCTGACCTCCCCGCATGGTATCGCCCTTGCCGCGTTACGCGCGTTGGTCCAGACCCAGCCTACTGCCACACTCCTGAGAGTGGGCCTCCGGCTGGCGACCGCGCTTGATGCAGACCCACAAGCCGTGACTGACTGCAAAACAATGCGGGGCAAAGCTTTTACGTTAAAGCTTGATCCTTCCTTACCAGACCTAGCCTGGATAGCTGAACATCATGACTGATACCGCCCCCTGCCCTGTATGTGGAAAGCCAGCCCAGCCTGCAACACGGCCTTTCTGCTCCCAACATTGCGCCGACATTGATCTTGGCCGCTGGTTTACCGGGCAATACCGCATACCCGGCCCATTGGTGGACGAAGAAAATATTCAAAAAAATGAAGGAAATGATGAAAGGTGACTTGATCACTCGTGCAGGGTGAGATAAACCCCCTTTCACACCGCAAGGTTACGGTGCCCAAGTAGCTCAGTTGGTAGAGCATGCGACTGAAAATCGCAGTGTCACTGGTTCGATCCCGGTCTTGGGCACCATTTATTTTCCTAAAAATTAAAAATAGCAGTAGTACGATCCCACTCTGTGGCGCGTATTGGCAAGCCTGCTTGACTGTTGATTACACAATCGGTCCTCCCAGCATTTTACTTGAGCCGTCACACGGCAGATGACCCTGCTCATGGTCAATTTTATGATGATTTTTCCCACGAAAAATCTGAAAGCCCAAACGTGTGACAATCGAACCAAGAGGTTTACGGAATAATAATCCCGGTAATCTGAATTTTGCCCATCAGACAGGTGCGGTATTAGAGTACGGTGTGGCGCACCCCCGTTTTGCATGCTTCCAGACAATGGATGATGGCGTGGAAGCACTCTGTCAGCAGCTTCGACTGTATTTTCAACGCCACATAAACACCGTTGCAGGTATTATTTGCAAATGGGCACCGCCCACTGAAAACTACACGTCAGCTTATAGTGCTTATGTTGCACAACAGATGGCTGTAGACCCCAATCTAGTTTTGCAGGGAACGCCTGCACAGGCAGCCAGACTGGCACTCGCCATTATCCATCTAGAAAATGGCAAACAACCTTTTACCTACGCCCATGTTTTGGCAGCAGCCGAAAAAGTTTGGGGTCATACTGCGTAGATACACGCCTGATGACCCCTCCTTACACTCAGCCTTAACGACATCAGTTTAACGATACATCAGTCTTTAGGCTTATCTGGGTCTTGTGTGGACGGAGGATCACTGGCGGGGAAGCTTTCTTTCAAAGCTTCGTCCAGCTCTTTCTGTTTTTCTTTATCAGTTTTGCGCTGTGGTGCGTTGTGATCCGTCATTGTACGGTTCCTTCTTGTGTAGTGGGCACAAGAAGAACGCAGCAGGCAAGGTAAGGAAACAAGCCAAACCAGCTCACAATAATGCGAGTGTCTCCGTTTGGCTGTTACCGTAAAAGGAGGGCGCGGAACGCTTCCAGCAGCAGCGGTTGCAGCACATACTGAATACCCAGCAGCACAACCATCGGGCTGAAATCAACCCCACCCAAATTAGGCAGCATACGCCGCACCGGCCCAAGGACAGGCTCGGTCACACGACTGAAAAATATACCCACTTTCCAGACAATTTGATTGCGGCTGTCCAAAATACCAAACATGCATAGATTGATAAAAATACATGAGAGCAACAGGACCCAACAGTACACGTCCAGAAGGCGCATCAACACCATGAAAAGGCCTATGAGCAAGCATTCGTTCCTTTATGAGAGACCAGTAGGGCTGCACTTTAAGCCTGTTTGCCATGGCTGCAACAGAAACTTGACAACGCTTCAACCCACCCTCTAGCCTCGGAAGCACAACAGGCGGGGCTGTAGCTCAGTTGGGAGAGCGCCTCGTTCGCAATGAGGAGGTCAGGGGTTCGATTCCCCTCAGCTCCACCAACCGCCTGCACTTTCTGCAAAGCATAAAAAAACGGGAGCCAGTACAGTAACTGGCCCCCGCTAAAAATTTCGGCTTTGCCCGTCAGATAGATCAGGCAGCCAAATCGAGCTTTGCCGCAGCCTGCGCCGCACGATGTTGTGCGTCCCAACGCCGTGTGAAAGGCAAACACACGACAAACACCAACGTACAGCCCACAGCCATAATAAACAGGGTACGGAACAGGTCAGCATAAATGGGCAGGGTCACTGCTGGTCCTCCATCCCCCACGCTGGCACCAACCGCAGCGAGGTTAGCAACCATGCTACCCAGATACATCGCCACGCCGTTTGACACGCAATAACTGCCCATCATGAAGGCACCGATGTTAGCAGGCACATAGCGCGCAACCACTGCCAGCCCCAAAGCGCTGATTAACAACTCCCCTACTGACAAAGCACCATAAGCCCAGAACATAACCCATGGTGACACCAGCGTGGTGCTGTTAGCAGCACTCAGCCACCAGATAAGGAAAGACAGAGCGACAAGGGAAAACCCGACAATGAATTTTTCAGCTATCGGGAAGTTCCAGCCCCGGTCCTCCATGGTTTTGTAAACCCATGACAGAATTGGACTGGCCGCCATAATCCATACGGGATTAAGGGCCTGAAACTGTCCGGCGGATAATGAAAACAGCGGCACCCCGAACACTGTGAACTGAGACGCCACATCCCGCAGAGCAAACAGGGTCAGTGACGTAACCATCTGCTGATAGAACACAAAATACAGCATGGTTTGCACAATGAGCAGATAGGCCAGCCGCAGGCCCGGCCTATAGGCCGGTGCAGCGCGCCGATACAACACAACCCAGATAACGGCTATAATACTGGCCGCCAGCCAGACACAGGCCCGCCCGAGACCGGGGGAGCCCAGAATACCCACCATAACAGCCAGCGCCACAACCATCCCACCCAGCACTGCGGCCAGACGGGAGAGTACAATCGGTTGGAAGTCGGGGGCTGAGCCAATGGCTTTGAGGCGGCTCTGAAACAGCATGTAGCAGAGCAACCCAAAAGCAAGACCGGCTGCACAGACAAGGAACGGAGGCCCCCAGCCATAATGCTGCTGCATCCACGGTGTCAGCAAAAGCGACACTGTAGAGCCAACATTGATGCTCATGTAATAATAGGTGAAGGCAACATCTATGCGGGCGTCATCCCCTTCATAAATGCGGCGGACAAGATTAGCGGCATTAGCTTTGAAAAGCCCATTGCCTAACGCAATAACAGAAAGTGCCACATACAGGGCCATCTGGCCGTTCAGGTCCAGCCCCAACAGGGTATAGCCCAAGGTTAGCACCATGGTACCCATAACCATGGTGCGCCGGGACCCAAGAACAGTGTCCCCTATCCAGCCACCAATAGCGGGTGCCGCGTAAGTTACTGCGGAAAAAGTGCCCCAGAGCAGGTTGGCCTGTGCGTCACCAAAGCCAAGCCGTTGCACCATGTAAAGCAGCAGGATGCCCTGCATGCCGTAAAACCCAAACCGCTCCCACAGCTCAATGGCAAGCACCACCGAGAAAGACTGTGTGCGGCTGGGCGTGGAAGACAAAGTTGCTGTCATAAAGCCCTGACCATATTGTGATGTCTGTTCCTAGAACAGATCGGCAAGCTGCGGCAAACTGCGTTTTTTTGCGCAATTATACCAGCCTGTAGTGCATGAAGCCCCTGCCCGCTATCTGGAATGTGAGTGGCCGCAACAGAACGCCCGGATTAGTCCGTTTATCCGTCTATTGCATGGCGGTCATGCGCACAGCGCACTTTTTCGCGATTTTTGGGAACGGATTTCTCTTATGGCAAAGATCAAGGTCAAAAACCCCGTCGTTGAGATGGATGGGGACGAAATGACCCGCATTATCTGGCATTTCATTCGGGAACGGCTGATTCTGCCCTACCTGGACATTGACCTGAAATATTATGATCTGGGCATTGAACACCGTGATGCGACAGACGACAAAGTAACAGTTGAGGCCGCCGAGGCCACCAAACGCTATGGTGTAGCCGTTAAATGCGCCACCATTACGCCGGACGAGGCGCGCGTGCAGGAGTTTGGCCTCAAGCGCATGTATCGTTCACCAAACGGCACCATCCGCAATATTCTGGATGGCACCATTTTCCGTGAACCCATTATCTGCACCAACGTACCGCGCCTTGTACCGCACTGGACGCAGCCAATAGTGATTGGCCGCCACGCTTATGGTGACATTTACCGCGCAGTTGAAACCAAAATTCCCGGACCGGGCAAACTGACGCTATCTTACGTTCCCGATGATGGCGGAGAAACCGTGACGCTGGATGTGCATGACTTCAAAGGCCCCGGCGTGGCCCTTGGCATGCATAATACCCGTGCATCCATTGAAGGGTTTGCCCGCGCCTCCCTCTCCTATGGGCGCGACCGGGGTTTCCCGGTTTATCTGTCCACCAAGAACACAATCCTGAAAGCCTATGACGGCATGTTCAAGGACATTTTTCAGGAAGTGTACGACCGGGAATTCAAGGCTGACTTTGAAAAAGCTGGCCTTACCTACGAACACCGCCTGATTGATGACATGGTCGCCTGCGCCCTGAAATGGAAAGGCGGGTATGTTTGGGCCTGTAAAAATTATGATGGCGATGTGCAGAGTGACATTGTGGCACAAGGTTTTGGGAGCCTCGGCCTCATGACTTCCGTTCTGCTCAGCCCATCAGGAGAAGTGGTGGAGGCGGAAGCCGCCCATGGCACCGTAACGCGGCATTACCGTGAGCACCAGAAAGGCAAGCCCACCAGCACAAACCCGATTGCCTCCATTTTTGCCTGGACACGCGGTCTGGCTTACCGGGGCAAGTTTGATAACACGCCAGACGTTGTAAACTTTGCTCATGCCCTTGAGAAAGTGTGCATAGACACGGTTGAAAGTGGCAAAATGACCAAGGATCTAGCCCTGCTTGTTGGCAAGGATACCCAGTGGCTGGACACCCAGCCCTTCCTTGATGTGCTGGATGCAGGCCTGAAGAAAGAACTCTCGCGGTCCTGAGTTTTCGGTTTAGCGGGTTACAAGAAAGGGGGGGCTTCACGGCACTCCCTTTTTTTGTGGGTTGCCAGACGGGGGCTCCCATTGCGCGGGCAAGCGTGCTAGCGCACAACACGTTATATTGCGCACTATTACCGCAGCACAGTAGGGAGACGCTTCGCGCCATGACCGAGACGCAGATTGAAACCGATGTTGCCATTATTGGCGCTGGCCCCACCGGGCTGTTTGCCGCCTTTCAGTGCGCCATGCTGCGGTTGCGCTGCCTGCTAATTGATGTGTTGCCAGAAGTTGGCGGCCAGTGCGTGGCACTCTACCCAGAAAAACCGATTTACGATATTCCGGCCTGCCCGGCTGTTGAAGGCGCACAGCTTATTGCCAACCTTGAAAAACAGTTGGCCCCGTTTGACATCCCACGCCTTCTTAAGCACCGGCTGGACAGCCTGACTGGCCATAGAGGTGACTTTACGCTGGGCACAGACAAAGGCACTCAGATTAAAGCCAAAGCCGTTATTATTGCGGCCGGGGCTGGCGCTTTTGGGCCAAACCGCCCACCGCTGGATGGGCTGGAAGGGTTTGAGAACTCAGGTGCGGTACAATATTACGTCCGCCGCAAGGCAGATTTCGAAGGCCGTAGCATTGTCATCGCCGGTGGCGGCGATTCAGCTCTGGACTGGGCTCTGGCGCTGAAAGACATAGCAAAGAAGCTCTATCTTGTGCACCGCCGGGACCGTTTCCGGGGCGCACCTGAAAGCTTACGCCAGTTAGATGAAGCCGTTGCCGCGGGTCAGATTGAAAAAGTAGTGCCTTACCAGCTTCATGCCCTACACGGGCAGGATGGCGCATTGGCGGCTGTAGAAGTTGCAGACCTAGATGGAGCCACCCGCACACTGGAAGCTGATACCCTTCTGCCATTCTTTGGTCTGGCGACAGACCTTGGCCCCATTGCCCGCTGGGGGATGGATACCGTGCGCTCAACCATTCCAGTCGTTCCGTCCAGTTGCGAAACGTCACTGCCAGGCGTGTTTGCCATTGGCGACGTAGCAACCTACCCCGGCAAGCTGAAACTGATCCTGCAAGGCTTTAGTGAAGGGGCTATGGCCGCCCACTCCATCTACCCGATTGTTAATCCAGATCAGGCTTTGCATTTCGAGTATTCCACCAGCAAGGGTGTTCCCGCAGTATAACCTCTTGGCAGACCCTTGTTGGTATGGAAAAGTAAACGCTTAATGAAAGTTTAAGTGCAATAAGGATGGACCTCGTGCGTTTTGACCGTTTTTGTCTACGAGGTCTCTTCTTCACTTATCCTGTTCTCGATAACGCATACGAAACGCTTTTGGCTGGAGAAGGGAGCCTGCCCCCGCCACAGCCTGACATTAAACTGCCAAGAATGGGCCGTAAGAGCGTTCAGTCACCAGCATCTGGCCTTTTTACGCATTCTTGCGGGCACCTCGCCTCTGGAATGACGTTGTGACAGGTCAAGGTTCACGCGGTAGAGACCGCCAGCTTCTCACTCACCGGAGAGGATGAAAATATGAGGGTCATCATTCTCGGTGCTGGTGTTGTTGGCACGGCTTCGGCTTGGTATCTTGCAAAGCTGGGACATGAGGTCACTGTTGTAGACCGCCAACCCGGTCCGGGGCTTGAAACCTCTTTTGCTAATGCTGGTCAGGTTTCGCCCGGTTACTCAACCCCTTGGGCTGGCCCTGCCCTCCCCCGGCTTGCCTTAAAATGGATGCTTCAGCGCAACCACAGTCCGTTGGTGGTTCGCAAGCGGTTTGACTGGGCCATGTTCCGGTTCATGGAGCAAGTGCTCAAGAACTGTAACGCCCATGCTTACGACATAAACAAATCCCGCATGCTGCGTGTTGCCGAATATAGCCGGGATTGCCTTGACGCCCTCCGTGAAGAAACGGGCCTGACATATGATGACCGGCAACGCGGCCTGATTCAGCTCTTCCGCACAAACAAGCAGATTGATAAGGCGCGGCATGACATGAAGTTGCTGTCTGACAGCGCTATCCCTCATGCTCTGCTGAATGTTGACCAGATTCTGGCGCGTGAACCCGGCCTGACGCATGCCCGCCACCTTTTAAAAGGTGGCCTTTACCTGCCGGGTGACCAGTCCGGCGATGCCCATATCTTCACGCAGCGGTTAGCTAAAATGGCTGCGGCACTTGGCGTAAAGTTTCGCTATGACACAGTAGTAAAAGGCGTTGATGCCGCCGCTGATGAAGTCATGTCTATTCGTACAAGCGCAGGGCATGTGCGGGGGGACGCCTATATTGTATCCATGGGCAGTTACAGCCCGCTTTTGCTGAAACCGCTTGGCATCCGGCTACCGGTTTACCCTGTGAAGGGCTATTCTCTGACCCTGCCCCTCACTGACGAAACCCACGCCCCTCTGTCCACTGTAAATGACGAAACCTATAAAGTGGCCATCACGCGCTTGGGCAACCGTATTCGTGTTGGTGGTACTGCTGAGCTCACCGGCTATTCCATGCGGTTAAGCCCAGACCGTCGGGAAGCGCTGGAATTGTCCTTCTCCGAATTATTCGGCGGAGGAGATTTAAGTGCTGCTCATTACTGGGCTGGCCTGCGCCCCTGCACGCCGGATGGAACCCCGGTTATTGGAGGGGTCTCCGGCTTCAAAAATCTATGGCTCAATACCGGCCACGGTACGTTGGGCTGGACCATGGCCTGCGGGTCTGGCCGTCTGATTGCAGACTTGGTGCATGGCAGAAAACCTGACATTCCGGCCTTGGATCTCTCGCTCGACCGTTACCGCTAAATTCGGTTTTTCATAAAAAACAGGGCCTGAGGTTTCCCTCGGCCCTGTTTTTTTGTGCAAACTTTTCAGATGCATCCGGGCAGAATTAACCTTCCGCCCGTATCTGCAACATTACTGAGCAGCAGGCGCATCTGAAGACGTTGCGTCTGTTGTAGCAGCTTTCTTGCTCTTTTTATGACCATGGTGGTGCTTTTTGCCACTGTGGTGTTTTTTGGTTTTCTTGGATGTGTCAGCTGGTTTAGCTGCTTCGTCTGCACCAGCAGGAGCAGGAGCTGCTTCTGGTGTGGCAGGTGCTGTAGCGGCTGGAGCAGAAGCAGCAGGAGCTTCTGGTGCAGCAGGAGCTGCTACTTGCTGAGCGAAAGAGGGAGCAGCGGCACCCATCAGGGCAACGGTGGAAACGATAGCGAGGAAACGACGAGAAATCATAAGAAACTCTCTCCCAAAATAGTTGGGCCGGATAAAACGCTAAGCTATTATGTCACTCTGTATGTGGCACCATATACGCGCCAGCCCTGTGCCGATTCATAGCATGACGCCTTGCTGCCGTCTCGTACAATAATTCATGAAAAACAGAGGGTTGCCGTCAGTTTGACGCATACCAACCTTAATGCAGACACATTCCTGCACAGGCCATCGGTACTCTGATAACGGTACGCCCAAACAAAAATAGCCTGCCTGCACAATCGTGCAAACAGGCTATTTTCTACGCGTTTAGGTTATGCAGCCTTAGTTGGCTGCATCGCCTTTACGTTCACGCTTCTTACGCTCGTTAGGATCGAGGTAGCGCTTACGCAGACGGATGGCAGATGGCGTTACTTCCACCAGTTCATCGTCTTCAATGTAAGCAATAGCCTGCTCCAGAGACATACGGCGTGGCGGTGTCAGGAACAGCGCATCGTCTTTACCAGAAGCACGCATGTTGGTGAGTTTCTTTTCACGAACACCGTTCACTTCCAGATCGTTCTCACGGGAATGTTCACCAATGATCATGCCAACGTAAACTTTTTCGCCAGCATCAACAAACAGCGTCCCACGATCCTGCAGAGAGAACAGGGAGTAGGTGGTGGTGTTACCATCTTCCGCAGAGATCAGAGACCCATTGCGGCGGCCTTCGATGGAACCAGCATAAGGCTGATACCCATGGAACAGACGGTTCATGATGCCTGTGCCGCGCGTGTCGGTCAGGAATTCACCATGATAGCCGATCAGACCACGTGACGGGATGATGAAGGTCAGACGGACCTTATCACCACCGGATGGGCGCATATCCTGCATCTGGCCTTTACGCAGAGACATTTTCTCCACGACAACGCCGGAATAAGGCTCGTCCACGTCGATCATGACTTCTTCGTAAGGCTCTTCGCGCTCACCAGTTTCTTCATTGGTTTGATACAGCACGCGGGGGCGACCAATGGTCAGCTCGAACCCTTCACGGCGCATTGTTTCAATGAGAACACCAAGCTGAAGTTCGCCACGGCCAGCAACTTCAAACGCTTCGCTTTCCGGGCTTTCGCTCACGCGAATAGCAATATTGCTCTCGGTTTCCTTGAAGAGACGGTCACGAATCTGGCGTGATGTCACTTTCTTGCCTTCACGGCCACCCAGAGGGCCATCGTTCAGGCGGAAGGTCATGGACAGCGTCGGCGGATCAACCGGAATCGCCTTCAGCGGTTCTACAACTTCCGGTGCAGCAATGGTGTCAGGAATTGTTGCTTCGGACAGGCCAGCAACGGCCACAATGTCACCCGCTTCAACTTCTTCAACAGCCACGCGCTCAAGGCCACGGAAAGACAGCAGCTTGGTCAGACGGCCTGTTTCAACGGTAGAACCGTCAGCACGCAGCACTTTAACCGGCATGTTCACACGGGCGCGGCCCTGCTCAACACGACCTGTCAGAACGCGACCAAGGAAGTTGTCGTTCTCCAGAATGGTGGCCGTCATGGCGAACGGCTTGTCTTTGTCCAGCGCCGGAGCCGGAACATGACGGAGGATCAGATCAAACATTGGGCTCAGGTCTTTGCGCGGACCATCCAGCTCAATATCAGCCCAGCCCTGACGGCCAGATGCGTACAGCATCGGGAAGTCAAGCTGTTCATCGTTCGCACCCAGAGAGGCGAACAGATCAAAAATTTCGTTGTGCACTTCGTCCGGGCGAGCATCACCACGGTCAATCTTGTTCACAACCACAATTGGCTTCAGGCCACGGGCAAGGGCCTTACCAACCACAAACTTGGTCTGGGGCAATGCGCCTTCAGCGGAGTCGACCAGCACAACAGCGCCGTCCACCATGCTGAGAATACGCTCCACTTCCCCGCCGAAGTCAGCGTGTCCGGGTGTATCAATAATGTTGATGCGGGTGTTGTTCCACACAACGGAGGTGCATTTCGCCAGAATGGTAATGCCACGCTCACGTTCCAGGTCATTGCTGTCCATGGCGCGTTCAGCAACGTGCTGATGCTCATGGAAGGAGCCAGACTGTTTCAGCAGTTCATCAACGAGAGTGGTCTTGCCATGATCGACGTGTGCAATGATGGCGATATTGCGGATATCCATGAAGTGTGCCTGATTTTCCCTGCGCGTTGTCCCGCCTCCATTCTCGTTAACGGGGCGGTTGCGTTACGGTCTATAAAGAGTGCTGGTCCCGTTGATAAGCGCCAGCGCGCAGAATTGCACGTAAAATCCTCACAAGGCACCCAGAACTGTTGCGCGAGCCAGTTATTGCGTGACTACAGGACTGCAAAACAGCCACCACATCCCGGCATGGACAGGCACCCGGATTGGAATTAAGGATCATTCTCAACATACGCCGTAACAGCTATGTTACTCTGTGTTCTCTGTCCAAGCAGGATTGACCAGCTTTGCGCTTAAACCAGCTCTCCCTCCGCAGCACAGGTATCATTGACCGCGTAGAAGCGCTCTCTCCTTCTGATGCCATTGCACAAAGGTTGAACGAGTTGGGCTTCGTGCCGGGTGAACCTGTGACAGTTATTGCGTTTGGCCCATTGGGCGGAGACCCCATGGCGGTGGAAATTGGCTTTACGCGCTTTGCCCTACGCTGCTCGGAAGCCGCACGGATTGTCCTGCGTACCCCCGGGGAGACCCTGTAGCATGAGCGGCTCCCTCCCTCCGTTACGGATTGCACTGGTTGGCAACCCCAACTGCGGCAAAACGGCCCTGTTCAACCAATTAACTGGCAGCCGTCAGAAGGTCGCCAATTATGCCGGTGTTACGGTGGAGCGTAAGGCAGGTCGGCTGGTTACTGCTGCCGGGCGCAAGGTGCAGGTGCTGGATCTGCCGGGTACATACAGCCTTGCCGCCACCAGCCCAGATGAAGCCGTAACGCGGGACGTCTGTATGGGCGTTTATAAGGGTGAGCCCGCTCCCGACCTACTGGTAAGCGTGGTAGCGGCGGTCAACCTACGGCTGCATCTGCGCTTTATGCTGGAACTGCGCCAGTTGGGCCGCCCCATGATTGTGGTGCTCAATATGATTGACGCCATACAAAAGCAGGGTTTGGCGATTGATGTGCCGCGCCTCCAGGCGGAACTTGGCGTGCCGGTCGTCACAACCATAGGGGTCAAACGGGGCGGGGCACAACCGCTCCTGACAGCGTTGGATGGTCCATCCCCCGGCGTACCCACCCCGCTGCCGCCGGGTACAGACCTGCATGATGAAGTGCGGCGTATCCTGTCACTGTGTGTTTCACGTGTCTCTGAGCGCAGGCAGGCACTGGAAGACAAGCTGGACCGGTGGGTGCTGCACCCTGTCTGGGGCATGTGCATCCTTTTTGTTCTGCTGTTCATCATGTTTCAGGCGGTGTTCTCTTGGGCACAGCCTTTCATGGACCTGCTGGAAGACAGCATGAAGCAGTTGGGGGACTTTGTCGGCACGCTTCTACCAGCCGGGGCTTTGAACAGCCTGATTGTGGATGGCATTATTGCAGGGGCTGGCACGGTTATCGTGTTTCTGCCTCAAATCCTGATTCTGTTCCTCTGGATTCTTGCCCTCGAGGAATCGGGATATCTGCCGCGTGCGGCCTTCATGCTGGATAAGCTCATGGCGTCCGCCGGGTTGAGCGGGCGCTCCTTTATCCCCCTCCTCTCAAGCTTTGCTTGCGCTGTACCGGGCATCATGTCCACCCGGACTATTCAGAACCCCCGGGACCGTATGGTCACCATTCTGATAGCCCCCCTCATGACCTGCTCAGCACGGCTACCGGTCTATGCGCTATTAATTGGGGCTTTTGTGCCTGCGCGCCGTATTGGCGGCATTTTCAATGTGCAGGGGCTGGTCCTGTTTGCACTCTACGGAGCCGCCATTTTAAGCGCATTGATTGTCGCGCGTGTTATGAAACGGCGGGACACGGAAGAACACCCGCTCTTGCTTGAGTTGCCAAGCTATCGGCTACCCGGCCTGCAAAGTCTGACAGTTGAGCTCTGGCACCGTGCCCGTATTTTTCTCTCCCGCGTGGGCAGCATTATCGTCACACTCAGCGTATTGCTATGGGCTTTATCCAGCTTTCCTGCGCCACCAGCGGGTGCCACTGGCCCCGCTATCGATTACAGTCTGGCGGGGCGTATCGGGCATCTGATGCTTCCGTTTTTCCAACCACTCGGGTTCAACTGGCAGATCTGCGTAGCGCTCATCCCCGGCCTTGCCGCGCGTGAGGTTGCGGTGAGCGCGTTGGCTACTGTTTACTCCGTAGGCGCTTCAGAGGCCGATGCGGCATCACAACTTACGCCGCTCCTGTCTTCTCAATGGAGCCTTGCAACAGCCCTGTCTCTACTGGCATGGTATGTGTACGCTCCCCAATGCTTTTCCACCCTTGCCGTTATCCGGCGGGAAACCGGGTCATGGCGGTTGGTTGTCGTTACGGCAGGCTACCTGTTTGGTATGGCGTATGCTGCTGCTTTCCTGACATACCATCTGACACGACTTATCAGCGGATAGAAACAGGAGGCTTCCTGTGGTTCAAATTCTTATCGTTACTGTTCTCGTGCTGTGTTGTGCTGCTTACTGGCTACAACGTCTGGCTCCAACTGCCACCATACCTTTCTGGCGTGCGCTTGCGGGCTCACTCCAAGGGACGCAGGCATTCCCGTCATTGAGAGCAAAGGCTGAGCGCCTTGCCACACCCAATGGCGCAAGCTCTGGATGTGGGGGCTGCAAAGGATGTGATAAAAAGGGCGGTGGCTGCCACTAAGAGGAAGCCGCTCCCTCTGGCTCGTCCCTCACCAAGTCTTCCCCTCTTGCGCCTGCGTAAATGACAGGGCACTCATGGCCTGCTGGTTTGTAAAAAACGGGCAGACCAAACGCCTCTGAACATTCAGGACAGGACAGACTGTGGATCAGCTAGAAGCACCACCCCGCACATCCAAAGCTCTTCTCGCGGCGGTTATTGGTATGGGCGTACTGATTGTCGCAGGCACTGTAACCTTGGTGGGCGTGATTATTCACAGGATGAACAGCCACCCTACCCCGCCTGCCTTGCCCCCTGCCGTACCGTTGCAGGACACAATGCCAGAGTCCGCTCCCCCCACCCTGCCTGCTGGCACCAGACTGCTCAGCGTGACCCGCGTTCAGGACGGGCTGTTGGCCCTGCATGTGACGGAAAATGGGCAGGATAAGATTTTGCTTTGGCAGGTGAACACCCACAAAATTCTGCAAGGGTTGAGCGCCCCACCTCCGGCACCATGAGCGACCATTCTGCTTCCTCTAAGCCCCTGTTGACTACTATCGGCCTGATGAGCGGCACATCGCTGGACGGAGTGGACGCCGCCATATTGGTGACAGACGGTGTGCAGGTTGCGTGGCGCGGCCCCTCACTCACCCATCCTTACCCTGCGGCTACACGCACAATGCTCCGTGCTCTGCTGGACAAGGCTGCACATCTGGACGCGCACGACCCTCAGGTGCTGGCCGCAAGCCAAGCCGTAACACAGTGTCACGCCCAAGCGGTTGCAGCCCTGTGTGTGCAGGCAGGAGGGTTAGTGCCAGACCTGATAGGTTTTCATGGGCAAACCATTTTGCACCAGCCCGGTCGCACATGGCAGATTGGTGACGCTACAGCCCTGTCAGCGCAAACCCAGACACCGGTTGTGCATGATTTTCGCAGCGCAGATGTAGAGGCCGGAGGAGAAGGCGCACCGTTAGCACCGCTCTACCATGCAGCTTTGTTGCAGGGACAGAAGCGCCCGGTTGCCGTACTGAATATTGGCGGCGTGGCCAACCTGACTTATCTGGACCCATCTGGCACCGTGTTGGCCTGTGACACAGGCCCCGGCAACGCCCTATTGGATGACTGGACCTACCAGCATACCGGCCAGACCTACGATAAAGATGGCGCGTTAGCGTTAAGTGGCACCGTGAACAAGGCGGTACTAGCCCAGCTTATGGACCATCCGTTCTTTGCCCAAAGCCTTCCCAAATCCCTTGACCGGCTAAGCTTTCATAAGGGGTTGGAGTATGTCTCCTCCCTTAGCCCAGCGGATGGAGCTGCAACACTGGCGGCATTTACGGCCCATGCTGTAGCCAGCACACAGCTACCACATCCACCGGAGGCGTGGTTTGTGTGTGGCGGTGGCCGCCATAACCCCGCCATTATGGCAGCGCTACGCAGTTGTCTTTCCGGCACAATCCAGCCAGTGGAAGTGCTGGGGTGGGATGGCGATGCTCTGGAAGCCGAATGTTTTGGCTTTTTGGCAGCCCGCAGCCTGCGGGGCCTTCCACTTTCCCTACCCGGTACTACAGGGGTTAAAGCCCCTACCACCGGCGGCAAACTAAGTTGCGCCAACCTCTCCCCACACCGGCTCTGGCCCTGCGCCGCCCTTATGGTTCAGGCCGCCAACCGGCCCCCGGTTGATCTTACCGCCATAAGCCCTACCATATGCCCAGCCAGTTAAAAGGACCTGAAGACATGAAGCGCGCTTTTTTACTCTCCCTCAGCCTGCTTGCGCCTGCTGTTCCTGCATGGGCACAGACTGTAGTGGACGGAAGCGATAAAACCGCAACGCCCTTCGTCAAAACCACCCTGAAAACCCTTGCCAGCAAGTTTCCGGAAACACCGGCGCATTTCCGCAAAATCAGCACACACACACTCAATGATAAGACGGTGATTTGTGGGGAAATCAGTCTGGCCAATACCAAGGCACCGGATGAGGCGTCCTTCATGCCTTTTGGCGCGACAGAAGGCGAAGAAAATCCTCTGGTGTTTGAAGGCCGCACCATACCTTCCGCACTGGATTTCCGGGAGGTTAATAGCTGGATCAACCGAGGGGCAGACCTTGAAGATCTGGAAGAAATGGGCTGCGTGCCAGAGGGCAGTTACCGCGCCTACAGCGACAAACTGAACAAGGTTTTGCAACACCGCAAGACATCAACTTGATATAACAAACACGTGTTATAACTTAATATTTTTCAAAAATACGTTATAACACGTGTGCGTGTCTGTGACACCTGCACCACACGGCTACCTAATGCTCCGCCCGGCACCGTGAATGGTGATTGACACCACCCAAGCTGCTCTGCATGACTAATACGGTCGCAACAAAAAAAAATAACTTTTGGCCGTTATATCATGAAATTTATGAACCTGCTCCTGCTGCTGCCCTTTCTGGGGCTGCTGTGGACGCCGCTCTATGACCGGTACACACCGGCTCTGTTCGGTTTCCCGTTCTTTTACTGGTACCAACTTGCCTGGGTGCCCGTGACATCTGTCATTATCTGGATTGTCTGGAAAAAGGGGCGTGACGTATGAGCACCGTCAATCCGTGGGCGCTTGGCGTCTTCATCGTCTTTTTTGCCGCGACAATTGTTATTGGCAGCTCCATTCAATGGATCCGCAAACTCTTTAGCCGCGGCCAAGCTGCGCAGGGTGGAGAAGACTGGTCTCTTGGTGGGCGACAGTTCGGCCCGTGGGTCACGTGGTTTCTGGTCGGGGGAGATTTCTATACCGCCTATACCGTCATTGCCGTGCCCGCTCTGGTGTACGCAGTTGGCGGGTATGGCTTCTTCGCTCTACCCTACACCATTATTGTGTACCCTTTTATTTTTCTGGTTATGCCCAAGCTCTGGCGCATTGCCCAAAAAGGCGGACACACCACGGCTGCCGATATTGTCAGAGCACGCTTTGACAGCCGCGCGCTGGAAATTATTGTAGCCATAACCGGCCTTGTTGCGGTTATGCCCTATATTGCTCTTCAGCTTATTGGCATCCGTACAGTTATTCAGGCGCTGGGCCTGCCGGGCGACATCCCGCTGATTATCGCGTTCCTGTCTCTGGCTGCCTATACATGGCTCGGTGGGTTGCATGCCCCAGCCCTTACGGCCTTTATCAAAGACATCATGATCTATATTGCCGTACTGGTTGCTGTAACCGTCATCCCACTGCATATGGGTGGCTACGCAGCACTGTTTGCGGGAACCGATCACACACAGCCTGTCCTGAAGGCTGGCATGGGCTTGCCTTATGCAACACTGGCTCTTTCCTCCGCTCTGGCAGCCTTCCTCTACCCGCATACGCTGACGGGTATTCTGGCCGCACGCTCTGCTGATACCATCAAGCAGAACGCCGTATTCCTGCCCATCTACACCATTGTGCTCGGGCTTATTGCCATGCTGGGCTTCATGGCCCATGTAGCGGGCGTCAACACCACCAACACCTCGCTGGTGGTCCCAATGCTGTTTCAGGCCGTTTTCCCGGCATGGTTTAGTGGCTTCTGTCTTGCCGCTATTGCGGTTGGCGCACTGGTTCCAGCCGCAGTTATGGCTATTGGTGCGGCAAACCTAGTCACCCATAATCTGCTGCCAGCAAAACAGCGTACTGTGCAAAACAGCCGCCTGACAGCACTGGCCATCAAAGTGGGCGCTCTGCTGTGCGTGATGTTCCTGAACGCACAATTCGCCATTGACTTCCAGCTTCTGGGCGGGGTGATTATTCTGCAAACGTTCCCGGCACTTATTCTGGGTCTGCTACGTATTCGCTTCTCCGCCGTCGCCATGCTGGCCGGGTGGATTGTCGGCACCTGTGTCGGCATGGGGCTGTGCTGGATGGACGGGCTGAAACCAGTTCACGCCGTGGCTCTTGGCCTCTTCTCTGGCAATGTTTCGACCGGCTTGATTTCACTTGTGGTCAATATTGCGGTTGTTGCGCTTGTTTCCGCCATCAAACCCGGCACAAGCAAGGCCTATCATCAAGCCTGATACCATTCCCAAAACCACTTAAAGCTTTGTCTAAAGCCTCACCTGTTTTCAGGTGAGGCTTTTTTTACCTTCAAACGAGCCCCGCTCTTACTAGTCTGCTTCGGTAGCGTTACGATGCCGCATGTCCATTTTTCTCTGATGCAGCATGAGTTCCTCAAACGCTGTTGCTTTGCGTTTGTAGGCAAAAGGTTTCTGTTCCTTCACAAAAACCTCCAACGTCTGCCCCCGCTGCTCGGCTATCACCTTCAGCTCAGCGTACACATCTTCCAGCACATAGTGTTCGTTATTGTCGCCATACCTTTTGAGGGGGTGCCTGTCCTGCTCCCGGCATTCAGCAATAAAGGCATCGAGCGCCTCTTGCCCTCTGGCCCGCACTTCCGACACCCGTGGCGCCTGAAAAGAGACAAGCTCACTCAGGCCCACAAATTCTCCGCGCACGACAAATGTCTCAACATCAAGCACTACAAGAGCGGGTACGCCCCTGATAATTATCATGTCGTGCATGGTCTTCACGGATTTTTCCACCTATTCCGGCTAACACACTGCCTTCACAGTGCTGGCGTTTTGTATGCCAGATTTCCTGTTATAGAGTAAATTGCTTCATGGCGTTATCTTCTGCGTCAACCAGTCTGCCGTCTGGCCTGTTACAGGCACCACGGCTTAGGGGCAATACTGTGACAGACCCAGCAAGTACCGCCACCCAAATGTCCCTGCTTTTGCCAGACACGCGCCCCAGCCGCGTAACCCTTAGCCCCGGTGCTATTGTTTTGCGTGGCTTTGCCCTACCAGACGCTGAGGCACTCCATGCCGCCATAAAAACTGTCACTGCACTGGCCCCCCTCCGTACCATGCAAACACCCGGAGGGGGAACGCTTTCTGCGGCCATGACTAATTGCGGCGCTCTGGGTTGGGTGACTGATAAAGCGGGCTACCGCTACACACCGCAAGACCCGCTTTCACACCTGCCATGGCCGCCCCTACCTGCGCTTTTTGCGCAAATGGCAACATGCGCTGCACACGCGGCCGGTTTTCCCGGGTTCCACCCCAATGCCTGCCTGATCAACCGTTATGAGGCAGCTAGCCGTATGGGACTGCATCAGGATAAGGATGAGAAGGATTTTACCCAACCCATCGTTTCCGTCTCTCTCGGGTTATCAATTCATTTTCTCTGGGGCGGCCTTGCACGCACTATTCCCCCTTTTTCGTTTCTACTGGAGCATGGTGATGTTGTGGTATGGGGCGGCAAGGCACGCCTGCATTATCATGGCGTCAAACCATTAGCCGCAGGGCAGCACCCTCTTACCGGGCCACACCGCTTTAATCTGACATTCCGGTTTGTCGCGCCTTAAAAGGCTGAACTGGCCAGAAAGCGCCACTGTGCTTTAATACCCCCCACCATGCCTTCATCTGTTTGGAGTTTAGCCCCGCATGCTACCCCGCCCCTCCCGCCGGCTTTTTCTCAAAACCGGGATTGCATGTACCAGCCTCTACGCAATGCCACGCGCAGCAAGAGCGCAGGCTGAACACGCATCAACTTGCTTTGACGGTATCACAGCACTTTTTGAAAACGCCATTAAAGAGCACAAAACACCCGGTGCCGTAGCGGCCATTTGTTCTGGCGGTCAAACTGTGTGGACGGGCGTTTTTGGCCTAAGAGCCACGACGCCCACACCAGAACCCATGTCATGGTCCACCTTGTTTGACATGGCCTCCCTTACCAAAGTGCTTATTACTGCGCCTGCGGTCATGCAGTTATATGAGCAAGGGAAATTTGGTCTGGATGATGCGGTGGCTCACTATCTGCCTGCATTCGCAGAAAACGGAAAACAGCATATTACCATTAGGCATTTGCTAACCCACTATTCCGGCCTACCACCAGATGTGGACCTAGGCGCCCCTTGGGTTGGCAAACAAACAGGCCTTAACCTTGCACTCAATGCCACCCCCATTCACAAACCGGGCAGCATATTTGTTTATAGTGACATCAATTTTCTTATTCTTGGCCTGCTTGTTGAAACCTTATCAGGTATGCAGCTTGACCAGTATGCCACACAGAACATTCTCTCTCCTCTTGGGTTAAAACGTACTTTTTTCCTTCCAGACCCCGCCTTGCGCCCGTCAATAGCGCCAACACAGTATGACGAGCGGGGGCTTATTCTGCGTGGAGACGTGCATGACCCCACAACACGACGTATGGGCGGCGTAGCGGGCCATGCTGGGCTGTTCTCCTGCGCTGATGACATGTTGAATTATGCCAAAGCCCTGCTGGCACGCAGGGCAGGCAAAGCGTCTGCTTTTCCCCTCTCCCCTCAAACACTTGTTCTTATGTCCACCCCCCAGCAGCCTTCTGGCAAGACTGATATCCGGGGTTTGGGGTGGGATATCGCAACCCACTATTCTACCCCAAGGGGCACGGTATTTCCGCCAACCTCTTACGGGCACATGGGTTTTACGGGCACATCACTCTGGCTTGATCCACAGTCCGAAACCGCAGTGCTTATCCTGACAAACAGGGTGCATCCAGATGGCAAAGGAAATGTTGTAGCGCTGCGTCATGATGTCGCTACGGCTGCCGCATTGGCTCTGCAATAGAGTAACGTGATAAAATACATTCTTAATTAGAGGATTTTTCAAAAACACCACTTGCCGTCAATGTCACATCGTCCCCAACAGCAACGGGGGACTGCACCATACCAAATGCGCTCCGGCTGATGGTACCACGCACTTCAAAGCCAACATTGTATGTATGTTGAGCCACATTAGGCCCTGCGCCCAGAAAAGAGGCTTTAAACGTCACCTGTTGCGTAATCCCGCGCAATGTCAGTGTACCAGCTACATTCGCACGGGAAGGACCATCATACACCACGTCCGTGGAGGTAAATTCTGCATCTGGATAGTCTGCAACATCCAGCCACGATGGCTGGCGAAGCATCTGCGCCACATCGTTGGTCGTTGTCGTGAGAGATGCAAGAGGAATAATGAGGTGTACTTTTGAGCGTTCAGGATGCTCCGGGTCTAGAGAGAGGTCTCCTGTCACTCCAGAAAAAAGACCTCTGTAGTGGCTCATACTCAGACAGGAGACCGAGAACATGACCTGCGTTCGGTTGCTCTCAATTTTGTAGTGCCCGGCCTGAACCTGCGGGGCCTGCGCCATAACTTCAGAAAAAACTGCCGCCTTTACCGGGCCAACCGTCATGACGCCCATAACCGCCATCGTCAGTCCTGACATACAGATATTTCTCCAGCGCATTCTGGCTACGTCTCCCTTTTTATACCCCACGCAAACACTGCTAACTAAAGTCGGATTTAGACTATAAGTTCCTTGTATTGACCGAATAAATAAGGGTCAGTCATTTCAAAACTCTCTTATTTGTTGTGACATACTGAGATTAATTGGCATTTATCTGTCCTTTTAACTGCTTGCCTATCGAATGAGACTGAGCACTGTCGTTATCTTGTCACGCTCCTCATTTATATTTGTTGGTATATAGACATTCTGAGGGAATGGCGTCACAAGCACTCCACTCATATCGCCATTTCCAGCAAGAAGGTCTCCGCTTCTCCCATGAAGTACCGTCTTCACACTCTGCTCGCAGCCAGCGCACTTGCTACATCCTGCTACACGTCACTTTCTGTGGCACAAACTGTTGCGGGGTCTCCAGCAACACGCCCGCAAGCGCCCATAGCACCGCATGCTAAAAAACCAGACAACGTACAGGGAAAGAAAGAGACCATTCTTGTCAAAGGGCGCGCCGCTTCTGGTGCTTTGGCTGATTACAACAAGACAACAGCCGCGCTCGGACCGCTTGGCACCCGCCGTACGCTGGACACCCCTTTTTCTATCATGACGGTGCCACACGACGTTATCGTCAACCAGCAATCCCGCAACATGAACGACCTGATGGCGTATCTGCCCTCCGTCCAGCTTGAGGTACGCGGAGACCCCAATACCAGCCGCCCTCAGTCCCGCGGGTTTGAGGCGGACGTGGTCGCCAATACCCGTATTGACGGGCTGAACGCTGTTTCCACCACGCCTTATGCCGCAGAACAGTTTGACAGTCTGCAAGTTCTTAATGGTCTGGCAGGTGCGCTATATGGCGCTCAAAACCCGGCTGGTACGTTTGAATATGGGCTCAAACGCCCAACAGACAGCCGCATAAATCGCCTTGTTGTTGGGGTAGATTCCATCGGCACGCTCATGGAAAATGCAGATCTGTCAGGCCGCCTGGGCCGCAACAAATGGTTTGGTTATCGCCTCAACCTGCTGCACGGTGATGGCACAACTTATGTGCAAGATAGTTGGGTGCGCCGTAACCTTGTAAGCGCTGATTTTGACTTCCGCCTGGATGAGAAAACCACCATTGAGGTTGACACCAGCCACTACACTTATGCGCAGCGTGGGCAGGCCGCAGGCTTTGCCTATAGTGGCACCATAGATCTGCCCAAAGCCCCAGACCTGAGCAACCCCGGGCTAGGCCAGAAATATGCTGGCTATAATATGGAAACCAATACGTTTCTGGCCAAGGTCAAACACAAGTTCAACGAAAACTGGAGTGTTACGCTGGGCGGTCTGTATCAGGATGCTATCCGGCAATCTTTTGGGAACGCTAACACCCTTATCAACAATGCAGGTGACTTCACGCAAACCATTGCAGCAGCCACCACCGCCAATGACTTCCGGGTTGGCAGTAACCTCGCCTACGTGAATGGTCGCGTGCATACCGGGTTTATTACGCATGATCTGGTCATCGGCACCAATGGCTACATGATGGGCAACTACAACCCGACAACAGGTCAGACCTTCAAGCTTAATAATGGTCAGGCCATGTCCATGTATGACCCCAAGCAGGTAAATGGTCAGCAGCCCTATTATCACGGGCGCTATCGCTCAGCTTATGTCTCCAACCAGACGCTTATTGTTGGGGATACACTTCAGTTCAACAAACACTGGTCCATCATGGGCACCTTGTCCTGGAGCTGGCTGCACACGGACAGCTGGAGCAACCCACTGGCAGCTAAACACACGCATTCAAGTTATGATCGTGCCGCAGCGTTCAGCCCCATGACCAGCCTGATCTACAAACCAACAGACAATCAGACAGTCTATTTCACATACGAGCGCGCGTTCCAGGCCGGTAGCATTGCCCCTGCTGGCGCAACTAACGTTAACGACTATACCGCCCCCCTACGTAGCGAAGAGTACGAGGTTGGGTATAAAGTGATGATCCGCAAAATGCAGATCAATATTGCGGGGTTCCGTATGACCCGTCCTTATGCCTTTACAGACCCGACCACGCATGTTTTTGATACATTCGGCAACCAGCGGAATTATGGCGTAGAAGCACAGTTTGCTGGCTATATCCTTCCAAATCTCTCCCTATTGGGCGGCATGACATGGATGGATGCGCAAATGGGCAGCACCGGCGTTGCCTCCACCAGCCATAAGGAAGTCGTTGGTGCACCGCCGGTTCAGGCTAACGTGCTGCTGGACTACCGGCTGCCTGCATCCTTGGGAAGCGTCGCGTCCCGCTTGGCATTCAACGCAAACGTTCACTACGTTGGCCGCCGGGCAGCCAACGTACAGAACACCACATTTGCTGATTCTTACGTCACGTTGGATCTGGGAACGCGCTTTGCTTTCCGCGCAGCACACCACCCTTGGATGGCCCGCTTTGGCGTTTCAAACGCAACCAATGCTCGTTACTGGGCATCCGTTTACCCAACGTCTCTCAACGGGGCCAGCGCAAGCGCAAACAATAGTGCCTATGCTGGCCTGCCCCGTACCTTCCACTTCACTCTGGAAGCAGACTTCTAAGCCCTGTTGGGCTTAGAGCGTCGGATCTCCACCGCTTTGCAAAACCTTGACCTGTCTTTCTATCCACTTCTGGGCAGAAACCTTACGAGACGGGTCAAGCATGCGGTACATTTTGATCATGTCATATTCGTCGGGTGAGACGGTCAGCGGAATATCGGCCTGCACATAACCTGTGAGAAAAATTTCCGGGTCTACACCAAACAGAGCTGCCAGTTTTGGGATATGTTTACGAGCACTGCCTTCCCGGCCAGTTTCCCAAAAAGCAATAGCCGGACGAGAGACACCAAGGGCATCTGCCACTTGCTGCTGTGTCATTCCCGCTGCTTTACGCAGAATTTTCATTCTCTGCCCAAGGTCTGATCCTGGGGAGATTACTTCCTGTCTTTCCACGCTATCCTGCTCTCTTCACATGGAGACGGGACGCAAACCCAAGCACGAAAAGCAACTCTGCTTTCCCGGTCAGGAGCGCGCCATTCCGGTTCTCCATAACAACATCTTGCCTCTATCATGGTTGACCGGACACCCGTGTTCCGGTTTCCCGCCACCTTACCAGAGCGCTATGTAACGCATTACCCCTGATAAGACAGCGTGAAATTTTCCATGCAATAACGCAAGCACCATCAGCCATGCACCTTAACAGTACATGGCTGAGGTTTATATTATTCTCATTTAAGGCGTTTCCAAGTCCATAGTAACACAATCTGCGTATTATATGGACGTGGTTTACATTTGTTTTTTTATTCTTACGGCGTGTCGTCAGTTAAGCAGGATGATGATTGAGGCGAACTGCACGGCTGCGAGGAAGGTCGATTTCAGTTTATCGTAGCGGGTTGCGATAGCGCGAAACTGCTTTAGTTTATTGAAGAACCTCTCAACAAGGTTCCGTTCGCGGTAGAGAGAAAAATCGGTTTTCCGTCGTGTCGTTCTGTTGCGTTTTGGCGGGATGACCGGGGTAATCCCGCGCTGTATCAGCCGATCGACGCGGATTTCTCACACTTGAGGCAATTTTGGGTCATTTTGTAGAATTCAGT
>NZ_JBQDXI010000023.1:0-36803 GCF_052102375.1 Acetobacter sp.
GCGTGCACCTATAAACTCCTCATCATTTTAAGGGCTCGATAACGCCGCGATCCGGGATGAAACGTAGCTTTTGGTCCCTTCATGAAAAACTCTGTCGAGCAGATTGGATATCCTCCATAACCCCAGAAGGCGTATGGAGGATAATGTTACGCTAAAAGCTTTTGAACTTACGAAGCCGCAGCATTGTCTAGAAAATCACCAGTAGGAATAAAGAAAAGGCAGCCAGTTACAGGCGTGCTCACATCAAGAATACGGTCGTAATTTCCAACAGGCTTCCCGACAAACATATTGTTTAGCATTTGCTCTATACGTGTAGGGTCGCAGGCATACCCAATGAAGTAGGTACCAA
Organism: Acetobacter sp.; assembly: GCF_052102375.1. Taxonomy (GTDB): domain Bacteria; phylum Pseudomonadota; class Alphaproteobacteria; order Acetobacterales; family Acetobacteraceae; genus Acetobacter. The sequence continues at coordinate 350 of NZ_JBQDXI010000023.1, forward strand.
ATTCCCCTTTGCCAATTTCTCCAAAGGGCATGTTGTCACGTACAATTTGGAGTTGCTGTCCGTTTTCCTCAATGTTGGTAAGCACATTATGGGCATAACTGGGCTTAACTGAGTCAGCCAGCTCAATATCAGACAGTTTTTTGCGTCCGATAATATGTTCCTGAGTTTCGGTTGGAATGGAATTCCATTTTTTAAGGTCATGCAGATATTTCTGGATAATAACGTAACTTCCACCAGAAAACTGTGAGTCTTCCTGACCAATTAAGCTTGCATCAACTGCGGCTTGCCCTGTCGGATTTTCGGTGCCGTCTACAAAACCAAGCAGATCACGCTCATCAAAATATTTAAATCCGTGTACTTCATCACGTACTGAAGCAACTTCCCCCAACCTGTCCACAATCGCTGCGCCAAGTTCAAAGCACAAATCCATGCGGGCGGCACGAATGTGGAATAAGAGGTCCCCCGGCGTAGAAGGCGCACGGTGTACGCCATTTATTTCCTTAAAAACATGCAGATGCTTGGGGCGGGATTGGTTGAACATCTGATCCCATGCAGAGGAACCAATTCCGGCAATACAACTGAGTTTACCATCTGGCACTCGAAAACCTACACCTCGCACAAGAGACGATAAATCTCCCAACAGTTCCTTAACCTGTGCAACCTGTGGCGCAGACAGCGCAGATTCTTTAAATGTCAGGACCAGAAATAAGGCTGCCTGAGTGAGTTTGGTATCGATAGGCTGTGGTGTGGCCAAAGTCTAATAGCTCCAACATGAGTATCACTATGTCAGAACATTACAACGGAAATGACTGTAGACTCTAGCTAACACATAAGGTTGTTTCAAATAATAAGCGGTCTCTAAAAATTTATAATTATCTTTTATCACGAGATAAAACATTCCGCTTAGACCGCGTTAGTCTCTTGCTCTAGTGTAGATCAAATAGACCTATTGGCACGTAGCCTCCGTAAGCTGGCATGACAGCAGCTTTTTTGGCCTTCATGAAAAAGCTACTTTGACACGTTTGGAATAGACCGATGCACCCCCCCCCATGATCTGGCGCTCCTTCTGGCGCGTTTTCAGTTTGCCTTTACTGTTGGTGTCCATATTATTTTTCCGGCTTTTTCCATTGGTTTGGCAGCGTATCTGGCCGTGCTGGAAGGACTATGGCTGAAAACAGAACGTTCTGTTTTCCTTGATCTCTATCGATATTGGATCAAGATATTCTCTATCGTTTTTGGCATGGGGGTCGTATCCGGGCTGGTCATGTCTTATGAATTTGGCACCAACTGGTCCATTTTTTCGCAGAAAGCTGGCCCGATCACAGGCGTACTTCTTTCTTATGAGGTCATGACAGCATTTTTTCTGGAAGCAGGCTTTCTGGGTGTCATGCTGTTTGGCATGAACAAGGTTGGTCGGGGGCTTCACTTTGCAGCAACGTGCTGTGTTTCTGTGGGCACGTTAATCTCCATGACTTGGATTCTCTCCTCAAATTCCTGGATGCAAACCCCGCAAGGATATTCGATAGACCCTGCAACCGGGCGGTTTATGCCGGAAGACTGGTTGGCCATTATTTTCAATCCCTCCTTCCCGTTCAGGCTTATCCATATGGGTTTGGCAGCCTTCCTGTCAGTTGCGTTCATCGTGGGGGCGACGGCAGCATGGCATATGCTCAAGGCAAGGCGTGAGGGCAGAAACACGAGTGAGGCCGTCCGTGTCATGTTTTCCATGGCCATGTGGATGGCAGCTATCGTAGCGCCTGTGCAGATTATGGCAGGGGATGCACATGGTCTGAACACGTTGAAATACCAACCAGCCAAGATTGCTGCGATGGAGGGGGACTGGGAAACGGAATCCCACGCGCCAGAAATTCTGTTTGGTATTCCCAATATGCAAACAGAGCGCACGGATTACGCACTCAAAGTGCCTCTGTTGGGGTCTTTAATTCTTACACATAGTCTGGATGGTAAAGTCCCTGGCCTGAAGGATTTTCCCAAGGATCAGCGTCCTCCTTCTCCCATTATTTTCTTCTCGTTCCGGATTATGGTTGGTCTGGGTATGGTGATGGCGCTTGTCGGGTTCTGGTCTTTGTGGCTCCGGCGTACCAAAACACTGTTTAGTAATACAGCGTTTCATTGGGTGGCGTTATGTATGGCTCCGGCTGGATTTTTAGCCCTGCTGTGTGGTTGGGTCACAACAGAAGTGGGCCGCCAACCGTGGACTGTGTATGGCCTGTTAAGAACGTCAGAAAGTGTGTCTCCGGTCGCTCTCTCTAGCATAGCCGTTACCATGACAGCTTTTGTGGTGGTGTATGTGCTGGTTTTTGGGTCTGGAATAGGCATTCTGGTCCGTTTGCTCGGGCATGCTCCAGACCAGAACGAACATGATGCAAGCCCCGATCACGCGTCTGATATTATGGCAACCCGTATGCATCCGGGTCTTATTGATGCGTCTTCAGACAAAGGACACTAATACCATGATAGACCTTGCCTATTGGCTTCCTGTTGTCTGGGCTGTCATCCTTATTGCGGCCATCAGTATTTACGTTGTTCTGGATGGGTTTGATCTTGGCATCGGCATGTTATTTGCCGTGGAACATGACTCTGGCCGTCGAGATGTGATGATGAACACCATCGCCCCTGTCTGGGACGGAAACGAGACATGGATGGTTCTGGGTGGCGCTGTGATGTATGGGGTGTTCCCCGGTGCCTATGCCACCCTGTTGCCTGCGTTCTATTTGCCAATAGTTTTGATGCTGCTGGCTCTTATTTTTCGCGGAGTGGCCTTTGAATTTCGGGTCATGACAAAAGGCGCAAAACAGGAGCGCCTGTGGACCATCGGCTTCATGGTTGGCTCCGGGATTGGTGCATTCTGTCAGGGCGCCATTCTAGGTGGGGTTATTCAGGGTGTAAAAGTGACAGAGGGTGCTTTTGCGGGTGGCCCGTTGGACTGGCTTACACCGTTCAGCATTCTGTGTGGGTTCGCGGTTATGTGTGGCTATGCTTTGCTGGGCGCAACATGGCTTGTCTGGCGTACAACAGGGCAGTTGGAGGACTCTTGCCGGCATTGGGCAAGGCGTCTGGCATTTGGGCTTATTGTTTGTATTGTCGCTGTAAGCATCTGGACACCTTTGCTTCATGCCCCCTATCTGCGGCGCTGGACGGAATGGCCTAACCTTCTGTTTGTAGCACCTGTGCCCGTTCTTGTTGCTGTTTTGGGTGGGCTTTTAGTAGCTGGTTTGCGGCAAGGTCATTCCAAAGGACCATTTTTGTGCGCACTGGGATGGTTCTTCCTCTGTCTTTCAGGCTTTGGCATTTCCATCTGGCCTTACGCTGTGCCGCCCGCACTCACATTGTGGGATGTGTCTTCTCCACCATCCAGCCAGATGTTTCAGCTTGTGGGCACAGCTATCTTGCTTCCTATCATCTTAACCTACACAATTTATTCGTATCGGGTGTTTCGCGGGAAAGTCACCGAAGCAGATGGTTATCACTGACATGATAGGCGGGAATGGAGATCGTGCACCTAAACGCATGAGCGTTCGTTTGATCTGGTTTGTGCTTATCTGGGCGCTCAGCACAGCAGCGTTCTTTATCCTAGCATCCTGCCTGCATTTTCTGGTGCCGAAGTAAAAATTCAGTGTCTGATAGAGAGTGTGATAAAAACGGGTTTATTATACTCTCTGTTTAAATCAGATCGCGGTAACCAGATAGACTAACACTAGAAGCCGCGGTTCTACCAATTAAGGTGAGCTGTGAGCCTGTTTTACAAAAACTCCACAGTGCTGAACGGCAAAGCAGCAAGATCAGTAATTCTTAGAAGCAACTGGTATATTTTAAGGCTTACAGAACAATAAGTGAAATGGAACATCATGCTCTAGTTTCTTTGAAAAAGAGCATGGGGAGCGTGTTTGTAAGTCACTGGAGTTGTGTAGCTGCAAGCCACGGTTTGCAGCTACATGAAGAAAATAGTCTTATTACCACTTATATTGTAGGCGGGCTGTAACACTACGGCCTTGCCCATAATAACAGGCGGCTACCCCCGTGCAGGTTGCTACAAAGCGTTTATCAGCAATGTTACGTGCGTTGACAGAAAGCGAAAGCCCTCTCAGGCGAGGATGCGCGGTTTCAAAGTCATATCGTAAAAAGACATCGAACAGGGTGTAGCCCTGTATAGCAAGACTGTTGGATGTGTTCCCGTAGCTTTCGCCTGTGTAGCGCACACCGCCACCAACCCCCAGCCCAGCCAGAGCGCCATGTCTGATCCGCTGGTCAAGGAAGAGAGAGGCCATCCATTTTGGAGCCTGTGCCAAATAATTCCCAATTTCAGAGGATGTATTGGAGCGGGTTATTCTTGCATCGCTGCGGGTGCCTGTAAAAATAACGGCCATGTCCCATGGTAATGTTGCACGTCCTTCAAGCTCTAAACCCCGGACACGGCCTTTTCCTGTTTGCACAAGGCATGTGCTTGTGCCGCAAAATGTCCCATTTGGGTCCGGAGATGTCATGTTCTTCTGGGTGATCTGGTAAGCCCCAAAAGTAATGTAAATGCTTTTGCCGCGCTGATAACGCAGTCCGGCCTCATACTGGTCGCCTGTAGTGGGTTTGAAAGGTGTGCCATCAATAGACGATGAGGGATCGGACACTAAAGGCTGGAACGATGTTGCGTAACTTGCGTAAGGAGCCAGCCCATTTTTAAATTGATATACGGCACCAGCACGCCACGTAAAGGCATTGGAGTTGGTAATATAGCGCTTGCGGGTCAGCGGATTATACGTGTTATCGCGCGCCCAGTCCTGCCGCCCGCCTAGGGTGACATGCAGGTCTTTAAAGGTCATCTGGTCCTGAAAATAAATGCCGTTTTGCGCACTGACTGTATCTGTATAAACCTGAGGGGACAGGTGTCCGGCAAAACCGGTTGACCCACGTGTGGCTGGGTCGAAAATATTTAATATTGGTAGCACCAGAGCGCTTGCTACAAGATCACGCTCATGGCTCCAGTCTGTATAGAAATAATCTGTGCCAATTAAAATAATGTGTTTAACCGGACCTGTTTCATAACGCGCTTCAAATTGCGTATCGGTTGACACCCCTTGCGAGGTACCGCGTCCTTCAACCGCACGACGGTTTACCGTCTGGCCAGCAACACAGCCTTTTAAAGTTGAGGGACATTTTTGAAGCGTGTCACCGGACAGAACAGTTGCCCGGTAAAGCGTGTCCAAATTGGTATAACGTGTATTGTTTCTGAGGGTCAGATGTTTGTTAAAATGGTGCTCAAAGAAAGAGCCAGCCATGTATTGGTCACGGTCAAACACATTCCACTTGGGTTCGCCAATAAAACTATGGTTGGAGATATGGCGTCCGTTGGATGCATAAAGCGTTCCTGTAGCTGGTAGAAACTGAAAAGTGGAGCCACCTTCATCACGCTGATACTGGCCTAAAAAAGTCCAGTCTGTATGATCGGTGATGTGCCATGTCAGGCTTGGAGAGACATAATAACGCCCCGTCCGCACATGATCGACTTGTGTATCGCCATAGCGGGCCAGTGCGACAAGGCGCGCATCAACTTTGCCGCTTTTGGAAATTGACCCGGAAACATCACCAGAGGCTTGCCCCTGCCAGTTATCCATAGTGGTAAACCCTGCTCCTTGTAGCAGTAATTCTCCCTTAGGGTGGGCAGTGGGCCGTTTTGTCACCAGATTGACCACACCTCCCGGTGCTGTTTGCCCGTACAGTGCGCCTGATGGACCCTTTAAAACTTCAATTTGCTGCAAAGCAAATGGATCAAAGGAGGTACGCGTCCATTGCCCACCAGAAGGAAGGCGTAGTCCATCAACAAAGTTATTATTGGATGAAAAGCCACCAGCCCCAAAACCACGGACAGACACCTCATCAACCCGGCTATCAATACCTGAGGGTTCAGCCTGTACACCAGCGGTGTAGGACAGTGCATCCGCAACAGTAGGAGAGGCACGTAAATCTATTTCTTCACGACTGATAATAGAAATAGTTTGAGGAGATTGGATAATGGGTGTGTTGGTTTTTGTGGCAGAAGATGCTTTGGATCTTCCGGTAGCCGTAACGGTTATAATCTCCTTGTTACGGGAGCGCTGAGCAGTCTTATCCTCGTTTTTCTGAGTATCTGCCGTTGTGGGGGATACGGCAGCAGGGGCCGCTAGAGCTGCTCCACTGCCCAGAGCCGTACAGACAACAGCCAGAGAAAGAAACCGCCGTGGCGGTAACTGATGCAGAGAAACCAAGGGGAGACGAATGCGTGTCATGTTCAGCTTTACTGGCAGGTAAGCGTTAACGGAATAATGCAGACCAGCTAATGATAATGAGAATTAATGTCAACTTAATCCCGTGATCAGAAACGGCGCCCTGTTCCGGCTGTGGTTTTGATGCATCACTAACGGAGAGCCATAAACAGGGCTTTACCTGTTTATTGAGGAAACTTTTTCCCGTTTGGGGCATTGTTAAGATCAGGGCCGCTCTGGTGCCGCGCCCAGACTGCATAGAAAAATGAAACAACACGCAGTTAAGGAGAAAGAAATGGCAGGCTTACTGCTCTTTTTCCAGCATCATGCTTGGAAAAACTATCTCGAGGTGAATTCAGATCCTACACCGCACGGTCCGGATCAAGATTCTCCATCCTTAGGATTAAAGAACGGCAAACAGGCAGCGCGTAGGATGCTGGACAGTGTAAGCCTGACTGTTATGCCGGAGTTGAAAGAAGGATAAGCGGCCTCTGGTTTATCTGGCATAAGAGTAGTAAAAAGCCGTATGAACCATAAGCCATTTTCACCAGACCTCCCGCGTTGCACATGGGCGCAAACTAACCCGTTATTGCGTGCCTATCATGATGAAGAATGGGGTGTTCCCGTAAAAGAGAGCCAACAATTGTGGGCCATGCTTATGCTGGAAGGCTTTCAGGCAGGATTATCGTGGTTAACAGTGTTGAAGCGCCGGGAAGGGTTCTTGCGGGCATTTGCAGGTTTTGACCCCGCAGTGGTCGCCCGGTTTGATGAGCAGGATATTGAGCGGTTGATGGCTGACCCCGGTATTATTCGGGCCCGTGCCAAGATAGAAGCAACCATCGGCAATGCACGTGCTTATCTGGCCATGCAGGCTAAAGGCGAAGACTTCGCAACATTTGCATGGAGTATGGTGCCGGGTGCGCCTTTGTGTAACGTAACAGGCCAAGTTTTAGCCCAGTCTCCAGAGTCTCAGGCTCTTTCAAAGGCTTTGAAAGAACGTGGTTTCAAGTTTGTCGGTCCGGTTATTGTTTATGCCTGGATGCAAGCCGTGGGTATGGTGGATGACCATGACCCAAAATGCTTTTGCTACCATACACACAGATTAAAAAGCTGAAGGCATACCAACGGAACCAGTTGCAAAAGCAAGGCTTACTGCCGCAATCAGGGCAGCATAATAGGTATCAGATTGTCCCAGTTGAGCATCAAGCAGCCCTGTTTGGGCCAGCGTTGCTTGGGTAAGGGAGCCAACACCCTGTTTGTAAGCAGTAAATGCCGCATCAAAAGCTGTTTGCGAAGCCACCTGTAGTTTGGTGGCGGCGCTATAGGCGCTTAAACTTGCATGCACGCCGTTTTCTGCAATCACAATTTGTTTGACGGCATCATCCAGTGTGCGTCTTAACAAGGCCTGTGCGCTGTCAGCCTGATTTTGAGTTTGCTTCAGCACGGCTGCGCGTAGCCCGCCATCAAAAACGGGAATACTGACACCCCCCAAAATCAGGCTGCTAAAATTGTTGGAAGACAGGTTTAGCGTGGGGGAGGAGTCAGACCCAACGCCCGGCACGGAAGAAAGCGCCAGATGCCCTGTGGAATAGGCAATATTTCCTGACAGGAAAACTTTTGGCAAAAACTCGGCTTTTGCAGCAGTCATACGGCTTTCTGACGCTTTGGCTGAGGCATAAGCAGCCAGAACATCCGGTCTTTGTGCAATAGCTTTTTGCACCATATCGTCTGTTAGGCGGCCATCGGTTACGGTAAGCGGACGATGGCCGACATTCTGTGTTTCCAACCGGGTGTTTGGCGAAATACCCATAGCGGTTACAAGGTCTAGATAACTGTTTTCAGCCGCGTTTTGGGCTTGCACAAGGCGCAGCTCTGCCTGCGCAGTGAGTTGTCTGGCTTGTGTCACATCTACAATAGTGCCTTGGCCCTGCCTCAGGCGCATTTCTGCTGCATCCTGAACTAATTTGGCATTTCTGACGGACTGTTCAATGAGGGAAACCCGAGCGGATGCAGCGGCATGTGTGTAAAATGCCAAGGCAACACTGTAAATTACCTTTTGATGGGCTGCTGTAAATAACACATTGCTGGCAATTTGAGTTTGCTGTGCGGCTTTGATTGTTGCTTCGCGTTTTCCAAAGTCAAAAAGCAGCCACTCCATGCCCAGTGTCTGCACTTCTCCGGACCCGGAATTGCGGTTACGCTGACCACCGGTTTGAGACAGAATATTGTTAATGTCTGAGCCAATTTCTCCCGCATTGCCTATGCGCGGGTTGGCACCATTGTTGTTCTGGTGAGTATACCCGCCCACAACGGACGCGCTGAGATGGGGCAAATACGCAGTTTGCAGGATACCGACAGCCAAAGCAGCATCTCGTGCGCTATTCCACGCCACGCGGGTTGTTGGGTTGCTGGATTGTGCAATGTCAATCAGTTCGGGCAGAGAATAGACATGTTCAGCCTGTACGCGGGGGTCTGCTGGTCGGGCCATCACTGTCTGGTTGGCCGGGAGCGTGAACCCCTGTGGGAGAACGAGCCCATGCTGCACTGTGGATTTTCCGGGTAACAATTCCCCTTTATCAGAAATTGCAGGTTGCCACGGGCTATCGGCAGAGCTTGGTGCAGTTTGCAAAGCCTGTGTGGCACAGCCTGCTGTAAGCGTGCAGGTTATAAAATAGACTGTTTTAATCTTCCATTTTTTCATCATGATAAAACAGACTGTTCAAGGGACGTTACCTGCGCCAGATGTGCAGGATCTTCAGGCGTGGCAAGCAGTGTTTCAAGGGATTTTTCGACCTGCTTTGCGGCTGCGCGATAGGCGTTAAGGCGTATCATACTTGCACGCATATGGGCAGGTTCAAGGCTGGCAAATTCCATTGTTCGTTCTGCTTTGGCAAGGGCGGTTTGTGTTCTGGCAAGAAGTACCAGACGTTCAGTCAGATGATGGGTGTTACACATCCTTTTAAGTCCCGCAAAAACATCTGCAAACGGCTGAGCCAGTTTGGTGTAAGCACTGCTGGGCCAGAAGGTGGTGAACACTGCGTAGGTAATGAAATTACCAATAAGAATACCAATAATACGGTCGCGGGCAGTCGTCATGTCTGTTGTTGGGCCGTAGCTTTTAAGGTCGGACAAAAAGAAGGCCAGAGCAATCTGTAGGCCTGCATAAGATATGCGTTCGTCACCCGTTTTGACCCAGCTTGCCAAGAGTGCGCCTGCGCTCATCATGCACAGAAAGGCTGTAATGCTGTGTAGGTACGGCATAAGGACAATAATGGACCCAATGCCCATAGCGCCGCCAACCAATGCACCGCTTATGCGCAAGGTGAGTTTTGAGACCATTTCTCCCATGGTGGGGAGGGCAACAATAAAACAGGTAATAACGCAGGTATGAATGCCCGGCCAGTTCAACACTTTAAACAGGAAATAACTACACATAACAGCCGCCGTGCCTTTCACGGCAAAGCGCACATGCTCCGGGTTTGTAAAAGCATCAGGAAATAAAAAACCCGACTGCTTTTTGAAACTTTTTTCTACGCGTTCAATATCCTGATCCCTATCAAAACAGCAAAATTGGGTTAGGATTTTTCGTAGCTCTGCAAACTCTGCTGTTGTTTCAGGGAGAGTAATATCTATGGGATAGCTGCCTTTAGAAAAACAGTCTGCCATATTAGAGATGGTAAAAAGAAGCTCTTGGGGTGGCAGTATATTCCGCGTGCCGCGTGTAAGAGCATGCGTGAGCGTTAAGGTTGCAACACTGCTGTAAATGGCTTGATGCAAGCAGGCGAGGTCTTCCTTGTGCCATAATTTTTCCAGTCCTGCCAGTTTCAGATATTTCAGCATGCTGTCAGCACCTGTCCGCAGCATATCTGTTGCCTGTTCCTGCAAGGCTGGTGTCGGGTTGTTTAACAACGCAAAGCTCAAGCGCAGGCGTGCGGCAATTTCCTGTGTCAGCAGGGTTTTGGGGGAGGGGCAGATTAGCAGGCCCAGCACAACCATTGTGGCGCCCGGCACCAGAATGAACAGGTCTGCATAAAGCAGGGCACGTGTTGCAACTTCACCGATGGGTGCCTGATCTATCGCAATCATGGCATAGACGATGACAAGAGCAAGAAGATAAGCCACCGGCTTAAGTTTACTGGCTGACCCAAGAAAGAAGAATGTAAAGGAGAGGAGTGCTGTGGCCACTACAATGGCCATGGGATGGTCGAGTGTAAGGTGCACCAAACCAAAAAGTAGCAGGATGACCAAAGCAATAAGAATGTTAAGGGCGAACCCTGCAATAACGTTGGTAACACGGTCTTTTTGCCACACAGCTACTGTGACCAGAGCGGGCACGGCACTTTCTGGTATCTGCCATATTTCACAGACTAGAATAACAACCGCGCAGGCAAACGCCATGCGCAAAGCATAGCCGCTGCGGCCGGGTGCACTATCCCACAGCAGCCGCCAGAAGCGGGCTGCGGTCAGGTGGATGCTGTTAGGGACAGGCTGCGCCATGATTGATCTCAACAGTGGCGGTTGCGCCCATGCGTAGCAAATCCGGCGCGGCTGGATCTAACTTGATACGAACAGGAAAGCGCTGGGCCACATGAACCCAGTCCATCTGGCGGGGCACGAGGGGCAGGGTGCGGCCCAGCCCGGCTGAGTCTGCGGACAGAACGCCCCAGCCAATGCTTTCCACATGGCCACGCAGTGCTTTGTGTTTATCAATCATCGAATAAACGGTGACACAGGCAGAGGGTTTTACGGCTGCCAGTTCTGTTTCGCGCATATTTGCACTAACAAACCAGCTATCGTTGGCAATGAGTGTAAAAAGCACTTGTGAGGGGGCAAGAATTTCTCCTTCCTTGACCCGCAGGCTGGTAACGTACCCATCAGTAGGTGCGCTAATTGTTGTCTGTTTGAGGGCATAACGGGCTTGTTCAAGGGCTGCTTGCGCTGCTTGCTGTGCCGCAAGTGAACTTTTCAAATCCCCAATTGCCAATTGTGCAGCGCTGGCCTGCTTTTGGCTTTCTGTAAGGGAAACAGACGCGTTGTTAAGCACAACACGCGCCTGATCATATTCCTGCCACGGGATATAGGCTTTGCCTGCAAGAGGCTTCAAGCGTTCGACTGTGCGAGCGGCCAGATCCCGGTTGGTCTGGGCACGTTGGGTCTGGTTTTGCGCAATTTCAGCGTTGGCTGTTTTGACAGCGACCAGACGTTCCTGATTTTCTACTTCGGCTGCGGCAAGAGCCAGATTGGCCTCGGCCTGATGCACGGCAAGCTGATAGGGTTCCGGATCTATACGGTAGAGCAGATCGCCTTTTTTAACGGCCTGATTCACATGGACATGCAGGTCCACCAGTCTCCCCCCTACAGTGGAGGCCATATGCACGACCTCGGCGTCTAATTCACCGCTGTCTGAGGAAGGGTAAGCACTGTTTTTATGGGCAACGTGCACACCAAGCAGCGTGGCACCTGCAAGGGAGAGGAGCGCTATGACAAGGCCAATAGGTTTGGTTGCAGAGAGGGACACTTTTTTCATTCGTTAAGGCCCGAACCAGATGAGCCAGACCAGAAGGGCTGCAATAACGCCAAGAGAAACATAGGTAAAAAGACGCAAACTTAAAAAAGCATCTATACCACTTACAACAAAAAGCAGACGCAATGTTACAGCAACAGTTACGCCAATAATGCCGCACAGCATCCAGCCGGGAAAATACGCGCCAAAAAGCGAGAAGGAGGGAGCATGATGAGCTGTACACCCTCCCAGAAACAGAAGGGCATGTAAGGCAAGCATGCGAGCAGGAGAGCGTAGCATGATAGCAAAGTGGTCTGACTTGTCAGAGCTTGTCAACCGGGTGCCATGATGGGAGAGGAGTTATGTTTTTTCTGTAATAGTGGCGCTATCTTGCAAGAACTGTTCGCAAATACGTCATAACCAGAGGAGAAGTCTATGGAAGTTCCGGTAATTCTATACGGAATCAAGGCCTGCGATACCATGCGTAAGGCGCGGGTTTGGCTGGAGAGCCACGCCATTGCGTATACGTTTCATGATTACAAAACCCAAGGCATTGACGCTGGGCATTTGCAGAAATGGGTAAAACAGGTTGGCTGGGAAAAACTACTGAACAAAGCAGGCACAACGTTCAGGAAACTACCAGATGCTGAGAAAATTAATCTGACAGAGGCGCGTGCCATAGAGCTGATGCTGGCGCAGCCTGTCATGATAAAACGCCCTGTTTTGGAAGTTGGAGAGCGTTTGGAAGTAGGCTTTAAGCCTGACGCATATGCGGTATTTTTTAACCGTAAATAGCATGCAGCCCCGTTATGGGGCTGCATAGTAACTGCTTAGTCCTGGTGAGGAGCAGCAGCAGAGTTGAGCTGAATGTAACGCTCAATACCAATCTGTTTGATGAGGTCGAACTGACGGTCGAGGAAGTCTTCGTGTTCTTCTTCGTTTTCAAGGATCTTCAGCAGCAGGTCACGGGAGACGAAGTCACGGACGCTTTCGCAATAAGCAATGCCTTCACGCAGGTCGGCCATGGCTTTTTCTTCAAGCTTCAGGTCGCATTCCAGAATTTCTTTGACGTCCTGCCCGATCAGGATGGTGTTCAGGCGCTGTACGTTAGGCAGGCCACCCAGATACAGGATGCGTTCAATCAGCCAGTCAGCATGACGCATTTCTTCAATGGATTCTTCGTATTCTTTTTTGCCCAGCAGGGTTACGCCCCAGTGGCGCAGCGTACGGGCGTGCAGGAAGTACTGGTTAATGGCTGTCAGCTCGTTCGTGAGCTGAATGTTCAGATGCTCAATAACCTTTGGGTCTTTTGCCATGTGTAAACTCGCTTGTTTGTATGTCTATGGGAATACAGACGTGTATTTAATGCAGCTTCTTGCCGGATGCAATTCAAAAATCTGTGGAATATCAATATTCTAACTTAATTAAGTCTCACTATCAACAAGACAATAGTGTTATTAGGCGCTCTACTTAAGAATAAAATGCATCTATATTTGTGAAGAAAATGTGTCTTTAAAAATAAGAACAAGTCTCAGGCGTGGTATTTTCTGTGATGCCTCAAGACCTTGCGGAGGGCGTGGCTGGCACTCCGCTCGACGGTGGCAGTGTTTTCAGTCTTTCCTGCAACGCGGCATACAGGGCAGGGTCACCGTGGTTTTCCAACCTGCCCAAGGTGTGGTTCATGGCTAAAAGAATGTCCGACGTGGCGTTAGGAAGCGCCTTGCGCCACCATGTTATGGCCTCAGCGAGCTGCCCAGAATCGGCTAGTGCCGTAGCATGGTTGTGCTGACCACGATAATCTCCACCTTCCGCAGAGCGTTTGTACCACATCAACGCTGTGGCACGATCCTGTTCAATTTCCCAACCTTCTTCAAGAAATCGAGCCAGAATATTCATAGACTTTGCATGTCCGTTTCCGGCTGCGGTTTGAAACAGGCCGAGTGCTTTTTTAAGGTCCTGCTGTACGCCTATGCCGCGCATATACAGAATACCGAGATTATAGCGCCCCCACTCATCGCCTAACTGAGCAGCTTTTTCATAGTGATGTGCCGCTTGTTGTAGGTCTTTTGGTGTGCCCCAGCCAAAATGGGCGCAGCGGCCCAGCATGTTATGGGCTGGGCCGTACCCTGCCTGCGCAGCCATAGTAAACCAGATGCGGGCTTTTGCGGCGTCCGGCGGCATGTGAGTGCTGTTGAGTAGCACTTTCCCCCAGAGAACCTGCTCCAGATGATGCCCTTTAACGGCTTTTTGCCGGATAGACTCTATTTCAGCCGGAAGGTCTGATGGTGAAGGACAGGCAGTTTTCCGTTGCCGGAAGAGCTGCTTCCATGAATGTGCCACCATATTGCCCGTGCTCCGCCTCATAGTTCTACATGAGAAAGAGTTTCATTATCGAATGAAGAGGGTGAAGGCAATTAGGTGTGGGAGAAAGTCTGTGTTGTGTGGCACGTGAGGGCAAGGCTGTGCAGGGCGTTTAGTCCCAGCGGCCAGTGTTCCACGTTGGCATCTTGCCCAATATGGCCCGCATATCCCGCATCAAGCAGAGAAGCTCCCCAGTTTTTGGCTAACTGATGGGCACGCTCTACCTCCAGCCACGGGTCATTCTGACTAAAAACAAGAGTGGCGGGAAACGGAAGTTTCTGGCTAGGGGGCGGCATGAAGCCTTCAATGCGGGCGGCATCAGGCCCTTTATGGTTGGCGGCATCTGCGGGGGCTACCAGTAAGGCCCCCACAACGCGGGGCGTTTCATACTTATTGAGTGTATCAGTATGGGTGGCATGGCGTGTGCTGAGAATAGCCCCCAGACTATGGGCTATCAGAATAACGGGTTTACGGGGTGCCGCGAGGGTTTGTTGCAAACGCTCATGCCATGCCGAAGGAGACGGTGTGGCCCAGTTATCCTGCTCTACCCGGCGGACGGACACGCCATGGGCCAGAAAGAGAGAGGTCCAGATGGATTGCCAATGGTCTTCCCCTGAGCCGAACAGGCCAGGCACGATAACCAGATCAAAAGGCAGTAAGGCCCGTACCAATGCGGGAGAGAGTTTGGTCGTAAGGTGCGGCAAGGGTGAGAGTGCATACGGCAAAGCGGTAGAGTGGCGCAGAATCGTGGGCATTGGACCTGTCTCCCTTCCCTGTAATCATACCTAACGGAATGTCAGGAGTTATATTCCACTATAAAATATGAAAATTCAATATTTAAATACAAAAACTAATCGTATTAAATTTAGTCCCTCAACACATCTCTGTTAAGAAAGGCGGCTGGGTTAAGGTCGGAAGCGCTGTGGTGTGGAGCACATTTTCTTAATAATGTATTGAAAAACAATTAAAAATTTTATTATCCGAGGGGATAATAAAGACGGCTGTCATAAAAAAGAAACACTTTTCAAAATCGTTTTATGGTGTTGACATTGTCTGCCTGCCGGTTCTAGGAGGGACAGGTCTGATAAATGCAGCACCACAGGCATGGAGGGATGGATCGCATGATGCACCAAAACACCACAGCAATGCGATGTTGCCGGTTTTCGACGGAACACGCGCTTTAAACTGCCGGTAGAACAGACTGCCGGCGAAAAAGGCTTCTGAGGGGGCCGGACCTTCGAGGGTATGTCAGTATGTTAGATTCAAAAATTATCGAGATTGATGGCGTTTTTCTGGGCACGGCAATTCTGACCGGAAGCACGACAGGCCTACGCTTTTACGCAGCACATGAGAGCGTGCGTAGCCTGCACAACGCTGTAGAGCCTGATCTTGCCGGACTGTCACGGCAGGTGGCACAGCACTATCGCCGTAACGGCACACAAGCACAGCACCACGCATAAGGTCTGGGCGACTTTTAGAGTTTTTCGGCTTTATCAGACGGTAAAAGCTACAGTTCGGAAAACGGACTGTAGCTTTTTTTGTACTGTGCTGAAGCTGTTCTTTAAAATGCGTCAGAATCCATATCAGCCAGTAGTGTCTGCATGGTTTGCAGTGTCAGCGGTTCCTGATCCTGCGTCTTAGCAAGGTTTGCATAGAAGGTGGCGCGATTCCGGGTGTGCGTGGAGGCTGAGGAAGAGTTTTCCATCCACCACACACTTGCTGCCCCCGCCAGTTTGCGAAGTTGGAACAGAATAGCGGCATTTGTGTTGAGATACTCTGTGCGCCTCAGGCCTTCCACCTTGGCCTGCTGGCACAAAATCTCTGCGCGTGTGCTGGTGGTGCCTGCCTCGCGCCGGGCTTTGTCAATCAGTTCCCAGGCTACAGGTTCCGTGCTGCTTGCCAACGCTGCATAACGAATATTGGCTTTGAAGGCCTCAGCCACTTGCTCGGACAAGGGGGCTTGTCGTTTTTCAGGCCACAGTAGCAAACAGGCTGCTAACCCAACCAAACTTCCAATAATGTTGTTGATGGACCGGGAGAGGGCAACATCCCAACCCAGAGCCGGACTCACCAGATCCGTGACCAGAACAAACAGTTGCGTCATGAACATGACGCACAGGGTGTAATTCACGCTTCGGAGTGCAATGGTGGCTGCCGCCAGCGGGAACACCATGAGCAGAATAGCCCATAAGGGGAAGAGAACACCCATAACAGCGGCCAGAAGTCCGCCCGCAATACTGCCTGCCACACGCTCAATGGTACGGGGGAGCGTTGTGCTGACACTGGGTTGTGTTACGACCACTACAGCCATCATGGCCCAGTATGCGTAAGACAGGTTGAGTTTGAGTGAAATGGCATAGGCAACCAGCACGGCAACAGACAGGCGTGCAGCGTGACGCACAAAAATAGTACGGTCAGCCGGTGCTGCCGCCATTTTGGTGGAAGATTGTAAAGGGCTGGTGTTGTTTTTTGTCTGGCCGGGGTTGCGCCATGCGGTCTGTAAATCCGCAAGAGCCTGAGCACATTGGTGTGCCCCCTTTGTAAACACGTCTGTTTCCCGCTGCCCTAAAATACGCAGAAAACGGATTTGAGCGTCCAGTGCCTCGGGTCGCGGTTCCGGGCGTAGACTTTCACGCGCAACGCGATGCAGTGTGGCGGCAACCAACCGCACCGTGCGCCGTGCGGTCGGAGGGTTTGCACCGGAAAGAACGGCATGTTCAAACGCCATGACCGCAATAAAAATGCGGTCTGCGGCTTCAATGGCAGGGAGCAGTACAGCCCGCGTACGGCTGGTAAAAGCGCCTGCGGATAAAACTTCAATTTTGCCGCGCGCCATTTCAATACGGCTGCGAATATCCCGACGGAACGCGCTGATGGTCTGCTGGTGCATGGCCTGTGGTGCGCTGCCGGGCGGCATAAAGTCCAGCAGGCGGCGGGTCATGTATCCCTGTTCCCGGAAAATAGCAGAGCAGGCCTGCCGCTGTGGCGCGTAAGGGTCAACCGGCCATGCCAGAACACACACCAGAGTGGCCCAGATAGCCCCTGCGGCAAACAAGCCAGAAAGTTGCAGGGCTCCCATGGGCGATTGGGGATAACAAACGGCAACCACAGCAACAATGGCAACCAGTACGCTGATTTGCGTGGCAATGGCTCCCCGCATCCGTGCAAGGCCACAGACAAACGCAAAAACGCCAAGCCCAATAAATGCTGGTACCGTCCCCAAGCCGGATGCAGCCGCCATAATGCCTGTGACACAGGTGCCAGCAGATGCAAATTTGAGCATGGTCATCAGGCGTGTACGCAGCAGGCCGCCCGGATCAACAAGGCACGTCCAGAATGCAGCAAAAGCCGACCAGGCCATAAGCGGCATGGCAAGCTTGAGCGCCACAATCATCACAGCTCCCACTGCTACGCCAGCCCGCATACCTTCCCGCAAGGCAATCTGTTCCGGGGCAATGGCAATAGCTCGCACGCCTAGCCAATGCGCCAGAGCTGAGGGCAGGAGGCTACCGGAGATCATGCGCAGGACCCGATGTTTGCGCGGGCGTGGGGGGAGGGAGAGCTTGTTCATGCGCGGAAAATCAACTCAGGAAGGGTCTGTGTGCAGGCGTGCAAAGCATACAGCGGGGCAGCATTCAGTGCGCAGCACGGCCTGATGGGGAAAAGCGGAGAATATGGTTCGGTTTCTGTCATGGCTGTTGGCGTAAAGCAACAAATTCTTGTTGTAACAAGAACATGCAAGAGCGAATTTTGCTATAAACATGAGGCTTTCCCTTGTCTGTGGCATGCCATGGCAGGAAAAAGCGATAAAAATGGTCCGGAATGGTATTTTCTAATTGCGTATGATTATCATTTGCGATAATAAGAATGCAGGCGCTGGGTTACAGTGGGGTATGGGGGGCGTACAGTCACACAACCCGGCGCCGCACACCTCTGACACAACTTTCTAAAAGCACAACAGAACTCTCTGAGCGGGTTATACGCGGCCTGCTTGGAGAGTTCTGTTGTGTTTAAGTGCTTCAGGCTTGGCGCGCCAGAGCTTCAAACAGCCGGGCAATGGCTTCAGCGCCGGGGTCAGGCACATTGGCAAGCGTAGCATCTGGCACATAAGAAGCACGCCCAGCGTTGGCGTGGGTCATGGTTTTTGTGGAGTCCGCTCCTGCTCGGGCAGCTTGAGCAGCATCGGTGAGAGAGCCGTTTTTCACCAGGGCTTCAAAAGCGGGGTGCAGGGCATCTATCATGGTGCGGTCGCCCGGTTTGGCCCCGCCATGTTGCTGCATACTGGTTAACCCATCCCGCAAGGCTTCTGCCCAGTTGCCAGTGCTCTGGCCCGCGGCTGAGAACATGATGGAGAGTAGCACACCGCTTGACCCGCCTGCATGGCGCGCCAGCACAGCGCCTAGAGTTGTGTAAAGCTGATGTGGGTTTGCAAGTGGCAGACGGTCGAGAGTTTTGAGAATTTCGGTAGCACCTTCTGCAAAGGTCGAACCGGCATCTCCGTCTCCAATCTGAGCATCAAGAGCGTTGAGGGCATCTGCGTTTTCCAGCAGGGCTGCGCCAGCACGGCGCATTAAAGTTTCCAGCCGCGCATCAGCAGACGGCGCAAAGCGGAGTGTCTCTGGCAGAGCAGGCATAGGGCGAAGTGCCGGAGGGCCAAAAAGTACAGCGCCCGGCCATGCGGTTGGCTCTGCAGGTGCTGTCAGGGCTTTATGAATATCGTCTGTCAACGCAATGGTGGTGAGGGAAAAGCCGTTCATATCCAGCGCAGTCATAACAGGAGCCGGACCAATAATCAGATCTACCTGTGCCGCAAGCTCTGTCTTGGCGAAGGCCTCCAGTAAGAGGGTGCTCTCAACAGGGGGAACTGTGCCGAGCATATTCAGTAAAAGCGCGTACCGTGATGTGGTTTTCTGGCTTGTTTTCTGTGCCAACGCTGCACCAAGGCAGTGTGCAGCTTGCTGCATCAGCGTGTCAGCGTGGGCGACACTAATTTGCTGGGCACCCGGTTCACCATGGATGCCAAGCCCCAACTCTGCCTGACCGGGTGAAAGGCGTGTGGTGTGTGCAGCATCGTAAGCATTGCAGTCTGTCAGAGATAGGCCGATTGAACTGACAGACTCTGCTGCTGCGCGTGCCTTGGCGGTTACCGTTGCAAGCGTGTCGCCCTGTGCAGCGGCATAACCGGCCACTTTTTGCACCAGAACGGTGCCAGCCAAACCACGGGGAAAGCGGGCATGAGGGAGGGCGATATCATCCCCCACAATAACGGTTTCAACCTGATACCCCATGCTGCGCGCCTGCTCGGCGGCCAGAGCGAAATTCAGGCGGTCTCCCGTATAGCTTTTAATAACCAGCAGGCAGCCTGCGGGGCCTGTGACAGCCAGAATGGCGGCAAGAATGGCGTCAACGCTGGGTGACGCGAAGAGAGAGCCACACACAGCAGCATCCAGCATACCGGCACCAACAAAGCCCGCGTGGGCCGGTTCATGCCCGGAGCCACCGCCGGAGATAATGGCGACATGGTCCGCATTGCGCTCTTTGCGTAAGATAGCCCGAATATCAGGAAAACCGTCCAGACGACACAGGTGGCTGCCAGCGGAGGAGCGGAGCAGGCCATCCAGCGATTCCGCAACGAGAGTGTCCCGGCTGTTGAAGAAGCGTTTCATAAAAAAGGCCTTGCCTGTAAGTCTGAAGAAAGCCGAAAGCTTAAGCGCTTGAAGGACTATTGGAAAGGGAGAGAGGTATCGGGTTGGAGTTGGGAGTATTCTACTCTAATAGTTTCTTTGAAAATTATTTTTAAAAATAAGAATATCCCATTTTCTATAGGAAATGGATTTTTTTGATTTCAGTAAGAAACCTTAAATTATCTAAGGTTTCTTATTTTCTGAGTTCGGCAGGCCTCTCTGTTAGTTCAGTCTGAATCGCCCTACTCTTTGTTGTGAAAATCGCTGTAATGCAGCGTCGTAATACGCAAAAGCCTGAAGGCAGCATACTTATTATGGTATCGGAGGTAGGCGGCTATTTTTCCATCATGTTGGTAGAAGAGGTTGTGGTCAGCGTAACCGCTCCGGCATATAAAAGAGGGTCTTTGAAAAACGAAAAAATATCGGTCAATTCTCAAAAAATCTAAATTTCACTGCGATAGACAGTGTGAGGATGGAACGGTACATCAACGCTGATTCATGGCATCCGGAAGCAATGATTTTTAATATAATTTTTGAAGAATGAGAAAAAAGGCCCCACCCTGAAAAATGTAGGTGGGGCCAAAAGAAGTTATTCCGCCGGAACGTAAACTTTCCCGCCAGCTTTACGGAATTCTTCGCTTTTTTCTTCCATGCCTGCCAGACGCTCTGCATCTGCTTTCAGGTCGTGGCTGATGCGCATGGAACAGAATTTCGGCCCGCACATGGAGCAGAAATGAGCTGTTTTATGGGCCTCACGCGGCATGGTCTGGTCATGGTAGGCGCAGGCTGTGTCAGGGTCCAGTGACAGGTTGAACTGGTCTTCCCACCGGAATGTAAAGCGGGCGCGGCTCAGGGCATCATCACGCAGCTTGGCTGCCGGGTGACCTTTGGCCAAATCTGCCGCATGGGCCGCAAGCCGATAGGTGATAACACCGGTTTTTACGTCATCTCGGTCAGGCAGGCCAAGATGTTCCTTGGGTGTGACGTAGCAGAGCATAGCCGTGCCAAACCACCCAATCATGGCAGCACCAATGGCGGAGGTAATGTGGTCATAACCGGGAGCAATGTCGGTTGTTAACGGGCCAAGCGTGTAGAAGGGGGCCTCACCACAGTCCTTCAACTGCTTGTCCATGTTCTCCTTGATCTTGTGCATGGGTACATGTCCCGGCCCTTCAATCATGACCTGACAGCCTTTGGCCCAAGCAATCTTGGTCAATTCACCCAGAGTTTCCAGTTCAGCAAACTGGGCGGCATCGTTTGCATCCGCAATGCTGCCGGGGCGCAGCCCATCACCAAGGGAGAAGGAAACGTCATACGCCCGCATAATGTCGCAAATTTCGTCAAAATGCTCATACAGGAAGCTTTCACGGTGCCCGTTCAGGCACCAGCTTGCCATGATTGAGCCCCCACGGGACACAATACCTGTTACGCGGTTGGCGGTGAGCGGCACATGCTGCAAGCGCACGCCAGCATGAATGGTGAAATAGTCCACGCCCTGCTCGGCCTGTTCAATCAGGGTGTCACGGAACACGTCCCAGCTCAGTTTGCTGACATCCCCGCCCACTTTTTCCAGAGCCTGATACAGTGGCACTGTGCCAATGGGGGTAGGAGAATTCCGCAAAATCCAGTCGCGAATATTGTGGATGTTGCGGCCGGTGGACAGATCCATAACCGTGTCTGCACCCCAGCGGATGGACCAGACCAGCTTTTCAACTTCTTCCGCAGCGGAGGATGTTACGGCAGAATTGCCAATATTCGCGTTCACCTTCACCAGAAAATTACGGCCGATAATGACAGGCTCAAGTTCCGGGTGGTTGATGTTGGCTGGAATAATGGCACGGCCACGTGCAATTTCATCCCGAACAAATTCCGGTGTGACAAATTCCGGAATAGCGGCTCCAAAGGAGTCTCCGTCTTTCAGGCGTTCGGCGGCACCGTCGGCGGCCTTCAGGCGGCCCAGATTTTCACGGTGGGCCACATAGATCATTTCTTCGGTAATAATCCCGGCGCGCGCAAATTCATATTGCGTGACCATCTGGCCTTCAGCGCCTTTCAGCACACTATGCGGGGCCGGACAGGGGGCGACCAGATGGTCCCCGCTTGCGTTGCCATTATCTTCCGGGCGTACATCCCGCGGTGTTGTCTGTTTGAAACCGCGGCGTTCCAGCCAAGGGGAGCGGGGCTTACTCAGGCCTTTGCGGACGTCAATCTCTACTGAGGAATCAGTATAGGGGCCGGAGGTATCATACACCCGCAGTGGTGGTTCTTTGGCGGAAGGGTCCAGCGTAATGTCCCGGAACGGCACCTTAATGTCCGGATGGCCTTCCGGGCTGGAATAAGCCTTGTGTGAACCACGGATTGGGCCAGTTGTAACATGGCCGGGGGCAGGCGCTGCCGTGTTGGCTGGGCGTGGGTTGCCTGTGGTCTGGCTGGTGCTGGATGATGGGGTAGGGGTCGTCATCATACTCTCCTCACTGCAGAGGAGGACAGGAGCGGAAGAGAGGTGTCGTGTTATAACGGACCAAGAGTTAGCGGGAGCCAACACTCTTTCTCTTGCACCAGTCCCTCCGCCGGTATGAACCGGATCAGGTTCCCCGCCAGCAGCATTATGCTCTCTGGCGGCAGGGTCGCCACGCGCTCTGTTGCCAGAGCCTAGTGGCCTCTCAGTTCCTTGCCGGAACCCCCCTTGGTAGCCGTGATCAGATAACCTTTCGGTTCGTGATGTCAAGCAGATGCAGGCGTCATGACAAGAGTTGAACAGAAGGTGACACAGAGGCTCAAAATCACCGTCACGAAAATGGTTACGAAGGTGGTATTATGGAAATTTGAATAAAAAAATGTAATTCCTATGCAACCACATGGGAATTGTGGCATTATGCGGGCATGACAGAAGAAAGAAAACAGGCTCAAGAAGCAATTGCGAATGTCGAAATCTCGCCAAACGCAAACCGTGTCTTGTGGGCTGCAGCTATTGTTGCGGCAATATGCGGCGGTCTATACGGATATGACACCGGTATTATTTCAGGTGCACTGCTCCTCATTACCAAAGACTTTCACTTAACTTCCGGACAGGAAGAGATGGTGACCTCCGCCATTCTGGTCGGGGCGGTCATGGGGGCTATGGGCATCTCTTATCTGTCCGAGCGGTTTGGCCGTCGTGTGTCCGTCATGGTTGTGACAGCGGTGTTTGTTGCAGGAGCCGTTGCATGCTCCCGGGCACCGGATGTCACAAGCCTGATTATTGCACGCGTATTCCTCGGTCTTGCCGTGGGGGGTGCCACGCAGGTTGTGCCAACCTATATTTCTGAGCTGGCGCCTGCCAGCAAGCGCGGCAATCTGGTGACATTGTTCAACGTGGCCATTGGTGTGGGTATTTTTCTAGCCAACCTGGTGGGCTTTACCATGCGTGATGCATGGGGCTGGCGGCCCATGATTTCGGTTGCAGCTATTCCCGCCGCATTTGTATTCATCTGCATGTTTTTCTTGCCCAAAAGCCCGCGCTGGACGGCCGAAAACGAAGGTCTGGCCTCTGCTGTTGAGCAGCTCAGCCGTGTGCGGACATCACGCAAGGTCATCCGGCGTGAAATTCGTGAAATTCATGAAAACGCGTCTGACATTGATGAGAATGAGCGTGGCTGGAAAGGGCTTATGTTACCCTTTGCCCGTCCTGCTCTTGTTGCGGCCCTCGGTATTGCGTTCTTTACGCAGGCTGGCGGTCTTGAAATGATGATTTATTACGCGCCAACCTTCCTGTCTGATGCCGGGTTTGGTAACTCCGCCGCGCTGCTGGCCAGTCTCGGTATTGCGATCGTTTATCTGGTCATGACCCTGCTGGGCTGCCTGTTTGTGGATAAAATTGGCCGCCGCCGTCTGGTGCTCATTATGGGGCCGGGGTCTGTTCTCAGCCTGATCGGGCTTGGCATCATGTTTGCGATCCACCCTGATAAAGGGAGTGTTGGAAGCTGGATGATTATCGCCTTTCTGCTGTTGTTCATGATGTTCAATGCAGGCGGTATTCAGGTTGTCGGCTGGCTGCTGGGCGCTGAGTTGTTCCCGCTCCCCATGCGTGCTGCGGCAACAAGTGTGCACGCTGCCATGCTGTGGGGGGCTGACCTGCTGGTGACAGCCACGGCCCTGACCCTTGTGCAACTGGTTACGTTGGGTGGTACAATGTGGGTTTACGCAGGGGTGAACCTGTTATCGGTTATCTTTGTCTATTTCTTCGTGCCAGAAACAGCCGGTGCGTCTCTGGAAGATATCGAGATCGCATTGCGCCGGGGTGAATTCAAACCAAAAGTAGGGCAGGACCCACGCATTCGCTCCTACGATTCAGAGGATGCTGAGGAAGTCGGGTTCACCACGACAACCGCCTGAGGTTTCAAAAGATCCTAAGTGTTTGGTAAAAAAGGCTCTCCTGTGTGAGAGCCTTTTTTCTGTCTGGTCTAGCGATAAACAATACCACCATCGGTAATAATGGACTGGCCAGTTATGTAATTGGAATCTGGCCCTGCCAGAAATGCTACCAGCGCAGCAACGTCTTCTGATGTTTCTGCGCGGCCTAACGCAATGCCACCCACAAACTTGTTATAGGTCTCGCGCGGTTTGGCACCAGTTTCTTCCACCATGCGGCGGTCAATAAAGTCCCACATGTCTGTGCCCACAATGCCTGGACAGTAAGCGTTGACTGTAATGCCAAGGCTGCCCAGTTCTTTGGCGGCCGTTTGCGTTAGAGCGCGAATGGCAAATTTGGTGGAGCAATAAACGCCCAGCAAAGGAAAGCTCTCATGTCCGGCCATGGAGCAGGCATTGATAATTTTGCCCGGTGTACCTTGTGCCTTGAAGGCTTTGGCTGCCGCCTGAATACCCCATAACGTGCCCTGTACGTTAATGCGGTAAATGGTCTCTACTTCTTCCGGTGTGGCATCCAGAATGGAGCTGACCTGCACAATGCCAGCATTGTTGACCATGATATCGACCTGACCCATGGTTTCTGCGGCTTGCTGGACCGTAGCATAGACCTGCTCACGGTCTCCCACGTCCGCCGTAACTGCAAGGGCTTTACGCCCAAGTGCTTCCACTTCTTTTACAACAGCAGCCAGTTTGTCAGTTTTTACGTCTGTCAGAACAATATTGGCTCCGTCCTGAGCCAAACGTAGGGCAATACTCCGGCCTATGCCTTGCGCTGCACCTGTAACAATTGCGGTTTTGCCTGAAAGCGACATGGTGTGAGTCCTGCATTTGTTGAAGACTCTGCCAGAATACACTCGTTAGGGGTAAAATGTGTCTCTGTCTGATGTGCTGCACACTGAAATGTGCCTACAAAAAACCCGGCCTTCTATTAAGAAGCCGGGCTTTCTGAAGTCAGGATGCTCTCGCTTTAGTGCGAAAGACCTGTAAAGTTTTCCAGCCAGTGAATGGTGTAGTCACCTTTCTGGAACTGCGAGTCAGCCAGAATACGCCGATGCAACGGTATGACGGTCTTGATGCCTTCAACAACAAACTCATCAAGAGCGCGCTGCATACGGGCAATGGCCTGTGCCCGTGTTGGGGCGTGGACAATGACCTTGGCAATCATGCTGTCATAGTATGGCGGCACGCGATAGCCGGTGTACAGGGCGCTATCAACGCGCACACCCAGACCACCCGGAGGGTGATAAACGGCAACCGTGCCGGGGCAGGGCGCGAAGGTTTCAGGGTCTTCCGCGTTGATACGGCATTCAATGGCATGGCCATCAAAGGTCACGTCTTGCTGCGTGTAGCCCAGCTTTTCGCCTGCTGCGATGCGAATCTGCTCACGGACCAGATCAACATTGCAGACCATTTCCGTTACCGGATGTTCCACCTGAAGGCGGGTATTCATCTCGATAAAGCAGAACTGGCCATCCTGATACAGGAACTCGAGCGTCCCGGCATTCCGGTAGCCCATGCGTGATAGGGCTTCGGTGACGGTGCGGCCAATTTCATCGCGCTGTTCGTCATCAATGGCGGGAGAGCCAGCTTCTTCCAGCAGTTTCTGGTGGCGGCGCTGCAAGGAGCAGTCACGTTCACCAAAATGCACCACGTTGCCGTAGTTATCGCCCAGAATCTGGAGTTCGATATGACGGGGCTTATCCATGTATTTTTCAAGATAAACCGCGTCATTCCCAAAGGCAGCCCGTGCTTCTGTACGGGCCACACTCCAAGCTTCTTCCAGATCTGCTGCGGTTGGCGCCACCTTCATGCCACGACCACCGCCACCGGCGGCAGCCTTGATCAGAACCGGGTAGCCAACTTTTTCGGCCACAATGCGGGCCTCTTCAATATTGGCAAGTTCACCGTCAGACCCCGGTACCAGTGGTACGCCAAGGGCCATCATGGTGGTTTTGGCAGTGATCTTATCCCCCATCATACGGATGTGCTCCGCAGTAGGGCCAATAAAGGTCAGGCCGTGGGCTTCTACCGTCTCTGCAAAATCTGCGTTTTCAGACAGAAAGCCGTAACCGGGGTGAATAGCTTCAGCGCCCGTAATGGTAGCCGCAGACAGAATTGCCGCAACATTCAGGTACGAATCGCGGGATGAGGCCGGGCCAATACACACGGCTTCATCTGCCAGACGCACGTGCATTGCGTCTTCATCTGCGGTGGAATGAACCGCTACGGTCTTAATGCCCAGTTCCCGGCAGGCGCGCAGGATACGAAGGGCAATCTCGCCGCGGTTGGCGATGAGGATTTTAGAAAACATCACTCGATAATGACAAGCGGTTGACCAAATTCCACTGGGTCGCCGGAGGCAACCAGCACCGTCTTGATCGTGCCAGCCTTGGGAGCTTTAATCTGGTTGAAGGTCTTCATGGCTTCAATCAGCAGCAGGGTCTGGCCTGCGCTCACAATTTGCCCTTCGCTCACAAAAGGTGCGGAGGATGGGTCTGGCGCCAGATAGGCCACGCCCACCATGGGGCTGTTGACTGCGCCCGGGTGACGGGACAGGTCAGCCGGAGCGGCTGGCACAGGGGCCGCAGCAACAGGGGCCGCAACGGGAGCCGCTGCCACAGCAGGGGCTGCCGCAGCCTGCACGCTCAGCGTACGGGCAACACGAATGCGGCTGTCTTTCTCCGCAATTTCGATTTCGGTCAGGCCGGTGTCTGTCAAAATTTCAGCCAATGCCCGAATGGCATCCGCATCCACGAGCAATCCGCTCATTGGTGGTCATCCTCATTAAGAATAAGATCGGTCATTGCCTGCAATGCCAGAGAATACCCTGCCACGCCTAGCCCACATATAACACCAACTGCGGCACGTGAGACATAAGACATGTGACGGAATGGCTCGCGGCGATGAATGTTGGAGATATGAACCTCTATCACTGGCAGGTCCGTTGCAAGTAACGCGTCAAGCAGCGCAACAGATGTATGGCTGTAGCCCGCAGGATTGATAATGATGCCGCGCGCACGCTTGCGGCACTCCTGCACCCACGAAATAAGTTCGCCTTCTATGTTGGTCTGGCGGAAGTCAATGGCCAGATCCAGCTTGTCAGCAGCCTGAATGCAGATTTGCTCTACATCATCCAAGGTGGCCCGCCCGTAAATTTCGGGCTGGCGCTGGCCTAGCATGTTCAGGTTGGGGCCGTTTAGCACAGCAATAAGAGGTCTTTTCATAGTGGCATGGGCCGTAGCACGATGGCACGTTGCATCCAAGAGCAGAGATGAAGGGCAGCCGTAAAATGCCATGCCTCCAATTGGAGAATAAAGGGTGAAATTGCCGTGGGGTGGGCTTTATTCTGCCTTTGTTTTGCCCGATGTCACGGCTACAAAAGGCATAACAAACCAGAGGGCAGAGTAGAAAAGAGTTGCCTTTTGGTGAAGAGACCGGCTTTATTTGCTCAGTATTTAATAACCGATGGAGTCAGCAAGCGGATGTCAGCCCTGCGCCGGGTACTTCTTGGAAGTGTATTTTTCATGGCTACCATGACCACTGTTTCGTCTGCCAATGCAGCAGAAACCGAGCAGTCAGGTACGGCATGGGCCGATTCCGTAAACCGCGCTCTGGCAGCGCGGGAGCAGACGGACGAGTTCCCGGTCGTCTCTGGTAAAGGGCATGTCAGGCACGCTTCACAGAAGGGCGTAGCAAGCTGGTATGGGGGGCGTTTCAACCATCATCGTACCTCTTCCGGCAGCGCTTTTGACAAAACCCGGCTGACAGCAGCTCATCCAACCGCCCCTCTTGGCAGCAAGCTGCTGGTAACGTCAGAAGAGACAGGGCGCTCAGTGGTGGTAACGGTCAATGACCGTGGTCCATACAGCCACAACCGTGTGATCGACCTGTCACAGGCTGCTGCCGCCCGCCTCGGGATGCTCAGCAGCGGCGTGGCACATGTTAAAATCGAAGAAGCCCCTATCGAGGTCGCCATGGCCCCGCAAGATGGTTCCGACTCTCTGGACACATCTTCCGTCATGCAGGTTGGCACTCCCAAGACACATGCTCTGCGCCCGCTACAACGGGTACGCAAGCGGGCGCATCGTTAAGTTCTAAAAGTTTATACTGAATACTAAAAAAGCGACCCAAGGCCTGTTCCGGCTTCGGGTCGCTTTTTTAGTATTGAGCGCAGGGGAGAGAAGCGGAGGAACCGCTTCTCTTGCAACAGCTTTACATGACAATCGGCTTACGGCGGACGCCGCGTGCATAGCTTTCCATTTCGGCACTCAGTTCGGCACCCATGAGCACCACCCACGCGCTGACGAAAAACCACATCATGATGGCAATAACCGCGCCTAGAGGTCCGTAGGTCGCATTGTAGCTGGCAATGTGCGCGACATAATACGAAAACCCGAGAGCCGTGATGATCCAGGTAATAGTTGCAAACAGTGCACCAGGCAGAACCCAACGCCAGTTGGTTGGGTAGTGTCGGTCCGGCCCGAAGCGATAGAGCGCTGATGTAGCCAGAATCTGAAATGTGAACATGACGGCAGGACCACTCCAGCGTGCCGCAAACTCAACGGAACCGGGTGGTGTAGGAATATGCAGCCATGTTGGCAGATTAAGAAAAATGGGCAGCGCAACCATAATGGCCAGTGTAAGCGCCGCGCCGAGCACTGCAGAGAGGGTCATGGCGAGGGCCGTGACCTGAAACACCAGAAAACTACGGCTTTCCTTGGTGTTGTAGGCCATATTCAGGGCAGAGAGAATTGAGCGGGTAGCAGCCGAGGCTGACCACAGGGCCACACCCAGAGAAATGACAAGGTTAATGGTCAAAGAGCCCGGAGGTTCCGCCACAAGGGTTTGAATCCGGTCATAAATCAGGGCGTAGGCACCCGGTGGCAACAGGCCGCGCAACACTTCAAGTTGCGGGGTGACGGTTTGGACATCAAACGCCAGACCATAAATGGAAATCAGGGAGCTGATAGCCGGAAAAAGGGAGAGGGTGGTATAGAACGCACATCCTGCGGCTACCAAAGTGGTAGGGCCGGAAATCAGGCTTTTGCCTGTTTGAAGGAAAATGGTCTTCCAGTCTTTTCCGCTCAGTTCTGACGGGCGGGCAAACTTTGCCGCTCCTGTAGTGAGAATGGTCTCATCATGATGGGGGGAGGGCAGCGCAGTGCTGGAGGGAGTCGGGTTAGCCGGGTCACAGAGGGCCTGCATAGTGTTTGAAGAATCCTTCTTTGTCGCGTGGCTCCGGCTTTAAGGCTGAACCGCATAAACCTGTTTAAGCAAACAGGTTTGGGCCAATGCCGGTTCCCTTTACAGGGCGTGGAGGTGTCTGAAAGGCACCATAACAGAGCGCATTTTTAGCTACGCTCTCTCGGGTGTGCCATATTTTTCTTCCCTCACGTTATTTTTGTCTTGCGCTTGTGGTGGTTTGGCCTCATATGCACGCCCCTACGCAGCAACGCACGTGCCACTGGCCCTCTGAGGTTACGCAACGACGTCAAGCGTTCTGGCAATCTGGGTCACCTTTCTCTTGGTGGTCTTTTATTTGGTCGCTGGTCCGTTAGACCGTTTCGCAACTCCTCTCCCAGCACAAACAAAAAGCGGGAGAGCCTTATATTGGGGGAATGGGTGGAATGACGCCCAAAATTGCCCGTTTTTTCGCTGAGCAAAAGCCCGCTACGCCATGCTTGGTCGTTGATGTCGATCAGGTGGAAGCCCGGTATCTCGCGCTCAATTCCGCACTCCCGCAGGCTCGCATTTATTATGCGGTCAAAGCCAATCCGGCTATGCCAATTCTCACCCGCCTTGTAGGGCTGGGGTCCAGCTTTGATGCGGCCTCGTGGGAAGAAGTGTCAATGTGCCTTCAGGCAGGTGCAGAGCCGGAAGATATTTCCTTCGGCAACACCGTCAAAAAAGTGTCCGCCATTCAGGCCGCGTATCGTGCCGGTGTGCGGATGTATGTTTTTGACAGTCTGGAAGAACTGGAAAAACTTGCTGCCCACGCTCCGGGTTCGCGCGTGTATTGCCGCCTGCTGGTGGATAATGATGGCGCTGAATGGCCGCTCTCACGCAAGTTTGGCACAACGCTCGAATCGGCGCGTGACCTTATGCTCAAAGCGCGCGAGTTCGGGCTGGACCCGTATGGCCTGTCTTTTCATGTTGGCAGCCAGCAGTTGTCTGCTGATGCATACGAAGTGGCAATTGGCCGTGTGGCAGCTCTGTTCACGGACCTCGCCGCAGCGGGGCTTGACCTGCGCATGATCAACCTTGGTGGTGGTTTCCCGGTTAAATACCGGGACGACGTGCCGGAAATTGATCATTTCGCGACAGCCATCAGCCACGCCATGACAGAGCACTTTGGGAATGCATTGCCTGAAATGCTTGTTGAACCGGGCCGCTTTATTGTGGGAGCCGCCGGTGTGGTGCGTTCAGAAGTTGTTCTGGTCAGCCGCCGCGGCCGCGAAGATGGCCCACGCTGGGTGTATCTGGACATTGGCCGGTTTGGTGGACTGGCAGAAACGGAAGGCGAGTCCATTCGTTACGCTATTCGTACAGACCGCGATGGCACGGCAACTGGGCCAGTTGCTATTGCCGGGCCAACCTGTGACGGCGCGGATATTATGTATGAGAAAACCGCATACGAACTGCCGCTCTCTCTTCAATCAGGAGAGCAAATAGATTTGTGCTCAACCGGGGCTTATGTCTCAACATATTGTTCTACCCGGTTTAACGGTTTCCAGCCGCTAGCCGAGCACTACATCTAAGAGCTTACACGGGCGGTGCATGGTCTGTGCCGCCCATAATTTTTTACTTATAGCCGCTTTTGCATGTTGTGTTGCTTGCAGTAAGATTACCTGAATACGCTTCAGGGAGGCACGCGCATGAAAAAAACAGCATTGCTGCTGGCAGGGTTGGTAGTATCGGCATCCGGGCTGTCTTTAGCTCATGCTGAGGAGCCTGTGTCTGCTGCATCTGCCGTGCAGAATTTTGGCCGCTTGTCTGCGGATGGCAATGCAGCCTTTGAAGAGTTGAGCCTTGCCCGCAAAGCCATCTTTGATGGTGACTTGGCTAGCGCCAAAACATTAATTGCTGCTGCCCAGCAAGATCTTGTGCGCGCACGGGCTGACAATACCGCTTTTGAAAAAGCCGAAGCTGATTTGATGCCGACCAAAGTGCGCAATCAGCCGCCTCGGCCTTTGCCAGAGGTTGGTAAACAGGTGGCGTGGTTGCCTATAGACGGTGAACTGGTGCTGGATGAAACCCTGTCTCCTACAACGGAGCGCACCGCAGCACTTGCTATGGCGAACACTCATCTGAAGAGCGGAGATACCACGCGGGCAGCCGCTCTTTTACGAAGTGCCGGGGTTGATGCAGATTACATTATAGCGGCGGTACCGCTTGAGCAAACACGTATTGCGGCGGACAAAGCGGCTCATGCTCTAGCAAAGAACCCATACAAAGCCAGCGAGGCACTGCGGAGCGTGGAAGATTCTGTCAGATATGCATCGGTGGACATTCAGGGGGTGACGCAACAGCCGCCTGCACCGTAAGCTGTCACTTGGCAGGACAGAATAAGCGTCATCCTGCCCAGATACCGCTTGCAAAAAGCAAGCGGTAAGTATCGCGCAGATGGATACAAAAAGTTTGTATACCAGCAGTGGCATATCCATCTCGCGGCACTCTTTCAGAGTGGTGGAAATATTTCATAAAACGGGTGTTGTCACGGGCGCTGCTGCAGGTTCTGGTGCTGCATAGCTAGCTGTTTTCATAAGAGCTTGACTAATCTGCCGTTTTAAGATTTTGCAAAAAAAATCGGGAAAATTCTAGCTTTACACTGGAAAATGATCTGCTCTGGGAATGTGATATTTCAAATTCACAAATGGTCAATAGTGACCTGCAACAGGTAAGGCAGTGCTTTGATAAATAATGCTGGCGTTGCACAACCTGATCAATCTAAAAGCACAAGATACTATGTATAATAAAAAGTTATTTTTATTGACTACAGAAGCATATTTTAATGATTGATTTTAGATATTCTTCGTCTGAGTAAGCAAAGGGCGGCATCGTGAATGTAGGGTCAATTTTCGGCATGGATGGTCTAATCTGATACGTTCTCTGGCGCTTGATTGAGCACAATAAGGCACTTGGATCCATTCAGTTGATCCCGATCTGTCTAAAACACCTATAAAGCAGGGTATTGTGAAATTTTTAGAAAAAAACTGTAAATTTATAGAACAAACAGGTTTGGCGCTGCTGGGGGGATCCGCAACGGGAGAATAGTACGGGCCATTTGTTTTTTGGCACATGACGCAGCACGTTATGTCACCGCTGCTACGGTCACGGTGGGTGGCGGCAGATCTGTGTTCCATTTGCTATGACCTGAGCGGAACAATCTACCCCGCTTAGGTTTTTTTATAGAGAGTAAATAGGGTTTTTACTTATCCCTGTTCACGCTTTACGTCTTGCCAGAGCTTGTCCAGCTCTTCCACAGGGCGGTCCTGCATGGACAGACCTTGCAGGGAAAGTTTGCTTTCTACAGCTTCAAACCGTCGCGTAAATTTATCACAGGCTTGGCGTAGGCACGCTTCCGGGTCCAGATCAAGGCGGCGTGCCAGACTGGCCAAAGAAAACAGGACATCGCCTAATTCGTCCTGCATGCGGTCTTTGTCACCCTTTTCAAGCTCTACGGTAAATTCGTCTATTTCTTCATGCACTTTCGCCACAACCCCAGACACATCCGGCCAGTCAAACCCTACGCGTGCTGCTCGTCCTGCAATTTTGGCGGCACGGAGCAGCGCTGGCAGCATGGGGGGCAAGCCCGCCAGAGCACCGCCAGACTGCCCGTCTTTTATCAGTTTGCGGCGTTCCTGCTCTTTCAGGGCTTCCCACTGTGCGGGAAGGGCCTGCGCGGGTGTGGTTGCGTTTGTGTGCGTGGGGTCGTTGCCTAAAACCTCCGTACCAAATGTCACATGCGGGTGCCGCCGTATCATTTTCTCAGTGACCATGCGTGCAACAGTCGCAAGGTCAAACTGCCCGGCCTCCCGCGCAAGCTGGGACTGATACACAACCTGTAACAGCAGGTCCCCCAATTCGTCCGGGAAAGCCTGCCAGTCCTGCCGCTGAATGGCGTCCAGCACTTCGTAGGCTTCTTCAATGGCATAGGGCGCTATGGTTTCCGGGGTTTGTTCAAGGTCCCATGGGCAACCACCCTCAGGGTTGCGCAATTGCGCCATAAGGGCGGCCAGTCGTATTATTTCCTGCGCGGCGTGCTCGGGGCGGGAGTACGGTGTGGGCTGCTGAGAAACCATGTGACAAGCCTTATCGTGTGCAACTATCAGTTAGGTAGAGAGGGTTAGGTATGGTTTTTGGTCCTTCCCCCTTCCACCCGAAGGGCGTTCCCTCCTATATGCGAAAAGGACGGAAGGGCGAACAGCCTGAAAAAGAGATAACCCGCCTTGAACCGGCATAGGGAGCCTGCACACGCAGGGTGAGATGGTATGACACAGCACCCCGTTATTTTTATTGATGGTGAAGCCGGCACCACCGGGCTGGAAATTCGTGAACGTCTGGCCACTCTGCCTGTGCGTTTGCATTCCATAGCCACGGCGCATCGCAAAGACCCTGCTGCACGTCAGGATGCCATGGCGGCAGCAGATCTGGTTGTGCTGTGTCTGCCTGATGCTGCCTCCCGCGAGGCTGTGGACATGGCAGCAGAGCTTGGAGAAGTTGCTCCCCGCCTGCTGGATGCCAGCACGGCGTTTCGGACTGCTCCGGGTTGGGTATATGGTTTTCCTGAGCTGTCCGAAGCCCAGTCCGCAGCCATTGCGTCAGCGCCCCAGGTTTCTAATCCGGGGTGTTACCCAACGGGGGCCATTGCCCTGTTGCGGCCCTTGATTGATGCCGGTGTTATGGATGCGCAGTATCCAGTCTGTATCAATGCCATTAGCGGCTATACAGGTGGTGGCCGCAGCATGATTGAAGAGCATGAACGTGATGGTGGCCCCGCGTTTGAACTTTATGGTCTGGGGCTTGAGCACAAGCATGTGCCGGAAATCCACCTTCATGCTGGTTTGGGGCGGCGGCCCGTTTTTGTGCCCTCCGTCGGGCATTTCCCACGCGGCATGATTGTCTCCATTCCTTTGCATCTGGATGACCTGACCGGCGGTGTTACGGTTGATGACCTGAACACAGTGTTAGCAACCCGCTATGCAGGGCAAGATAAGGTGCATGTTGTGCCGCAGGATGCAGGTTTGTCTGCTGAAGGCTTGGCAAAGAGTGACCGTATGGAGTTGCGCGTACATGGCAGCCCCCGCCACAGGCAGGCTGTCTTAACGGCACGGCTCGATAACCTCGGTAAAGGGGCATCCGGTGCAGCTTTGCAGAATATTGCCTTGATGCTGGGCTTGTCGGCCTGACACAGCCTTGATGGCTATCCCCCCGTTTTAGGGACGGGGGGCCTTGATGTCCGTCAGAATGGCGAGCGTCATTTGCGCCAGTGCCGCGCTCAAGCGCGCAAAACCTTCTGTTTTGGTGCGTGTGTCTTCGTTCATGTATAAGCTGCGGCGCATTTCAACCTGAAGCGCATGCAGTCCTTCCTGTGGCCGCCCATAATGCTGGGTAATGTAGCCGCCTGCATAAGGTAGGTTGCGTGTTGTGCTGAACCCCTGCGCCTGTAAGGCTTTTTCAGCACAACTTATTACTCTGCCTGAACAGGATGTGCCATGCCGGTCACCTAACACAAAATCAGGGGCTCCGGCCTCCAGCGCATCTGGCATGGAGTGTAGGTCCAGCAGGACTGCCATGCCGTGCTGGGCACGGCAGTCCTGCAAAAGCTGTGCCAGAGCCTTGTGGTAAGGCATCCAGCAGTCTCGGATACGGAGCGCGGCTTCCGTAAAGGGGAGGCGGGTACGATAGATGGCCCGGTTATCCGCAACAATACGGGGTACGGAGCCAAGACCGGACAGCGCTCTATGAGTTGGTTTAACAAAGGCTGGGACCGGCCCGTCAAACATACGGGGGTCCATATCCCATGCAGCACGGTTGACGTCACAGTATGCGCGGGGAAATTGGGCGTATAAAAGGGCCGGTCCCAACGCATGGGCAGGAGCTGCCAGTTCTTCAACGTAGCTGTCTTCCCCGCCACGCAGTGTGGCAAGAGGTTGGCGGCTGGTGTTCACAAACGCATCCGGATAAATGCGGCCCGAATGCGGTGAGGCCAGCACCACGGGCGTGGTAGCTGTTCCAGACACATGGAACGGCGGTGTGACCCATAACTGTTCGTTTTCATTCACTATTCGGTCTGTCTCCGTAGGTATGATCCGGCTTAGGCCCCGACGGATGAGTGAATGAGCAAAATTTTTCATTCGGCTATAATTGTGGGCTTGCGCTCTGAACGCAAGAAGGATAAAACGCGGCGCAGATAAGGATGGTGGGCGCATAGCTCAGCGGTAGAGCACTACCTTGACATGGTAGGGGTCACAGGTTCAATCCCTGTTGCGCCCACCATCCTTATCTCTAGAAATATCCCCCTAAAAAATTCTGTAATATCCTGCAAGAATGCTTCTCGTACACTATATGCGCGTCAGGTCACCTCTTGCTTGAGCGCTGGCTCGTTTCTGAAAAGCCTTCGTGTTTTACAAACGTAGTATTGCCGTGCCTTTGGGTGGGTATGTGGCTATGTGCCGCAGCATTTACATCTGCTTGAGAGCCCGTTTATTGCTGTGTGCTCAGAGATGCAGAGGCAGCTTTATGCAGACGGCCCCCAAACTTATTCAGTCGGTAGAGCGGTCTGCCATGATTCTGGAAATTATTGCGCAAGCGGGGGGTGGGGCGCGTTTGCAGGCTATTGCTGCTGCGTCCGGGTTGGGGAAAACCACGGTCCATAATATTCTCCAAACCCTTCTGCGCCTTGGGTATGTACAGCGGCGCACGGGGGATATGCGGTACCATCTTGGCGGGCGCATCCTTAATCTGGCCCGTATGGTGGGGGATGATCAGGCCATTCGCACCTATTTGCGTCCCGCTCTGGAAGATATAGCCC
Organism: Acetobacter sp.; assembly: GCF_052102375.1. Classification (GTDB taxonomy): domain Bacteria; phylum Pseudomonadota; class Alphaproteobacteria; order Acetobacterales; family Acetobacteraceae; genus Acetobacter. The sequence goes on from NZ_JBQDXI010000023.1 coordinate 36,596, forward strand.
GTGCCAGTCAGGCCACAGTGTGGCTGGGTGTACCCAGTGGGGATGAGGCAACGTATCTCGATGTCATTAATATGCGTGAGCCGGACCGGGTTGAACCGGCCCTTTATCGTCGTGAGCCTCTGGAAGGGTCGGCTGTAGGGCTTGTCGCGGATTTCTCACACTTGAGGCAATTTCGGGTCATTTTGTAGAATTCAGTCATTCCACAGGA
>NZ_JBQDXI010000024.1:0-30251 GCF_052102375.1 Acetobacter sp.
CACGCTCAAAACCTCTTGAAAACCTATCATAGCGAATTTCCAAAAGGGCTCTAAGTGTTGCGTATTTCAGCAAGATCATCAAACATGATATTTATAAGACGCGCTCGACAGAGCTTATTGATGATCAGTTAACCTATGTTACGCAGCCCCGTAACTCTAATACTTCTACACTCATGGGGGTGGAGGTTTCGTTTGTTAATCGTAATATCAAAGGACCATGGAAGCAGTCTTTTGATATTAATGCCAGCGGTACCTGGATGCGCGGTCGTATGACCTACGAAGGTTCTGGCGTTTCTTACAAACTCCACCAGATGATAGAACAGCCCAAATACGTTTTTAATGGCAGTGTAACGTGGCATGTTCCGCAAATACGAGGTGCTATCAAAGCGTCTTTTGATTACTCGGCCAAATATCTTGAGGGTTTGAATGATGACCCATCACAGATCTATGGTTACGGCTCTCAGCCCGACCTCTCCATTGGCGCATGGCATGACATCACAGACGACCTGCGTATTAAATATCAGGTTTCTAATTTGGCTGGTTCGCATACGCGCATGTATTATGGAAAGCACCTTAATCGTTTAGAAGCAAAAGAGAATTACGGTCGTAGCATCTATTTTGAACTTGTTTACAACTAATCTACGTTAGAATTCTAATACTATAGTCTGACCGAGAAAATGTTGTCTCGGATGTACAATGGGTGGTCTTTTATGAGGCCCCCCATTTTGTTTTTGTGCACATGATTGCTGAGCCTCATAGTCATTTAGATGGAGCGTACTTTTACTTAGAAATCTGGCAAATGGCTTTGTTTTTTCTGGTTGCAGCTGGCAACAGTTTCTCCAGAGTGTTTTCCATAAATTTCGACACATGAGAAAAGGAGTGTCGTGACGACCACGGGGAAAACAATCGAACAGAAGGTCTGCGCAAATATTAAGAAAAATAAATTAAAACAAAGCCTTATATGAGTCTTTGGCTCTATTTTTGTGCGGTGGCCGGACCGGCAGGACTATCGGAATTTCACTATCCCGATATATCTTGACATTAGATACATCGAGATTTATATCGGGATTATGAAACACAGAAACGGACATCTAGGCGGTCACGATCGCCACACATTTTCTCCTGAAGGTCGGCAGGGTTCTCCCGGTCCACGACACCATCATGGGCGGGGTAGAGGCCATGGAGAAGGTCGCACGAGGCTTTTTGATTATGGTGAAATCAGACATCTGGTTTTGAGCCTTATTGCTGAAAAACCAACATACGGTTACGAACTTATCAAAACTATTGAAGAGAAATTTGGCGGCAGCTACACGCCTAGCCCCGGCGTAATTTACCCAACCCTCACATGGCTTGAAGAAGCTGGCTACATTCGGCCAACCGATGGGAATGGCCGTAAAAGCTATTGCATAACCGATGAAGGGACTGAGTTTCTGGCCTCTAATCCAGGGGTCACGGAAAGCATCCTTGCACGGGCTGCGATGACAGATCACGAGGGCAGGGGCGGCCGCCGAAATGTACCTGTGCCCGTTATGCGCGCCATGGAAAACCTAAAGACAGCTTTGCGCCTCCGGTTACGGAATGGTAGCTTTGATGGAGATGTTGAAGCAAAAATTGCCGCTATATTAGATAATGCAGCATCTAGTATTGAGCAGGTCTGAGAGCCTCGTACTTCACGCCACAAAATCTTAATTCGGAGGGATGGTGGCTTTGTGGCTGCCATCTCCTTCTGTTTTTAAAAACTGGAGCATACGGGTTTTATGACCAGCCCCACAGATTGCTGTTGAAAACGCTTTGCGTAAGCACCCCGCACTGTATTGAGGGTTTGTGCAAGGTCTGGTGTGAGGGGCGTTATGATGTACACTAGACGTGCAGGCTCCTGAACAATCCGGCCAGTTTCTCTGTCTTGCCATTGGCCAGACGCTTCCAGCACAGATAAGCCAGATGGAAAGCTTGGCGTTACGGTATTGTGTAAAAAAGCATTCGACTCCGCTTGCGTGACGTTTGGTGCGTCGGGGCGGCTTAGCCCGAACATGAGAGTAACGGACAGCATGTTATGCCCGTTTAAGGCCTGACATAGTGACGCCGCCTCGCCCTGCGAGTGTGTGATGTCGGGAAGTGGGGTATGAGCAGCGGTGCAGCCGGTCACTAAAGCAATCACTCCTGCCGCAAAAGAGCGGCAGAAGGTGATGTGCAAAGAGTTTTTTATTTGTCCAGCCATGGTGCAACGGGCAGGTTCTTGCCCCGCAGGAATTCCGGGTTGAACAGTTTGGATTGATACCGTGCCCCGCCATCACACAGAATGGTGACAATACGGTGCCCTGGGCCAAGTTTACGGGCCGTGCGTATGGCTGAGGCCACATTGATGCCGGAAGACCCCCCTACTGAAAGCCCTTCATCAATCAGCAGGCTGTAAATAATCTCCAGTGCTTCCGGGTCAGGAATGCGCTCCGCGTCCTGAATGGGGGCACCTTCCAGATTTGCGGTTACGCGGGATTGGCCAATACCTTCCGTAATGGAAGACCCCTGCACCGACAGGTCATTGCTTTTTACCCAGCCGTACAGCCCGGATCCCTCTGGGTCTGCCAGGACGATGTGGGGAGCCTTAACACCGGCTTTCTGTGCGGCATCCTGCAAACCAAGGGCAATACCTGCCAGAGTGCCGCCAGTACCACAGGCGCAGGTAAAGGCATCTACCTTGCCCTCAAGCTGTTGCCAGATTTCTGGAGCTGTGGTGTGGCGATGGCCTTCACGGTTCGCAAGGTTGTCAAACTGGTTGGCCCACACATATCCGCCTTCCTCCGCCAAACGGCGAGAGACATGCACATAATTGCCGGGGTCTTTGTAAGGTTTGGCAGGAACCAGGTGCAGGTCTGCGCCAATCATGCGTAGAAAGTCGATTTTTTCCCGGCTTTGCGTTTCCGGCATAACAATAATGCAGCGGTACCCACGCGCGTTGGCCACCAGTGTAAGACCAATACCGGTATTGCCTGCGGTGCCTTCCACCAATGTGCCGCCGGGTTTCAGCAGCCCTTTGCGTTCAGCATCTTCAATAATGGCCAGAGCAGCGCGGTCTTTAACCGAACCGCCGGGGTTCATGAATTCTGCCTTGCCGTAAATCTCACAGCCTGTTGCCTCGGAAGCTTTACGCAGGCGGATAAGGGGTGTGCCCCCTACAGCCAGCGGCATCGAGGCAGAAGCCGAGGTCCAGCCGGGTAGTGGGGTGGAAATAGTGCTTTCAGTCATCCAGTTGCACCTTCTTGTCGTGTACAGCATGTGCAGTGTGCTGCGTGCTGGTTTAAGAGTAAAGCGGGTTACAGCGTGATGCAAAAACTCTTATCTGCCAAACAGGAGTAATACGATGATAGCAGAAGTCTCCGCCGCGGAGGTCTGGGCTGTACTTCAGCAAAATGATCGGGCGGTGTTGGTAGATGTGCGCACCATGCCCGAGTGGCAGTTGGTAGGTGTTCCAGACCTCAGTAACCTCGCGCAACGTTTGGTGCTGGTAAGCTGGCAGGATATGGAGGGCACACCCAATATGCGTTTTGCTGAGGATCTTCAGCAAGTCGGGGTGAGGCAGGACGCACCGGTCTATTTTATATGCCGCTCCGGGATGCGCAGCCTTGCGGCCGCCCAAGCAGCGCAGGCGGCTGGATATGCGACAGTCTATAATGTGGCGGATGGTTTTGAGGGCCCGCTTGATTCTGCGGGCCATAGGGGCAGCATTGCAGGGTGGAAACATGCAGGGCTGCCCTGGCGGCAGGCTTAACGGGTATTCCAGAGGCGGGGTTTTAGAGCCCCGCGTCTGGCTCCGCTTCTGCATCGAACAGTACTTCCAGTACGGCACACCAAGGGTAACGAGTATCGTAGCTTTTGCCGGATGGAGCTGAAATGCGGCCCTGTGTGTCTGTTGGCACGTGGGTCAGAGCCACGGCGTCATCTATATTGCCGCCAATAATGCTGATCTGGTTGCCAAAAGGCTGACCATGCTGCCCCGTTGCAACAACATAACCGCAATGAGCCGGGAAGCTGTAGGATGTTGGCAGGCTGGAAAACTGCACTGCTGTTTTGGCGCGCCCCCGACCCACACAAATCAAATCACCCTGTTTTGGAGTATATTCTGCCGGGTCATGCGCCCGCAGCACAGGAGACTGACCAGCCGCAGCAGCGTTAATATAGGTGGCATGGTTAGGAGAGTAGGGGAAACGGCTGTTGGCCCCTGCTATCCGCATGACATAAGAGATGAAAGCGGCGGACCACGCATAATTTCCATCATGCACAAAATCGGTCAGGCGACCGTTGCCGTCATGTTTGCCGGTCCAGGAGGCCTCTGTTGTGTCCGGGTCCATACCAATCCACCAATACTCACCCACACGTTGCCACAGGCCGGGGGCGCGCTCGGGTTTTACGGCAGCGGTCTGAGGTTCTGGCCGCAATTCCGGGTCATCATCATTGACCGGGCTGCCGAACAGCCGCCATTCCCGCATGGCAATAGCCACAACATCCTGCCTGTTAAAGGGAGTGTAGTTGCGTGTGGCAAAGTCTGGCACATGCGCATTATAGCCGTAAGACCCAGCGCCTGAAGAGCCACCTGCCGTTGGGGCTGCGCCCGGGGTTGGTTTGGTTGCGCACGCTGCAACAAACAGCGGAGCTAGCAAGATAACAGAGAACCTGCGCGACATCTTGTCTCCATCCAGACACATCACCCCGGACAGTCCGGAGTTACCATTGGTTTATGCATAAGCCGCTCTGCTGTGGGCGAAAAGAGGGCGGCAGATTTTCCGTAAGGGTTGTCGCTTTTTTGCCCGTCTGTTGATCAGAACTCAGGCGGCTTCCACTGTCAGGTCGGCTGTCTGGCCGTTGACACAGGCAATGGCTTGTTTGGGGTCCAGCCCCACAACAAGCCCGCGTCCACCTCCATTGATATACATGATATCCTGCCGGAGGGCTGCGTTCTCAAACACCACCGGAACTTGTGTGCGGGCCCCGAATGGACTGATGCCCCCAACCTGAAAACCTGTCAGCGCCTCGGCTTTCTCAGCGTTCAGCATCCGGGCGTTTTTGCCCCCGAAGAGAGCTGCAACTTTTTTCAGATTCATTTTCTGGTGCACAGGTATGACGGCACAGACAATCTGTTTTTTATCAATTTCAAGCATGAGGGTCTTGAAGACCTTTTCTTGGTCGATACCAATTCCGGCTGCAGCCTGAATGCCAATTTTTCCCGGTTCGGACACATAATCATAGTCGTGCATTGTATAAGGTATGCCATGAGCCGTCAGAAAATCGGTTGTTGGGGTTTCTATTTTCGTCTGTGACATGGGGCATCCTTTGTCAAAATAGCCTGCGGGAGACCGGGTTACTGGTTCACGGTTTGTTTATCGGAGCGGGCGGGCCATGCGTCAAGAAAGGGTAAACGCATGGCAGCCTGCGCTACAGAGAACAGACCTATGCCGATGGGCTGCTTTCCGGAAAAAGGGTTCTCAGGCCTTCTGCTGTTGCAGGGCAGCAACCGCGTTCGGTTACCAAGCCTGTCACCAGGCGGGCGGGTGTTACGTCAAAAGCGGGGTTGGCGGCTGTGCTGCCATCAGGCGTAATTTGCACGGTAGTCTGTTTGCCTTGCGGGTCCCGGCCTGCAACATGGGTGATTTCTGATGCGGCACGTTCTTCAATGGGTATTTCCTGAACGCCATCGGCTACAGTCCAGTCAATGGTCGTGGAGGGGAGGGCCACCCAAAACGGAACGGCATTATCCTGTGCAGCCAGAGCCTTTAGGTAAGTGCCAATCTTGTTCGCAACATCTCCGCTCCTTGTTACGCGGTCTGTGCCGACAATGACCATATCTACCTTGCCATGCTGCATCAGGTGGCCGCCTGCATTATCGGCAATAACAGTGTGGGGCACACCGTGGCTTCCCAATTCCCATGCGGTCAGGGCAGCTCCTTGATTCCGCGGGCGTGTTTCATCAACCCATACATGCACGTTCAGGCCTTCATCATGCGCCATGTAAATGGGGGCAAGCGCCGTACCCCAGTCAACGGTTGCAATCCAGCCTGCGTTGCAGTGGGTCAGAATATTAATCTGTTCCCCTGTGGGACGGGTTTTTGCGATATCCCGAATTATTTGTAGCCCATGGCAACCGATCGCCTCATTCTGTGCGGCGTCCTCATCACAGATAGCCCCCGCTTCTGCATAAGCTTTTGCCACACGCTCCCCAGCGGGAAGGGGGCGGAGGCGGGCGAGCATTCGGTCAATGGCCCAACGGAGGTTAATGGCCGTAGGACGTGTTGCTGCGAGCATAGCGGCCTGATTTTCCAAGCCATTATCTGAAGCATCTTGCCGCAATGCCAGTGCCAAACCGTAAGCGGCAACAGCACCGATTAGTGGCGCACCGCGTACCTGCATGGTGCAAATAGCCTGAGCAACCTCTTCCGGTGTGGTCAGAGACAGGATGTCCAGAGAAAAAGGGAGGCGCGTTTGGTCAAAGATATGCACTGACCAGCCATCTTTTTCATCCAGCCATACGCTGCGATAGGGAACGCCGTTGATTTTCATGCTTTGAAGTCCTGATGGTCGTGAAGAGGAATGTCAGGGGAAACTTAATAGATAGAGTAAGATTTTACCATGCAGCACGCGCATGCGTGACGGAGGAGTATAGAAATGACCTCCTTGTAACCTTGGTGCTGAACGCTTTTCTTTAAAGATGAAAGTATTTTTTGCAATTTCTTGGTATTTTGTTATGTAGGGCTAGATATTTCAGAGCGTAGAGGTGTTCTGTAATATGGTTTTGGTATGAAATTTCAAAGCCGTATTTTAAAACAGTCTTATATGATCTGAATTTTATAAAAAACTGAGTTAGAGGAGTTTTGAATGAGCGAGACCAAAAAGCGCCGCACTACGGCACGCACAACACCAGCAGCCCGCGTTGAAACGACACCTGCGCGCCGTGGTCGCCCTGCCGCGGTGAAAAAAGAAGTGGTGGAAGAAGAAGTTGCACCAAAAGCAAAAGGTCGCCGTGCTGCTGTGAAAGCTGCCCCTGCGGCTAAACCCGTGCGTGCAGCCAAAGCTGCTACGACCAAAAAAGCTGTGGCAGAAAAGCCAAAAGCAACCCGTGCAAGCCGTAAGGTTGTAGAAGAGGTTGCTGTGAAGCCCGCGCGTGCCACACGCCGCAAAGCGGCCGCTGTTGTTGAAGAAAGTGCGCCAGCACCAGCCCCAACACGTCGGGGCCGTCGCTCAAATGTTGTTGTGGAAGCTCCCAAGCCCGTTAAGGCTACCCGGAAAACTGCAAAGACTGTTGTAGAAGAAGCGCCCGTAAAAACCCGTAAAACCCGGGTTGCTGCTGCGCCTGTTGAAGAAAAAGTTGTTCTGTCAGCGGTGGAAAAACTGCGTATTGTGCAGGAAACGCGCCGCCGTAAGCGTTATGAGCGTCTGGCTGCAGAAGCTGTTGAAGCAGAAAAAGCGACATCCGGTAAAGGCGCACGTGGCCGCAAGCCTGCTCGTGCCACACGTGGCCGTAAAGCCTGAAACAACAGTCTTTAGACGTTGGTCAGAAGCCAGATCCTGTCATGGGGTCTGGCTTTTTTTTCAGGAATTTAGTGCGTTAAGCGCAGGAGAGTTTAAAGCAACGCAGCCTTAGGCATAAATATCAAAAATAAAATATGATCTCCTTTTGTTCCTGTTTTATTAAAACACAGGATGGAGTTTGAGAGTTTTATACAATCAGACGGGTGGGGCTGTTGTCAGCCAGTAACAGGGTGCCTGAAACTGTGTTGTCTGGTCAGCATCTGCTTCTAAAAGCTCAATCACCATTTTCCGGTAGAGGCGTAATACGCAAAACTGGTTGTGTCTGAGCATATGCTGGCTGTCAGAATGAAGCATCCCCAACCAGGCAGAAATACCAGCCGCTTCGGTTAACAAAAGCGGATCCTTACGACTGAGCGTAATGCCATGGTCAAAATAAGATGTGGCTTTATCGGGGGTGGTAACGTGATAAAGCCAGTGCAGCGCGTTAGGGTGTGGCTGCTTCAAGGCTCCGTGTGGCACGTAAGCTAACCTCACATCCTGCGCGTTCAAATGCTGTCTGAGGCGTGCTGGCAGAGGGGCTGTAAATAGATCCGCCTGCATTGAGGCAGAGCGATCCTTTTGTTTTTCCTGAGAGCCTAGTCTGCTTCTCTTGGTAAAAGCGTGGTTCTTGGCCCGAGTGAGAGACTTACAAGACGGGAGGTCAAGGTCCGGAAGATATGGCGTTTGAGAGCGTATAAGGCGGGACTTGCGGGAAACACTCACGGCCAGTGTCCTCTACAGTCTGTTATACAAAAGGGATCATATAGCGCGCCGCCCTTTTTAATCCTCCAGATGCTGAGGGAACGCAGCGGCCTTTTAGGAGTGAGGAGCGTGAGGTGTCTGCTTAGAGGCACAGGATGCGCAAAGGCCTTCAATCTCGATGGAGGTGCTTTTGACGATAAACCCCTCATCCCGGCATGCCTGCCGAACGGATTCGAGTACTTTTGGGGTGGTAATTTCAGTAACACTCTTACAGTCCCGGCAAATGAGGAACTGCGCAGTGTGGAGGCACATGCTGTCATGATCGTGATTATGGGTGCATTCGGGTGTCTGCCGGTCATGCAGTAGATGGGTGCATGGCACGAAAGCTGATAGCCGCTCAATCCGATGGATCAACCCCTGCTCCAGCAAAAAGTCCAGAGCGCGATAAACGGTTGGTGGCGCAGGTTTACGGTCAGGAGCTTTTATGCGTTCCAGCAGGTCGTAGGCTCCCACGGGAGTTTTTGCGCTCAGAATAAGCCCCAGTATCTCCCGCCGTTGCGGTGTCATGCGTGCGCCATGCTCTGCACACACTGCTGTCGCCCGGTCCAGCAAATGTTGCATGGCAGGGGTCAGGGGATCGGTAAAAATGGGGGGTGTGTGTGAAGAGTTTTTCATGGGCCAGTATTCATTATCACGACCTGCAAACCATACGCCAGCAGGAAGAGGAAGAACAGATTTGGCTGGTTTGATGATTGCACGAAATATGTTATATTATCACATCACGATAAAAAGCCTGCCGGAATATGTGGTATGGTCCTGGGTATGAGGCTGATAAATGCGGTGTCCTGTTTCTATACTGTCCAGCTTTATGGTGTGTGGCCTCAGCCTGGGAGCGGTGACGGCACAGGCGCGCCCCCTCCTTATTGCGGCTGAAAATACCTGGGGCGATCTGGCTGAGCAGGTTGCTGAGCCAGACATGCAGGTACGTTCGATTCTGACACAGCCTGCGTTGGACCCACATCTCTTTGAACCTAGCCCGGCAGAGGGGCGGGTTGTGCACGATGCCACCCTGATTGTGGCCAATGGTGCCGGGTATGACCCGTGGATTGACCGCCTTGTTGCCGCCCGCTCTGGCCAGCCTCCTCGGCTGGTGAGGGCGCAGGATGTCATGGCATGGCACGAGGGTGACAACACGCATCTGTGGTATAATTTTAAAGTTGTCAGGGCTTTTGTGGAGCGCTTGGTCACAGAATGCCAGCAGGCAGACCCCACCCATGCAGCGGCTTATGCAACCCGGGGTGCTGCGGTTTTATCCGCTGTGGGGCAGGTCGAGCAGCAGGCAGTACAGGCACGCGCACTCATAGGCGGTATGGTTGTGGCTGCAACCGAGCCAGTTTTTACGCCTCTGGCAGAGAGTCTGGGTTTAATTATGAAAGAGCAGGCGTTTCAGCTTGCCATCATGAATGATGTTGAGCCACCAGCGTCTGCTGTCGCTGCGTTTCATGATGATATAGAGCAGCAACGTATTCGTATGGTGGCGTATAATGCGCAGGCGGACCGGCCTTCCGTGCAGCGGTTGATAGCCCTTGCCCGGCAAAAGGGCATTCCCGTCTTGCCAGTGCAGGAAATCATGCCACAAGGGCTGCATTGGCAGTCATGGGTTGGGCAGACAATTGAGCAGGTTATACAGGCACTCGGGAAGAAACAGTGAACACACCCGCGCTTGAAGTCTCGCACGTTACACTGGCGCGTGGTGGGCAGGTTGTATTGCAGGACATCAGCTTTGCGGTGCCCAAAGGAAGTTTTGTGGGCGTGCTGGGCGCTAACGGTGCAGGTAAAACAACCGTGTTTCGTGCTCTGCTAGGTCTTGAACCATTACAGTCCGGCACCGTGAGAGTGCAGGGTGTGCCGGTGCATCAGGGTAATTCCGCTGTTGGGTATATGCCCCAAATGCGCAAACTGGTGGGTGGGCAGCTTACTGGCTGGAATATGGTTGCCGCTGCCAGAAAAGGGCAGGCATGGGGCCTGCCTTGGTGCGGGCGTGCAGGCCGTGCAGCGGTGGATGCCGCACTGGAAGCCGTGGACGCACAGGATCTGGCAAAAAAGCCAGTGGCCTCTTTATCCGGGGGGCAAAGGCAACGGTTGTTATTAGCCCAGACCTTGCTGGATAACCCCTCGCTTCTGCTGCTTGATGAACCGCTTGCCAGCCTTGACCCAGCCCGTATGCGGGAAACAGCGGCGCGTATTCATGCTCTGGCGCAGGCACGGGCCATGACCGTTCTGATGTCTGCTCATGACATTAATCCGCTCCTCGGGTTGATGGACCATGTGTTGTATCTGGCGCGCGGTAAGGCTCTTCTGGGCACGGTGGATGAGGTCATTACAACGGATGCCCTGACGGCCCTTTACAATGCGCCGGTCGATGTGGTGCGTGCGGGTGGCCGCGTCTTTGTGGTGGCGGAGGGGGGCGGCGCTGCCCTTCAACCGCACGACTGCACAGGGGGGCATACCCATGCTTGACTATGACTTCATGCGGATAGCGTTTTGCGCTGCTTTTCTGGTCGCGGCTGTGTGTGGGCCGGTTGGCTGGTTTTTGGTGCTGCGTGGGCAAACATTTGCAAGCCATGCTTTGTCCCATGTGGGTTTTGCCGGGGCGACAGGCGCTTTGCTGCTTGGTTTTTCACCATTATCCGGCATGACGCTTGGGGCGCTGAGCGCTGGCGTTCTCATGGGTTTTGCTGGTGAGCGCACAGCGGGGCGGGACGTTATGATTGGGCTGGTGCTCTCTGTTGCACTTGGCTTGGGAGCTTTGTTCCTTCATTTCCTGACCCACGCTGCCAGTGCGGCCACAGCCCTGCTGTTTGGTGATATTCTCGGTGTAAGCCGGTCCATGTTGTTATGGTTGCTGGTATTAAGTGCCGGTTGCCTTGCCGTGCTGGCGTTTCTGTCTCGCCCCCTGCTTTTTGCATCGCTGCAACCGGAGTTGGCTGAGGCCAAAGGCGTTTCCATTCGTCTGCTGGATGTGGTTTTTCTGGCTCTTGTTGCTCTTGCAACGGCGGAGTGCGCGCAGATAACCGGAATTTTGCTGGTATTCACGCTGATGGTCGCCCCCGCGGCAACGCTACTGCGGATGGGGCTTTCGCCCCTGTTAGGCCTTGCCGGGACGGTTTTTCTAGCGGTGGCTGAGGCATGGGGCGGACTGGTTTTGTCCTGGTATACTGATGCCCCAGCATCCTTCTGGATTGCCCTTATCGGGGGGATAGTTTTCTTGCTGACATGCGGCGCGCAGCGGCTGTCTGACCGTTAAGCTCTAGCCACCCGCACTCTGTAGAAGACGTGCTTACTGTGGTAGGGACCAATCCAGCCACGTCCAGAACACCAGAAAAATAATCAGCCCGATATGTAGGTAGATCAAGGCCCGCATATCAATAACGGGCACCTCAGTCTCTGCTTTTTTCTTCTTTTTCAACAGGCTCATGGTGTTTTAATCCTTACAAAGCCCTGCGTCTTGCTGAAAGGCCATCAAAGTGTTGTGTGGGGCAGGGGATGATAGGCCCGGTTAAAATACACCAGACCGCCCATATTCTGGTTGACCCGTAGCCCTTCCACAAGGGCAAAAAGCACACTGTGTGTTCCTACTTCTACAATCTGGCTGACGCGGCAGTCAAACGTGGCCACGGCTTCTTCCAAAACTGGAGCGCCAGTTGCCAATGTTGTCCAGTGGCCCAAGGCAAAACGTTCAGCCATAGTGTTGGGGCTGGCAAAGTGGTTGGACAGCGCCTGCTGGGCGGAAGACAGCACGTTAACGCTGAGTGTCCCCCCTTCCATAAAAGCGTTCCGCGCACGGCTACTGCGGTTGAGGCAAACAAGTAAGGTCGGCGGGGTATCCGTAACAGAACAGACGGCCGAAGCAGTGAACCCAACGGGGTTGGTCTGTGTTCCGGTTGTCACAATGTTAACAGCGGCACCCAGCCGGGACATTGCATCGCGGAAGGCACTGGTCTCCAAGGCCGACATCTGCTCTCCTCTGGTTTATCGTAAGGTTGCAATGTTTTGTGCATGAATGAAGAAGGAAAGCAATGACTGACGATCGTCTTTCAGGGATATCAACAGTTAAAACTCAACGTGCAGGACATCTTGGCCGCATTATACTGGACCGGCCAAGTCATCTGAACGCCGTGGATCTGAGCATGGCTGAAGGCATAAGCCGCGTACTGGATGCGTGGCGGGATGATTCAGAGGTGCAGGTGGTACTGTTTCAGAGTTCGTCCCCGCGTGCGTTTTGTGCCGGGGGAGATCTTAAGGCGTTACACGCGCTGATTGCCCAACAGGGTACGGACGTGGCGTTTCAGGCCATGAGCGGTGTTTATGCGGTAATGCGAAAAATAGCAGCATACCCCAAACCTACAGTGTCCTTTCTGGACGGTATTGCTATGGGGGGAGGAATTGGGCTGGGTGGCCATACTACCTATCGTGTTGTGACGGAAAACTCCGTGATCGCCATGCCGGAAACTGGTATTGGCCTGACCCCGGATGCAGGTGGATCCTGGATTTTAAGCCGTGCCCCTGGTTTTTCTGGTCTGCGATTGGCTGTCACAGGCAACCGTATGAATGGCATCGGGGCTGTCATGACAGGGTTTGCTGATCGGATGGTGCCAGCCGAAGCTTTGCCAGATATTGCGGCTTTGCTTGAAAAGCGCGGCGTGCACGAAGTTTTTGCTCTGATCGCGCCTGTGCCACCGGTTGATGTGCAGGAGTTGGATGCCTGTTACGATGCGCCAGATCTGGCTACGGCAGTCAGAAATCTGGCAGAACATGGGGGAGAGGAAGGGCAGAAAGATCTTATTGCCCTGTCTCAAGCGTGCCCATTCTCTGTCCAGCTTTCGTGGGAGGCATGGCACCGCGCCCGTAACCTGACATCATTGGAGGCAGCTTTCGAACAGGAAGAAGCTTTGGTGAGCCATCTGGTGCGGCGGAAAGATTTTATTGAGGGTGTGCGAAGCAGACTGATTGATCGTGATGGCGCTCCGCAATGGACGCCCGGCACCTTGGCCGCTGTTGATATGGCGGAGGTTCATGCTTGTTTTGAAGGATAGTCTCAGCGCGTAGAGGGGGCAGAGGGCGGCGTGAAGAGATGCCGCCAGCCTTCAAAATCGCTTTGTAAGTCAGGAGTTGGGCTACGCCATTCACGCTTGCCGTAGGCCTGATAATGCGCCTGCCCGGAGGGCCAGTCCCCCAACTGCACGGCAATGGCGACATCCGGGTTTTGCCGGAGGTACCACTCCTCACAAAATTGCGTGCCGTTCACGGCACGTTCTTCCCAATACCCTCTCTGCAAAAAATGGTCTTTGCCTGACTCAAATCTGCCCTCCTGTACCGCAAGGGCAACATCCGGGTTTGCTTGCAGGTAAGCCGCTTCATCAAAAGGTTGCTGAGCCAGGTAAGCCTTTAAAAGGAACAGCAGTACATTTCTGGGTACCGATACAGTGCCGCTTTTGTCATCGTCAGGGTCAAAATTCAGAGTGTGCGATAAAAGGGAGGCTGGAATCATAGTCGGAATAAAACATTAACAATGAGTTCATGCAACACGCTATAGAGAGTACTGTCTCGTCAAGAAATTTAAGCTTTTCTTGTCTGACGCACGGTTGAAAACGATAAAATAGGGTTTGTTCTTGGATATGAAACGATGTGTCCATGCTGACAGTTGATATAAATTCCGTACATCGCCATGAGCTAACCCCTCTTTTTTCACCAGCGTTCATGCTTCCTGCGCCGCGTGTGCAAAATCTGGAGTTGATTCCCCCGCATATTCTTGAAGCTATGCGACCGGGCTGGTTGACGGGCCAACATGCCGCACGACCTATTCAGGTTACAAAACTGTTTGATGTTTTCGTGACAGAAGAGGGGTTGGTTTTTACGCAGGATAGAAAACTGATTACCCAGAGCATTACACAGCATAACCACCAAGAATGCCAAAGGGCCTATGAGCGTTTGACTACTCAGGGCACTTATCAGAGCATAGAGCAACCAAGCCTGCTCCTCCGCAAACGGGGCGACCATAATTACGGTCACTGGCTTGTGGAGGTGTTGCCAAAACTTTGGGCGGCTGAACACCGTGTGGCCGTTACCACTCTGGTGGTGCCCGCTTTGGCCAATGCCATGCAGAGCGTAATACGGGACTCCATCGCGCTCTCGGCAGCACGACACTATGCGTATCTGCCGTTGCATACTCAGGATGTCTGCTTTTTTAAAGAGCTGGTGCTGGTTCACGGACTGACCGAGCATGGGGTTTATATGTCCCCGCAGGCTTTTGCCCGCACGGATGCCATGCGGATGAGTCTGCCGGAAAGTGAGCCCATGAAGATTTACGTGGAGAGAAAACAGAGCGCCCGCAGGGTAGCTAATGAAGCAGACTGCCAAAGCGTTTTGCAGCAGAAGGGTTTTATCAGTGTTGATCCAGCACACCTGACCTTTCTGGAGCAAGTCCGGCTTTTTAAGAATGCGGCGTGCGTGGTTGGGGTTATGGGCGTAGGCATGGCCAATATGGTTTTCTGCCCGCCCGGCTGTCACACTATCGTGCTGGCTCCAGCCACAATGCCCGATACGTTTTTCTCCTTTATAGCCGGATTGCGTGGCCTGAATTACACAGAAATACGGGGCCCAATGACCCCCGATACCATGAGTTGGGATGAGCCCTTTAGCATTGACCCTGCACAGCTAGCAGCCAGCCTGAGTGCGTAAGCGCTTACCCGAACACCGCGTGATGATGCGGTACGGGTTCTGTCACGGCCGCATGCGCCCCCCGAATATCAGGTGAAAGCTGCAATGGCCCATAGCGGTGAAAAAAACCGGGCACAGATGAGACAATATAGGCCGCCTGCTCAAGGCAGGAGACAACGCGTTCTCTTGGCAGGCAGGAGCTCTGGGGGTGAGGTGTCGAGCTAATACTTTGTGCCGCCTGTAGCAGGCGCGCCGCCGTTAAGTCTGGGGCTTCATGCAGTGTCTTGAAGGATGCCAGAGCGTCCAGCAAGGCCGCATGGGCTTGCGGGGCCAGTGTGGTGCGGCCCGCATTCCAGCGGAGGCGCACAATCAACCGCCCCAGCGAGAGGGCTGCAAAGGCGGCATCTGTGTAGCCTGTGCGGTCAACCGTTTCACCCAAAAAAGAAAGACGCATAATAAGACGAGAGATTTTCTGTAACTGGAGGCCTTCCCACGCCACCCACAGTACGGGTTTGTTGTGGCGGGAGGTGGCAAGGCGCTGCACACTACGGGTCAGGGAACTGACCAGTCTTGCAGCATCCAGCCGGTGATCTGCCGGAAGGATGACACGAAAGACCAGCACGAGCAGAATACAGGCCACAACCATGGTGGCCCAGTTGTTTGTCAGTGTCAGGTCATCATACACAATCGGGTTGGTGACCGAGAGCATCATGGTAAAAAAGACAGCATACCCAAATGCCCCAATACTATAGCGGGGGTGTAATTGGAGCCACACACCCGGCAGCAAAAAAACACAGAGTGTTAACCACAGAAGCGGATAGCCATCGATACGCGGCAGGCCGATCACATGGCATAGGAAACTTGCTGGAATAGCCAGCGCCGTTCCTACCGCCATAAGCGGGCTGGTCTTGGCAGCGGAGGGCGTGGTGGAGAGCAAGCTGGAGGCTGCCACAACATACAGCATCAGCATTGGCCCAGCACTCCAATGGAAAATATACCAGAGCATGCCAGCCAGAAGTGCAATAAACATACCGCGCGCGCCGTTCCGCATGGCCATGGGCCACTCTAGATAGGTGTTCAGTTTAAAAGGCACACGAGCGGGGCGGAGCGTGGTAATATCTTTAAGCGCCAGATCAAGCTGGATCAGCACATCCCGCGTATTATCAAGCGAGGCCAGAACACTGGGGGCAGGGTTTTCACGTTCCAGCGCATCCAGTTTTCTTAACGTGACATGAATGGTGTCAGACACAGCTTTGGGGTTTTCTTCCCAGCCGTCCTGCTCTGTCAGGGTAAGAATGGTGCGCAGTGTCTCGGCTACATCACGGTGCACCTGACAGGAGGCCCCATTGGCAAGAGAGAGGTTAAGCCAGTAGGGGTGATATGTTACAATAAGCCCGGTCAGGCGGCTTAGGCCTATGCGCAAATGCGTGACACGGGCCTGCATGTCCCGGTCATCCGCCGCGGCGTATTCAATGGCGGGGCCAAGTCCAGTCATACGGGCCAGCAGGCGGCCACGGCTGTCATAAAGTGGCTGAGGTAGCCCACGGAAGGCTGGAGTGGATGAGGTGTTTTCCAGCCCGGTTACTTGCTCATCCATAACGTCTGCGGCCTGCGCGGGAGAGGCACGGCTACTTTCTGCGTCATGAAAAGAAAGCGCGTGACGGACCGTTTCCCGAAACGCGTCATGCAGTGTCGCCAGTATTTTGGCTGGAGCACGCGGCGTGGTCAGCATGAATACAAAAGCGGAGACGACTACCCCCGTTGTTACAGCAGAGAGCCGCCCCATGGCTGCCAGAAAAATAGAGTCCGGGTTTGCAAAAGCCGGTGAGGACACAATAACAATAGTGTAACCGGTCAGCACCGCAGCATAAGCCCGGAAGAGGCGTAGAAATGTGGCCATCATGCAGGACAGGCCAATAAAGACAGACAGTGCCGCAAAATAAAGAACGGGTGACTGCACAAAGGCCGCCATCACGGCCACGCTGATACCCGCGCCAAGCAAAGTGCCAATAACGCGCCAGACACTTTTGGACACAATGGCCCCTACTGTGGGGTTGGCCACAATAAGCACGGTTGTGGCGGCACTCATGGGAGATTGGAGCTGAAAGGTGAAAGCCAGAAAAAGCGCTATGCCAACTGCTAAAAACACGCGGGCTGTGTAGGCTGCTGTACGCAGGGTTGTTTGCCACCGTGCATCGTCGGCGAACATGGCAGGAGCATGCTGATTGAGAAAGGACAAAAACACGTTTGGCATGGTGTATTTTTTCTAGAAACAGTCAGGCGGTTGGTTCAGGCGGTACAGAGAGCAGCAGGTCAAGCTGACTAATCAAAGGGGGTAGCTGCTCAGGAGGCATGGTGGCCGTCATGTCCTGCTCAAGCTGGGCTGCGACATCATGAAAAATGGCACAACGCTGCTGGCCGGTGCGGGTCAGCGTAATGCGCTTTGCCCTGCGGTCCTGCTCATCGGGGTGGCGGGCGATAAATCCCTCTTTTTCCAGAAGGTCAAGAATACGGACCAGAGCAGAGCAGTCCGTATCCATAGCCTGTGCCAAGTCACGCTGGGTTGCACCACCCGGCATCATCATCAGGTACGCCATGGGCCGCATGAGGGCTACGGTCATGCCGTGGGGGCGGAGGGCGCGTTCAAGCCGGGTACGCCAGATGGAGGCCAGCCGCATGACACGGAAGGTCAGCGCCATGTTCTGAAAGCGTGCGTCTTCCAGCCCCTTTAGGCCCTGCTGGACATTCATGCGTGGCCTCCATTGTTAGTATGGTAATATTTGACATGAAAAATATATTGGCACGAATATAACAGAACCTCAGGCGGGGTCAACGCGACCTCAGAGACTGTTTTTTCTGCTCTGTAAAATTGTCAATTTTATCAGGTGCTTTTTTCTTGCTGCGTGCGTTGTAAGGCCTTTAAAGGCCTCTGGCTTGCGTCTGTGCAAAGGGCCGCAGAAGCATAAGTAAGCTAGACACAATCACATGGGAGAGACGTCAGGTGTCTCAAAAATTTCCGCCAGCGACCCTAATCGGTTTGGGGGCGCTCTGCGCGGCAACGTTTATCGCCATTACCAGCGAGCTCGCCCCCATTGGGTTAATGCTGGAGATGTCGCGCACCTTTGACGTAGGGGTGGGGCGTATCGGGCTGGCCATTACTGCCTACGCATTGATTGTGGCTGTTATTGCTGTACCGCTGACCAGCCTGACTGCACGGATAGACCGTAAGAAACTGCTTCTTACGGCATTGGCAGGCTATGTAGCGACCAATGTGATTTCCGCTTCCGCTCCCACATTTACAGTCCTGTGTCTTGGGCGTGTTGTTGGTGGGGCTGCACATGCTTTGCTTATGTCCATGGTGTCTGCCTATGCGGCTCATCTGGTGCCCGCACGGCAGACCGGGCGTGCTATTTCCATTGTTTTTGGTGGGGCTTCTCTGGGCGGTATATTGGGGGTGCCCGGTGCTGCGGCCCTAGGCCATTTTGCGGGCTGGCGCGTAGCTCTTTGGGTTGCAGCAGGTCTTGCTGCTATTCTCACTGTCTTTATTGCGGTTTATTTACCCAGAGTTGGGCATGGTACGCAGGCTCCTTCCTTCACGCTGGCGCGCAAGCCGGGTGCTGTGCGGGCTTTCATTCAGGCCTTGCTGGCAAATGCCCTGTTCTTTCTGGCGCATAATACGCTCTACACTTACATTGCGCCGGTGCTTATGGCGCATGGTTTGTCAGAAAGCTCTATCAGTCTGGCCCTGCTGATTATTGGTGCCTGTAGCCTGTCAGGGCTTTGGGCCTCAGGGTTGGTGGTAGATAAAAGCCCGCGTTGGGGCTTGCTGATATCCGGTGCTGTTATGGTGCTGGGTATTCTGCTTGTGTGCGATCATGTTGTGTCTGGCGTGGCGACGGTTGCCGTTGTGGCGCTGTGGTGCTCGGGTTACGCAGGCGTTATTCCGTTCATCATGTCCGGAGCTATCCGTACCCGTGCGACCTCTTCTGATATTGCCGGGGCTGCGGTAAACAGTACCAGTAACATCGGTATTTTGTTGGGGGCTGCTTTTGGTGGCAGGCTTCTTGCTTCTTATGGTGTGCAGGTTCTGGCGCCCGTTGCAATTGGCCTGACAGTTTTAACCCTGCTTGTTGTGCTCTTGAGTGCTCAAGCCTTTCCAGCTCGACTTGGAGAGCATGAAGAGGCTTAAAGCATCTAAAAAGGTCCTGAAGAAGCACAGTCTTTCAGGACCACTGCCTGCCAGAGTTAGCGTATGGGAAGGTGGGACTGGCGGTGTAGGACCAGCAGGGGTTGCCCAGCGTCATTTTGCAATGTGAGCACATCGCCTTTTTCTGACAGAGTCCACGTGGCGACCGTTTTCAACGCATTTAGGAATGCCTGTTCCCGTTGCACGGTTGTGGCCTCCATACAGGCTCTGCGCGTGGTGGCTACCGGGCCAAATTTTAGGCTTTGTGCGTTGGAGGTGAAGCGGCCGGAGATCTGATTACACACAGTTGACCCGGCTACAGTACCATCATCATGCAGCTCAAGTGTTGGTGTCTGGGAGCCGTCGCGGAGGGATGTTTCCCCAATCTGGTCTGTTTGCCAGGAGCCTGTAACAGTGTGTGGCAACCGCTCCGCACCATCTCGGCGTAGAACGAGCAGAATATTGCCGTTGCGGCGTTGATTGACGGGGGCTGGCATGGGGGTTTTGAACCAGGCCTGACCGTTTACAAAAATTGTTGCCGCAACGGCATAGGTTCTCTTGGCGGCCAGCGTCGAACTGTTGACGGTTAACTGAAACGGGAGTGGTACCTGCTTCTCAGTTGTAAACTGTTGGGAGGCTATGACTTTAGGGGGGGGCAGAGGGTGTACTCACATCTAGCAGGCGTACCTCAACCGTGGCGGGCGGAAGAGCAATACGTTCCCGGTAGGTAATGCTGCCATGAAGGGTGGTCTGGGCAGATTGTGCGTGTGCGGTCTGCTGGTTCGGTAAGAGCAAGCTGCAACTGCATAAGGCCAGAAAACTGGCTTTAACGAGAGTGCGATTGAAAAAAGAGTATCCTGACATGCCTATCCCTTTCTCGCGCAGCGCTATGCTACTGCGAGCAAGAGAGCCGCAGCAGCACACCGGACTGGCACAAAACAAGTGGGAGAAAATCAGGCTCTGCGCAGGTGCCAGCACAGCACATTTTGAAGAACAACTCCTGTTATGGCCAGAAGTTGCTCTTAAGTGGAGAGGCCGTGCCTGTTAACGGCGGTTGTTACGCAGGTGTGTTATCAGGGCGGTCACCCCGGCTGCCAGTGCAGCTCCCCGGAGGCCTGCGAGCAGACTTGAGGTTGTGAAAAAGGAAAGAGGGCTGTCCAGCCTGCGGGATTTTGCATCAAACGCACCATGAGCGCCAAAGGCTCCCGGCGCTGTGGCATACAGATCATCCGGAGTGTTTGGCTCTGCACAGGTTTTTTCAAGCTGAGCTTTGTAGCCATGGTCGGCCAACCGCTTTTCACGGTAGCCAGTTCCCAGAAGTTTCTGCAATACCGAGAATGGGGCGCTTGGCCCAACAGAGATTGTGCGGCTTGTGGTAAAGGCCGCCCTGCAAATGGCTTCGGCAGCTACTTCTGGTTCATAAACAGGGCCGACAGGTTTAAGGCGTTTGCCGGTTGTGTTTTTGGTCCAGCCATACCGTGGGGTGTTGATGGACGGGAGGTCAACCATCACAACCCGGATAGCATCCGCATCGTGCAACAGTTCAGGCCGCAAGCTTTCACAAAAGCCGCGTAGGGCGGCGCGTGCACCATTTTCTACAGCTTGCAGAGGTAGGCCGCGCAGAGCCGGTGCAAGGTCCAGATTGATGATGGTACCACGCCCACGGCGGCGCATATGCTCAAGCGCAGCCAATGTGCCATTGACACTGCCAAGATAGGTGACTTCCGTTGCGCGCCGGATATCCTGCGCGGAAAGTGTTGCCACTTGTCCAACCACGGTAGCACCCGCGCAATTGGCCCACACAGAAATAGGGCCAAGCTCTGCCTCAACCTGATGTGCGGCTTTAGACACAGCCTCTGCATCCGCTACGTCAACTGGCAGAACCAGAGTCCGGATGGCGTGGGCTTTCAGGTCGGCGGCGGTTTCTTTCAACCGGTCTTCGTTACGGCCTAACAGGGCAATGTCAAAGCCAGCACGGCCCAGGGCACGGGCGGCGGCACGGCCAATGCCTGCTCCGGCTCCGGTAATAACGGCAATTTGCGTGGGCATAAGGGCGGTCTCCCTGCTGTTCAGGCGTAAACGGAAAGCATGTAGAGGGGTTGTGCCTTGCTCTTGCCCGTCTCGCAAGTCAGGCAAGTGTTAGGCTGCTGTGCAAAAGACCTAGTGGCTGAGTTCTTTTTTTCAAGCAGATCAAAGATAGCGTAGGGCAAGAAAGCCACCTAGCAACAACACCGCGAAAATACCCATTAAAAAGGGCAAGCGTGTTTCAATAAACTGCTCAATAGGCGCACCAAAACGGCGTAAGAGCGCAGCTACCAGAAAAAAGCGTGTGCCACGGGTAACAGTACTGGCAAGCAGAAAGGGCCCCATGGCAAAATGGGCCATGCCACTAGCAATAGTAACAAATTTATAGGGGATGGGGGTAAGCCCCTTGAACAGAATGATCCACACGCCCCATTGCCTGAACTTATCCTGCAAGGCGGCCAGCGTGTGCTCTGCGTGGTAGAAATGAACAATGGGTTTTGCTGCGTAGTCCAGCAGCATGGCCCCGATAACCCACCCCAGAATACCGCCTGCAACGCTGGCTATTGTGCAGATGGCCGCATACCGCCACGCTTTCTGCCTTTGCGCCAGAACCATAGGCACCAGTAGTGTTTCTGGCGGCAGCGGGAAAAAGCTTGCCTCACAAAATGACAGCAATGCCAGCCACAGCGGCGCATAAGGGCTGCCAGCATGGCGGAGCACTTTAGCGTATAGGCGATTCAGCAAGGAGGGCGGGCGTGCTGGGGCAGATGTGTCAGACATATCCGCAGCAATGCCATGAGACCCACTGTGGCGCTAGAGGGCAGGCAGGCTTACATGCGCTCGCGGCGTAGGACGTCTTCAGCTTTACTGTGAATGGTATCGTATTCGTCCTGTGAGAGATGGCCCTTGTGCAACATCTCGCTTGCGCGTGCCAACGCATCCCGCGCATGTGTTGCATCTGGAATAGGGTACCGCCTGCCGGGGAGAGCAAAGGCGCTGTCTGGCAGGGCATCACGGTCTGCTGCGGTCAGTTTAGACATGGGTATTTGTGCTCCCATCAGTTTGGTCTGGGGTGGAAGGTGCTGTCACTTCATCCAGATCTGCCATGGCGGCTTCTGCGCTGGTTGTTGGTACGTCAGACACGGCAATTGTGCCCGTTGGGGGCTGGTTTGCTGGGTGTTTGAGGTTTTTTGTGACCTGAAACGCCTTGAACACTGCCAGTGTACCAAAAACAACAACACCCACAGCCTGCCCCAGTTGCACACCGGCAGGCCCATAATGCTGCCCAATGCCGACAAAGGGAATGGTCCCTAAAGTCGCACGGCCCCAGTTGAAGGCCGTGGAGTATAGTGGGTAACCAAGGTTGTTGAAGGCTGCGTTGGCCACAAACAGCATGCCGACAAACAGATAACTCCCGATAGTAAGGGAGCAGAACAGGTGAATGAGCATTGCAGCATCCCCCTGAGCGTTAAAAACAGCCACCACATAATTTTGCAGAACAGCAAGAATGAGCCACGTGGCCCCGATGCTGAGCATGACCAGTTTTAGGGCGGCTGTCAGGGTTTCCCGTACACGAGGGTAGAAGCCTGCTCCCATGTTCTGCGCCATAATGGGGCCAACAGAGCCTGTGAGCGCAAATACCAAAGAGAAGAGTACCGGCACTGTCCGTTCTATGGATGCTTGGCCCCCCACGGCTTCCAGCCCAAACCGCGCCATGGATTCGGTGACATACACGCCACCAACAGGTGTTGCCAGATTGGTGAGGATAGCCGGTGTGGCCACGGAGCCGACATGCCGGGCATCCGCCAAGACACGGGAAAGAGTAGGCCATGTCACCATATCATGGCGGAGTGCTCCCATAAGGCCGACAAGAGCCACAACAAGGCGGGAAATAACGGTGCTGATGGCGGCTCCGGTCAGTCCTTCATGCAACCCGAAAATCATGATGGGGTCCAGAACGGCTGCGGTAATCGCCCCTAGCAAGGTAATGTGCATGGAGCCCTTTGCATCACCTACCACACGCATAAGGGCGGAAAACCCCATACCCATGCAGATAAGTGGCAGAAATGGGCTGACGACCTGAAGGTACCGTGTTGCATACTCCAGCGCATCTCCTTGGGCACCAAAGAGCTGCAACAAGGGGTGGGCAACAAGCATGGTGCCAATGCCCAGAACACAGGAAAGCCCAAACATGACAAGCAGTGCGGAGGAGGCAATCTGTTTTGCTTCCTCATGCCGCCCGGCCCCAATCTCCCGGCCTACGGCAGCGCTGACACCAATGGTCAGGCCAATGGAGACCGCAATTTGCAGGCCTGTGACAGCCCCGGCAAAGCCTATAGCCGCCGTGAGTGCGGCCTGATTGAGATGCGCAATATAGACCATATTGAGCATATCCACCGCAAAAACGGCCATCAACCCAATTGCGCCAGTACCTGCCATAACCAAAACATGTCGCATGATGCTGCCTGTAATAAAGCAGGCTTTCTGTCTGGTGGGCGGGTGGGGCCTTGTCATGCGTGCTCCGGTCCGGTGCCTTCAGTGGTAGGCGGAAGGCGTGAGAGAAATAGTATTATGTCACGCTAGGGCATCTCTGCGAATGCCCGCAAAAGAGAGAAGCCATTATTCCAGAAAAAAACACAAAGGCCATACGGAAATGCTCACGATGCTGCATTTGGTGCGGGCTGGTCCGGGTTTTTCAACTCGACTGGATGGCCAAGATAGGCGGCGAGAACCGTTTGTGTTGGGCCATCCATTTTGATGTGCCCGTCCTCAAGCCAGATCAGACGGTTACACCATTCAGCCACAACAGTGCTCATATGGCTGGAAAGCACCAGAATATCTGCTTTTGAGACAAGATTTTCCAGCCGGGAGCGTGCGTGCTGCCGGAAGGTGGCATCACCCGCCATAAACCATTCATCCATGAGGAGGACATTCGGCATGATAGCAGTCGCCAGTCCGAAGGAGAGACGTACGACCATGCCGGAGCTATAGGTGTTGACGGGCAGATCCATAAAAGATCCAAGCTGTGCAAAAGCTTCGACATCTTCTTCCACACGGGTGATTTGCGGTTTGGATAGGCCCGCCAGCATGCCCCGCAGGTGTATGTTCTCACGGCCTGTTAACACTTGGTTCATGCCCAGCATGGGGTCCAAAAGAGTGCCTATTGTGCCGTGAATGGTGACACTGCCAGCTACAGGCTCATAAATACCGGCAAGTGCCCGGAGAAGAGTAGTTTTGCCCGCACCATTCCGGCCAACAAGTCCTAACCGGTCGCCCGGTTTGAGCGTGAAAGAGATGTTTTGGAGGGCCTGCACGACAACGCGGTTACGCTTGCCCTCTGCTGCAAACCGGCCATGAAACGCCCCTTGCACAGCCTTGCGGAGGGAACGCGTTGTGCCGTGATAGAGTGGAAAAGAAACATCCAGATTTTGAACGGTTATCTGCGGCAAGACATTATACCCAATAAGCCAGACGCGCCCGCATACGGGCAAAAAGCGTACAGGTGACGACCCCCAGCAGGGCAGACCATAAAAGTGCGGCTGGCCAGACCATGACGCTCAGATGGTCCCCAGTAAGGGGACCGCGTAGAATTTCTATCAGCGGGAAAAATGGATCCAGCAAAAGCCACTTCTCTCCCACACTCATCAGTTCCGGTGCCCATATGACAGGGGTGATGAAAAAAAAGATTTGCAGAATACTGGCCATGATGGGCGGGATGTCGCGGAAGCGCGCACCCAGTATCGCAAGAAGGAGGGTGATACAAAAGCTGTCGACAGCCCAGACGGCTAATGCCCCTAGCAAGGTCCATGTCCAGTGCGGTGTGGTGTGAAACCAGAGGAACACAGCCGCCACGACCGGAACGTTATGGGCACAGACCATCCAGTTTCTGACGGTCGACCGTATGATGTGCAGACTATAGGGCAGGCGCGTCGCATGGATCATGGAAGCAACCGTATTGAAGGTCGTGCAGCTTTCCGTAATCAGGTTGCTCACGAACATCCAGATCACCAGAGAAATGGTGAGAAACGGCAGATAGATGTGTACGTCCATGTGCATCAGGTAAGAGTAAAGCAGGCCCATGGCCGCTACCATGATGGTGGCAGAGAGAGTGAGCCAGAATGGCCCGAGCAAGGAGCCACGATAGCGCTGTTTGATATCCAGCCAGCTCAGGGTGCAGGCTAGTTTTCCAAGCTTCAGCCCTTCCATAAGGTCGTTCCAGGCATGTCTGAAACACGCAAATCCACGCTCTGGTTCCAGATGGAGCACTGGTTCTGGGCCGGACGGCAGCGGCAGTATGGGACCTGAGGGATGAGAGGCTTGTAGGGTATCCATGATTCTCCCAGTCGTTAGACAACACGCAGCGCGTACGCAAGTAAGAGCGAAAGAGTATGGCATTTTTCGTGCCGGCCTCTCTCTTCCGGCGCTGTTTCCTGCACGGAGTGGATGACAACTCGGGCCGCGGTTGCTAAACCCCGCACGACTCATAGCAAGCCTGCCAACCCTGAAAGAGCCGGGAACAGCCATTACCATGAAGATCGTCGCTTGTAACAGCAACCTGCCGCTGGCCGAGGCCGTTGCCAAAGAAATCGGTTTGCCTCTGTGCAATGTCACGGTGCGCCGTTTTGCCGACATGGAAGTTTTTGTCGAAATTCATGAGAATGTGCGCGGGGAGGATGTATTTGTCATCCAGAGCACCTGCACGCCAACGAACGACAACCTGATGGAACTGCTGATCATGCTGGACGCTCTGCGCCGCGGGTCAGCACGCCGCATTACAGCCGTTATCCCCTATTTTGGGTATGCGCGGCAGGACCGTAAGTCTGGCCCCCGTACGCCTATCAGCGCCAAGCTGGTTGCCAACCTGCTGGTGGAAGCGGGCGCCAGCCGCGTGCTGACACTTGACCTGCACGCGATGCAGATTCAGGGCTTCTTTGATATCCCGGTGGATAACCTTTACGCCGCGCCTTTGTTTGTAAGAGACATCAAGGAACGTTATGGCGACCGTGACCTGATGATTGTCTCGCCAGATGTCGGTGGGGTTGTGCGTGCCCGCCAGCTAGCGCAGCGTCTGAACACGGATCTGGCTATTATTGATAAACGCCGCGAACGTGCAGGTGTGTCTGAAGTCATGAACGTGATTGGCGATGTCAAAGGCCGTCACTGCCTGCTGGTGGATGACATTGTGGATAGCGGTGGCTCCCTGTGTAACGCTGCACAGGCTATTGCTAATAACGGTGCAGCATCGGTCGGGGCTTATGTGACCCATGGTGTGCTAACCGGGCAGGCCGTTGAGCGTATCGGATCCTCCTGCATTGAAATGCTGACCTTGACGGACAGTATTCGGGCAACCGAGAGTGTGCAGGCTGCCAGTAACATCCGGCAGATTACCATTGCGGGTCTGCTGGCCCGTGCCATGAGTGCAGTGGCAGACGAAAGTTCTGTTTCCTCCCTGTTTGATTGAGACGGCATGACACAGCTTGACCTTCGCCCTTACTGGTATCTTCGCCATGGCCAGACAGACTGGAACCGGGAAGGCCTTTCACAAGGCCGGACCGATGTACCACTGAATGCCACAGGCATTGAGCAGGCCGGGGCGGCGGTCGGGTTTGTTTTGCCGGGTTTGAAAACGCTTACACCCTTTACACATATCGTCAGTTCACCGCTGGACCGTGCTTTCCAGACGGCTGCAATTCTGCGGGAAGGGCTGATAACGCACGGCCTGGAAGCTTTGCCGTTGGAGACGGATGATGGGTTGGAAGAAGTCTGCTTTGGTGAGCAGGAAGGCCAACCCATGGGTGACTGGTATGATAGCTGGATTGCCGGGGAGTACACGCCACAGGGCGCTGAACGGTTTGAAGACCTGAAAACTCGTGCGGTTGATGCCGTTAATCGGGCAACACAGCTAGGTGGTGTGCCGTTAATAGTTGCGCATGGTGCTCTTTTCCGTGCTTTGCGTGCAGCCATGAACCTGCCCGCAAATGTACGCCTGCCGAATGCTACCCCCTTATGGCTGGAGCCGGGGGAAACAACAGCAGACGCCTGGACTTTGACCGTGGTGTCAGACTCCCCGACTGCCTGACCTCCAGCCGGTCAGGCCGGCATGGGGTTGTATAAAAAGGAAAGTAGCCGCGGGTAGGGTAGGTGCATGGGCACGACCATGCTGCCTTTTGCCTGTTTGATACGCTCAGCCTGCGCTCCGATATCATAAGCAATAACCGGTTTTTCAGTGCGCCATATCTGGGTTAAGACATAGGACCATGTTTCTGGCCAGATAGATGGCATAAAAAACCAGTCTATTGTGTGCTGCCTTACAAAGTCCTGTATCTCATGCTCCTTGTAGCGCCCGGTTATGTGAACCACTCCGGTTTCAAGGAGGGCGCGATCATTACAGCTATAACCAATCAGTACAAACTGGATGGGAGCATTCAGCTGCGCGGCAAGGCGTGCAAGGGCAAGGAGTTGTGTGTAGCCTTTCTCCAGTCCGATAGCCCCTAAAATGCCTATGGTTCTGTGACTGTTGCCGGAGGGAATGGGAAAGTGCGGCCATTCTGTGCCGATCAGGGTTTCCCATGGCCGATAAATTGCCGACACACCAAGTTGTCGTTTGATGCGGTTCGCTGTGTCATGAGACGGCGCGTAAACGGTACGGGCATGGTGGAATAAAGACTGACTGCCCGTCCGCAAACGGGTGATGGAGGTTGTTTCCCCCGTATTGCTCCCGCATGTTTCAAGGCAGGTCTGGCACTGTTTGGAGGCCGGTTCTCCACAATATACGCCATCTTCCCCGGTTAATGTAATGCGCGGGCAAAACCAGGAATAATCATGAATATAGATATCATAAGGAAGTTTCAGAGACCGTAATTGTAGAACTTTGTCGAGTGTATGGCCAATGTAGCTGTGGATTTCCAGAGCAGTACAGTTCAGGGATGTTAGCAGCGCTTTTAAAGCGTGCGGGTTGCGGGGAATAATAAGGTTGGGATATGTATTTTCTGGAAACCCCGCAATCTGCCAAATCAGTTTTCCGGATCCGGAATGGATGGGTTTGAGCTGAAAAGGCACAATATTATGGGTAAGATAAAATGTGCCGCGGCGGTCTACATGGCGCGTCAGGCCACCTTGCCTGTCATGGGTAACAAGCAAAACTGACCGTACATTCGGTTTGTCGTGTGCTAAACGGCGGAGATCAAGAGCCCGCCTAAACGGAAGTAGCGGGTCCTGATCCTGCCATTTTTTTACAAGCGCATCGTATCCGGGATGGATAGAATTAAGCAATTTCAGGTTGCGGGCAATCAAGTCGGTTTTGACAGAAGTGAAAGACTGGCTTTCTGCGTGTCCCACATACACGCCGGGGCATGCAACATGCCGCCACCCTAACGCTGCGGCCCGGCGGGACCAGTCATTTTCCTCTCCATAACCTTGTGCAAAAATATCTGTTCTCAAAAGCCCTGTGTCTTTAAGGCAAGAAGCCTTGATATACATACAGAAACCATGCGCGGTTGGAACGTCAGGGGTTGAGCCATCCCATGCTTCCCCGGCAAGATCATTCAGATGGTCACAGAGGGTTTCTGAGGGAACAGATGTGCGTCCATCTTTTTCTGGATAACTGAAAATAGTGGCGTTATTGGAAAAAGGCGTAGCAGTGCCGATATTTTCTGCTGTGTAAGCTGCCTGTTGCAGTCTTTCTACCCAATTTTTTGAAACAAGTGTGTCACTGTTGAGCAGAATAACATCTTCATGCTCAAAGCGTTCACAGAGGCCCGTATTGGCAGCAGTGGGAAAACCGCAATTTTCAGGAAGTGAGAGAAGTGTGATGCAGGAGAACCGCGCATCATACTCTTTTACAAGGCGGCATATAGCTGGATCGGGCGATGCATCATTGACGAGAATAATGCGTGTCCATGCGTTTTTATAACGCAGCGCACGCTCTATGCAGATGCGCGTTGCGTCAAGGCCAGAATATACGGGAATGACCAGCGCGACGGAACGACAGGGCTTATCAGAATAGACACTGGTTTTTTTATATAATGCAGGGAATTTTGAGGAAATATGCCGTGCATAGATCTCTTGCAGTTCAGTCGTATCAGTAAGCAGCACCGGGCTGCCATAAAGCTTGTGGCCATATATCGTTTGTACAGAAAAAATATTTCCTATTCTGGAAAATTTTGAAATACCTACTGAAAACCTATGACGCACTTGCCCTGTGGCCATAAACTCTAAATCAAAGAGTTGGGGGATGTGGGTTGGAAGGGCTAGTGACTGGCATGGGGATATATGTGTCTGACTCAGAGCGCGGACTTTGATTGGATACATTGGGTCAGCCGGAGCGCACACCCATCCCGTAATATGTGTAGGCGTTTTTTCTACAAAGCCGCGGCATTGCGTAAACGCGCGAAGGTCAAATGCTGGAAAAACTTTAGAGTTATCGTGTTCTGTAACAGAAAGCTTTTGAAACGATTGCCAGTTTTTTGGGAGCTTATAGGCACTGCAAAAATGATCAGTAGCAGGCGCGGGGAGAATGAAGGATGTTTCTTCGTCACGCGAGGAGAAGCAGGCGCTAAGTGTTACGCTAGGGCGGGCAGTATAATAATGTAATGTGCCATCAAGAGAGAGACCACAAAAGGAACTGGTCTGATTGTGGTGAAGGAAGAGAGTAAGAATTTCAGTGAAAGCAGGATGCGGGAAGGGAGCATACCGCGAGAAATACAAGGAAATTTCCTGCTTGGCTAAAGCCCAGTTCGCGCAAATGCAGTGAGATGCGATGAGTAACAACTGGCATAGTGGGAATGGAAACTTTTGAGCGAGAAACCCAAATGCCTCAGATGCAGCAGGGTGTTCACGTTGAAGACGAAGGCAACCAATAGCCAGTGTAATATGGGCTCGGCTGGGCGAAACTCTTTGATAATATTCGCATAATTTTAGTAGTTTTTCTGAATTTTGGTCCTGTTGTGTTGATTTTCACTGAGAACTGGGTTCTTCCGCACTTTTCGTGATGGGTATCTTGTACTTAGGTTCCGGAACTGGGAAATCCAGAAAGTCGTTCACTTTCATGGATATTCCCCAG
>NZ_JBQDXI010000025.1:0-30209 GCF_052102375.1 Acetobacter sp.
AACCAAGGCTTTTGGCAAACTCTATAAAGTAATTTACAGAGCATCCGCCGCTATCAGTCAGCCGCGCCATAACTTGCGCTCGGCGCTGTTCCAATGTTGGGCTTGCACCGGCGCATGGGTCTGGAAGGCCTAATGTTTCCTCCCATTCCGGCAGCAATTCTTTGGTAAATGACGGATTGGCATCTATTAATAAATTTGAAGCACGATCAGAGTTTTTGGAAAATATTTTCCCAAAAACCCTTCCCAAAGCATGTGCTACCCCACCTTCTGACTTTCGCCATATCGCTCCGTTAGGTAGCAACTTCAAAAAGGCGGCCTGAAACATTTCTGTTGTGAAAACTGGCGGCATATTAACTCTCGAAAGTTATAGCTCCGAGCATTGGTATTGCACCAGAATTTATGCCCACTACAGGAGATGCAGGGTCTGCAACATTGAATGTTTCCAGCCCAAGTGAGGATAGAGCCTCTTGCCAATTGTTAGGATGAATGATGCCGCCAGGAGCAGATACCCGACGAAACATATCACTCAGTGCTTCTATAATATTAGCCTGATTTGCTGCGGTGTTACTTGTGCCGAGATCTGTTATTCTGAAATCAACTAGTTGGGGCACTGGCGCGCAGACAATTACAAGGGCCGTAACTGGCTGATGTAATAGCAATGCGTCTGCAACAGTAAGCTGGTCCCCCGTTGCTGTGGTATAGCGTGTCTCTCCAGTGCTGGCACCGTTTGACCCCACTGGGAGTCCGTTGGTTGCAGAGTTGGATTTATCCAGCATGATATACACAACAACTGTGCCGATCCCCTGCCCCAGCGGGTCAACCCATGCGCGGGTAATACCGGGAACGGCTAAGGCCCAATCAATATACTCCTGCTTTTTCCCGTTATCGTCGTCAGTCCGCCATTTAACGAGCATACGATCCCGAAAATCTTCCTCTGCCTCAATATCTGCCCCGCCAGTAAAGGCATTTGATACCTGCCCCACGGCCTGAATACCGGGTACCGGGCTTGAAAGCGTGGCAAGGCTGCCCATGCTTACATTGCCAGCTACCCCGGCGGTTAGGCATTGTGCTGTGGCTGTACAAATGCCATCGGATGTAGAACTTTCCCCGGTTGTAATTGCAGCAAGGCCCCCGGATAAACCTATGCTTGTTCCTGCAGGAATTGTGGCTGTTCCAGATGCCGCAAAAGAGACCGCGCCAGAAGCCGCTGTGGCATCTTTGCGGTAAATTCCTTTGAACGCTGCCCATCCAGCTAAATATTCATCAGTTGCTGTCCATGGCACAGCCTGTTTGGCTATCCAGTCCAGATAGCCGTAATGCAGGTACGCAAGACCCGCCATCGCGTAGCAGATGACGGAAATTACCGAAAAGCGCAGAACAGCAGAGACGTTTGTGATGCCGCCATCCAACACATCTTGAAGGGCTTGCTGGCGCAGTTGTGTCAATGTTGGCCGTGCGTATG
The DNA here is from genome assembly GCF_052102375.1 of Acetobacter sp. Classification (GTDB taxonomy): domain Bacteria; phylum Pseudomonadota; class Alphaproteobacteria; order Acetobacterales; family Acetobacteraceae; genus Acetobacter. The sequence goes on from NZ_JBQDXI010000025.1 coordinate 1,463, forward strand.
GCATTAAAGCCCCTTCCATGCCCACGAGAACAAGAACACCTGCGGCGCATTACGGCCTGGTTCCTGCACTGTGACTGTAAATTCTACGGCCTGCCTGTTTGTGGGGCTGAATTGAGCGGCAACAACCACGCTCTGGGCTACGCCGTCATCAACCAGCCATTGCAGCGCCTCGTAACAAATGGCCTCAACCTCACGCGGTAGGCTGGCCTGCCCGGATTTAATGGTACGCTGGAGCTGCCAAAGGCGGGAGCCTATGGGCTTGTCTGCCCATGCATCTGCCCACCAGCCGCGCCTATCTTCATTCGCGCTACCTGTCGCCCCGGCTGCCGCTGAGAGGCCTACTGCGGTGTCTAAAGCGCTCAATGTTTCTGGCGCTACACGGTCTGTGAATAGGCTGACAAGGAGCGCAGAACGCAAAGAGCTATCAAGCGCCAGGTCACCATCTTTAATGACCCAGTCACCTTCTGCGCGGGTTACATCCCACGCTAGTGCAATATCCATGACTTATTCCGGGGCGTCTGTTGTGCCGGGTGCAGCACCTACGGGGTGCCTGTGCTGAGTTAGGCTGATAGTGCCTGCTTTGACGTCTCCTGTGGCGGTGATGTCTTTTGTGCAGGTAATGGGGCAGTCAAACACTGCCTCGGTGGCGCTAAAATGCAGCGGGCCGGGGGCTGAAACAGCTATACTGCCATCTGCCTTCACCCAGACCCTTGCGCCTGTTTTTACATGAAAAACACATGCATCACCGGGTTGCAGGTCTTTGGGGTAGGACCGTTGATCTCCCGTTGCAATAGCAACGCTGCGCTGACGGTCACCAGCCTGAAACTGCACGACGATATCTGAACCCGGTAACGGGCGGCTGTGGAACCCCACCTGCTGAATGAGCGGCACTTCCCCCAGCAACTCATTGCCGGGCAGAACCACCTGCACTGTCGCTGTTGATCGGGTCTCGTTTGTATCGGCTGTTGTGCGGCCTACACCCAGGGCCATAGCGACACGGCGGGCCGTGCGAGTTAAGGGGTTTGCCATTAGCTATTCCGCGTTACAGCGGCCACCCCTTCATTTTGTGCGATTGGCACTATCAGGGGTTGAGGTTTAAACGCCTCTGGGGGCATCAATATGAGGTTGGCTCGTGTGCCCTGCTCGCCTTGCGTAAACTCTATTTCGGCAATCAGTAAATCGCGTTTCCAGCCTGCATTGGGGTTTGATACCGTTATGAGCGTATTGGGTTGTAGAAGATTGCCCTGATCGTTTAGCCAAGTGCTACAGGTAGCCTCTATAACCTGTGAGCGACCAAAGCGGCGGGCGACTTCCCACTGCACGCGCTGCCGCGTGACTTTATTATCCTGATCGCCAGTTTCTACCGGGATAAGCAGGGTACGGTTACGTTTGACACCAGCGTCTGTAGCGGAGGCCTGCACAGGCGCTGTTTGAGCCTGCATTTGCTGAGCCTGTTTGTCTCCATCATCTGGTGGAGAAAAGAGGACCGCCATATTTTGAATAATGGCTTGCACCTTTGAAAAACGCCCAGCCATTGAACGCAGAATACTGATGCGCTCGAGATTTTTACCAAGTGCAAGTGTTCCGGAATGCCCTGTGCCAACAGGGCTTAGAAGTAGAGAGCCGTCCGGCTGGTCGTAAAACAAACATCCTGCGAGGCGGGTAGCCCGCTCAATAACCTCATACGCTGTTTCCGTTAAAATGATGGAGAACTGCTGAATTTTAGTGTCCCCTGCCCCGCCGGTTGCAGCAACTTTAATGCCAGATTCCTTACATACCTGCTGAGCGATGCCGAGCACGGTGGTATTATTCATCTGGTACGTAGAAAATAATGCAGAACACTCGACTACATCAACAGATTTCGAGGTAACTACAATGCGCAACAGATGACTTTCTGGCTCTATCTCTTCCGTTATGGTCTGCACATAGCCTGTTAAAACTATTTCTGTGCCGAGCATGACTGAGCACGCATCGCCCTCGTTTATTTTGAGTGACTGATTGACCCCTACGGGCAATGTCGGTTGCCATTGCGATGTTTCTAGCATAGCCCCGGCAGGCATTATTTCTATGCCCATGCGCACAGAAACGCGCTCCCACCCTGTGATTTTGTACCCACCGACAACAATGGTGGCCCCGAGTGCTGCGGTATTGCTGTAGCCCAAAGCTTGGGCTGCGTTACTGACAATGCTCATCAGGGGAGGTCCTGTTTATGCAGAAAGAGCCTCAAAGCTTGTGGGCATGAAGGCTGGATGGATGGGGTTAGCGCGCCTGATGAGGTCATCTGACCGTGTGCCGTCAGCATAGAGTTGCTGAGCCAACAGCAATGCCGGCACTGGTTCATTACGGGTAACGGTTATCTGCTCGGGTAGCTGGCTGGCACGGTCAGAAAGCTCTGTAGTGAGGGCCGAACGCAAAGAGCGTAAGGCCTGCCATATGTCTGTATGCCCGGCATCTGCCGCCTGTGTGGCTGCTGTATCAAGTTTATCAGCCACAAGCCTACGCAGTCTTTCAGCCTCGTTTGAGGATGTGGGCTGCCAGCTTTCACACGCCAGAGCCAAAGAGGCTAAAGCCATGTGCTGGCATAGGGCGGCCATGGCGGATTGCCCTGTCGCAATGGCCGCTCCAATGGGGGCTGTGGCACTATCAGGCTGAACAGAAAACCCTGCCAGAGCCAATAACGCCACGATTTGGGTGCCAGGGTCTTTCAGACTGGTGCGCACAAGCTCCGCTACAGCCTGGGCATTTTCAGCCAAAGCGGTGGGATCTGTGCTTAGGGCGAGCGCTGAAACGGCACTTGCCATGTTAGTGCGGGCATTAACTACGCCAAGCAGGGCGGTGCCTGCGGTAGCATCCGGGTCTGTGGCCGCATTGTTGCCAGCTACGTAGCGCCCGTTATTACCGGGCAATGTGCTCATTGCCGCCTGAGTGGCTACGGGAGAGTGCAAGGCGCGATGCCCGTACATGCCCCACCCAGCCGCCACAGCGCGTGTTGCCAGCACAACTGGCTGCCCCACTGCCAGAGATGATGTGATACGGGCAATAAAGCTGTTCGAGGCTGTGCTTTGTGCGACGATAGCAGCCGCGGCCACTGCGACATCGAGCGCTATTTTGAGCATACCGCCCAAAAGGTCGGTCTCTTCCAGAAAATCGAAAGAGACATCAATGCGACCCATGATGCCGTCTGGCTCTGACCAGGCGAAATTCATGCATGACGCACGAATGACACCGAGTGTGGGGTGGATAAGCAACCCTGCCCCGGCTGCCTCTGCCGCCTGAACCAGAAGATCCCGCTGCGCACTGGCTGTAGGGCCAGTTACAAACCCCCGCACATGATAGGCGCGGCCCCGCCTGCCGAGATCTTCAACGTATAGACCGTCCCGGTACGGGTATTGGTGCACGGCCTGTTTGCGCCCGTGCTCACCACCGCTGCCCATAACTGCAAACGGGATGGCCCTGAACGAGCATTGCAGATACTGCCCGGCCACGCGGGATAGAGCACTCAGCGCGCCAGACATGGTTAATTCCCTATTGCTGTGTTGAGAGGATCCATGGCGCGTTGGGTGACGGAATCCACTTTGATACCGGGGCTGGTAGAGATGACTTTTACCGAAGACCCCGGTGGAGCGTTGTCGTGGCTGATTTCAACCCGTAGGCGGTCTGTGGTGCTGCCGGGGTTATTACTGCCGCCTTTACCCGCAGGCGGTTGTATAACAGCGGGTGGGGCGCTATCGGGCATTTTTGAGAATTCGCTATACCAGTCTGCACCCATACCGGCCCGGTTTCTCATTTCTGCCATTTGGTCGCTTGGCGTTAGGCCGGGGCGGAAAAAATTGACAGAAGCAAGGGCCGCAGCCTGCGCTGCATTGTTGGCATGTTTAATACCATCACCGCCAAGGTAGCTGCGGTTATCAAGCTCCCACTTCATAAACCGCAGTTGATCTTCTCGACTGGAACCATGAATATCGTGCCCCATAACGCGCTTAAAGTCGTCTTGCCGGTCTTTGTGCCATTGGGCTAGGCCGTAAGCGGTGCCGTGGTCTCCCACCTTGGCGGGGTCAAACTCTTGATTTTCCTGCATGAGGTTTGCGACCAAACCAGCTGCTTGCTGGCCTGTGTAGCCACTACCCATGAAGAATTTTTGCGCACCTACGGCTGCACTTTTTTGGCTTGCAGATGCTTGGTCTAAAATACCTTGCACCCTTTTCTGCTCTTCATAAGAGCGGCCAAAGCCTAAATAGCTTGCAGCATTATCGAGAGAAGATGCGCCGGGAATATATTTATCTACCCACGCCCCCATTTTATCTTGGGGGTCCATGGCGTTTAGCCCTTTATTGGCGTAATAACCTGCGGTCATAGCTAGGACCGTTTGAACACCAGCACCTAAGCCAGCTATTGTTTTCATAGCACCAACAACGCCAAGTAGAGATGCTGTAAGATTGAGCAGAGTGGTGATTACTGGTGCCCCACCAATAACCATTAGGCCTATAGCAGCATCTTTTGCAGCGCTTTTCCAACCGCCAAGTCTATCAACAACTTCTGATATCTTTTTGCCAACTCCGACTATGTCGTCGCGTATTGTCTTCCAGCCGCCATCTTTTAACCATTGCACAAGCTGTTTAACTTTGCCTGCAATGTCTTGCGATATCCAATCCCGGTTAGCACGAATCCACTCCGCCATTTGGTGCACAACTGGAGTAATGGCAGGCTCTACAGCCTCAGCCATACTATAGCCAAAGCCTTCTGCGGCCAGAGTGAGCTCGGTTTGGGCTTTTCGCAGACGGTCTGCGGCATCCGCGCCTTTTTTGCTCATGGCACCGTAGTATTCTGCCAGCTTGATGTTTTTTTGAAACTCTTTGTCGGACTGCTGGAATATTGGCAGTAGCCCTTTACCAGCATCACCAAAAAGCTTCATGGCAGCAATGGTTTGCGCGGCGGGGTCTTTAATGCCCCGTATTTTGTTTGCAATGCGGTCAAAGAGTTGTTCCGGAGAAAGCTTTTTAACCTCCTCCATTGAGATGCCGAGTGCCTGAAACTGCGCTGCTGCCTCTGGCGCGAAACTGTTTACGGCCTCCCATTTCTGGGTAGAAAGCTGGCTGAGTGCGCCCGACATGGCATCTGCTGAGCCGCCAGATAGCCGTGCCGCGTTTTGTAGCGCCATGAGCCTGCCGGGGTTCATGCCCATGCTGCGGGCTGAGGTGCGCAGGTTTGTGCCTACCCGCGCCCATGCACTGGCTAGACGATATACGCCAGCAATAGACGCAGCCCCCGTAAGGGCCCCCATTTCTGGCACAAGGCGGCCAACAGATTGAAAAGCCCCAAACGTTGCGCGGGATAAATCTGCCATGCCTTTGCGCATGCCAGTAATGCCAGATAGTGCAAAAAACCTAGATAGCGACTTGCTCGCATGACGAATTGGCGCTTGCAATGCTGCCAACTTGCCGTTGAATTTATCAAATACCGCACTGGCGCGGTCTATGGCGGTCAGCTCTACTTTAACGGCTGTTGCCATTGTTTTTTGCCTGCTTACGCTGCTGTTCAGTCAATCTGTTGGCTTGGCCCACCCAAAACAGAAGCTGGGTGCCGGTTAGCCCCTCAGCTTCTGTTAGGCTCATGCCGGAGAAATGGGCCATTAGCTCTGGGGGGAGCTGCTCCCAATTGCCCGGCCAGAAATAAAAAAACCTGTCAGGTAGTCGGACGCTTTGGCGAACTTGCTAATAGGCATTTTAAGCACCGCAGCAAGCGGCCAGCCACTAACGGACACCACCAGGTTAATTTGTGCCTGTATGAAGTCTGCAAAGTTGCCTTTGCTCTCGGTAGCTTTGTAGCTACGCCGCTGGGCCACAACCGGCTCTTGCAGGGACATTTCCTGAAAAGACTGGTTTACTGCGTCAATTGTGGGAGTGAAAGTCAGTGTAAAGCTATCTGGGCACTCAGGCTCTTCATCCTCACCGCGCCGGGCCTCTTCCTCAAAACTGGTGAGGTAGGAGATGGCTTGGTCGAGCACTCGGCTTGGCAATTGGTCAATAACGACTTTTGGCCAGCCAGAAATACGGCATACCATGTCAATCTGGCTGTCATAGACGCTTTCCAGAGATGGCCGTTTGCCTATGACTTTTGCCGCTTGCAGAATATGAAACACAACAGGCTCACGCAGCCGCAGTTCCGTGTAGGTCTGGCCATCTTTGCCGGGAATTGCGTTTTCAAGTGTGAAGACACCGGGTTCTTTTTCAGTGGTATCTTCTGGTGCGGCTACCGCAGAGAGTACGTCTGCATCTGAAAGGGTATTCACGATGCGGTATCCTCCGTGACTGTGGCGCTTTCCACCTTCAGCTCGAAAGTGCCTTCCTGTGTGTTGAGGTTGATCTGCTCAACCTGCCAACTATCAACAGCAGTAATGACCTTGCCGTTAGCCAGAACGGCGATAACCTCCAGCCCCGATGCGCCCTGAAAATCTGAGACTTTGCGGTCTCGCCGGTCGCGCAATGTGGCTTGAATAAAGCCTTGCCCCGGCATGGACTGGAAGCCCTCAACCGTGCTCTGGCCTTTTAAGGTTTCATTGACATCGCCAGAGGGCTGCCATTGCAGCTCTCCCACAACGTTCCATGCCTCACCATTGATAGTAAGGGAGGCAGACCCCGCGAGGGGGCCACGATAAACACTCATTGTTTCGTTCTATCCCTTACGATTTGGTAAAGCGGATATTTGCCGCGATAACCCAGAGCTGGTTTGAGAAATCATACGGGAGCTGCAACCGTACCTGCCCACCGCCTGCGTTTTCGCACACGATATTTTTGGCAAAAGTGTCCGGGTTTTGTGCCCAAAGCTGGGTGCATTGCCAGCGGTACCGTGCAACGGCTGAGGCCCCGATGAGCTGGGCTGTGGTGGCAGGTGCGCCTGCGGGTATTTTGGTGCCATCTGCCACGAGAACTGTGCGGGCGTAGCGCGTGGCTAGATAGGTCCGCATATCCTGCATACAGACTTGGGCTGTCAGCAGGGTTTCAATGTCCAGATAGCTGTCATCTGGCACACCGGCACTATTTTCTTGATGGGTGGTGACAAGGCGTTCTGTCAGAACAGTGCCGCTGTCATTCACCGTAAAGGTGCTTAGGCCATCATGCAGAAAACTGTTGCGCTCATCAAACGCAAAGCGGCCTGCATCTGTTGGCGGTAGCAGCGTTAGCGCCAGCCCGCGTACTGGAAGGGCTGGGTTTTCGCGCATTGAAACTGCCGTAACGGCCGCAAGCTGCGCTGCCCACGACATGGGACAGGCTGGGCTGTCTGAAATAGGCATAACCGTGCCGTGCGGGTCATTCTGGGTCAGTCCGAACGTGGTGGCTGCACCGTAATCTGCCCGCAACGCCGTAATATGGTGGCCATAAAGCTGCTGCATGGGAGACCACCGGCCCATGCTGTTATCCAGCAGGTTTTTAAAGGCGGTCAGGCTGGCAGTGTCCGTGTAGGGGTGAGCAATCAGGTCATAGACCCGAGAGCCAAGGCTGGCCAAAGCAGTTTGCAAGGTTGTGGGGTTCTGGGTGCCCCCAGACAGTTGTGCGAGCGCTACGGAAACCCCTGTTGGGACGCTCTGCCCCCCGGCTGTGCTCAGCAGGGCCACACCCATGGTGATGTCGTTACCGCACAACCCCTTGTTGCGGGCTGTGACTGTCACAGCGCCCTCAGCCGCACTGAGGATTACAGGCAGGCTGGGAATGGCTTTGGCTGCTGCCACAATATTTGTGGCAATGACGGTTGCTGTATCGCCCACAGACACACCGACCGGAACAAGCTGGTCAGCAATGTACAGAGGCAGCGTACCCGCAGCCTGAGCGGGGCCTGTTAGCATGATGCTCCCAGTTGCGGCCTTAGATTCGGCGTCGTCAGCAAGGGGCAGAACCCAGACCTCGCCCGTGCTATCAATGCTGCGGTAATCCCGCAGCATGATGTAGCACTGAGAGCCAACGCCGTATTTAGCGATAGCATCTATCACGCCGCCAGAAATTTCCGGCACACCAGGCTTGGCAGGTGCAGTAGCCAACATTTGGCCAACAATCAGCACACGTCGGGCCATGCTGGCAGTGTTGGCCCCAGTGTTATCGAGGGCTAGATAGAAACCGGGCACACGGTTGCTGCTGGAATAGCCAGGCACACTAATGCTGCTGCTCATGCGCTTGCTCCGTCAGGCTCTGTGGTAGCGGCCGGAACCGGCTGTGCTGGTGGCGTATCTTTTTTGACATCACCGCGCGCAAGGCGGCGGAGCCAAAAATCTGTTTCTGGTACGTTTGCGCCGTCTGCTTCGAGCAGGCGCAAGGTACCCGGCCACCGGACGGAACGGCCCGAAGCAGGTTTTACAAACATTGTTGGTAAGCCTCAGTTAGGAGGTAAGCGGCACCTGAAAGTGCGCAAAGTCGGCATTGCCGTTTGCCTGCACATCTCCCACCAATTCAGTTAGTGGTGTGCCTGTGGCAGGGTAATATTCCATGTATTCCAGCCCAAGCAGCATACGCACTTCACCCGTATGTTCTGCTGTTTGGCTGTTAAGCATGGTCTCGGTCTCTAGGCTGGTAACCTGCGTTATCATGCTCTGCAAAGCAGTATCTAGCATAAGAGCTAGTTCGATTTGCTCTGCAAACAGGTCTATTTTTTGCCCGACTTCTTCAGGCGTATTGCCAGTTAGAAGCCCGCGCACAGCCAAAGTTGTTACCCGCGAAAAGCCTTCAGGGTTGCGGCCTGAGCTTGAAGCGCTATCACGCGGAGTGGTGAGAATGATGGCTGGTAATTTGTCAGATGTAGCAGGCAAACTACGATCAACAATAACGCTTTGGCCTGCAAAAGTATTGGCCGATAGAAGGGCTTTTTGTGCCGCCTGCTTAAGCAAAACACGATAAAGGGTCATTCACTCATTCCTGTTACGTTAAGGTAAATATCTGCCCCACCGTGGCTATCTTTCTGCACTTCCCTGATGGTGTAGGTTTTGCCCCGCACCTGCATAATATCACCCTGTTGAGGGTCTTGTGGGAAGTCGGATAACGATACGCCAAGATGCGGTGTACCAGTGGTGATGTTGGCTGGCATCAGCCCATCTGGGTAATCTAGGGTAGCAAGGGGTTTGTACCCCTCATCAAAAATGGCAGGCACTTGTTGATATAGGCCTGTGGTGGCCGAGCGCCACAGCACGGCCCCTTCCCTCTCCGGATCTTCACCGAAAATCTGGAGATTGGGCCCAAGCACCAGCTTTGCCCAATCTATGCTCATGGCTGGTTATTTACCTAGGCGGCCAGACATAAGAATTTCCGGACGTGTGCAGATATGCAGCGGGTAGGAGTAGGCCTCCATACGCCACCAGAAATTACGGTCGCGGTCGAAAATTGGAATGATGTAGATGGGCAGGCCCGGCGTATTGACCCACTGTACAGCCTCACCTGGTGCAAGAGCACGCTGGAAAACGCCCGGTGCGCCTTGCGGGAAGAACTTCACCTTGTCGGTCGCTACCGCAATGGTGCTGTTGTCGTTAGAGCCGCGATAGTTGAACCAGCTAATGCCGCCAAAATCCATGGCTTCAAACGCGGTGCCCTTGCGGAGTTCTTTGGCTGCTTCCCAGTTAAAGTACGTAGTGAGCACGTCTTTATGGGTAATCAGAGCATCCCAAAAATCATCACCGCACATGGCCATAACGCGGGTTGTTGGAAGCCACGCCCCCTGCGCCTGACGCATCATGTTACGCACAATCACGTTGCATTGGCGGCGCAGGCTACCCAAAACCGGGTCTGCGGCATCAAGTGCGAACCCAATTTCTTTGGGGCGGTCAATTTGAAATTCTTTGGCCCAATCGAACAGAACGGAGCCATCGGCATCAAGCAGTAGGCCCTGTACGGCTGCTAAGCGGTGCAGCTCCCATGTGTATTCCATGTTGGCGGTAAGGCCTGTTGGGCCAGAAAGGCGGCGGGATACCTCAGCTTGCACCTGCATGAGCACAGACTCTTGCCCAAACTCACGAATATTTTGGAGTTCTGTTGCATACACCGTATCGCCATGTGCAAGGCGCGGTGCTTCAAAGTAACGGGCTTTGCGTTTTTCTGTCTGGCGCTCGGTTGGAGGCGCACCGCGCTCACTTGTTGGGATAATAACAAGCTTTTGGTCGCGGCTTTCTACGGACAAAGCTGTAGTGCGAATTGGCAGGTCTTCAAACAAGCCAAGGTCACCAATCCCGGTAGGCTGGAACGGCACACGATCAACTGCACTGGTGAGTGAGATGCTCGAAAATGCGTCATTCCGGAACACATTTAAAATACTCATAAGATAGTCCTGAGCGCACGCAAAAAACCGGCAACCCCAAGTAGGGACACCGGTAATTGGGTGGGCATAATTATGAGAGAAAAAGGAGCGCGTAGAGCCTTTAGCGGGCTACAATACCTGCAACGGCTAGTTTGTTGAGCGCCTGCGCTTGTAGGGCCACTACGTTCTCTGACGTCGTAACGGCAGGATCCCAACACAGTTCGCTGCCGTTTACTTCTGCCATACGGCTCACCACGGTAACGTGCTGGGCTGTTTCAGCACCAACATAGGTGCGGTCAAACAAAATGGCTGCGGCTGGAGTGGCGCCAGTGTAAGGCACAAACTGCTTTGGGCCACCCGGCACGACAACAATGGTGAATGTATCACCTTCGACAAAAGCGGTACTGCCTGCCGTAATGGTAAAGCCAAGACCACCCAGAGTAAGGGCCGCACCTACCGTGCCTGTGCCCAGTGCTGAGCCGTCTGGGGCGGATACTGCAAAATTTGTGGGGTCTGTAAACAACACGGTGTAGTTAGAAGGTTTTGTGCCATTGGCCACAGTGATGGCCCCAACGGTACCATTTCCCGTATTGCTGCCACCCACCACAAAATCTGCCACAACAGTGCTGGCATCGCTCAGCACAAGCCCGCCCTCGTAAGAGGCGTCGGCTGAGGTTTCGTTCACCAGTTCGCCCTTGTCGCGTGAAAGATAGCCGTTGGCTTCACGGACAAGGAACGCGCCGGTGTAAAAATGTTCGTTTAGAACAGGACTGACCATGTGGGTCGTCTTTCCATTTCTAAAATATTAAAAAATTACTTGCGAATGATGCCAGCTTTGCGGTGCGCTTCGTCCCAACTAGCATTGATGCTGGCTTGGCGGGAAACACCGGGTGCACCTGCGCTGACACGCTGCTGCCCAAACTGGGCCATAGCATCTGCCAAAACCCCACCACGCTGAGTTGAGCCTTGAGCTGATGCCCTTAGAAGAGCCTTAGCTTCTGAGCGGGGAAGAGACGTATTAAAGGCAAGGTGGGCCGCAAGGTCAGGCCGGGTGGCTGCTGCTTTGGTTGCAAAGATGGCAGCACAACGGGCACGCTCGCGCTTGCGGGCAGCTTTGGCTTTGGGGTCTGCGTTATCGTCTTCGTCGTCTTCATCATCGCTCTCTTCGTCTGTGCTGCTATCATCGCTACGGGCACGGCGGCGGCCTGATGGCGTGTTTGTGTCGTCATCTCCCTCATCATCGTCATCATCTTGACCCCGCGCACGGCGGCCTGATGGAGTATCGCCGTTATCGTCATCACCGGGGTTTGTGTCATCATCATCCCCACGGGCGCGGCGGCGGCCAGATGGTGTGCTGGTATCCTCGTTGTCTTCGTCACCATCATCAGCACCGGGTGGGGTGTTGTTTTCCTGGTCCTCATCTTCTGCGCGGCGGGCAGAGCGGCCTGCGGAAGCGCCACCAATGAGATGGGAAAAAGACAGAGCGTTTTTGAGGCGGGATTTCGCCATTTTATAAATTTCCTTGAACAGCCCAGCACAAAGGCAAGGTAAGGTCAGAGAGAGCTGAGAAGATTTGCGAATGCGGCATCTGGTGCACACACTTGGTCTGCCAAGCCAGCAGAAACCCCAGCAGCCCCCATGTAGGTACGGGCCTCAAACCCTTTTACGGCTGAGGTTTTAAGGCCCCGGTTGCGGGCCACGGTTTGGCAGAAGAGTGCGCCCATCTGGTCTATATCGGCTTGGATACGGGCCAGTGCGCCCTCAGAAAGGCTCTCATATTCAGAGCCTTCTGCTTTGTAAGCGCCATACCGCACCATGGTGACGACAACCCCCGCTTTACTAAGCGATTGTGAGAGGTCAACATGCATGAGGATAACGCCAATAGAGCCGGTGCCCCCAGTGCGTGGTACCGTTATGCGGTCTGCCGCAGAGGCAAGGGCGTAGGCTGCACTAAAGGCGTTTTCGTCTAGAATGGCATGAATGGGTTTTTGCCCTCTGGCCTGATAGATTAGGTCTACAAGGTCAAAACAGCCAGCCACCTCACCGCCTGGGCTATCAATGTCCAGAACGATGGCCTCAACGGACTTATCATTCAGGGCATCAAGAAAATTAAGGCGTATGCCGTCATAGCCGGTCATGCCTGAAAAGGGCCGTAGACTATTTAGCTTTTGCACGAGCGTGCCCCGAATGGGAATGACCGCAATGCCTCCTACTACGTCGTAGGCTTTGTCGGCCGCACGGTCAGCTTCATCTAGGGCAATCATGCCCGGCCCCATGGCGATAGAGTGGCCATCTCGGAACATATGGGCAATGCCGAGCCGGTCTGCCAAAGCTGCCACAACGATCTCGGCTTTTTGAGGGTGTATGGCAATGGGGGTATTGAACATGCGTTGCGCAAGGTGCGGGAGACGGCTCATTCAGGATCCGGCGTTTGTGTTGTCTGGTTAACGGGTGCGCCCATTGCCCATTGCGGGTATGGCAGCCCGCGCTCTTTCATCATCATGCGTTCGGTATGGCGCTGATCGAGCACTTCTTCATAATCAAGGCCCTGCTCGGCACATTCGCGCTCAAGCGTTCCAAAGCCTGCATCTAACCCCAGCACAGCCCCTTGCCGCTCAGATACGGGGTCAACCCAACCACGGCCCGGCCCTATCCAATGGCACCGGCTGTACGCTGCGCGGGCTTCCAGAAAATCTGGGGCATTGTTGGGCAGTGGCAGGCGGTTCTGGTCGAACATTTCTTCCAGAATTGAGCAGTAAACCGGGTTGGCAAAACTCACTGCAAAATCAGTCCGCCGCCGGTTCATAGTCTTCCAAATTTCGAGCATGGAAGAGCGAGACGAGCTGTAATTTGTCTTGCTGTAATCCATGCTGAGCTGCTCGGCTGATGTACCGATGGCTGCGGCAAAGTTGCGGTGGAAAGTGCTCTGGAATGCATCAAAACCACTGTTGGGCCGGGTAGAGGAAACAGTTTTTACTTCCTCGCCCGGTGGCATGACGGGTACCCTTACCCCACCGATAGTCAGGGGGTTATCTCTATGCCAGCCCTCACGCAGGTTTTGGTATTCGGTCAGTTCTCCATCTTCCATGCCTGCCCGCACGTCTTCAGGGTCGTAAGGGCTTTGCACGAAGGTGGCGAAAATGGTTTGCACCAAGGCCTGTTGCAACTCTGCCTGGTCGTACCGCCCCAACATACGAAACCTGTTGAGAATTGGTGTAAACACGCTAAGCCCACGATGTTGCCCGGCATCGTCGTAATCAAACGAATGTACGACTATGGAGCGGCCCCACGGGGTAAAGCGCGGGATACGATCCCAGATCATGCTCTCTGCGGCATCGAAATAGTCGAACTGGTGCGCCTGCCGGATATGGTAGGCAATGTGCGCCCCGTTATCGTCTATCTCTACCCCGCCACGTAGGCTGTGCGTGTCCATTTGCTGGTAGGGGTTTGAGAGACGGTCTGGGTGAATGAGTTGCAGCGCTGTGGCGTAATCTGCCCCTTGTTCTTTGCGCTCGGGCATCCAGCGCATAACGCCCAATGCCTCACCGTCTTTCATCTGGTGCATGAACGCCAGACGGAAAAGCTGTGTTACTGTCAGCTTCTGTGCGGCATCGCAGAACAGCAACGGGTTTTCTGACCACATGCGGTATTCTGCTTCTACCGCCTGCCGGAACTCACGCAGCCAGACTGGGTCAAACCCTTTGCCGTACCGCCAAGCCAGAGCACGGTAGTCTGGCTTGGCGACCAGCCGGAACTGGGAGCCAATGACGTTATCTGTGATGCGGTTGATACTGCCGCGTGCCCAGCCATCGTTACGGTAGAGGTCACGCGCACGCGCAACCATACGGTCACGATCAAGGTTAATCTCGGCATCTGGTGAGCGCAGAATGGGGTTCCATTCTGAACTCTCATTGCTCAGCATGTCTGCGCCATCATAGGCAAACATGCCGCCCATACCGCCCAACCAATTACCGGGCAAGGTCATGGGGAGTGAGGCACGCGCACCCTGCCCGGCCTCTGCGCCGCTTAGGCTTTTCCATGCGCGGCGTAGGAGACCGGGTTTTTTCAACGGTAGCGTATCCTGATAGCGCGGCGTGATGTGCTGACACCCAGTAGGGCATTCAGCTCACGCAAGTTGTTACGAAGTTGGGCCTCAGAGGCACCGGCAAATGTGACGTTGCGCCCACCATCACCCTGGTTGTAACCAGCCGACATAGGGCGTGTGCCGTTGAGCAGGGACAACAGGGCCTGCTGCGCCGCATTGCGGGCTTGGGTAACCTGTGCCTCTGTCATGCCCGCGTAGGTGCCCCTTGGTACGGGGAATATAGATTTAGCCATTAGTAGTTCCAGCGAGACCGGCGGGAGCCAGAAGCCTTGGGGGCCTCTGGTGTTTGGGGAGCCGCTATGCGGCGTTGCCGGCGTTGTGTTTGAGGCTCTGGTATTGGCTCTGGGGTAGCCTCAACCTGAGGAGTAGTAGCTTTTGGTGCATAGGGTATTTGGCCACTGGCCTTTTCCTGCTCCATCTGGTCTGCGCGTTTGTTTAAAGACAGGCCCCGGTAAATAAGGCCGCATAGGGCCGCGTAGCTGTAGACTGCTAGGTCTAATGCTTCGTTTGCCCTGCCCGGTATTTGTTCCCACACACGGTAGATTTGGCCACTTTTGCTCTTTCTTACAGAGCGTTCTGCCAGTAGTTGGGCGAAGTAGTTAATGTCCCGATCTGCGGGAAAGTGCATGTACCCTGGTGAGGGTTCATCTGGCTCTGGCACTGGTAGGTGCAGGCGGCTGCGGATAACGTCTTTAGCCGCATTAACCCCAATGATAATGGGCCGGAAACTGGCCTTATTGCGTGATGTAGGCCGCTTGGTTGGCCACACGGGAGAGCGCGCACCACCACGGGCAGACTCCCCCTTTACTGCCCATATCTTGCGCCCTAAGCGGGCACGGCAGAACTCATAGACCTTTTGCGTATGATGGCCGCCGGAATCTATACAAGCAGCCATAACGCTAAAGGGCCTACCATCTGCCCTAAACCATGTGCGCTTTAGAGCTTCATCAACCTGCGCCCAGAGTTCTGGCCCGTCTGGATCACCCTCAATGACGATGTGCGCGATAGACCAGCGTTCTTCATTGCGGCCCCACCCGACAAATTCCAGTTCTACACGGTCATCTTGAACGTCACCCCCGACAGTGACGATGGCCACGCCAAATGGTACTTCACCAGGCCATGTTTCCACACGGGCTACAAGGGTGCGCTCATTCAACGCACCATCACCTCGGTCTTCGTAGGGTAGGCCAAGAGCCGTGTTAATGAAGGTCTGGCGCTCTAGTGGTTTGTCTTTGACCTGCAACCACTCTGCCACCAGTTTTGACCATGCCGCATTGGGAAACAGAGAATAGCCAGCCCAGATATGGAACGAGGCATGCCCTTTGAAGGGGCGAGATGCTACCCATTTGCCTTTTTCCACCATGTCCGGTTTCTCGGACTCATCAATCACGCAGCCACAGTGCTTGCACACATAGTGGGCTGTTTCTGGCAGGTGGGTGCCGTTTTCGTCCTTATCCCATTTAATACCGTATGGTGTGTCTGGGCCGCCCCATTCTAACGGCTGCAATTCATGGCAGTGTGGGCACGGTACATGGTAATAGCGGCCATCGCCCTGATCGAAAGAGCGTTCAATACGGCTAATGCCCGCAACTGTAGGTGTTGACCCCAAGGCAACAAGACGGTTCCAGAACGTCTCAGCCCGTTTGGAGCCAAGAGCAATTTGGTCACCTTCTGAACCCGCACCGCCTACTGGGTAGCCATCCACCTCATCAAACAGCACAATGCGTACCGTGATACGCCTGAAGCCGCCGGGGCTATTTGCCCCTACAAGTGTGAGAGACGAACCGTTGAGCAGGGTCTTTTTGAGCAGTGTGTTCTCGCTGCTCTTGGCCTTTGGGTCTCCAGTTAGTTCAGCAAGCACCGGGGTATCGCGCAGCATGGGCGCGATTTCAGACTTGCTGTAGCTTTCCGCATCGCCTTCACGTGGCTGCACCATTAGAATTGGTGATGGGTCTTGGTGAAGGTAGTAGCCAATCGCGTGGTCAAGAATTTTGGTGTAGCCCACGCGGGCTGACTTCATGACCGAAATTTTCTCCACAGTTGGGTCTGTGAAGGCGTCCATAATCCCGATCTGGTACGCGAATGCCTCAAATTTACCAGTTTGCGCGCTCGTCTCTGCCGAGAGAACTGCGTATTCTGCTGCCCACTCGCTCAGGCTTAATCTGGGGGGTGGTTTGAGGTTGGCCAGCCGTTGTGCGGCCATGGCCGCTATGAAATTCTCATACCCCTTTGGGTAGCGTAGAGCCTCCATCTGCGGTTAGTTCTTCCAGGGCGCGTGTAATGAGCACCCTTAGTCTCTCCTGCACGTCTGCAACTGTTTTGCAGCGGTGAATTGAAGGGGCATGTTCTGCTGGCAGGGCAAGCAGCTTGCGGCGTACAGCGGCGTATTCCTTGCCAATGGCGGCTGCTACCAAAGCAACTTCCACCACCTCTTTTGAGCGCTCATCAAACTCTAATTGCTTAAGGCGGGCTTTGGCGTTCTGCTCAAGTGTACGGGCCACGTTAAATGGCATGAGCTGCGGCTGGTTATTCTGAGTGCTCGCGCAGTTGGCGTCCTGCGCTGGTTCTGGTGCAACCGTGGGTGCGGGTTGCACCTTTGGGTGCAGCGGGGGTTGCACATCAGGTTGCACCCCCTGCTGCACAGCGTCGCGGGTTTCCAGCCATTCATTGAACGACACCAAATTCACACGGCTACCGTCAGCAATAATTCTGCCAGACGCCAGATGTTTTTGAATTGTTGTACGGCTAACCCCTGCGCGGCGGGCAGCTTCACTCTGAGTGATTGTGTCGCTGCTCATGCCTAAACTGCCACCTGCAACTGCACCCTAAAAAAAATCCTTTAGCTAGGGATTAATCGGGCCTCGAACTTCCCTTGACGCATTCATAGCCGGGAAGGACCCAAGCATGGGGGGGGGTACTAAGCCTTAAACCCCCGCCTGATTGCACCCCTGATCGCTGATTGCATGATACCCGCTGCCTCTCGGTCTACAACCTGCTGGACTACTTCATCAAACTTAAGTCGAACCCCGTAAGTAGGTTTACTCTGCACAAACCATAAGACTGGAACCACATGACTCCGTCCAACTAATTTAAAAACACCTTTGGGACGCCCATTACCTTTATCATGTGCGATGAAGTATTCTGTGAGGCTACCACGGGCATTCTTTTTTTGCTTCTTTAAGCGGTTTAAAGTCTTGCTGGCGACATTCTGGGACGTGTCAGACATTGACCTAAGTCTACTAAGTATCTGAACAATCTGCCCCCTACTTATATTACCATATGAATCTAACTGTGCTCCTGGCCCAGGCACGACATATTGCCCACCAGACCAAGGCGCCAATAATTGCTCAAAGCGTTTAAGTGGTCTGCCACCTCCAAAAATTTGAGGCTTGAGATACTTACCTGCTGGTGTGCCCTTGGGGGCATAGTCCCGAGCTTCAACTGAAGCAGTTAAGTTATTCGCTCTTGCTGGCTTTGAATAAAACCCGTTCAAAGTAAAGGAAGTTGGTCTGTCGAAGACATCTTCCATCTCAGAACGAAGCGCTGCAACCGACTGCTTCCCCAATGTATTCAAGGTAAAAGCCATAGCATCCTTGATGCCATGCTCTGAAAGATCAGAAAGCTGCTTCTGAACCTTCTTCATATCAATGGAAATTTTGACAGAACCTAACGCCATTCAACTCACCCTACTTGGGACGCCATTGCTCCATCCCCTTCCACAACCCCCGCATCACAACAGGGTGGCCTACCGGCAGACACTCACGCACCCCCATCAAGTCACTTTCGCAATCCTCTGTGGTTTCGTCCTGCGGCTCCGCAGTCTTCCGGAAGTTGCGTAAGACAACCTGCCTGATAGTCTCCATGGACCGCCCAAGCTTTCTGGCAATCGTTTGGAAAGACACTCCATGAGCCCGCATGGATAAAATGGTAATCTCTTCATCAGGCGTGATCGGGACAACTTTTCCCATCGCTCATGCCTTAGCCATGTCCAACGGCACCAGCTCCCACTTACCTTCGATAGTGCTACGCTTATGGAAGCGCACATATTCCCGCGAAGCATCAACACGAATGCTGTCGCTGATGGCCTGCATGGCGCGCTGCCATTCTTCATCCTCAATATTGTGGCGCAGAAGGCCAAAAATCTTGTCTTTGCGGAGCTTGCCTTCTTTGCCAACGTCAAAGGCATCATTGACAATTACGCTGAGGTTTTTATTGGCCCCGTTGCTCCAGCACTTGAGGCAACTATCCACCAACTCTTTGGCAACCTGAAGCTCTGGCCCGAATGCCACACAGTCATTGATGGAAACGAGCAGGCGTAAGCTGCCATCATATGCCTTCAGCTGGAAATTGCCTTTATCGCCCCCGCGCTTGACGCCATACTTCTCGTGAAGCACATCAAGAAATGCCCGTGCTTCTGTAAAGCATTTTGCGCGAAACTTGAGTAGTGCAGCATTAAGCTCTTCTGCCTCTTTGGCGAGAGATCTAACCAGCTCATCTTCCAGCAGATGCTCAGGCTTTACATGCTCAATCAGCACCAACCGCCCGGCAGCGTCCTGCATGTACCCTTCTGGAATACTCATGCCGTCACCTCAGAGTGTGCGCCTGCTAACATGCGTGTGCAGTATTCTTCACGCTCACGCGCCCAAACCTTCAATCCTGCGAGGCGCGCTTGTGTGCGGAATTTGCGGTAATAGTCGCGCGTCTGTGCCCAGAATGCCGCTTGAGGATTTTTCGAACTGATCTGGTATCGGTTTTTCTGAACCATTTTACTCACCAAAGTTGCAGGCCACGGCAACTCCCGGTGTCAGTCCAGGTATTTCCCTGCACCGTCCCCGTCCTGAACGTGGCTGTATCGTGTTGTTGTTGCGAGCGAAGAATGCCCCGCAGATTTCTGCACCACGTGAACTGGCGCACCACGGTCGAGCGCATGTGAAACATGGGCGTGTCGCAGCCAGTGTGCTGAAAATGCCTCTGGCAGCCCGACACGCTTTCCGGCCCGCTTCACCACGCGGTGCGCAGCATCACGTGAGAGCGGGCCGCCATCGTGGCCCGGCACAACCGGCGCATCTGGGCCAGTGTCATCTCGCAGTGCCACGAGCTCTTTAAAAAGTTTGGCAGGCACTTCAACGTGGCGTGTCTTCGCCCCTTTGCCAAAAACTGACGCCACGCCGCCCTGCTTGCGGCGCGTGATGTCCCGCCACTTCAGTCCGCACAACTCGGAAATGCGTAGGCCCATCACGTACAGTACGCGCAGCAATGCCTTTCGGCGGGCATCTGGCTCATTTTCAATGAGCGCGACAACCTGCTGTTGCGAAAGTATTCGCTCGTGCAGGCTGTCGCGCTCTCGGTCTAGTCTGATGGCCTGCCCCACATTGCGCGGTAAAATTTCCATCTCTGTGCCGTAGCCAATCAGAGATTTAACCGTCGCCAACGCCAAGCGGCGCGATGAGCTGGCGCCATTCAGACTGTCCGACCATGATTGCAGGTCTGCCAGCGTCACCTCAGTGAGCGGCCTTCCTACAAAATTCAGCATCGCAAAAGCGTGGCGTTCATACGCCCGCCGCGTGTTGGCTGACTTGCTGTGCAGCCATGTCTTGACCAGCATTTTATCAGCCGGAGAAATGCCGCTTTTTGACGGGGCCTTAGCGGCCATTCCGTCAGTATCTCCGCTAACCATTTGATAAGCCTAATTTATTGGCTGTTTTTCACCCCCTAAAAACCGCAAGATAACAGCAATTATCTTGCGGGTTTTGGGGTGTTCCTGCGGGTTATCTTGCATATGCCCCGAAAGGGCGCGCAAGATAACTACAGGTTATTGTTGCGGCTTTAATCAGACGGCGCGCCGCCAATTTTACGCCCACAACTGCCCAGCTTTGGGCCGCGCCATGAAGACCGTATTGCTACTCGCGGCAACAATTCATCCCGCTGGCGCTCAGCTTCCATTTTCTCAGCGGCCTCTACTCGCAACACGGTTTTCTCAGGCACGCGCAACAAGCCGCCACCTACTCCCCGCAAAGTTATTTGCTGAACAGTAGAAACGGCGCTGGTACGCGCAACCCGGTTACGCAAAAGCATTGCGCCCGTATCAAGAAGAATATCTGACCGATGAAAAGGAGGCTTCTCGCCAACAAGGCGCACAACCACTGCAACGCCTGTTTCACATAAGCGCAGCACAAGAACTGGTTTTTTACCGCAAAAAGCAATGGTCCCACGGCAGAAATCCTGCCCTTTGACCACGCCAACCACCTAAGACAAAAAAAAGCCGTGGGCCTTACGGCGCACGACTTCGAAGATTTTGACAACTTACTGATTAAAATGGCCGCCAGCAAGTTTTTTCTTGCGCTGCGTATGAAGATAATTAGTGCCCGCGCAGCTTATCGCGCATGGGAAAAATTAGAGCGGGAACGCGCCTAATTTTCCCACCTCACCTTATGCCTCTAAGGCGTCAAAAATGCCGCGGGCCCAGCTAGGCACGCGACTTAGGAGATGTTGGTGTTCACTTTAAGTTGGAGGTAATCGTATATACAGTAGGCTATTTGACCAATAACAAAGGCCTATGTTCCGTTTTTGTAGGGACGGGTCTAGTCTCTGAAAGATGCTGTGTCAGGGCTTCAAGTTCTTCCAGAGGCCAATTAAGTTCCTGAGCAATTTCCGCCCTGCCTATTTTGTCACTCCAAAGGTTCTGTAGAATTTTTTTCCAAACAGAAGAAACTTCTCTTTCAGTCCCTATGGGTTCGCCAGTTCGGTAACCGCGACGGCCAAGCTCAATACTGATTGATTTATACTGCCATGGTGACAATTTCCCAAGAGAGTGAAGGCGATAGGCCAGCGCCAAAGCTGAAACGCGCCAGCGCAGCTTCGCTTTCAGTATAACGCCCACTGTAATCGGGTAACCGATGCGGGACTTAACATCATTTTCAGGCATCAAAAATGCCGAAGCAAATGTATTAGCCTCTTTTTCTGCGTCCCTTCTATCGCGTAGGTTTTCCTGCTTATGCATGACTAAATGCCCAAGCTCATGAGCCGTATCAAACAAGCTACTTTCTGCTGTTTTGAAATTGTTCAGGAAAATGAAAGGCCGATTATCTCTCCAAAACGAAAAAGCATTTACAGCAGAGGTATCCTCAGACAGCGAAAAAACCCTGACCCCATGAGTTTCTAGTAAACCGATCAGATTTCCAATAGCACTCTCACCGATCCCCCACGCCTGCCGGACCAAATATGCAGCCATGGCCGGATCCTGTTCATGGCTCAGATCTGGGACATCAACCGTGGGCAAGGAAAATCGATCTTCAATCCAGCTACTCAGACCTAAAGCGAGTTGTCCCGCGCTCTCAGCCGCCTGACGCTCCCTTACGCTCATTTTTGAAAAACTGCGGAAACTTACAGCATTACTATCTAAGTCTTCGGGGTCATCCATATAAAAGAAGCCGATAGGGTAGCCTAAGACATGAGCAATGCTCGCAACAGTATTCTCGTCAGGCTCATGAAGACCTTTTTCAAGCCGTGAAATAGTATCAGCAGCTAGATTGGCTTGCTCAGCCAGATTTCTAGCAGTCAAGCGTCTCCTCTGCCGTGCTAACGTCATTCTCTTAGGATTAAACATTGTAGTAGTCTTTTACTTTCTGGTGACCTGCGGATCAAAGTCGCTAACAGTATCCCCATCAAGATTATAATTTTCCTCAACGCCTTCTTCACAACTTCCCAAGAAGTTACGTTCTTTATAATCTGAGAAGGTTCTGTTGGAAACAACAGGTCTAGATAACTCTATATTCCCTTTTTCATCCATCATCATATAATAAATAATATAATCGCTCTTTTTACTTATGTCTTCCATTTTTGTGTAGTTAGGAAGATTTGAAAAGAGGCTATCGTTTAGAGCGCGCTCGACTCCTGCACCTTTAGCAGAGCAGGGCTTGGGAGTTACTTCTCTTAGACAGCTAACATCTACAGAAGAATAGGCAATCCTGATTTTTTTATCTCTGTTCTCAATATATTCAACACCATTTAAGGTCTTTGGAGTCCATTTTTCACCTACAAAAAGGAAGCGAAGTTGTGGGATCGCCTCATGGTAAACGTAAGTACCCGGTGCATTTTTTGCATGGAAAGGGGTTGCATTTGTTTTGGCATGCAGCGCTCTTTGCCCCACCAGAAAAAACTGGTTCCGGCTGGCGTCAATAGATTCTAGAAAATTATCAACGTCCTCAGGCTCGCTGCGAATGGTGGATTCTGCCCAATTAGATGAAGCTATTGCTTCCTTTTTCTGCACACTCACAACCATTAACTCCATGTCGAAATTTCTTACCAACAAGTTGGTTTAAAAAATCGACAAGGTCAAGCTTACTATGATTAATCGTTCGTTAGTCTAAGCCCACGGTTGAGCCAAGCCGCACTAGTGACCGAATGGCGTCACTCCGCGTTGCGCGGCCCATTACCGCATCATCCGCCCAGGCATATCGTCGTACAGCTCAACCAACTGCTCAAGCAGCAGTTCAATGGCACCAGAAAGCTTTTGCCGGTCTTTATGCATTTGCTGCACCATCTGCCGCACAGACAGGCCGTCAATCATCATCAGCACCATAAACCGCATACTCACCTTGCCCAGGCTACGCTCCACCGCCTGACACCGCGACACAGCAGCAGCGCGGGAAAGCATGGCATATTCAATGTCAGACTTCGCGCCGGACTTCCCGGCATCCGGGTCACGTGCGCCTAAAATGCCTGTCTCATAATCCCGCGCCCACATCTCCGCAGCGGCCACATGGCAATCCTCAATAGCGCCAGACTTCCGCAACGTATAAAGCGCCCCAGAAGAGCGGTAAGCCTTCTGGGGCGCATCCCCTGCCGTTTCCAGCCATGTCTCAACAACATCACCACGCGCCAGGCGCTCTGGTGTCGGGCAAATTGGTTTTTCAAGCACGGCGCATGGCACCTTTTCTGGCATAGCGCCCGCGTACGTCACGCGGCTGGCCCTGCATGTTTTCCCGTAATTTTTTGGTCAGGCTTTCTTCAAGCTCAGCGTTGGCACGCATAAGCCGCTGGGTTTTAATGCGCTCGCTTAGCATTGTCCCTAGCAAGCGTCCGGCCCTCATGAAAGCAACCAGACATTCCGCAACGGTCGTCTCAAACCTCTTCATGCCGCCTCCGGCTGTTGGGGTGGTTTAAAATAGGCCTCATAAGCAGCCAGCGTCCGTTCCATAGGCGGCAGGCCATGTTTTGCTGCTGTATCCGGCCATTCCCGCTGTACCCGGCCAAAATCACCCTTCTCGGCCATATCTTTCCCATAAAGGGAGCAGGCTTGGGCGTAGGCACTTTTGGCTTTCTTCTGCCAGTTGGGTGCGTACTCAACAGCCCGCGCCTGCGCGGCACCCTCTTGCTTGGCCCGGAAGGCATCCCGCACTGGAATATCCAGATAAACAAACTTCTGTGCCTCACCGCGCTTTTGCGCAGCAACGTGCAGAATTGTCTCAGCGTCTATGCCGTCCCGCAGAAAATTGCGCACATAGGTTTCTGAAAATGTTCGCTGGCCACTCCCTAGCCCAGCAGCCTCTCTGGCTTTCTGAGCAATTAGCCTGACCTCGGCTTCATCAGGTTTTGGGTTTTCAGGTTCTCTAGACTCAGAAGGAGAAGAAGAAAGGTTATTATTAAGTATGGTATTATTTCTTTCTTCTTCTACAGAACCCACGGAACCTGTCGGGTTATCCGCAATAACCCGAGACACTTTATTTTTTGTGCTTGGGTTTTCGCTACCGCTCACAACACCATAAAATGGCATATTGCGTTGGCCTACTGATGCCTGCGGTTTTTTTCGCGGGCGGCCGCCCTTCTTGCCGTTAATCATGCTGGCAATCTGCTTGGCGGTCAGGCCAGCCGTGCTTTCCCCACGGCCCTCGGCCTCTTCAACCCACTGGGTGCGGGCCTGCTCGCCTTGTAGCTTCTGTGCAACCCGCTCTTCCCTGCGCAACACGCGCTCGTAAAGCTGGGTGCTATACAGCGCCCCGTCATCATCACGCGCAAAAAAGCAGCGCTCAATAAGGCATGGCAGGATCTGGCCAAGCGCTGGCTCTTGCAAAAAGGCCTGTTGGGCTATCTCCGCATCACTCAACACATGCTGCCCGCAGCGGAAAACGCAGGACCGCATATCCCGTAGGCCTTCCATAAGGCTTTCAAAAACGCCGCGCATTTCTGGCGTAACAGAGCGCACAGCCTTTGGCTCCGGCACGCTGTCCCGGTCAAAGTCAGTCAGGGTTGGGGTCTGGTAGGGCCTAGCCATTATGCCCTGCCCCGGCTTGCGCCTTTTTCCGCTTGGGGCGGTATAGCACAACACGCTCCAACCCCAGCACATCCAACATCTTGTCCGTAATGTATCGGTGCGTATGAGCCCAGTTGGAAACGGTGGTTTTATGCACACCGTTGGCATCCGCAAAAGCATTGTTGCCGCCAGCGGCCCGTATAGCCGCATTCAGCAGGGCAAAAACCCCGCGCCCGTCAATTAGGTCTGAGCGGTCCTGCATCAACCAGCCTCCCTGTCACTCACAATGCGGGGCTGGTTTTCAGTCTGCACGTTGTGAATGTACGCTAGAGCCCGCTCTAGTATTTGCTTCCCCTGCATGAGTTTTGGCGCAATTTCATGGGCCTCATGCAGGTCTATGCGGCCATCATCCAAAATGCGCATGGCTGTTGCCAGCACGTCACCGGATGCAATGGCAAACGCACTCATATCCTCCCCAAAGTCTCCGGGGCCAACATGCAGCGGCACAACAACATAGCCCAAAGCCCCGGCATAAGCCGTAAGAATGGGGGCATGACCAGCCGCCTGGTCAAGGTCCATCGCCACATCAAGTGGGATAACAACCGGCTGCGCTTTGTTTGTGTAACCGTGCAGCTGCGTTTTGCTGACACGCGTAAAGCCTGCGGCAGCCTCAAAGTCATGTATTGCGTTCACGGCTTTTAGCGTGGCGTTTTTAATGGCCCCGACAAACCGGGCGGAAAACGGAACTGTCATGCTCAGTGTACCATTTCGCTCATGCCGCCTTGTGTGTATTCGTAACCGAATACACATTTAAACAGGGGCATTTTATGAATTTTATTTTGGGCACAGTAGGTATGATTATCCTGCTGTATTTTGGCACCGGCTATCTGCCCATTGCTGAAGACAACCGGATGAAAGTAGCCATTTATGGCGGCATTGCTCTCACCATACTGGGGGCCATTGGCCAGTATATGGGAAAAGCAAAACCAGCCAACAGCACCAGCAAAAAGGCTGCAACAAGCAAGACCACAAGTAATGTGCCCTTGGGCCTCTACACATACGGTGAAGAAGAACCCGCCCTTGCTGGGATAACTTACGGCGGCCTCAAGACCCCCCTTGCCATTAAATATAGTGATAGCAAGGGGGACATAACGCAGCGTGAAATTGTTATTCACCAGGTCAGTATGGGCTATTCCCGCACCGGGGCTATCATCCCCATCGCAATGGAAGCGTTCTGTAAGCTGCGGAGGCGAGAGCGCACCTTCAATGTCCCCAGAATTCTGGAATGCACTGACCCTGTCACACACCAACCCATTACTGACTTGGGGGCTTTTCTGGCCCCAGCACTGGCTGAGATAGAGCCCTACCGGCGCTCTAATCTGATCTATGATGTCGCACCAACCAAAATGGTAGTTCGCTACCAATTCCGCAGGCCCAAATTCAGCGAGAAGCCGATCACTATTACCAGTATCGGCGTTTATCAGTCGCCCAACGGCCCCCATCAGACCCTCAGTTATATAGAGGGCACTCTGGATGGAAAAACTGAGGCTCAGCGCCTCAAAACCGCCCGGCTCGGAGCGGCATCCAACCCTGAAACAGGGGAACTTATTGAAGACCTGCAAGCCTATCTCATATCGCGCGCAACCAAGGGGCCTTATAACTACGGGAATAGCGACCCCAACAGCGTAGGCGTTACTATTTCGGCAACTGAGTAGCCCAACATTGGGTTGGCATGACCTACCACTCATAGCTCACCAACCGTGCGGGAGGCACGATTGACGCAGCCTCCCGCCAGTTTCACCATGGCAATTGTCACACCAACCATGGAGAACCGAAAATGCTCGATGAAGCCCTTCAACAGAGAATGCTTCAATATCTGTCTGAAAATACGCCCAACGGGGCATGGGCAGCAATTAGCAACAGTGAAAAAAAGACGCTCAAATCCCATCTGTCTTCCCTTTCAGGAAAGGGCCTCGAAGCTTTAACAGCGGATTTGGTTGAAAATGCAGTGGACCATTTTCCAGATGCCATTGGTCTGCTTCAAAAATCATTTGGCCTTTGACAGAAGCCAGAAAAGAAAAATGCGCGAATATGCCGGTAGCACCTGCTAAATTGATCCAGAAACCATTTAAGTATTTGCTTCCACATGGTAAAGTTATACGCAAAGTACTCTTTTTTTCTGGCGTCCAATCAAGAAGTACTTCCTCAGCACCAACAAAAAAACTTTCTGTTTTATCTGTAGCGGCACTGCGGGTGGCACCTGCACCTTCCACCATGGTCGAAGGAAACACGCATTTGGCTGATCGATCTTTTAAAGAAGACGATGTAGCCGGTTTGTAAGAGTATCCTTCAGGGCCGGTTTGGCCTTGAAGGGATTCCCTAACCCATTCTTTGTCATTTTCATGAGGGCGACTAATATCTACTTTGCGCAGTTCCTGCTCAAGAGTAGAAATACCAGCCCAAATATCTATGCTTTTCTGGGGGGCGTTTGTTTCACCACTAGAGCCTGCCACCAAAAACTGGTGAATAGCCTCAGCCGTTTTCATCACATCTATGGCTGAGGCATCTACCCCCTTAAACATGCTCACTGCAAAACCCATTGCCTCACGGCGAGAGGGCACAACTTCGATATAGTCAGCCTGCCCTGCGGCATTGTTTTCAGAAGAAGAAATCATGCCGCTATTCCTTTTTTTGCAGTTCTAGCATGGCGGGAGGCACGATTGACGTAACCTCCCGCCAGTTTCACCATGTCGGTTCCCCAACCAGACAGAGTGAACTCGCTGTGAAAATTGAAATAGGTAAACCCTCTCTTCCACCCGTTACTGTCACAGATATCCGGCAGGATTTCATGATGACCTACGGCGGCGCAAAGGGAGAAAGTAAGCGGCTTATCACCGTGAACGGCTTGAAAGGCGAAGAACTTACTGATGGCACCATTCGGATACTCACCATCAGCGCCTTTTGCCACGAACGCCAAATGGCGCGCACATTCAAACTGGAGAGTGTGAAGGAACTGTTCGTGCCAGATACGGGTGAAGTGGTTACAGACGTTCTTGGCTGGTTCAAGCAACACAGCGCCACAGAAGCCTAACGCCTGAACACCATTCACCTGACAGCCCGAACTGAAGGCGGCATGATTGCTTTCATGAGACATCATGCCGCAACTCCTTGCTTAGAGCGCCGGTACAGGTCAGGCCGCAGTTCTGACGCAGGAACGCCCGTAACTTGCTCTACGGCATCCAGATGCTTTTTGGGCACACGTTTCCACTGGGAAACGGCAGCCGTACTGAGACCACAGGCCTCAGAAATAGCCCTATTAGCCCCTCGTCGCATCATGATCTCAGTAAGAATAGCGTCTTTCATTCTGAAACCTTACCGCCACTAATGTTTTTAAGCAATACAAATAAGGTCAAGCGCATGCAGCCGTTTAGCTACAATCAAGGCATGAGCACAAAACCTGCAAAAAAAAGCCCCCCGACAGCCAAAGCAATAGCTATGGGCCACCGAATAAGAACACAAAGAGAACATTTGGGCTTTACGCAAGCTAAGCTTGCAAGCATGATAGGCGTCTCAGAGAACGCCATTACTCAATATGAAACAGGGCGTTCCTCACCAAGGAGGGAGCGCATTGGAGCGCTTGCGCAGGCGTTGGGTAAATCAATTGGCTGGCTATTAACCGGTAATGAACCAGAAGAAGAGGTAAAGGCCCAAACTGAAGTGGAGAGAGATGTCTTATCAGCGATGAGAGAACTGCCGCCAGAAGAGCAGGACTTCATCCTAAAAATGGTTATTGGCTTAAAAAAATAACTTAGCTGCGGTAAGATTTCTCTTGCCCTGAATAATTACCGCAACTAAGGTTCCTTCCATCACAACTCGTGATGGAGAAAAGCAGTGGCAAAAGCGCCTCGCCCACCCCGGCCAAATCCGCCGCCTAGAAGCAAACCTTACGAGCCGTCATTTTTGTTTCGCCTGCTCAATAGACTGTGCGGGGTACGGCCAGATAATCTCCAAGCTGAACTGGAAAAGAATTTTCACAGGCAGTCCTCTGTCGTGGTCACAGATGCTTGGCGGATTCAACCGGTCGTCGCAACACCTTAATATTGGAGGTGTAGACGATGACA
>NZ_JBQDXI010000026.1:0-29789 GCF_052102375.1 Acetobacter sp.
ATCAGGCTGGCCTCACAGCCCCACACATCGTACAAACCGCTCTCAGCGCACTGGGCATCGGAGACATGCTCTCAGTGAACTTGCCAAATAGCTCAACGGGAACAAAATCATGAGCATGAAACGTATTTCTCTTCGTACGGGGCTTATGCTCGGTCTGGGCATGGCTCTTCTTCCCACCGCAGGGCTGAGCATGCTCGCTCCGGTGGCTCTGGCTCAAACCGCACCGGACAGCGCTGTCAGCGCTCCTGTCAACAGCCTCTATGCCGCGCTGGATAAGATCCAGACCATGCATGGCAGCTTTGACGAACGGGCCAAGATTGTTGGCGCAGCGGTTGACCAGTCTTTTGATCTGGACACTGTGCTGGGCGCGTCAGTGGGTGTGCGTTACCAGTCTCTTGGCGCTGACGATAAACAGAAGCTACTGGCTGCGTTTCGTGACTTCACGATTGCCCGCTACGTCTCCAGCTTTAAACCGGGCGCAGGCGCTCGCTTTACAGTGACACCTTCCGTTGAAAACTCACCGGTTGGTGGCAACAAAATCGTCAACACCTTTATCGGCTCTACTGACAGCATGCCGGGCACCCCGGTCAGCTACATCATGCATAAGGAAGCCTCCGGCTGGCGTATTATCGATGTGCTGCTGGCTGAAGCCCGCATTAGTCAGGCTGCTGCCCAGCGTTCAGACTTCCGCTCTACCTTGGCATCCAGTGGGGTTTCCGGTCTGATCACTGTTCTGGAACGCAAAACCAAAACATTTTCAAACGAGTAAAGCAGGATACGCTGGTTGTGACGAAAAGCAGACGAGATATCGGCCCGGCCAAGGGCCTTGGAACGGTCGATTTTTAATGTCTGTTTTTCCCTTTCTGGCTTATTCAAGCGCTGCACTGGCTGTAGCGGGATGTTTTCAGTCCCTGGCCGGTGCAGCACTTCTCAACCGTTTCCGGAGGCAGGAACGGCGGCCTGTTACGTTCAAGCCCCTGCCCCCCGTTACGGTGCTCAAACCCCTCTATGGGTCAGAGCCACTTCTTGAAGAAGCGCTTGAGAGCTTCTGTACGCAGGACTACCCCACTATCCAGCTGCTATTTGGGGTTCGTGACCATGATGACCCCGCCATAGCCAGCGTTGAGCGCCTGCGGGAACGTCACCCTCATCTGGACATGCAAATTGTTGTCAATCCAGCGGTGCATGGGCTGAATCGTAAAATCAGTAACCTGATTAATATGCTGCCTTTTGCAAAGCATGATGTTCTGGTTATTTCCGACTCTGACATTCATGTCAGCCCGGACTATCTGCAACATATTGTCACAGCGCTCCACACGCCCAATACCGGTCTGGTCACAACGCTTTACGCTGGACTACCGGCGTCCTCCCGGCTGGTACAGATGCTGGCCGCCTGTCAGATCAACCATAATTTTTTGCCCGGCGTCATTCTGTCCCGCTATCTGGGGCGGCAGGACTGCCTTGGTGCAACAATGGCTTTAACGCGCCCCATGCTGGCAGCCGTTGGCGGGCTGGAGGCATTGCTCCCGCATGTAGCGGATGATGCCGTGCTGGGGCGGCTGGTCCGGCAAGCCGGGCACACTATTGCCATTGCTGACTGCATGACATGGACCACCGTTGCAGAACAGTCAGCCTATGACCTCTTCAGCCATGAATTACGATGGGGCCGCACGGTTTGTACGTTGGCTCCCGCTGGCTACGCGGCCTCTTCCATTCAGCTTCCCTTGTTCTGGGCATCTTTGGTCTGGCTGTTTCAGCCTCATGCTCTTTGGGCCTGCCTGCTATTTCTCGCGGTGTGGGGTATTCGGGCCGCCACGTCCTTTACCATTGACCGTGCCGTAGGCACCCATCAGCTATGGCCCCTGCTGCTACTCCCCCTGCGGGACTGGCTGTCTGCCGCCATTATGGTGGGCAGTGCCAGCGGAACGCGTGTAGACTGGCGGGGCCAGACCATGCACGTTGCCCCCCATACAGTGCCCCCACCGACTACCAGCCATTTATCGCCAGAAGGGTGATTCGGGTTGTCTCCAGCCGCGCTGGGGAGTAATGCCTACCGATAATTTAGCTGAGCACTGCTCAGTATACCTCCCAGCCTTGTCAGGAATCAGACTCCCATGATGAGAACCCTTTTTCTTCAGCCTCCGTCTTTTGATGGCTTTGATGGTGGCGCCGGCTCCCGCTATCAGGCAAAGCGGGAAATCAAATCATTCTGGTATCCAACATGGTTGGCACAGCCTGCTGCAATGGTTGAAGGCAGCCGCCTGATTGATGCTCCCCCCACCGGTATGGGCATGGAACCCATTCTGGAAGACGTGAAAAACCGCGATCTGGTTATTCTGCACACCTCCACACCATCCTTCACCAAGGATGTGCAGGTGGCTCAGATGCTCAAAGACGCAAACCCCAAGCTGATTATCGGCATGGTTGGGGCCAAGGTTGCCGTTCAACCAGATGAAAGCCTGCTGAAAGGCCCGCCGATCGACTTCGTTGCACGCAATGAGTTTGACTACACCATCAAGGAAATTGCCGAAGGCCGCGATTTCAAGGATGTGGACGGCATTACGTGGCGCAATAAGGATGGTGAAATCATCACCAACCGCGACCGCGCCATGATTGAAGACATGGACAGCCTGCCCTTCGTAACGGAAGTGTACAAACGTGACCTGAAGATTGAAGATTACTTCATCGGTTACCTGATGCACCCGTATATTTCCATCTATACGGGTCGTGGCTGTAAGTCCCGCTGCACCTTCTGCCTGTGGCCGCAGACTGTTGGTGGCCACCGCTACCGCACCCGCAGCCCGGAACATGTTGCCGCAGAAATCCGTCTGGCTAAACAGTACTTCCCGCAGGTTAAAGAATTCTTCTTTGACGATGATACCTTCACCGATGACCTGCCCCGCGCAGAAGCCATTGCGCGTGAACTGGGCAAGCTGGGTGTCACCTGGTCCTGCAATGCCAAAGCCAATGTGCCACGCGAGACCTTGAAAGTTCTGCGGGACAACGGCCTGCGCCTGCTGCTGGTAGGGTACGAAAGCGGCAACCAGCAGATCCTGCACAACATCAAGAAGGGTATGCGCGTAGAAGTTGCGCGTGAGTTCACCAAGAACTGCCATGAACTCGGTATCAAGATTCACGGCACCTTTATTCTTGGCCTGCCGGGCGAAACGAAGGAAACCATTCAGGAAACCATCAAGTTCGCCAAAGAAATCAACCCGCATACATTGCAGGTTTCTCTGGCTGCTCCATACCCCGGCACCGCTCTGCACAAGCAAGCAACCGAGAACGGTTGGCTGGACGAGAGCAATGCCGAGCTGATTGACGAAAACGGCGTACAGATGGCGCCGCTGCACTACCCGCATCTGTCTCACACAGAAATTTTCAACGGCGTGGAAGAATTTTACCGTAAATTCTATTTCCGTGCGCCCAAGATTGCTTCCATCGTGAACGAAATGGTGCGCTCACCGCAGATGATGAAGCGCCGCCTGCGCGAAGGCGTGGAGTTCTTCCACTTCCTGCGTGACCGCAACAAAGCGGCCTGATGACCCCAAACACGCGTCTCGCAGGGGAATATTCCTCTGCGGGAGGTTGAAGTTCCTTCCCTATGAAACGTGCCATTATCTCGGCTGATGATTTCGGCCTTTCCGTTGAAGTCAATGAAGCAATTGAGATTGCCCACCGTGATGGTGTGCTTTCAACCGCCAGCCTTATGGTGGCCGGTCCAGCGGTAGAGGACGCCATAGAACGGGCCAAACGCCTGCCCACTCTGCGCGTTGGCCTGCATCTGGTAGTGATTGAAGGAGCCTCCACCCTTCCTCACCCACAATTACCAGTCATTACACAGCCAGATGGCTGGTTTTCTTCCTCCCAGCTTGGGTTGGGAGTGGATTATTTTTTTCGCCCTGAAGGGCGGCGCGAACTGAGAGCAGAGATAACGGCCCAGTTTGAAGCCTTCCGCCGCACCGGGCTTACGCTTGATCATGCCAATGCGCACAAGCACATGCATCTCCACCCAACGGTAGGTCAGCTTCTGATTGATATTGGCCGAAAGTATGGCCTACGGGCTATCCGTACCCCCCTAGAGCCAACCGCACCGCTTTATGCCGCTGGCACCTATACCGACACATTGGGAGACGCCGCCCTCCGGCATTGGACGCGCCTGCTCCGCCACCAGATCCGCTCAGCCGGTATGGTAACAAATGACTGGTGCTTCGGGCTGGCATGGAGCGGGCACATGACCCCGGACCGAGTGGCTGCACTTGCTGCCCATTTGCCTGAGGGCGTGTCAGAAATCTATTTTCACCCGGCTTCCCATAAAAATGACCTGCTGCAAAAGCTGATGCCGACCTACGAACATGAGGCGGAGTTTGAAGCCCTTTGCTCCGCAGGTTTTAAAGCCGGCTTGCACCATGCTAACGCCACACTGTGCGGCTGGCAGGATATTTAGTCCCGCACGATTTTCTGTTATAACAAATTCTCAATACTTGTTTTCCAGTAACACTATTTTAGAAATTTACCCATTTGTGTTATAACATGCCTCACACTGTTGACGGGTGTTGAGGTTTCTGTTTCAAATTTGCGCCTGACCACAAAAATAAAAAAGAAATGGTCTTCAGCTTCATGAAACAGCTTCTCTTTTGCTACAAGCCTGTACCGTGTGCTCATCTGGCCGTTGAGGCAGCAAATCTTGCTGCTGCCTGGCTGCCCCAGCATGGCCTGGTTCCCGCCGTTTATGTGCTTCGGCACACTGTAACAGCCTGATAGCCAGAACCCGCGCCTTGGTCTGATTTTTTCTAAAATCTGACCTCCACACAGTTTTCTTAAAAACGAGTACAGTCATGCCACTGTCACAAGAAGGCTGCACAAAGCAGCGCGCCATGTCGTGCCTTTTCCCTGTGAGCAAAGACAAGGGATATGCAGCCCTTGCTCTGGTGGCGCTCTGGTCCGGAGCAACCCCAAAAGCGTTTGCTGCACCTGCCACTGTGGGCAAGCCTGCCACCGCCGCCTCCGGGCAGCATACGCCCGCCAGCACCACCACGCCTCACACGGCACCTATTGTGACGTTACAGCCGCTCAGCACAAGCAGCACCCCGGACGTGGATAGCTTCGAGCCCGATCCCTCAGCTATCAAGCGTCCAGCCAACACGCCCATCCCCCCCAGTGGCGTACCAATTCTGCCGTCACCGGGCTACGCAACCATGAGCGTTCAGTCCTACGCACCAGCCGGGGAAGAACAGGGAGCAGCCCACACGCTGGAACTGGACGCCCTGACACACTGGGAGGGGCCGTCCGGCTTGCTCCCTCCCCGCCTTGATGCCTTGCGCCGCTCTGACATGAACGACCCCTACTACGTGCCAACAGCGGGAACGGGGCATCTGGTCCCGTTATTAGACCCTCCCCGCAAATGGCTGCACGACCGGGGCTTTACCTTCTCCTTCACCTACAAGGGTGAGGCTATGGGTGTTGCCAGCGGGGGTATCAAGAAGGGCGTGAGCTACGTGCATGAGCTCACACTTCAGACAGTCTTTGACCTTGAGCGTATGGCACACCTGAAAGGCTGGTCCGTGCACGCCCTAGTCATGGAGCGTGCGGGTAAAGCACTTCAGAATGGTCGGTTGGGTGAATACTATGTGGCTATGCAGGAGGTCTACTCCCTCTCTGGCAACGTAGCAGCGCATCTGGTGGATATGTATGCGGAAAAACGCATGCTCCATAACCGTATGGACGTTATTTTTGGCCGCATGTCGCTCACACATGTGTTCGCTACATCTCCGTTGCTGTGCTCCTTCATGGTAACCTGTTCCGCCCCAGTCGCTTTGAAGCAGAACCCCGGCTTTAGCGTGTACCCAAAAGCAACATGGGGCGCACGGGTCCGGATTCGTCCCACGCGTGACACTGCATTGCAGGTCGGTGCCTATTCCGTCAGTGCTCTGACAGATAACCCCAGCGGCTGGTCATGGGGGGCTGAAAACGCAACAGGCCTGTCCCTGCCCATAGAATTTACATGGCAGCCGTTTTTGACTCGTAACCGTCTGCCTGGTCATTATGTATTGGGCTACGCACATGACACGACACGCTATGCGGACAAGATAACCTCCGCCATACCCGCCAAACTAGCACAGACCATACCCGACAAGCGCTCGGCCCCCTCTGACATGTTCTGGCTGGAAGCAGACCAGATGGTCTATCGCCGGGGTGGCCGAAACATGATGGCCGGTGGCTACCTGATGGCAGGGTATGTGCATGTCACCCCCCGCGTTGTGAATTTGTCTGATCAGGTTTATGGCGGCTTTTCTTTCGTGGGATTACTGCCTAGCCGCCTGACTGACCGTTTTGGCGTGCTGTATTCCTGGTACCATGTCAGCCGTCGCAGGCGGGACAGCCAGATTATTGCTCAGGACGCAGGGCTGGGCTTAGGGCCAACGCTGCATGGTGTGCAGGATAATTCGCACATCATTGAATCCTATTATGCGATTGATGCTTTCCCCGGTGTACTGGTCCAGCCGACCTTTCAATACATGATCCATCCCGGTGAAACCCACCATATCCGCAATGCGGCCATTGTTGGCCTCAAGCTTATTGCTAACCTCTAATCCCGTTCTTTCTGCACGCCGGAGGCTGGCCTCGGGCGTGCAGAATAACCGTGCGCGGTCAATCATGCAGCCCTAGGCATGGCTGGTTTGCTCTGCTAGTCAGCAGAGACGACTTTCCACTTCATCAGGCGCTGGCATGACTGATACGCCTTCTCCCTCCTCCTCCGGCACACGTGTGTCCACTAAAGCTGCCGAGGCAAAAGCCCAGCGGGCTGCCCGTCAGGCTGCGGCCCTGCGCGCAAACCTCCGCCGCCGCAAGCAGCAGGCCCGTACCCGGCAGGAACAGGAAGCAGACGAGCAGGAACCCCTTGCCGCCACAACCACAGAGACTGGAGAAAACCCGACATGCCCGTGATGCCCGATACATGGATACGTCAGATGTCAAAAGATCACGGCATGATCGAACCATTTGTCGAAACCCAGAAGCGCGAAGGGGTTATTTCCTACGGCCTGTCTTCCTACGGTTACGATGCGCGTGTGGCAGATGACTTCCGTATTTTTACGGATGTGAACAACGCCATTGTAGACCCCAAGAACTTCAGCCCTGATGGGTTTGTCTCCCGCAAGGCAGATGAATGCATTATCCCGCCCAACAGCTTTGTGCTGGCCCACACCATTGAATATTTCCGCATCCCGCGGGACGTGCTTGTTGTGTGCCTTGGCAAATCCACTTACGCACGCTGCGGTATTATTGTGAATGTCACCCCGCTAGAACCAGAGTGGGAGGGGCAGGTTACAATTGAAATCAGCAATACCACACCGCTGCCAGCGCGCATTTATGCCAATGAGGGAATCTGCCAGTTCCTGTTCTTCAAGGGCGATAGCCCGTGCGAGACCAGCTACGCAGACCGCGCAGGCAAATATATGGGCCAGAACGGCGTTACTACCCCCCGCATGTAAGCGAGACTGATGGACAGATTTATTATTCGGGGCGGTAAACCCCTACACGGTGAGATTACAATTGGCGGTGCCAAGAATGCCGGGCTGAAGCTGCTGGTTGCCGGATTGCTGACATCCGAACGACTGGTGCTGACCAACGTGCCGCATATTGCTGACATTGCAACAATGCGCGCCCTGCTGACCCAGCATGGCCTGACGGTGGAAACGGTTGGTAACGACCACACTACCCTGTCCGTTGGTGGAGGAATTACCAGCACGGAAGCACCGTATGACATCGTGTCCAAAATGCGGGCCTCCATTCTGGTGCTTGGTCCGTTGCTGGCCCGCTGCCGGGAAGCCCGCGTGTCCCTACCCGGTGGGTGCGCCATTGGCACCCGCCCGGTTGACCTTCACCTGAAAGGGCTGGAGGCACTTGGTGCCACTATTACGCTGGAAAATGGCTACATTAATGCCCGCGCCCCCAATGGGCTGGTGGGTGACCGTATCATGCTGCCGTTTGCTTCCGTTGGAGCGACGGAAAACCTGATGATGGCCGCAACTCTTGCCAAAGGGCGCACGGAAATTGTCAACGCCGCGCGTGAACCGGAAATGGTGGATCTGGCAAACTGCCTGAACGCCATGGGAGCCAAAATTACGGGTGCAGGCACAGGCCACATCATGATTGAAGGCGTTGAGGCTCTACACGGGGCCCAACATCGCATCATGTCTGACCGCATTGAGTGCGGCACCTATGCGTGTGCGGCAGCCATAACCGGCGGGGACTTGCGCCTGATTGGTGGCCAGATAGACCATCTTGGCGCTGTTGTAAGGGCTTTTGAAGAAGCTGGTGTGGAAGTAACGCAGGAAGGTGATGCCATGCGTGTCCGCCGGACAGGCGCGTTGCGTGGCATTGACATTATGACCGAGCCTTACCCCGGTTTCCCCACGGATATGCAGGCCCAGTTCATGGCGCTGCTGTCTGTGGCGGAAGGTGCCTCCATGATTACGGAAACGATTTTTGAAAACCGTTTCATGCATGTGCCAGAACTCAACCGGATGGGGGCGCGCATTAACGTACATGGGTCTTCCGCCATTATCCGGGGCGTGCACAGCCTGTCTGGCGCTCCTGTCATGGCGACAGACCTGCGGGCCTCGTTCTCGCTCATTCTGGCCGGGCTAGCTGCACATGGTGAGACCATTCTCAGCCGCGTTTACCACCTTGACCGGGGTTATGAAGCCGTTGAGCGCAAACTGGCCGCCTGCGGTGCCCAGATTGAACGCGTAAAAGGCTAACGCATAACCGGCACTGTTCTGCCCCTAAATGCAGGACAGTGCCGTTGCCTAAACGGTATTTCTGACACAGCGTCCTTCCCGCGAACCAGCCAGAACACTGCCTCACGCTTAATTAAAGCCATTGATAGCTTTAGCCCGGCACAAGGCCCCATGCAGCCTTTGCAACATCCTTCTGTTTGCCGCGTTTTTCCTTAGCCACCCCGCAGGGACGTGACAGCCTGAGACACCCGCTGAGACAAACAAGGTAGCCCGCCGTGCCTCTGCGCCTCATTATATTAGCCACTGAAAGACCGAGAATTCTCTAGTATGCATGGCTTCCTGAGAACCGTTTTATGTAGTGCGCTGCTTTTAGTCAGCGGTTGTTATAGTGTTGGCTCCTACCGGCTGGACCAAGACCAGAACGACTACTCCCATGCGCTTATGGACTCCAGTAAACGCCAGACCCTGCTGAACGTGGTGCGCCTGC
Source organism: Acetobacter sp. (assembly GCF_052102375.1). Classification (GTDB taxonomy): domain Bacteria; phylum Pseudomonadota; class Alphaproteobacteria; order Acetobacterales; family Acetobacteraceae; genus Acetobacter. Next base: position 9,232 of record NZ_JBQDXI010000026.1, read on the forward strand.
GTTATGCTGACACGCCCGGTTTTCTGGACACAACGCAGCTTATTTCTGGCTACCAGCTCCAACATAACATTTCTGTTGGTGTGGGGACCGATACCGGCGTTGTTCGTCCCTATGGTGGTATTGGCACCCAGTTACAGGAAAGCCCAACCTTTACCTTCCAGCCTGTTACCGGGGATGCCTATGCGCAAACCTTCCTGCGCCCCCTGCCGCCGGGCAGTTTGTTGCCGCTGGCCATGGGTGGCCTACCCATTGACGTGCTGTTCCGTCTTGCCGTGCAATCCGTTAATCTCATCAGCAATGCCGGAGCGATTGGTGGCAACGTTGGCCGTGGCTCGCCTGAATTTTTTGAGCTAATCCATGACCTGCGCCTGCTACAGGTGGCCGGACTTCTGGGTATTCAGCTTGAACACAGCCCGGAAGTACCCGGCAAAACACCGTCCTTTGACCGCGTTTTTCTGTCCATCTCTTCCACCAGTGACCCGCTATTGGCCGAGGTGGTTTATGAAACACGCCGCTTCTTCAACATGCCTCAAAATGATGAGCGGGTTGAGGTGGTTTATGGCGCAGGCAAGCCCGCCCGCGGGCAGATCAGGCTTCTCACTCGCACCATGCTGGGGGTTATGGGGCAGATTGCCTATCAGATAGAAGTGCCGCCCCAAGATATTATCTCCGGCCGCACTTTGGCCCGTGTCATGCTGGTAGGACGTGAGACAAAACCCATTGTCACCGTGCATGTGGATGACAAAGCGCCCAAGCAGTCGCCTTTTGTGTCCGTGCGTTACGACCGGCGTTACTACTGGATTGCAAAGGATGACTTTGACAGCAAACTGGCCTTTACCATGCTGCAAATTTTGCTGGAGCTCTCCAAAACAACCAAAAACCCCGGCGCTGTTGTCACCATTCCCATTAGCAAATAGCGCAGGGGAGCCTGCGAATACTATTTGCAAACGCGGCCGGAGAGTGATGTAGTGTGAGGGATACGGACTCGTTTCTATAGCAAACAGAAAAAGGGCAACGTACTATGCAAGACAAAACAACACGGCTCTTGACGTTTTTCTCCATTATGCCAGCTGTTGCCCTCCCCTTTTCTATGTCTCTGGGTTTTACCGACTGGACCAAAGGGCTCATTGACGGGGGATTGGTCGGAGTTCAGTTAATGTCCATCATGCAGTTGTACCGCCACAAATGCCTGCGTAAGCCTGCAAAAGTGCGGGTACGGTCATCCCGCACATAACCGGTTACCCTGTGCGCCATACCGCATAAGGGTTAAAGGGCACTGCGTTGCTGCCATAGCGTCTTAAGCCGCTGATGGAGTGCCGGGCGACTGACATAAAGATAGAGTCCCCTCACTGGGCGGGTCATGAGCACATTTAGTGCATTCAGCATGATCTGCTCCTTGGCGGCGGCTGGGTTTTCAACCGCTGACTGCCCCGCAAAGGCCGCACTATCCTGATAACAGGCTGTGTGCAGAATAATTTTATCAGTTTCCGGATCATAATCGACGCTGGGGCCTAAAATGAGGCCTATATAATTCAGGTCAAACCCCTGCACTGTGTAAACGGACCCAACCTCATCAATTGTATCGGGGCGCTCAGCCCATGGCAGGCGTTCCTGCGGCAGTGATCGGTCCCACCGTAAATGAAAGCGCCCTTCCGTTATAAAATGGTCCTGTCCGTCCAGAACATACGGGTAGTCATAAGTGGCAACCATCCGGCATAGCCCAAGCTGTGCTTCATGGGCGCGGATAGCCTCATACAACGCCTGTGCATCTTCAAATATCTGGAAATCAAAAGGCTGGGGGGCCGGAAGCGGCAGCAGCCTTTGATGGCAGAATGCGTCTATCCAGCCGATAACATCGTCATGGGCCTGCATACGGAATTGAGTAGTAAGATGCTGAACTACAACCTGCCTATCCCCTAAAATCCGGTGCAAGGCAGATTCATCCCAAAAACTTTTGAATTTAAGCACCTGACAGGGGTCAAAAACCATGACCACAACCCGGCTGAGGCGGAGTATTTCCTCAAGCTGGTTATCCTGCAAAAAGCGGTTATAGGCATCCCTCCGGCTGAGGAGCAGATGCGCCTCATCAATAAAAACAATGTCTGTCTTTTGCCCGGTCTTGTGGGCCTGATTGATGAAACTTGTAGGCCGTTCGTAGTCCCGCTTGCGTAAACAGGACACGCCCTCGGCAATGCGGCGGTAGAGCTTGATCATCTCGGGATGATTGACCAGAAAAACCATGTTCTGCCCGGACAGGGCGTTTCCGTCCTTGGCTGCCGCGCGTTGTCTCAATCGTGCAAAAGCACTGTTCATGACAATGCTTTTTCCGGTTCCTGCTGCGCCTTGCACCACAAACACAGCACCCGGCCCATCGCCCTCATGCTTCAGGCAAAATGCTTCTATGCGGTCAACAAGCTGTTGTTGCTCGTCCGTTAAGGCGTGATCAGGTGAGAGTTTAAGGTCGGCGCGATTATTCAGGTCTGGCATAAGGAGGTGTCTCATTTTTCCGGGATCAAACGCAAGACGGGGAAAGGAAGACCTGCTTCCCTCCCCCGCCCACTTGTTCCGCACTTTGTACCAACTGGCGTTATCAGCCAGCCGGGCAGAGACTTATTCCCACCAGACAGACAGGCTTCTGACCCCCTGCGCCCCACGAATAAGCACACCCTGAATATCGGCTGTGGCGGACGGCCCGGTCATCAGCACGCCATAGTTGGCGGTATGAAATTCCGGCCGTTCCAGATAGGCCGTGTGCATGTTGGCCGTCACATTATGTTCGGACAGAATAACAACGATATGCTGCGTCAGGTGCGCCGCAGAATTCAGGCTGTTCAACTGTGCTTCACTGAGAAAAATAGAGCCGGTTTCCGCAATACCAAACGGCGCACGGACCACCAGCACGTCTGTCGCCGCAGCCTGTTGGGGGGACTCCACATCTTCAATGCGGATACTGCCTTCAAAATCCGGCACGGCAGAGCAAATGACATGCGCATCCGGAAACCGGCGTGCAATAGCTGTTGCCAGCGTATCACCTTCCTGCCGTAGCAGGATCTGGCCTCCTAGCAGTTGAAGCGCATTTTCAAAGCGCTCACGACCCTTATCCATATCGCCAAACACGGCAACGGGAGGCAGAGGATGAGCCGCAGGGTCTGGCCGGTTGGCACGCAGGGTTGCCAGAACTTTGTCACGAGAACTCATTGGGCTTTCCCCTTTTTCAGGCGGTTTTCCTTGTACCAGCTATGGAAGGTCTGCTTGACCGGGTGCGGCAGTTCGCGGTGCTTACCCCACGGGTTAAGCCAGTTGTACAGAACAAAGCGCGGCAATGTGCTCAAAGCCACCTCTGTCCCATTAATAGCCGTGCGGTACAGGGTAGGCTGGCCCATAAGACGACCCGCCATGTGCATGATCTCCCGCTTCACAAAGGGAAGTTCATGATGCTCAGCCAGCACACGACGCCACTTATACAGTTGCTCGTGAATATTGATTTTGACCGGGCACACATTGGTGCAACTCCCATTCATGGTCGAGGCAAACGGCAATGTGCTGTATTTCCGCTCGTTAAAGGTCGGGTCGATAATCGCCCCGATCGGGCCAGAATACACAGCCCCGTAAGACAGACCACCTGAACGACGGTAAACGGGGCAGGTATTCATGCAGGCGCCACAGCGGATGCATTTGAGAGAAGTCCAGAACTCCTCCATCCCCAGACGGGCAGAGCGGCCGTTATCCACCAGCACAATGTGCATCTCCCCGCCCTTTTGCGGGCCACGGAAATGCGTAGTGTACTGCGTGATGGGAGAGCCAAGGGCACTGCGGGACAGCAGGCGCACAAACACGCCAAGGTCTGCCATACGCGGCACAATACGCTCGATACCCAGTGTAGCAATATGCAGGTTGGGCACTGTTGAGCTGAGGTCTGCGTTGCCTTCGTTGGTGCACACCACGAAGGTTCCGGTTTCAGCCACCAGAAAGTTGCCGCCTGTCATACCGGCATCTGCTGACAGAATTACCGGGCGCGCGGCCATGCGCTGAGATTCTGCTAGAGCCTGTGGGCTCTTCTCATCAGGGTCTGTGTGGTAGTTTTTGGCAAAAATCTTGGCCACATCGGGCACAAGCTTATGAACCGCAGGCACCACAATATGGCTGGGCATCTGGTCATCAAGCTGCTGAATACGCTCGCCCAGATCTGTTTCGGTCACGGTCACGCCACGTGGCTCAAGATAAGCCCGCATGTCACATTCTTCCGTGACCATGGACTTGCTTTTGATCAGCGACTTGGCGTTATGCTTTTCCAGAATTTCGCCAACAATACGGTTATGTTCCGCGGCATCGGCTGCCCAATGCACATGAATGCCATTTTTCTTGGCGTTGGCTTCAAACTGCTCCAGATATTCCGGCAGGTTGGCCAGCGTGTGCTCTTTAATTTCAGACGCACGGGTGCGGAGGTCCTGCCATTCGGGCAGCAGATGCATCTGCTGATCCCGCTTCTGCCGCATGTCCCACAAGCGTTCATCGTGGAATGTCAGATGTGGTGCATCTTCCAGAAAGGCTTCTGCCGCCTTGGCATGATTAACGGGTTTAACCTTGCTCATGCCCGTGCTCCGTTCAGGATTTCTGCAATATGAATAAAGCGGATCGGCACGCCACCACGTTCAGCACAGCCTTGCTGATGCATCATGCAGGAGGTGTCTGCCGAAACAATATATTCAGCCCCGGCATCATGATGATCGCGCACTTTATCCAGCCCCATGCGGGCGGAAACCGCTTCTTCGGTCACAGAAAAGGTGCCACCAAAGCCACAGCACTCATCCGGCCGCCGCGGCGTTGCAAAGGAGATACCCTTCACCTTGTTCAGCAGGTCCATCGGTTTGGAGAAAAATGGTTCGCCCAGTTCGGACATGCTTGCCGTCCGCAGGGCACGGAGTGTGCCGCAGCTATTATGCAGGCCGACCTTGTGCGGAAACTCCGCCCACGGGAACTCCTCAACCTTCAGCACATCGTGCAGGAATTCGACCAGCTCATAAGTGTTTTCACGCACATGCTTGACCTCATCCGTCTGGGGAATGGCGTCAAAGTTGTCTTTCACATGGTGAGCACAGCTCCCTGATGGCATGACAATGGCATCATATTTGGCAAAGTTTTTGACAAACAGTGCTTCAGCAGCCGCAGCATCAGAATTACAGCCGGAGTTTGCCATAGGCTGGCCACAACAGGTCTGGCCCAAGGGGTATTCAACATCCTGCCCCAGCTTTTCGAGAAGCTCCAGCGTGGCAACGCCGGTGTTAGGGTAAAATGCGTCAATATAACACGGTATAAACAAACCAATTTTCATAAAGACCTCCGGCTAGGACACAGGTTTTCACCTGCACCAATCAAGTTTTTGACAAGAGAGGGGACCACCGGAGGCCTTGAGGCCTCTCTGGCGGGGGCATTTTGGCCAATAGCCGCACACCAGATCAGGTCGCACACTGCACCTGTACTGGTCTGGGCACCCATGGCCGGGGTTGAGTTCAGCCCACGACACATCATGCCGCACAGGCAGCCTGATGCTGTGTTTTCCTGCGGCCAAGACCGCAGGGTAGCACGTAACCGAGATGTATCATGAAAACTGTGTCGCTATGTCATCGGAAAACTGCATCTGGTTTCAGATCTCTCATGCTCCGTGAACGGTGCGGTGAGAGGCAGATACAGTGACCCTATACAGAGCGTGCTCTCACTTTGTGGCGTTTGTTATAACAAAAAACCAGCAGAGTGAAATATCAAAAGCGCATAGCTGCACACTCAGGCACGGTAACACCTCCGACAGGGTACTTTGTGCCCTGTGCTGCTACGCCTGTGAGGCATCAGAGGAAGCGTGAGGCTAGCCGCCTTCGGCTTCCTGAATGGCCTGATGCAAATGCTCTGGGCTTAAATTGGCTTTGGCAAACTGCTGCGTTCTGGGTAAGCGGATATCAACATCCGAAATGGTTGCCACTTCCAGCGTGCCCTTGGTCACTTTATACTCCGTAACATGGCCGCCACGTTTTTGATCTTCTGTCAGAAAATGCACATGGTACCCGGCAACATTAATGCCCTGCATATAGGCCGGAGTCCGAAAACCAATCATGGTGCCCTGCACCGCATTCAGTGTCAGAGTTGGCTGTTTTTTCACAACCTCCAGCATGGGCGGATAGGGATGACATTGGCAGAATACCGTGCGTGTATCCACCCTCTCACACACCCCTGTAAAGCGTACGGCTGCAAACAGGTTAGGGTTACCCACAAGCCGGTCGACTAATGCTTCAAACCCCGCTTTATCCAGCGGCTCCTCGATAGACACGGTCTGCTCAGGCTCAAAATACGTCACGCAGGCAAATGGAGTTTTCAGGGTTCCCGGCACCTCTGCTGCTACCCCTTCAGCCCGGAACTGGCGGGCAACGCCATCAGTTACAATCATTTCGCCATCAAGAGCGTTAAATGTCCCCAACCCGAAATTTCCGTGTTGGAGCAGTTCATCCAGCGTGGTCTCTCCATCATACACGGCATCTAGCAGTGCAGCCATGGTTGAGGTTTGATACAGGCGGTTGGCAACAGGTTTATGCTTGGTTTTGCTTTCCACACGTGCCGAGGCAACTTGTGTGTCTTGTACCAAATCTGTCTGAACGCTGCGCACCATAAGAACTTTCATGAAGAAACCGTGAAGCACAAACGGTATTACAGCAGCCCTCAGTCCTCCACTATATATTGAATGACTTACTCATATTCTTTATGTATGGGTTTATGGATATCAGGCATTTACGTTACTTTGTGACCGTAGCTGACCATGGGAGCATTACCCGTGCGGCAGAAGAACTGGGCATAGAGCAGCCGCCTCTTAGTCAGCAAATTCGACAACTGGAACGCAATCTGGGCGTCCAGCTTTTTGAACGCCAGACGCGGGGCGTTGCCCTGACAGAAATTGGTGCAACACTTCTGCCCCGTGCTCGCGCTATTCTGGAGCTGCAACATCAGTTTCTGGTCACGGCGGAGGGCATGGCACGCGGAGAGGTCGGGCATATCCGTCTGGGCTTGGCGGGGGCTGTACCACTCCTGCCCGTTATTCCGCTTGCCATCAGAGCCTTCCGGGATGTGGCACCGGACGTCACGCTCTCCATGGAAGAAAGCAATACGCCTGCCTTGTGCGCGGCCCTACATGAATCCAGTACGGACATTGCCATTATCCGCCCACCGGTTACGGACCCCACCCGCCTTTCAGTCTCCCATCTTCTGGATGAACCAACAGTAATAGCGCTTCCGCGTGGTCACCCCCTTACCAACAAGCCTGTCATTAGTCTGGATATGGTTGCGGATGAACCGCTTATTATTTTCCCGCGTGAGTTAGGGCCGGGTTTTCATGATGCCATACTTTCAGCCTATCAGGCCGCTGGCGTCACCCCCAAGCTTGGGCAGCAGGCACCCCAGATTGCAGGGACCGTCCCTCTGGTTGCCGCAGGGCTGGGGGTTTCAGTCGTGCCGCGTTCTTTGTGCCAAATTCATGCTGGCGGTGTGACATTTCATACCATCAGTGACCCAGCACCACGCGCCACTTTGGCTGTAGCGGTGCGTACCGGACAGAATATGCCGTTGGTCAACAAATTTGCGAAAATACTGCGGACACATTGCCGCAAGTGGGAAAAACTGTCGCCTGAAGATCAGTTTTCCACCCTCGATTTTTCCTAAAAACAGCCGCGCCGGATCAGGGGCGGCCCGCCCGGTGATAAGGGTGCCCCGCAGCAATGGCCTGGGCTCTGTAAATTTGCTCTACAAGCATGATGCGCACCAGCATGTGCGGCCATGTGAGCGAGCCGAAAGATAAAGCCGCATCAGACCGCGCCACGACCGCTGCATCCAGCCCTTCTGCGCCACCAATGACAAAGCATAACGTCCGCCCAAGGGCAGACCAGTCAGCAATAGCGTTGGAGAGCTCAACACTGCTCCAGCTTTTGCCGGCTTCATCCAGCACCACAATAAAAGCCTGTGGTGGGCATGCAGCCAGAATGGCCTGCCCTTCCCGCCGTTTGATCTCATCCGGGCTACCCCGGCCATCTGGCAGTTCCACAATATCCAGCTTGGGCCGGAGCCGCTTGAGGTAGCGTTCAACCAACGCAACCTCAGCCTTGTCTTTCATGCGGCCAACGGCAACCAGCTTCATGCCTGCCTCACAGTCATTACACAGCAGGCACGGCAAACGCTGTCACACACCATAAGAAAACTGATCCGGTCAGGCTGTAGGCACAGCCTCAGCAGCACCATCATCCAGTGCAGCGCCCCACATTTTCTCAAGGCCATACAGTTCACGTGCTTCTGGTTTGAACAGATGCACAACAATGTCACCTGTATCCAGCAGCACCCAGTCAGAGCCGTTTGCGCCTTCAATGGTCATGCGCTTGAGGCCAATTTCCTTGAGCTTGCGCTCAATATGCTGTGCCATAGCCGCAATCTGCCGGTCGGCCAGACCAGTTGCAATCACCATTCTGTCTGCAAAAGAGGCACGGCCTGTCAGGTCGATAACAACGATGTCTTCGGCCTTATCATCATCCAGACTGGTGGTGATGAGGGTCAGGGCCTGCTCCAGCACGTCAGGCGCAATAGGCTCACGCTTGGCTTTCTTGGGACCAGACGTAGCCGCTTTTTTGCGCACGGAGCCTGTCGCTGCAACAGCGCCAGCCAGTTTGGTACGGGAAGATGCTGTTTTGGCAGCACCTGTTTTGGTAGCCGAGGCCGCGCGGGTACGCTTTGGCGTCTCGGAGGGAGGCTGAGTGGTTATGACCGTTCTCCTGAGTGTGACAGACCAGATGGGGGTATGTGGTTTGCACCACTGTCAAACGCCCCGCTCTGGCGGATAGATGTTGCAGATATACCGGTTTGTCGCCCTGGAAGAAACGCCCATACCGGGGGTTTTAGTGTTGGCAGCAAAGCTGCCCGGCGGGCAGGTATACGCCACCGCGCCATATAGTACCCTGCCACCCCATGCAAGGCAGCGGTGTTCTGCCCAGGTCTGGGCATAACGGCTATGGGCACGTGTCTCACGAGATTTTTCCACCCTTTCCAACGGGACAGAGTTGCAAAGCCATCCGCACCCGTCAGCCAGACAAACTGCACGGCTGGAAAACGCCGGTGCAGTTTGCGCACAGTATCCAGCGTGTAACGGGTACCGAGTCGAGCTTCAATATCCGTTGCAATCAACCGGTGGCCATCAACCAGTGCGAGTACGGATGCCATACGTTTGGCAAATGGTGCCATTCCCTCAACAGCTTTCAGCGGATTACCGGGAGAGACCATGAACCAAACCTGATCGAGCTTCAAAGCCTGCAAAGCCCTGCGCGCAATGGCCAAATGTCCTGCATGGGCCGGGTTGAAGGACCCACCAAGAAGACCAATACGCGTATGGCGGCCATCTCCGTAAAGTGGAACATGGCCCGACTTGGCAACCTGCCTCAGGACCGAACCTGCCCGGTGCCCACCACCTCATATCGGAAGGTTGTCAACTGCTCGACCCCCACGGGGCCACGCGCATGGAAACGGCCAGTGGCAATACCAATTTCTGCCCCAAAACCAAACTCGCCTCCATCACAGAACTGGGTGGACGCATTCCACATGACAACAGCACTATCTGTCCCGGTCATGAAGCGATTAGCGACAGCCTCATCCGCCGTGACAATAGCCTCAGTATGGGAAGACCCAAAGCGGCTGATATGGTCCAGCGCCTCGTCCACCCCATCAACAACCGCAATATTCAGCACGGCATCCAGCCATTCCGTCCTGAAATCCTGCTCCGTGGCCGCTGGCAGCGTGGGGACAATTTCACGCGCTGCGGCATCGGCCTTGAAGGTACACCCGAATTCGGCCAGATCCGCCACGATAGACGGCAGCAGGGTTGGGGCAATGGCGGCATCAATCAGCAGGGTTTCCGTAGCACCGCAAATGCCAGTCCGGCGCATTTTGGCATTCAGCACAATACGGCGGGCCATACCGTGGTCTGCTGCGGCATGCACATAGGTGTGACACAGCCCGTCAGCGTGAGCCAGAACCGGCACCCGAGCATCCTTCTGCACGCGCTCAACCAGTGAACGCCCGCCACGCGGGATAAGCAGGTCTACCAAGCCGGAGGCACCAAGCATTTCTGCCACATGCTTCCGGTCAGCATCCGGGGCAATCAGAACAGCATCTTCCGGCAGGCCTGCTGCGCGCAAACCGGCCTGCATGGCGGCATGAATAGCACGAGCACTATGTAGGCTTTCAGAGCCACCCCGCAGCAATACTGCGTTGCCGGACTTGATGCACAGGCCAGCAGCATCTGCCCCCACATTCGGGCGGCTTTCATAAATAACACCGATGACACCCACCGGCGTTGCTACACGGCGAATACGAAGGCCGTTAGGGCGTGTCCATTCTTCCAGAACGCGCCCCACGGGGTCTGGAAGATCCGCCATATCCTCAAGGCCCCGCGCAATAGCTTCGATGCGTTCGGGGGTAAGGGTCAGCCGGTCGCGGAAGGCATCTTTTGCTGTTGAGTCAGCAAGATCCTTGGCGTTGGCTTCCAAAATCGTGTCGGACGCCTCACGCAGGGCAGCGGCTGCTGCCCAGAGTGCCCTATCCCGCGCTGAAGTAGGGCTGGTGGCCAGAGTGCGTGCCGCAAGCCGTGCCCGTTTTGCCAGAGCCGTCATTGGCCCCGGTGCGGAGGCAGACATAGCCTGCGTTACCGTACTCTCCGCTCCGTCTTCATGCGCCTGCATGGCGTCCTTCATCCTCATTTTTGTTTGTATGAACCCGACAAGCCTAGCGGATCATACGTTAAAGCGGAACAACAGAACGTCACCATCCTGCACAACATACTCACGGCCTTCAATCCGCAGGCGTCCCGCTTCCTTGGCCCCGGCCTCACCATTATACTGAACGTAGTCTTTATAGGCGATGGTTTCGCAGGCAATGAACCCACGCTCAAAGTCGTTATGGATAACAGCCGCTGCCTGTGGCGCTTTTGTGCCTGCGGTAATGGTCCATGCGCGTGCTTCCTTGGGGCCTACGGTAAAGTAGGTCCGCAAGCCAAGCAGGCCATACCCTGCGGCAATCACCCGGTCCAACCCGCTGTCTTTCAGCCCCAGACCATCCAGAAACTCGCGGCGCTCTTCATCCGCCAACTGGCTGACTTCCGCCTCAATCGCTGCGGACACAAAAACAACGGCAGCGCCTTCTGCATCGGCCTTGGCTTTGACTGCGGCAGAAAACGCGTTGCCGGTGGATGCAGAGTCTTCATCAACATTGCAGACATACAGCACTGGCTTGGTGGTCATAAGCTGCAAGCGGTTTACAGCTTCTTCCTGCCCTGCCGGAATGGCTGTACGGGCAGGTTTGCCCTCTTTCAGAGCTTCAATCAGTGGCTCTGCCACGGCAAGCTGGGCCATAGCCTCGGCATCACGATTCTTGGCGCGCTTCTGAAGAGCGGGCAGGCGTTTTTCGAGCGAGTCGAGATCCGCCAGCATCAGCTCGGTTTCAATGATTTCGGAATCACGCACGGGGTCGACGCCACCTTCAACATGCGTAATGTCGTCATCTTCAAAGCAGCGCAGCACATGAATAATGGCATCAACTTCGCGGATATTAGCCAGAAACTGATTCCCCAGCCCTTCCCCGCGGGAGGCGCCACGGACCAGACCCGCAATATCCACAAATTCAAGGCTGGTGGGGACTGTCTTTTGTGACTTGCCAATTTCAACCAGCTTTTCCAGCCGGGGGTCGGGCACAGCCACGCGGCCCACGTTAGGCTCGATCGTGCAGAACGGATAATTGGCAGCCTGAGCGGTTGCCGTTGCGGTTAGTGCATTAAAGAGTGTGGACTTGCCCACGTTAGGCAGACCGACAATACCGCAGTTAAACCCCATCAGCCCTTACTCCCTTCTGGCAACGCAACCTGCGTCATGAATTTTTCTGGCTGGCCATCGGCCAGCAGCGGCGCGGCGACCGCCATTTTATCCAGCAGTGGCTCCAGCCAGTCCTGCCGGTCTGTCTCTGTAAAATTACCAAGCACCCACCCATGCACGCGTTCTTTTGCCCCGGGGTGCCCAATACCAATACGCACCCGCCAGTAATCGGGGGTGCCAAGCATTTTGTCCATTGAGCGCAGGCCATTATGGCCAGCAGCCCCACCTGCACGCTTTACACGTACCTTGCCGGGGGCAAGATCCAGCTCATCATGGAAGGCGGTAATCTGCTCCGGCGCTATTTTATAGAACGCAGCCGCTTCCTGCACGCTATCGCCAGAACGATTCATGTAAGTCATGGGGCGCAGCAGCAAAACGCGCTGCGTGCCAATACGGCCTTCTGCCGTCTCGCCCTTAAAGCGGGAGCGCCACGGTGAAAACCCATAGCGATCGGCAATGGCTTCTACAGCCATAAAGCCAACATTGTGCCTATGTCGGCGCATGGACGGCTCAGGATTACCAAGCCCGGCCCAGAGCAACATCACTGGTCCTGTATCGTTATAAAATAAGCCGGGGGCACATGCACCACGCATGTACCCCCACCCTTATTCATCAGGTCAGAAAAACTGTCCTGACAGATTAGGAAGCAGCTTCTTCCGTTTCTTCGTCAGCTTCATCAACGCTTGGAGCAGCGATGGTCGCAATAACAAAGTTAGGTGTGTGGTTTGTGGGGGTTACGTTTTCCGTACCCTTCAGGTCTTCCCAACGCACGTTGTCGTTGATATCGAGCGTAGACAGATCCACGGAGAAGAATTCCGGAATGTGTTCTGCATCGGTTTCAACTTCAACGGTGTGACGCACAACGTTCAGCACGCCACCACGCTTCAGGCCAGGAGCCTTGTCTTCACCACTGATGTGAACGGAGACTTCAACGGTCACGCGCTGGCCTGCTGCCAGACGCATGAAATCAACATGTTCCGGTGTGTCTTTAACCGGGTGCAGCTGAATGTCACGAATCAGGGCGCGCTCGGTGGAGCCACCTTCAACCTTGATTTCGTAAACGCGTGAGCGCCAGCCAGAAGCCTGAATGCCTTTGATCACGATACGGGGGTCGAGTGCGATCAGGGCAGGTTCTTTACCAGCACCGTAAACAACTGCCGGTACCAGACCAGCACGCCTCGTTGCACGCGCTGCCCCCTTACCAGCCTTCGCGCGCACTGAAGCTTGGATAGATGTAATTTTGGACACGTTGAATTCTCCTAAAACCAAAACATACAGGCCTCCAGGGGTGCCTGCACGGTGCGGTGCCCTTAGCGGAAAACTGCCCTTAAAGCAATGCTGCCGTGGGGTGCATTGACGCAGGCCAGCCGCCATGCCAGCCAGAAAGCACAGCCGGGCCGAGCCTTTGCCGCCCTTATACCCTGACCCCAAGCCCTTGGTTTACAATGACAGACACCGCCCCACCCCAGCAATTTGCCAGCGACAATTACAGCGGTATATGCCCGCAAGCGCTGGAGGCCATTACCCGTGCTTCCGCCGCGGGCTCCACCCCCGCTTATGGGGACGACCCGTGGACTCGGTTGGCGGAAGATGCCATCCGCACCCTTTTTGGCACCGATGCTGCGGTATTTTTCGTGTTCAACGGTACAGCCGCCAATGCACTGACACTCGCAACACTTTGCCCACCTTATTGCAGCATTATTGCCACCGACATTGCCCACGCTGAGACATCCGAACGGGGTGCACCGGAGTTCTTTACTGGCGGCAGCAAAGTGATGACCCCACCCTGCCCTGAAGGAAAGCTAACCCCTGCCGCCATCAAGCTCTGCTGCCGCAAAACGCAGAGTTTTCAGGCTTCCGCCCCAGCCGTTGTGACCATTACCCAACCCACTGAAAACGGGCTGCTCTACACAGCAGAAGAAATCAAGGCACTGTCTGATACCTGTAAGGAGCATGGGCTGAAGCTGCATATGGATGGCGCGCGCCTTGCCAATGCTGTTGCCGCTCTGGGCTGCACACCTGCCGCCATAACCTGGGAAGTCGGGGTAGATGCGCTCAGCTTTGGTGGCACCAAAAACGGGATGGCCGTGGGGGATGCTGTTGTATTTTTTGACCGCAGTCTGGCTCGGGGCTTTGCAGAACGGGCGAAACAGGGCGGCCAAGTGGCCTCCAAAATGCGGTTTCTCTCCGCCCCATGGCTCAGCATGATTAAAAACGGTGCGTGGCTTGAAAATGCCCGCCACGCTAATGAGAGCGCCCGTTTCTTTGCCCAGAGCATTGCTGATGTACCAAACCTGCGTCTGGCATGGGCGGTGGACACCAACAGCGTTTTCCTGCTGTTACCGGAACAGGCGGCTAATACCCTGCGTGCTCAGGGCTGGCGATTCTATACCATGTTTGGCGGCGCAGCCCGTTTCCTGTTCGGGTGGGATGCCAAGCCAGAGGCCATAAAGGCATTGGCAAACGCTATTCATGCCGCCATGAGTGGGTGAATTAACGCCTTGATCTTGACAGATGGGTAGCGCCCCGGCTTCCTCCCGCGCATAAAGAGCAACCTAGAGCACAAAACGCCCCCTGCGCGGCAGGCGCAGCGGGCCAAAATTCAGGACGAGACCATGCACCCTTACCGTACCCATAGCTGCTCGGCCCTTCGCGCCAGCGATGCCGGCACCACAGCCCGCCTGTCTGGCTGGGTTCATAGCAAGCGGGACCACGGCGGGCTGCTGTTTATTGACCTGCGTGACGAAACCGGCATGACGCAGATTGTTATTCCGGCAGGTGCTCCGGCGCTGAGCACAGCCGAAAACATCCGCGTTGAAAGCGTGATTACGGTTACCGGTGATGTGGTTGAACGCGCCGAAGGCACCCGCAACCCCGACCTTGCTACCGGTGACATTGAAGTGCGCGCGCAGGAATTTGTGGTGCAGTCCGCTGCCGCCGTGCTGCCTTTTCAGGTTGCTGGCCACGAAAACTACCCTGAAGACCTGCGCCTGCGTTACCGCTACATTGACCTGCGCCGTGACAGCGTACACCGCAACATGCTGCTGCGTGCCCGCGTTATCCAGAGCATGCGCCGCCGCATGACGGATCTGGGCTTTATTGAACTCCAGACCCCCATTCTCACAGCGTCCTCCCCGGAAGGTGCGCGTGACTTTCTGGTGCCCGCCCGTATGCACCCCGGCAAGTTCTACGCCCTGCCACAGGCTCCACAGCAGTTCAAACAGCTTGCCATGGTGGCAGGCTTTGACCGCTACTTCCAGATTGCTCCCTGCTTCCGTGATGAAGCCTCCCGCGCTGACCGCTCACCGGGTGAGTTCTATCAGCTCGACTTCGAGATGGCTTTTGCAACGCAGGACGAAGTGTTCGCCACGCTGGAAGATGTCATGTCCGGCCTGTTTACCGAATTTGGTAATGGCCGCACCGTCAGCCAGGCCCCCTTTGAGCGTATTCCCTACGCGCACTCCATGAAGGTTTATGGGTCTGACAAACCTGACCTGCGTAACCCGCTGCTGATTTCTGACGTAACAGAAGAGTTTGCAAATTCCGGCTTTGGGCTGTTCTCCCGCATTGCGGCCGACGGTGGCGAAATTCGCGCCATTCCCGCCCCCGGTGCAGGCGATAAACCACGCGGGTTCTTTGACAAACTGAACAACTGGGCACGCGAAGCCGGTGCTGGTGGCCTAGGTTACATCATTTTTGCAGAAGATGGTGGCAAAGGCCCGATTGCCAAAAACCTTGAAGCTGACCGCGTAGAGGCCATTCGCACCAAAATGGGCCTGAAAGCAGGAGACGCCGTCTTCTTTGCCGCTGGTAAGGGCGATGATGTTGTGAAGCTCTCTGGCCTTGTGCGGACGCGCATTGCGGAAGAACTGGACCTTGTTGAAAAGAATGCCTTCCGTTTCTGCTGGATTACCGATTTCCCGATGTACGAAATGAATGAGGAAACCGGTCGCATTGACTTCTCACACAACCCTTTCTCCATGCCACAGGGTGGGCTTGACGCGCTGAACAGCAAAAACCCTCTGGAAATCAACGCCTATCAGTATGACATTGTGTGTAACGGTATTGAGCTGTCTTCCGGCGCTATCCGTAATCATCTGCCAGAAGTCATGATCCGCGCGTTTGAAATTGCCGGCTATCCGGAAAGCGTTGTGGAAGAGCGCTTTGGGGGTATGCTCAATGCCTTCCGCTATGGCGCACCACCGCACGGTGGGTCTGCTCCGGGTGTGGACCGTATTGTCATGCTGCTGGCTGACGAGCCCAACATTCGTGAGGTTATTCTTTTCCCGCTAAACCAGCAGGGTGAAGACCTGATGATGTGCGCTCCGGCAACGGTTGAACCAGCCCGCCTGAAAGAACTCTCTCTGGCGCTGGATCTGCCAAAGCCCAAACCTGTTATCAAAAAAGACTAAACTGCCGTCTTTTCGCATCCGGGGTGGTTGCACCACCACGCCGGATGCTCTTTGCTGTCAGGCATGATCGGATTACCGCCCTGCCTTTCAGCCGCCTTTAAGGCCACTCCTTCTTTCTCTCCGCGCAGTGCAGCATCTCGCGGCATAAAAGCTGGCCTGCTGGCAGCCATTTCCTGTGTGCTTCCCTCTATTGCCTTCTGTGCTGATACCCCCACTACTGCCCCCGCTGTGCAGCTCACGGGGCAACGGGCACAGTATGAGCTGAGCCTTGCAGAGGTATCCGGCGGTGATACGCTGTCTGCCAGTGGCACGATGACCTACACTGTGCACGATACCTGCACAGCATGGTCAACCCAGCAGCATCTGGATATTCAAAGCGCCACCCGTAACAAGGGCACCGTGCATCTGGTGTCTGACTACACCACGCTGGAAAGCAAAGACGGCCACCATATGGCGTTTCGCACCGTGCAGAAATCAAATGGAGCCACTCTGCAAATAGTATCTGGAGAGGCCTCCCTGACACCCAACGGTGGGGAAGTTCAGTACGAAAAACCCCTTAAAAAGACGATAAAACTCCCCGCCAACACCCTGTTTCCCATGGCGCATACGGCCGCCATTCTGATAGCCGCGGAAACAGGAAAAACCGACCTCTCCCCTATGCTGTTTGACGGCACTGATGAAGATGGCGCGCAATACACCTATATTTCCACTCATGGGTGGAACAAAGTCGGTGCAGCGCAAGCTCCATCGCCCCTAGTGGCAACCCTGCCAAGCACACGGGTGCATGTGGCTTTTTTCAACACTACAGCCCGCGCCATGTTGCCTGACTACGAGATGGGCATGCGCTATTTTGCCAATGGTGTTTCTGACAAACTGGATATGGATTTTGGAGATTTCAGAATGGCAGGAACGCTTCAGTCCCTCGCCATCCCGGATAAGCCACATCACTGTTGAACTGAGGGCTCTTACAAAACTTGTAATGTCAGCCAACACGTAGCCGCAAACGACCTCTGGCTTGAAAAGGCGAGCCTTACACAAAGGCTCGCCGTGCCATTATTGTGCCGGTGCTGTACGCAAAACAGCAATCAGGTCCTGCAAATCTGTCTGGTTGGCTTTTAACAGCGCCACATTTTTGGGGTCAGGCTGTGCCATCTGCGCTGTCTGCTGGTTGGGAGTCACGTTCATCAGGCTACCCGTCAAACCAACGCAGGTCAGGCTCATCACAAAGTCACGTGCTGTAAAATTGTTGGCTTTGAGAATAGCATCCAGACCCGGCACTTTTTCAACCATGGTAATCTGCTCGTCCAGAGACATACCAACACGCCCTGGGGGCTGAATGTTGGCCGCATGAATGGCCTTAAGCGTGTTGGTAAGCCGTGGCAGAACATCCGCTTTCAACGGATAATGTAATGCTGTCTCCATATCATGACGCAAGGTCTTAACCTGCTCGTCCGACAGGGTCGGCTGTGCACCTTGAGCTGGCCCTGTTACTGCGGTGCTCTGCGCCAAGGCGGCATGAGCACCTAGAGCGACTGTCAGAACAGCAGCCGCACACTGGCTAACAAATGAAACGCTTTTTTTAGTATAAGACATTTTTAAAACTTCTCCGTTAGGATGCAATAACCCATTCGCCCTTGCGCATAAGCGGTGCACGGCTGCCGTCTGCTGCCACACCATCCACATCAATCTCGGCAGAGCCAATCATCCAATCAATATGGATCATGCTGTTATTGGCACCACGTACAGCAAGAGCCGCTTCATCCTGCCCGGCTGTATCCTGCATACACTTGGTATAAGCTTGACCAATAGCAAGATGGCTGGCGGCATTTTCATCAAACAGTGTATTCTGAAACAGGATACCGCTGCTGGAAATGGGCGAAGAATGCGGGACAAGTGCGACCTCACCCAAGCGGCGGGCCCCTTCATCCGTGTCCAGCACGCGCGCAAATACGTCTTCGCCTTTGCTTGCGTGCATTTCAACAATTTTTCCGCCTTCAAAGCGTACCCGAATATCGTCAATCAAAGTGCCTTGGTGGGACAGCGGTTTTGTACTGGCAACATAGCCGTCCACCTTCAGACGGTGCGGTGTTGTAAAAACTTCTTCCGTAGGGATATTCGGGTTGCACACCACACCGTTGCCTGCGGCCTCAGAGCCACCGGCCCATTCATGGCCATCCGCCAGACCTACCCTCAGGTCAGTGCCGGGGCCGGTAAAATACAGCGCTGAATAGCGCACATCATTCAGGAAGGCGGCCCGTTTGTGCAACGTGGCATTGTGCTCTGCCCAGTCTGCCACTGGGTCTTTGCCAGTAAGGCGGGAGGCTTCAAAAATGGCCTGCCAAAGGCGTGCTACTGCGTCCTGCTCTGGCAGGTCAGGAAACACCAGTTTGGCCCATGCCGGAGTGGCCGTGGCCACGATGTTCCAGTTCACATCAAAATTTGTAATAATTTCCATTGCGGGCCGGTTCACGCGGGAGGCCGCACGGCTTGCGCGGGAAATACGGGACGCATCCTGCCCGGCCAGCAGCGCCGGGTTGGACCCGGTAATAGCCATACGGGCGGCACCGGACCGGAACCCCTCGGTCATACCCTTAGCCAGCCACTCCGCAGCCGTATCAAACGTGTCATCCTGCGCGTAGCGATAGCGGGCTAGAGTGCTTTCTTCATCCGAATAGAAAGTGGTAACCAGTGATGCCCCGGCCTTGTAAGCATGTTCTGTGACACGGCGCACAAGGGGCACGGCCTCCAATGGGGCTGTCACTATAACCTGTTGTCCGGGGGCGACATTCAGGCCCGTGCGCACGGCCACTTCACCCAAACGGTCCAGCATTGCCTCAAACTGTGCGCTTCCCGGAGCGTAAGGGTGTTCGGGTGCTGGTCCTGTCATGCTGTTCTCCCTTTGCGGGGCTGGCTCCCCTCTCCATGCCAGACGGTAGCGCCACCCTCAGTCCGGCAGCGCACCGTGTTTCTGGCCCAATCGGATACTGAAGCGGCGCTTTCGTCAACCGGGAAGCATGGCAGAGCAGCCCGTCAGCCCTCTGGCAGCAGAGTTGGCTGCAAACTACCCGGCAGATAAAGCGGGTGGCAGGGGCGGCCATTTACCCCCACTTTCATGGCATAAACAGGAATGTTATGGCGCTGAAGCATCTGCACAGCCTGCGGCCCACGCGGCAGAAGCGTTTTGATACGAGGTGTGCCATAGGCGGCAATAACCCTATCGGCTTCCTGCGCCATAGCCAGTAAGGCGGCGTCATTGTCCGGACCAACAGGGTCTGGCACCTCTGTCAGGCGCTCCTGATCCGTACACCGGTAGGCAAAAGTATTGCCCACCAGAATGCTGCCATACCCCCAGGCACGGGCATAGCGCTGGCACTTTGCCACAGTCCGGTCGTCACCACATTCTGTCGCAACAGAGGGGTTCATCATCAACCACATTACAGAGGGGAGTGAGGTATCCCATACGCGTTTGAGCGTGTAACGGTAACATTTGTCAGGGCCACCATACGTGGCCGTGCTGACAACATCCTGCGACAAGGTAAGGGGGCGAGAGTCACCCACATGGTGGGCATCAAAAAGGTCTGCCATGTCTCTTCCGGCTTGTAATCGGGCAACGCCCCTCTTGGGGGAGTGCGCCCTCTTTACCCGGAACAGGGAGTGTGAAACAGGCCCTTAAGCCAGACGGTCAGATGTTACGGTTGCAAGCATAAGCGCTGCCACAGCAGGAAGAAACGCGAACATGGCTGCTGTAGATGCATAGTCAACAACAAGAGCGAAGTTTGTATTCAAAATATTAATAAACATGGTCATGGTTTCCAAACATTACGGTGTGCGGGTTCATTCTCCTCTTTCACAAAAAGCGCAAGAGCCCTGAAGAACGCCATAAATAGCCATGAATTTTGTTGTGAATACTTTTAGAGCAGGTTCTATTTTTAAGTAATTATCGATTTTTCTGGTGAAAGAAAATATAATCCACAGAAATTTATGGTGGCTTGCAAAAGGGGCAGCTCTCTTACTTTTCTCTGGCCACACACTCCCTTTTGCTCAAATTTGAAGCGATTGCAAAAAACGGCAGCACATCCATTTCCCCTCTAAAAAGTTTTATTTTTTGAGGGTTTTTTCATCACAAACAGCTTACCAACCGCTGTCGTCTGTCTGTTGATTTTCACTGAGAACTGACCCGGGTAGGGCGGAAATTTTCATCGAGATT
>NZ_JBQDXI010000027.1:0-28123 GCF_052102375.1 Acetobacter sp.
CCGAGAAGTTCCGCATGTCTGACGGATAGGTCACCCGGTCCAGTGCAGGAAAACGGCCAAGGGTGGGGATGGGGGGGGGCGTCTGTTCTGCCATTGGTTTAGTTCCTGCGTTCAATCACATAGTAGGCGAGCGCCTTCAGGCGGTCTGCTTTTGCTCCAAACGGAGCGAGGTCTTCAATGGCTAGACGTGTGAGGCGTTCTGCTTCAGCACGGGCGCCGTCAATGCCAAGCAAAGCAACAAAGGTTGATTTTCCTGAGGCTTCGTCTTTGCCGGCTGTCTTACCCAGTTCTTCAGCGGTTGCCGTTGCATCAAGCACGTCATCGGCAATTTGGAAGGCTGCACCAATATTGGTGCCATAAGAGCGGAGACGGCGTTGCAGGTCAGGGTCTGCTTTGCCCAGAATTGCTCCAGATTCGGCGGAATAACGGATCAGGCACCCTGTTTTGAGGGCATGCAGATGCCGCACCTCCCCAAGAGGCAGAGCGCGACCTTCGCCTTCCATATCAATCATCTGGCCGCCCACCATGCCAGCAGCACCAGACGCAGCGGCAAACGCAGTAATCAAGGCGATACGGACGCCAGCGTCTGCGTGGGTGGCGCTTTCTGCCAGAACTTCAAAAGCTTTGGTTTGCAGGGCATCTCCCGCCAGAATGGCGGTTGCCTCATCAAACTTACGGTGCGTGGAAGGCTGGCCGCGGCGTAGGTCATCATCGTCCATGGCCGGCAGGTCATCATGAACAAGAGAGTAAGCGTGTAGCATTTCAACAGACGCGCCAACGCGTGCAGACTGCTGCTCAGGCACACCGAAAAGGCTTGCGGTTTCAACTGCCAGATATCCGCGCAGGCGCTTTCCGCCCCCAAGGGTAGCGTAGCGCATGGCCTCTATCAGGCGTGCGTCACCACCCTTTGTAGGGGGCAGGAGCGAATCTAAAGTCGCTTCAACCAGTTTGGCGCGCACAGACATATCGTCACGCAGAACGGCAGCGTTTGCAGAAGGCTGCGCTGGGGAGATGGTTGTCGGGTTTGTCATCGACATCTCAATCCATAGGTTTCATGTCCAGAGAGCCATCAGCTTTCTGGACGATCGCCTGAACGCGGGCCTCGGCCTCGCTCAGCTTGGTTTCACAATGCTGGCGTAAGGCTGCCCCACGCTCATAGGACGCAATCGCCTCTTCCAGTTTCAACTGGCCGCCTTCAAGGCCACGCACAATCTTCTCCAGCTCGGAAAGTGCGTCCTCAAAGGACAGGGACTTGATGGTATCCGTCATGGCGCAGGTCTTCCTATCCGTCATAAGGCGCAGGCATTACTCCGATAAAGGCCGTTCTGCCAAGTCTTAGTGCGACAAAAACGCATCACAAAACATAACCCCCTTACGCTGAAGGCATGTCTTCCCGTCTGCGGATGGTAAAACAAAGGGTGCCGTTTTCGTCTGTAAAGGCGATCAGCGCGTGGCCTGTCTCGCGGCAAAAAACCTGAAAATCGGTTATGGATGAACGGTCCGTGGTCAGGACCCTCAATTTTTTTCCGGCCGTCATGGAGCGTAAGAGACGGTTGGCTTTAAGAACCGGGATGGGACAATTTAGCCCCCGAGCATCAAGGAGAGTCTCATTCATGACACAGTGCCTTGTTTAGAGAAGGAAAGATATGTGATTGCATATTTTTCAGAATTATCCCATGCCGCTATACTATTCGCGTTGTTGCTCACTTCTCGTTAGGTCTCTGAATGTCAGATTATCGCCTTGGAATAGATCTTGGGGGCACCAAGATTGAAATTGCCGCCCTTGATCCGGAAGGAAAAATTCTGCTTCGGCATAGAGAGGCAAACCCGGGCACTTACGAGGAACTGCTCGTAAAAATGACCGAGATGGTCAATCACGCGCGCGCCAAAACGAGCCCCGTGGCAACTGTTGGTATTGGCATTCCTGGCGCTATTGATGCCAGAACGCGTTGCGTGAAGAATGCGAATGCAACGTGGCTAAATGGCAAGCCTTTTGGTGATGACCTTGAGCGTGCGCTTGGATGCGCCGTACGCGTTGAAAACGATGCCAACTGCTTTGCTTTGTCTGAAGCCATCGATGGAGCGGCAGCAGGCCGCAAGGTGGTGTTCGGGGTTATTCTCGGTTCAGGCGTTGGCGGAGGCATCGTGGTGAATAATGAGCCGCTAACAGGCCTGCACCATATTGCTGGCGAGTGGGGCCATATTCCATTGCCATGGGTTCGCGCAGAAGAATTCCCTATGCCTAAATGTTTTTGTGGCAACGAGGGCTGCATAGAGCGCTTTCTTTGTGGTTCGGCCTTGGCGGAATTATGGAAAGGCCCCGGAGAGCGTAGCACGCAGGGTATTGAAGAAGCCGCAGCAAATGGCGATCAGGCAGCCGTAAAAGCTCTTGATCTTTATATTGAGCGTTTGGGGCGCGCCTGCGCACTGGTGGTCAATATGCTGGACCCCGATGCGATTGTGTTGGGTGGGGGCGTTTCAAACCTGCATACCATCTATAAACGCGTTCCTGAGGTTATGAAGCGTTATACGATCACACCCGAATGCCATACAGAACTGTTGAAGAATAAACATGGTGACAGTTCTGGTGTGCGTGGTGCCGCGTGGCTATGGGGATAATATAAAAAATGCAGGCTCCTAAGAGGAAGGCCTGCATTTTTATGCAACGGGACTATGAGCATAAAAAAGCCCCCAACCCATTAAGGTTGGGGGCTTTTTTTACTTAGAACGGTGCATCAATATCCACAACGTCGATGAGTTTGTGGTTAACGAATTCTTTGATGCCAAGGCCGATAAGTTCACGGCCATAACCGGAGCGTGCCACGCCGCCAAACGGAAGGTCAGCTTTCACCATGGTTGGGTGATTGATGTAGACCATGCCCGTATGAATCTGCTTGGCAACCTCAACACCACGCTTGGTGTCTTTGGTAAACACAGAGCCACCTAAGCCGTAGGGCGTGTCGTTGGCAACGCGGATAGCTTCAGCTTCGTCCTTTACGCGGTAAAGTTGAGTTACCGGGCCAAAGAACTCCCAATGACGGGCAGCATTGTTTTCATGCAGGTTGGTCATAAGAAGTGGCTGGAAGAAGGCACCTTTTTCAGGCACAGGCGCACCAATAACTTCTACTTCAGCGCCATGCTTCTTGGCTTCTTCTACCTGAGCTTTCAGGTCGTCAGCAGCTTTTTGTGAAGAAAGCGGGGCCAAGGTTGTGCTTGGGTCCATCGGGTCGCCAGCTTTCAGTTTCGCAACTTCGGCTTTGTAGACGCTCAGGAACTGGTCATAAACTGCATCGGCCACAATCAGGCGTTTTGAAGAGACGCATACCTGACCCGCATTCCAGTGACGGCCAAATGCAGCCCACTTTGCAGCTTTCTCAACATCGGCATCTTCCAGCACGATGAAAGCATCAGCGCCGCCCAGTTCCATGGTCGCTTTCTTGAGCGCTTTGCCAGCAACAGCAGCAACAATCGCGCCAGCTCCCTCGGACCCGGTGAGAGCAACGCCGCAAACACGTGGGTCATTCAGGATGACTTCTGTGTGGTGGCGTGCTGCATACAGGTTGCGGAAAGCCCCTTTGGGCAGGCCTGCTTCGATCATCAGAGCATCGAAAATTGCAGCGGACTGCGGCACGTTAGAGGCGTGCTTGAGCAGGACCGTGTTACCAGCAGAGAGCTGAGGCGCGATGATGCGGGCAATCTGATAGTAGGGGAAGTTCCAAGGCTCAATGGCAAACACGATGCCCTGAGGCTGATGAACCAGAATGGCGTCCCCTTCTTTTGGGTCTGCAACTGGCAGCTTTTCAGACTTCAGAAGTTCTTCCGCATTTTTAGCGTAATATTCGAAGATCTCGGCGGAAAGGATGGTTTCCAGCTTTGCTTCTTCGTACAGCTTGCCCATCTCAAGGGTGAGCAGCTTGGCATATTTATCAATATCACGGCGCAGAATGTTTGCGGCTGCGGTCATAACTTTTGCACGCTCGGCAAAAGATACGTCACGCCAGCTTTTGAAGGCCTCATAAGCGTCGGTCAGAGCTGTCTGGATTTCCTGATCGGTTGCATCAGGAAATGTTTTGACCGTTTCACCGGTGTAGGGATTGATTGTTGCGTATGCCATTTTTCATAATCCGCGGTTAAAGGTTGGGTCTGGAAGACGGGACCACCGTAAAGGGCGTTGACTCCCCATAGGGGCATGAACCGGTCTGCGCGTCTGTTTTGCCCGATAATCAGATTTGCTCTGACTGGGCCAATAAGCGCGGCATGATACGAACCGGACGATAATGAGCCTAACCCCTGTTTCGTTCTGATCCCTTTGCGTCTTCAACAGTCTGCGGGCGCTTTGGTTCCTGTATTTCTCAGGACGGAAAAGCGTAATGTACGGCCCGGAATAGGGTGAGAGCTTAACACTGCTCCCTGCTCACGAGAATGATTGATATTACATAGTTTTTTAGAGCATGCCAAGGCAGTGGATTTATGCTGAACGTGAAATAAGAGAAACATTTTATAACGAAAAGGTGATTTTCAGGGTTTAAATTAGTATATTTTTTAGTGGTTTCGGTAATAATGCAAAAAATCAAAAGGTAGCTATGGTGGCTCAGCCAACCTTGAGAGTTCAGTTATTGTACTCAGTGGGCATATTAAGCTGCGGTTAAGATGTCTGATCTACAGCGCCACTGCCCTTATCATATATAACTGGTTCGTTCTCTTTCAACGGCTCAGCGCACGCGAATACTCACATCCGCATGTTTTCCGCATGAGTCTGCTACCGTCAGATGTGCAAAGCCGGGAGATGAAGGGTACCATATGGGTTCCGCTCCAGGTGCAACTGGCAGGGGAACACCATTGACGAACCATTGAAACGGTAAGCATCGCCCGGAAGCCTCCAAACCAACAGGAAGCATGGAGCCATCAGGCCCGCGGCTTTCAATTTCCGAATGATCTTTGGGAAAGATGATCTGTGGCGCTTTGGGCCGGGTCGCCTTTATCAGGGCAGGAGAAAGGGCAGGTGCTGTGGGCTTCTGTTGTGGGGACGAAGGAGATGCTGCCGTGGCCGGCATGAGAAGGCTGGCAATATCAGCCAGAACGGGCCCTGCATTATCCCTGCCTGTCATGCCCGGCACAGCGGTGCCATCAGGTCTGCCTGCCCATACACCAATGGTCCATCCTCGAGGTAACGTAGCGAACGCCCATGCATCCCGGTTGCCATAAGATGTACCGGTCTTGAAGCCTAAAGTGTGCCATGCCGTAAGGCCTTGGGGTGGCGCAGTCCCGCGCAAAATATCTCTTACAGCAGAACTGGCGCGGCTGGTTAATAAGCGTGTTGGGGCTGTTGAAGGGGCAGGATGGCTCACCACGAGCTCTGAAATCATGCCGGAGTGCGTGAAGCCTGTGTAGAGGCGCGTTAGGTCAGCCAGCGTGATATTACCTCCACCCAAGGCAATTGCCAGGCCCGGCTGCACTTCGCCGTAAGGGAGGTGCAGGGCTACACCGTTTGCCGTAAGCCTTTCAACAAACCGCCGTGGCCCCACCTTTTGGAGCGCCTGAACTGCTGGTACATTGAGTGAAAGTTGGAGTGCCTCTGCAACTGTGGTCTCGCCTGTAAAAGCATGGCCAAAGTCAAATGGTGCATAGCCTCCCACAGCCATCCGCCGGTCATCGATACGCGTTTGGGGGGTAAGCCACCCGGCTTCAAACGCCATGCCGTAAATAAATGGCTTGAGGGTCGAGCCAGGTGAGCGAGATGTCGTAACCATATTGATAGCGCAGCCCGGGCAGGTATGTTCGGCCCCGCCAACCCAGGCAACAATCTCTTGTTCCCGATTGACGACTAACGCAGCAAACGTGCCCCGTAGCGGCGCTTGTCGGGCTTGGGTAATATGCCACACACTCTGCTGAAGCCTGCTGTCAATCGTGGTTTGGACAATGCCCCCCGAGTGGCGCTTTGCAAGATATGTTGTGAGTTCAGGTGCGTGATGCTGAATATGGCTGAAAGCAGGAGCCACCCACATCATCTCAGTGGAAGGTGGTGGTGTGGTAGACCGTAAAATGGATTGTGCCGCCAGAATGAGGGTTTGAGGGTGTTTGTCTGGACGTAACGCCGCGGGGCGACGAGGCAACGCAACAAGAAAAGCGGCTTCCTGAGCGGTAAGGCGGGAAGGTTCGTGGCCAAAATAAAGAAGGCTGGCTGCACGAATGCCTTCAATATTCCGCCCCTCCGGGGCGAGGGTTAGGTAGAGATCTAACACACCAGCCCGCCCATAATGCCATTCGAGTTGAAGGGCGCGTGTCAGATCTTGTATTTTTCCCATCATAGTATGGCGGTGTGGCGTAAGCAGGCGCGCGGTCTGCATAGCCAACGTGGACCCGCCAGAGACAATATGATGCCGAACCAGAATTTGCAGAAAGGCGCGGCCAAGCGCCAGAAAATCAATGCCCGGATGAGCATAAAAGCGATGGTCTTCTACCCTGAACAAGGTGGAGAGATAGAGAGGGTCCACTTCTGCGGCGTGCGCCGGTATCCGCCAGAAGCCATCCCTGCTGGTATGGCCGTCCAGCAAGGCACCATTCCGGTCATACACCAGAATAGCTGCCTGCGTTGCTCGCGTCAGGCAGGGTGGGAAGAGTCTATCTGTTACGGCCAGTGCCACCACCAAAAGCGTTAACGCGCAAAGCCCAGCGCCGCAAAGCCTGCTCCACCATGGCAGGATTGTGCCGGGCTGTTTTTTAGAAACTCCGGCCTGATTTTCCAGTGTCACTGCGCAAGAATGGTAACGGTGGAGGAGGCCGTACGCCCCGCAATGGCAGGTCTTTCATGAGCCGTCACGAGTGTTTCAGGTCGTGCGAACACGCCTGGAGTAATGGCGCGCGCAATGTAAGCAACCCGGAAGCCCCGCTTGGTAGGGCGTACGTCTCCCGTGTTAAAGTGCAGGAAGGCTGTGAACCGGTCATCACGGGCGGTTGTGTTCTCGGTGTACGTCAGATCTTTCAGGAAGTTATAAGGCTTTGAGGTCTTTGTATCATCCTCATCGCTCTCACTGTCGGCGCTTCCAGCTTCTTCTGGCGTGATAACATGCTCAATCTCCCATCCTGCAGGCAGGAGGTCTGAGACAAGCACTGCATAATCACCGGGTTTCTGCGCATCTCCATCAATGCTGACAATAAAACGATCATTCTGGCGCATTTGCGTCAGATCGAAAGGCTGCCCGCCCAGTGTCCAGCCCTGCATATGAACGGACAAGCCATTATCCAGTGACGAGACCTGACCCGCAGGAGCACCCCGTACCGTGGTGGAGACAAACAGGATCTTTTTTCCGGTATTTTCAACAGCTACGCCGTGCTGCACCTGATCTGCACTGAGTGTTTGAATAAAAGGAAGTTTGAGCGGAGCAGTAAAATTCAGAGCGCCAATGCGCAAGCTACGGTCTGCAGTGTCGTTATTCAGGGCCGCAGCAGTCTCAAGCAACGCCGTTTTGACAGAGCCTTTCAGGTCATCAGGGGCAAGGGGCAGGCGACTAAAGCGTGTGAGTAACGCGTAGGCGTTTTCTGTA
Organism: Acetobacter sp.; assembly: GCF_052102375.1. Lineage (GTDB taxonomy): Bacteria > Pseudomonadota > Alphaproteobacteria > Acetobacterales > Acetobacteraceae > Acetobacter. The sequence continues at coordinate 7,545 of NZ_JBQDXI010000027.1, forward strand.
TTGTGCGCTTCAGCGGCAAGAGCGGCCAAGCATGCCAGATCACGCACATAGGCCCAGTATAAACCACTAAGCTCAAGAGGCGGGCGATCATTCCGCGCTGGGCCAAGAGCAGCCATGGCGGATGAAAAAAGAGCACCCGGCGCGGTAAGGCTGCCATCATCAGCTTCCCCGCCCAAGGCGAGGGCAGTTGCAAGGTGGCCGATGGCTTGTGGTGTGGCCTGCGCATGTTCGGTGGCAACATCTGCCCAAAGAAGCGTGGTGCGTTTGTCCACAGTTTTGCTGATAAGGGAGGAAGCGAGGCTTCGCATTGCTTCCGGGTGCAGGCGGCCAGCACGAGCCAGAACATAACCAGCGTAAGCGCGTTCATTCAGATCTCTCACGGATGAGGACGATGTGAGGTCGCCTGCTAATTGTGTGCTTTCTATGCGGTCCAGAAGCATGGAGAGCTTATCATCAGGAACGACATACCCGGAACTTTTTGCGCGGATCAGGAAGTCCGCCATGTAGATCAGGTCATCTGGCAGGCAGCGGCCGTCATTAGCCTGCCATTGCCCTATTTCACCTGAGGGACTTTGCCGGTTTAACAGCGTATCCACAACTGACTGAATTTTGCGGTGGAGCGTCTCCTGCGTTTCATGTGTGCTGATGAGCGCAGGGTTGGACACCAGAAGGAGGGCGCGGGCCTGAGCTGCGAGGTCTGCCGATGTTCCCCATAGGCTCGCGTTAAGGGATTGGAGCAGAGCAATGCTGTCCACCCCGGCAACAGCGGACGTGCTGAGCGCAATAGTCGTACTGGCTGGTATCAGACCTGCCAGCATGGTCTTATCAACTGTTTGGCTTTTGCCTGCGTCCAACGCCATCACGGAGGAGAGCATGATGGGTTGGTGTGCCTGACGGATGCCAAGAGGCCAAGAGCGTTTAAGAAGCGGAGTACGGCTGCCTTTGCGCAGTAAAGTCAGGTTAATGCGCGCAATACCTGTACTCTCCGAGCCTGTGGCAGATGGATCAACCGCCAGTGGGACCCGGATATCGCTTCGTGCTCCCGGGGAGAGGGTGGCTTCGGTCTGAGCAGCGCCAGTCAGGTGGACTGGTCCATCGGTGGTAATTTGAACCGTATAGGTTCCGGCCGGCGCCGTGTTGTTAATGGTTGATACAAGAATATTGGCAGTGTCGCCGGGAGCCAGAAACCGGGGAAGGCCTATTTCAGGAAAAACTGCATCATGAGAAACAGTGTCAGCTTGAGCGTTGCCAACGGCATCGTCTGTCCACGCCGTTGCCATAAGGTGCAGTTGACCATCAAAATCCGGCACAGGGAATGTGACGGTTCCATGGCCTGCGGCATCGAGCGTTACAGGGCCAGAAAACAGGGCAACACTTTGTGTGCTGTGCACTTGCGGCCCGGCGGCATCGTTTGCGGCGGCACTATCACCCCCTGAGCGGACCTGCCCTGCCTGAGCACTGCTGAGGAGCAGTGCACCATAATTGTCCAGCATATCAACGCCAAGGCGTGGTTTGCCGTAAAGGGCAGAAAACATATCTTGGGGTGTGAAGTGCGTTAGGCTCAGTATGCCTTGGTCAACTGCGGATACGGCAACGTAAACTGGTTTATCGGAGGGGCCGGTAGGTAGCTGCACATCAACTGGCACACTCAGGGTTGTGCGTGGTTGAATTTCTTTGGGTGCTTGCAGAGAGACCGCTAAATGGTGTGCGGACTGATTAACCCCCACCCATGCAAGCCCAACGGCCCGGACGGGATCATGAGGACGAAGGGATGTCGCGCTTTTGGCGGCGAGAGGCCTGTAGAGTGTTACAAGAACATAAGCACCAGAATGCCACTCGGGGGTGGCTGTCAGCGGGACATCCAGTCCTGTTGCTGGCACATCCACAGTCTGGGTTGAGAGTACATGGTCTGTTGCCAGTGTAATCTGGGCCTGTCCTGCAAACCCACTGCCAATATGCAGTATGGTTTTTCCATTGGGCATGATCTGTGCATCACGCGTGGAAACCGGGAGTTGGTCCGGGGTGTTGGTATCGCTCGATAGGCCGCCCCATCCTGAGAAAAAGCGTGACGAAGTTGCTGCCGTGCTGTCCGGGGCGGTTACGGTAAGCCGGTATTCGCCCCAATCCAGCATGGGGGTGATGAGGCTACGGCCTTTGGCGTCTGTCGTGGTTGTGCCAGACTGCATGGGCACATCCACACTGTGACTTGAAAAGGTCCAGCCGTCCTCCGCTGTGTGAGACCAGTTGTAAATACGGTTTACCCTTGCGAGGGACCAATGCAGGGTTTTCTGCGCTAATGGCGTATTATCGGGTGCAAAGCAGATAATATTTGCAGGGACCGGAGAGGTCTCAGGTCCAGAGGCATCGTTAGGAGTAACCTGCACGCCAATAAGCGGGGCCGTGCGACGAACCGGGATGCGGACATGCTCGCTCACCCGCCGGCCTGTAGGGTCTAGCAAGCCTGCGGTAACGTCCACCACGAGTGGCTTGGTCAGGCCAGAAGGAATTTCCGGCGAAAGGGTAAGAGTTGTCAGCCCTTTGCTATCCGTTGGGGGAGCAGCAACAGGGCCGCTTAGGGGAGAGAATTCCTCGCTTTCCAGTCCAAAAGCCCAATCCTTGTAGCCGGGAACAGGGGCTGGATCTGGAGCTACCTGATAAGAACTGTCACTTAACAGCCCGGAGCCTGCCGCTCCATAGAGGAAACGTGCGCTACCTGAGAGCGTGATGGGGGTATCGGGCGCAGCAAAATCAGGCGCTTTAAAGACTACGGAAATGATCTGAGGCACAAAGTCGTTCACCTCAAACTGGGCCGTACCAATTGGGGGCAGCGTCGGGTCCGTAACAATTTCAGCGTGCCACAGGCCGGTTGGTACAGTTGCACTTAGGGGCAAATCTGTGGTGTAGCCGCCGCTTTTTCCCTGTTTTAGCGGGATATGTTGGGCGTCCATCAGGTCTGGACGACGCAGCACGAGGGTTGCTTGTGCCGTATCAACAGCCTTGCCAGCGCGGTCGCGTATCAGGCTGAGCAAATGGACCGTTTCACCGGGACGATAAATGCCACGGTCGGGCTGAATAAGGGCTTGCAGGCCAGAGATACTTGCAACAGGTGTGGTTTGTTGGTGTTCCAGATCATGCCAGTTTGAGAAATCAAACCATTGTCGGTCTAGATGTAGAAAGCTGAAATCACGTCCTGCCTCAGCCACGAGTACAGTTGCTTTTTCCGCATTGGCGCCTTGTAGTAATGGAGCGGAAAAATGGCCCACGCCATCATTCCCCGTTTTTATGCTTTCCAGAATGGTGCCATTTCGGGCTTGCAGGGAGAGGGTTACATTAGCCTTAGGAGTGCCCGTTTGCAGTGATCGGACACTGATGCCCAGTCCGTCATCCCCGCGTAGCATGGTCAGGCCAATATCGCTTACATTTACCCAGCGTGCTGCAACATCCTGATATAGTGCGGGGGAGTAGGCTTCATTGCGCTCACGATTTTTAGCTTCAGCCAATGCGCTCTCTACCGGACTGCTGTTTGCCGGTATTGCTGCGTTTTCGACTGTCACAAGATACAGACCCTGCGGTGTCTTGCCGATGACGTCCGGCAGAGGAAAAGCCGTCGTTACCGATTGGTCCTGCATGTTCCGCACGTTCATTGTGCCGTGCCAGACTTCCTGCATGCTCGATTCTAAAAGAGAGCGGAATTTCCAGGCCGATAGAGCACTTTGCCCTAAATCCAGATCGGCTGCATTTAAGGAGTCGACCCCTGGAAATTGTGTGTAGGGCCGAACCTGAAAAACATGAATTCTGAGAGTGTCGATATTTACGCTCTCAATAGCCACGCCATGAGGGGTATGCTCCGGCAAAATGTAACCGCTGCCCACCATGCTAACCCGAGGTTGCCGTGCACCGAATTGTGCATGAATGGAGACAGGCTGCAGAAGGTGTTGACCATCAGCCGCAGTAAAGGCCGTGGAAAGAGAAATGCTGTAACGCGTATTGAATGTCAGATTACCAACACAGAAGCGATTGCCCGCAACGGAGGGAGTTGAAGATGTTGAGGGAACAAGTGTTACACTATGGGCAAGTGTTTTCGCGTCCTTAGTGGCAAGTGGCGCATTAAATTCCAAACAAAGTTGGGGGCGTTCTCCTGTAGCATCCAACACAGTGCGATTGAACTGGAAGTGAGGCGGCGCAGACGGAGGTTGAGTTTGGGCGATTGCAGGAGCGGCTCCTGCAATGCCAAGCAACATAAGACTGAGTGTTGGAAACTGTCTGGACAAACCGGCCAATGTCTTGCTCCGCCATATAAAAACGCCGCTGAAACCAGACCTGGTTCGCGCATGATCAAGTCTGGTCATAATAGCACAGGCATTCTGTACGAAAATACACTTCCCTGTAGGGAGCAGTACAAGTTTTCGCTTAATCGGGGTGGGCTTTTGTTTAACTTAGCGGCATGGAGATACGTAGGCGTTCAGAGAGCCTGTTATGTCTGAAGATCAAAGGAGAGGTCTAGGTCAGAAAGACGGGCCTGTTCTCAGCCTGCCACGTTGGCAGGCGTATCATGGCGCGCTCGAATAGACGGGAGCTTGTGAATGCAGTTAACCAGCGTTGAATAGCAGGTAAGTTCTGTGCCTCAAACCATGGTGTATCTGTAGCGGCAAATTGTCGTACAAAAGGAGCGAGCGCCGCATCCATTACGGTCATTGCCTGTCCGCCTAGAAACGGTGAAGCCGGATCAAACCGCTGTTCAAGTTCGTTTAAAATTTCTAAGGCTTTGGCTCTATGTTCCAGAGCGTCCGTGTTGTAGCGGGTTGAGTATTTATATCGGTCAAGGTGAAATTTGAAATTCGTGTCATTTTTTAACACGAGATGGGGATTATAGTGGGGTAGCCAGTTTAGCGGATCATGGCGGTGCAGTGCAGCCAGCATGATATCTAGGCTTTCCTCCAGAACTGCGCCGTCGGGTTGAACAAGGACGGGTACAGTGCCTTTAGGGGAGAGCGCTAACATTTCAGGTGGCTTTTGAGCTAATTTCACTTCCCTTATTTCGCAGTGGGTCTGGCTTGCCAGCAAGGCCAAGCGTGCCCGCATGGCATAAGGACAACGCCGAAAGCTGTAGAGAATAGGAAAGTTGGTCATATGCTCTAAAACCTAACAGTATCACTTAAGTTTAAAATAAGAAATTATCGCGGTATCTCACTCTTCCGGCCAGTCCGTGGAGGAGTAGGTAAGGTACTAAGTGTGGTGATCAAACTACTCAAGGTAATCTATCTAGAAAAATTGGAACCGTTTTGGTGATCGCTGCGTTATAGGGGTACACAGTAAAGGAGCAACACACCATGAGTTCATTTACAGATAAAGTACAGGGCGCTGCCAATCAGGTCGCTGGCAAAATTAAGGAAGAAGCTGGCAAGCTGACGGACAATGATCGTCTGAGAGCTGAAGGTATTGCCCAGAACATTAAAGGCAAAGTTCAGGAAAAGGCAGGCGATGCGAAGGATGCCGTTAAAAAGGGCATTGATAAGCTCTAACGCCCTTACCTAACTGAAGTTGGCCGGGAAGGGTCTGTTGCGGTTGCCGCGGCAGGCCCTTTTTTTGGTGAAATAGACCCAATGAGTATGCTTGATAGGGGCGGGGTCAACGCTAGTAAAAGCGTAACGGGTTCCAAACTGCCTTGGCTTCAAAAAAGGCTATATTTATTTTTTTTGGGAGATTGGCTGGGAGACCTGGATTCGAACCAGGGCTGACCGGGTCAGAGCCGGTAGTTCTACCGCTAAACTATCTCCCAGCAAGGAGATTTTCAGGAAGTCATAAAATGTCTTCCGTGTCGGTGACGGTGATCTAACACCCTCGAATTTGGCGCGCAAGGGGGAAAATGAAAAGAATTCTTCTTTTTTCACATAATTGTCTTGCTCCTTTGGCCACACTCCCCAAAAATAGGATTTAACGATGTATCAACCTCTTAACCAAGAAGGACCGGACAGATGGATCATACTCCCCCCTGGGCCGGCCGCCCGGGCAGGACCCATTTATCTTCCTATACTCGCCCTTATGATGATGAACTTTTTGCCGCTCTGGATCTGGGAACCAACAACTGCCGCCTGATGGTGGCAGCCCAGACAGCCGGGGGTTTTCGCGTGGTGGACAGCTACAGCCGGATGGTAAAGCTGGGTGAAGGGCTACACCACACGGGTATGCTTGGTGAGCCTGCGATGGAACGCACACTGGACGCTCTGCGCGCCTGTGCAGACCGTGTAGGCCGCCGCCAACTGCGCGACATTAGGGCTGTTGCTACTGAAGCCTGCCGCCGTGCGGGCAATGGCTCGAAGTTTCTTGAGCGTGTGAGAGCCGAGACAGGCTTTAACATCAACATCATATCAGGACGGGAAGAAGCTTGCCTGGCGGTAGAAAGCTGCGCCAACCTTATCCATAATCCCCGCTTTGGGGTGCCACGCAATCGTGCACTCCTTTTTGACATTGGCGGTGGTTCGACTGAAATAGCATGGGTTCGGGTAGACCCTTTTCGTCAGACACAAGAACTGATTGGGTATCTTAGCCTGCCCATCGGGGTCATTACCCTGTCTGAGCAGTTCGGCCCAAAAAGTTCGTATGATCTGGGCTGTTATGCTGAAATGGTTGCCCATACCAAGCAGGCGCTGCACGATTTTGAAAATGTGCACAGAATAGGGCCGGAAATTCGACGCAAACAGACGCGTTTTATCGGTACCAGCGGTACGGTTACAACGCTCGCCAGCCTTGTTCTTGGTTTGCCGCGCTATGTACGTGCTGCCGTTGACGGTTCACAATTGCCTTCCGTCAGTGCGCGGCGTGCTGTACGCATGCTGCATGAACTGGGGCCGGACGGGGTAGAGGCTCACCCCTGCATCGGCCCGGATCGGTCCACTTTTGTATTGCCCGGATGCGCTATTTTTGAAGCCATTCACGATATGTGGCCGATTGAGGATATTATTGTTGCTGATCGTGGGTTAAGAGACGGCATGGTGCTACGTATGATCCGCAAGGCAACTCCTGCTCCGCGGCGTTATCAGAGGCCGCCCGTGCTTGGCCCCATACCTTTTCAGCAGTCCATTCAGGCAACGGGATCATGAGTGACCAGAAAACCGGCTCAGGCCGGACGAAACAACCTTTACGTGTGGCAGGGCGTGCGCGCAAAAGCAGTAGTGCACCCGGAGCGGGTCTGAGCAAGGATGACTCAGATGCGCCTCATACGCTGCGCTCTAAATCCGTATCACTCCGCACGGCGCGTGGGCGTACAACCGCCCAGCAGCGTTGGCTCTCACGGCAGTTGAATGATCCGTATGTGCAGGCAGCTCACAAACAGGGTTGGCGCTCCCGTGCAGCTTTTAAGCTGATTGAACTGGATGATCGTTTCCACCTGATCAAGCCCGGTATGCGCGTGGTTGATCTGGGGGCAGCTCCGGGTGGATGGACGCAGGTTATCGTCAAACGTGGGGCCAGCCGCGTTGTGGGGGTGGATCTGCTGCCAGTTGACCCGGTTGCCGGGGCTGATGTCATTGAAGGGGATTTTACAGACCCGGAAATGGCAGGACGGCTGATCGGTATGTTGGACGGCAAGGCTGACCTTGTTTTGTCAGACATGGCACCTAACACCACAGGCCATTCTGCTACAGACCACATCCGTATTATCGGTTTGGCAGAGGAAGCGCTTCATTTTGCCTTTGATATTCTGGCCGAAGGCGGTGGGTTTGTCGCCAAAGTATTCCAAGGTGGTGCAGAGCGCGCCATGTTGGATACACTCAAGCAGGCGTTCTCATTGGTTCGTCATGCCAAACCTCCAGCTAGCCGCAAGGATTCAAGCGAGCTTTACGTTGTGGCAACAGGTTTCCGGCCTGACCGGTTGAAAAACCCAGAGTGACCGCCGCTGTGGGTTGGCGCAAAAGGTGTAAGCTCTGATGGAGGCTTCGTTCTGGCTTGATAAGTGGAAACGGAACGAAACAGGGTTTCATGCGCCAGAACCGCATACTTTCCTGCTTCGTAACTTTCCTGCGCTAAAACTTTCTACCGGCGCTCATGTGTTTGTTCCCCTGTGCGGCAAAACTGTGGACATACACTGGCTGCTTGCACAGGGTTTTCGTGTGACGGGAAGTGAGTTAAGCCAAATTGCGGTAGAGAGTTTATTTCAAGACCTTGGGTACAAACCAGAAATCGCTCTAACTGATTATGGTCCGTGTTATAGCGCCGGTTGCCTGCGCGTTTTTGTCGGCGATATTTTTCGTCTTGATGCCGATGCTCTTGGTTCGGTTGATGCTGTTTATGATCGTGCGGCGCTTATTGCACTGCCACAGGATATGCGCCGATTTTATGCTGCGCATATAGTTCAAATTACACACGCAGCCCAACAACTGCTGGTCTGCCTTGATTACGACCAGACTAAGCGGGGAGGGCCACCGTTCTCGGTAGATGAACGGGAACTCAGCACTCTCTACGCAGCGGATTATACTCTTACGGAGCTGGAGGCCGTAGCTGTGCCAGGTGGCCTTAAAGGTATTTGCCCGGCACAGGAGTTGGTGTGGCTTCTTAGTCCCAAACGGCTTTAGGGTAGCTTGGAAAGACGCTCTAACATGAGCGTCCATAAACTGGCCGCATCAACTGTGTTGAGGAATTCTGCATTGGGTGGTCGGTGGGTTACTTTCCACCAGTCAACAGCCGTCGCCCCGAGGGTAAGCGGGCTTGCGACCTCTACTTCCACATTGACAAACCGCCCGGAGAAAAATTCGGGCGCAAGAAGCCATCCAATGGTGCATGGGTCATGCAAGGGGGCGCCGCTCCAGCCATATTTTTTTAAGTCAAAGCGGGCTGAAAAGTTAAGCATGTCATAGGCGGCACGGGCGCAACGCCCGGAAAGTGCCGCGAGTTTTTCCAGCCTGTCGGGTGTAATCAAAAACTTATGAGTAACATCCAGCGGGACAAGTGTGAGAGGAAGGCCACTTGCCAAGACTATCGCTGTGGCGTCAGGGTCCGCAAACGCATTGAACTCAGCGCTTGGTGTAATGTTGCCTGTCTCCGTCCATGCGCCACACATCGACACAACGCGCTTGGCGCGTGCAACAACATCCGGCGCCTGAATAACGGCCGTTGCCAGATTGGTCATCGGGCCCAGTGTCACAATGGTAATGGTTTTGGCGGGGTTGTTGGCCAAAGTGTCCAGTAAAAATGCCACGCCATGCTGGGGTCTGGGCGTTAGGGTAGGGGCTGGCAAGTCGGGGCCGTCCATTCCTGTATCGCCATGCACATGCTGCGCATTAATTGGGGGGCGGCGTATTGGTCGCGGGCAGCCTTTATAAACAGGCACATCAGAGCGACCGGCTAATTCCAGAATTTTACAAGCGTTCAGCGCTGTTTGTTCTACAGGCACATTACCTGCGGCGGCAATCAAACCCAGTACGTCAAATTCCGGCGATGCCAAGGCCAGTATGATGGCGATGGCATCGTCTTGGCCGGGGTCCGTATCAATAATGATTTTCTGTGGCGTCATGGAGGGCTCCCGCAAAACAGATGGTGGGGCTTAAACAAGAATAATGCCCGCAATAGCGGCACTCATGAGGTTGGACAACATGCCAGCAAGGACTGCTCGTGCGCTTATTCTTGCCAGCTCTTCCCGGCGTTCCGGACACTGGCTGCCAAAGGCGGCTACAAGAATGCCAATGGAACTTAAATTGGCAAAACCACAAAGAGCAAATGCCGCAATAGCCCCGCTGCGGGCGGAAAGTGCTCCATTCTGCAAAAAGGGGCTTAGGTGCAGGTAGCCTACAAATTCATTGATAACCAACTTCAACCCAAGCACAGAGCCAACAACACCACACTCCGCCGCAGGCACACCGAGTAACCAGGCAATGGGGGCGAACAAAAGCCCAAACAGATACTCAAGTGACAGGCCCGGAACGTGCAGGGCAGGACCAAGAGACTGCAAGCCGGTATTCACCAGTGCAATCAGCCCCACAAAAGCCACAAGCGTTGCAGCGACAGCAACCGCTGTGCGGGTACCTTTTATGGCGCCTTCAGTCACCGTTTCAAAAAAAGCCTGATGATACGATAAACGACCGGATGCCAGTGTATCGACTGGGCTACCGAGAGGGCGGGGTGCCAGCAGTTTTGCAAAAAGTAGGCCGCCCGGAATGGCCATGAAGGATGCCGCAACAAGATAGTGTGCAGGCACGCCCAAGCCTACATAGCCAACCAGTGTAGCGCCAGAAACAGAGGCCGCACCACTACAGAGAACACTGAATAATTCCGTTGCGGCCATTGTGCGTAGATAGGGGCCGAGCGCGACTGGTAGTTCGCTTTGACCAATAAAAATAGTGATAATTGCACCGAAAGACTCAACGGGCGAAGTGCCAAACGCTTTTTGCAGTAGTTTGCCTGCAACGCGCGCAAAAAACTGCATGAAGCCCACATGGAACAGAATGGCAATAAGCGCACTGACATAGACGAGGGATGGCAAAACCCGGAAGGCAAAGACAAACCCCTCGTTCGGGAAAATGGTCGCCATTTTATCGCTGGCAAGGGCACCAAAGAGAAACCGCGCGCCTTCATCCCCGCACGCCAGAATACCCGTTACAAATTTGGAGAGCGCCCAAAGAGCCTGTTGCCCGGCAGGGACCCGCAATACCAGAAACCCAATGGCAAATTGTGCTGCAAGACAGGCTGCAACCGTGCGGATGTTAATATGTTTGCGGTCCGACGAAAAACAGACAGCAATGCCTATGAGAAGAAGAATACCAAGGCACCCACGGCTATGCATTCGTTGTCCTTAACTGGCGCAAAACAAAAGAGAGACCAACTCCTGACCCAACTGTTCTTGAAACGCAACAGTTGGGCTTTGGAAAGGCGGCCGGATTTTACGGGGTGGCCGGTTTTGGCCATTCAGGCACAAGGAAATGGGCAGGGCAGTTGTCCTGAATTTGCGGGCTACTCAGGAAAGCTGTTGCGCGTGGAAAACTGGAAAGCTGATCCGGTTTAAGCGTAAACCAGATTTGGGAGAGGATAGATCTGTTTTGTGCGTCCTTGTTGCACTGGAACTGCACACCACGCTCAGGCAAAGCGCCCGTATCAGCCTGAATCCGCTGTATCAGATCAGTCTTGGCAATGAGCTGACCGGCAGAAGATTCAAGATAATGCGCTGCGGGTAGAGAGGCAAAACGGTCACGTAACGTTGCCGCAGCAGTAAAAAATTGCTCTCCATCCATACCAAAGCACTGCACATGCTTTTTATATTCGTGATCCACCAAATTGCTGTGCGTATGGGCAACCAGTTCTGCCAGCCTTTGAGTCAGGGAAGCAGAAAGATGTGGGGCGGGTAAAGTGGCATCCGGCGTATAACGTGCACATCCTTTTTGCCACCATGTTGTGACGGGTACGTTGGTCTTGATCAGGTCGGATGGGCGGGAGGCCCATAAGCCATGTAGTCCGACCAGCGGTTCGCGCGGTTGGTCAGCATTGCAGCTATTTCCTTTAGGGCCTGAGCAGAAGCCCGGCTGCCATGTCAGTGCGAGTGTATAATGCCCAAAATCCCCATGTTGAGGCGCTGTCAGGGATATAGCGCTCTGGTCCTGATTGGCGGGGGATGTATGGGGTGCAAGATGGGAGCAGCCAGACAGGAGGGCAAGAGCCAGAACGGCCCCGGAAAAACGTTTGGACACTAACCGCATAAGGCTCTCTCAACTGGTTGGGGCGGAACGCACTGTTGGGGTGTTAGGATATGTTTTCCCGTTTGTTGCCCTTATCAGCAGGACTGTCTATGGCCTTCCAGATGAAAATTTAACGTGTGCTTTTACCGAAAGCTGGTAACAGCACCCCCTTCAAACCTTGAAGTGGCAACACAGTGGAAGATTGCATGACTGAGACTAAGGCATATCCCAAGATTTATCTTGGCGGAGACCTCGTGTTCCGGAAGAATGCTCAGGCGCTGTTTCATACCTTCAAGGAAATCTGCCTGACCGTACGCTTGCATGGTGTTTCACCATTTGACGGGCAGGATGAAGTAGAAGCGCTCCCAGCCGGTAAAGACACAAGCCTTCTTATTGCCCGGCTTGATCGGGGGCTTATGGATGAGTGCGATGGTGCCTTGTTCTGTATAGATCCTTTCCGTCGTGCCGCAGATATGGACCCAGGGACTGCGGTAGAAATTGGCTACATGGCCGCCCAGAACAAACCAATGGCGGGCTACACAATTGATGGCCGCAGTTATCATGACAAGGTTCAGGCCTATTTTGAACACGGATGGAAAGAACCTTTGAATGCCGTGCATCAGGCTTCTGGCAAAACCCGCTGGCTGGACGCTGACAGCATGATTGTGCACTCGGAGGGACTTTTGCAAAACGCTATGGTGGAAGGGTTTATCCGTCAGAGCGGCGGGGATATTGCCGTGGCAGATGACATTGTAGAAGCCTTCAAGGCAGCAGCGCAGACGCTCTCCGTTCTTATGCATAACGTTGCAGGAGAGAAAGCATGACCGAGCTTTTTGCTACTTTGGCGGCTCAGGCCACCGCTGCGCGTTTGAAAGCCTATGCTCCGTATTCCCGCTTTCAGGTGGGCGCTGCACTGGTTACCGAGGACGGGCAGATTTTTGCCGGGTGCAACGTTGAAAATGCAGCCTATCCGGAAGGTACCTGTGCAGAGGCCGGTGCCATTGCAGCCATGGTCGCTGCTGGCGGTAATCGTAAAATTAAGACCATTATGGTTGCTGGTAAAGGTCCAGCTCCCTGCTTGCCTTGCGGGGGCTGCCGCCAGAAAATTCGGGAATTTGCGACCCCAGCCACGCGTGTGCAGGTTGTGAATGAAGATGGAAAGCTTCTTTTTGAAGAGACACTCCACGCGTTGCTGCCAGCCTCTTTTGGCCCAGAAAATCTTGATCAAGACGTATAAAGGTACCGCCATATGAAACCCGGTTTTTTCTCACGTTTTACACGACACTGCCTTCTCGGGTTGGGGCTGGCTGGTGCCTGTGTGCCTGCATTGGCACAGGCTGAGCAGGCTGACCGTCTGGTTGTTTTTGATGATGATGGCTTTGCCTTGGCACAATGGATGGTGCTGAAATCTCCGCATGTAAAAGTGTTGGGGTTTGCAACTGTTAGTGGTGATTTCTGGCAGAAAGAGGCGACTGCGTACGCGTTGCGCGGGCTGGAAATCGCCAACAAGACAGAGGTGCCGGTTGTACCCGGTGCAACTTATCCGCTCATGAATTCAGAAAAGCTGACAGAGCGGTGGGAAGCGCTTTATGGCAAGCTGATATGGAAAGGAGCCTGGATGAAAAAGTGGGTTGAAAAAACCAACCAGCCCCTTCCGCCATACCATCCTGCCGATGTCGTGCCTGACCTGCCTTGGGGTAACCCCAAATTAAAGCCTTCAGCGGAAAATGCCGCGTCATTCATGCTGCGTATGGTGCACCAGTATCCGGGGCAGATCACTATTATTGAAAGCGGGCCCATGACCAATCTGGCTCTTGCTCAGAAAATGGACCCGCAATTTGCAAGCCTTGCCAAAGAGCTGGTGTATATGGGGGGAAGCCTTAACCCCCAACAGAAACTGAACAGCCCGGCAGCAGCTCAGTTCGCGCGGGAGTTTGTAAATTCACCCCGCCGCGAATTTAATATCCGGTTTGACCCGGAAGCAGCGTCCATTGTGATGCATGCGCCTTGGAAGCATATTCTTATGGTGCCTGTTGACCCTTCTACAGAGACGGAAATGTCGGCTGAGTTTGTGAAAGACATTACCCAGTCCGACACACCAATTGCGCGTATTATGCGTAAGTCGGCCAATAATTTCCCCTTATGGGATGAAATTGCCGCCGCCGTCTGGCTGGACCCCAGCCTTATCCGTACCAGCGCAGAGCTTTATGTAGACGTCAATACGGCGTTTAGTGCTCAGTACGGTGACATCCTCTCGTGGATGGAAGGGTATCAGCCTGGCTTGGATGAGCAGAAAGAAAAGGTCGTGCTGACGGTTGATGTGCCCCGCATGAAGGCCCTTATTAAAGAGCTGATTGCACAGCCCTGATCTTGCGGCCCATCCGTAACGGGTGCTGCATAGGGTAAAAGAGGGCAAGCACAAGAAGAATTAAGGTCATGATACGATCATACACGCTCAAGGCACTTCTTCTGGGCAGTCTCATGCTTATATGCCCTTTCTCCGTAAGAGCGGAGGAAGGGATGAGCCGGGCAGAGGTTTTCAGGCAGGTTGAGGCGCTTTCAGCTCTTGGTGATAAATTATTTCATGACCCTTCACTGTCTGCCTCTGGAAAGTTGTCCTGTGCCAGTTGTCATGATGAAGGGCATGCTTTTGCGCCTGCCAATGGGCTTGCCGTACAAAAAGGTGGTCCCACCTTACAGGCTACCGGGCACAGAGCTACGCCTTCTCTAAAATATTTGCAGGCGGTACCGCAGTTTACAGAGCATTTTTTTGACTCTGAAGATGAAGCCGATGAAAGCATTGATAATGGGCCGACTGGAGGATTAACGTGGGATGGTCGGGCCAATACATTGGCCGAGCAGGCTGCGATCCCGCTACTGGCTCCTTTCGAGATGGGGAATAAAACGCAGGCAGAGGTGGTGGCAAAAGCCATCAAGGCTGGATACGAGCAGAAATTACGGGCTCTTGAGCCCTTTTTGCAAACAACGTCCCTGTTTGTAGTGCTAACAAAAGCACTTGAAACGTATCAGCAAAGCTGGAAGGTTTTTTACCCCTATACCAGTAAGTATGATGCCTTTCTGGCAGGCAAAGTTGCTCTAAGCCCGGAGGAGCAACTTGGTCTAAAGCTGTTTGAGGACCCCGCTAAAGGCAATTGTGCCTCATGCCATATTAGTCAACCGGGTCACGATGGCACGCCGCCACAGTTTACGGATTACGGCATGATTGCTCTTGCCGTGCCACGCAATAAGGAACTGGAGGAAACACATTCTGCCAGTTCTTATGATCTCGGGTTGTGTGGTCCTGACCGTAAGGACCTTCAGGAACGGCCTGAGTATTGTGGCTTATTTCGGACGCCAACTTTGCGCAATGTGGCGACACGCAAAGTATTTTTCCATAATGGCTTTTATAAAACGCTCCATGATGCTGTGGCGTTTTATGTATTGCGTGATACCCACCCAGAGCGTGTGTACCCTACGGACACGCACGGCAAGGTGATGCGTTATAATGATCTGCCAACGCAGTACCAAGCCAATATCAATAAAGACCCGCCTTTTGGAGAGCGCATGGATAAAAAACCAGCGCTTTCAGAAAAGGAGATAGAGGCAATAGTTGCATTTTTACAGACATTGACGGACGGTTATATCCCGCCACACCACTAACTCAGACGGTGAGGGGTATCATCTTACCCCTCAATGCATCTTTCAGTTGGTGCTGGCAGCCGGTAACTGGAGGGCAGATGTCAGGTCACCCAAGGGTTGGCCGGTGCTGGCCATAATACCTTTGTCTCGTGTCTGTACACCTTCCAGCGGGCGCAACATGAAACGCTCAGTCAAAAATTTGAGGATGGACGATGTGTCCTGTACCGTTTTGTCCACATAATGCCGCCGGGCGTATGGTGAGACAATAATGGCGGGAATACGTGTGCCCGGCCCCCAACGGTCTGCTTTGGGAGGAGCCATGTGGTCCCAAAGGCCACCATTTTCATCATAGGTTACAATAACCAGCATATGCGGCCATTGCGGACTTTTTTCCAAGTGGTGGATAAGAGAGGCTATGTGTGCATCGCCACTTTCAATATCGGCATAACCAGAATGCTCGTTCAGGTTACCTTGAGGTTTGTAGAACGAAACCTGAGGCAATTTGCCGTCATCAATAATTTTGAGAAACCGTGCGCCGTTTAAGCCGCCATCTTGCAAATGCTGTGCGCGGGCTGCCGTACCGGGCGCATAATTAATGAAATAGTTATAAGGTTGATGATGATACTGAAAGTCCGGCACAGGGTCACTGTTGCCGTGGTCTAGCACATGCTGCCAAGCACCGGAGAACCACGCCCAGCTCACCTCTTTTTCACTCAAACGGTCCCCAATTGTAGGGCTGGTCTGTGGGGGGAGAGTGGTCGCACGGGCAGGGTCTGCATAGCGTGCGTCCTGCCCCACAGCCGGAGCATTCCCGCTGGGCTGGTACGGGGGCTGCATGGTGTTCACAGCATAAAAATCTGGTGTCAGATTACCGTCCCGTACAAATTTCGGGACACCACTCAAGGCAGATTTAGGAGAGTTCTGGGCAAGGGCAAGAGCTGTGCCGTCAGCGGTGGTAACCGCGATGGATGGCTTGGCCGGGCTTTTATCAGCATCTGGATAATAAGGAGCACAAGCACAGGCCAGCCATTGATGGTTAAAAAACGACCCGCCAAAACCACCCATGAAAAAATGGTCTGCTAAAGTATATTGTTGAGCGATTTTCCACATCTGCATGTGGCTACCATCCCAGTAGCCCATTGGCATGGCACCAGAATCTGCCCACGCGACGAACATGTCGTTTTTACCGCCATTAATTTGCATCTGGTTTTGATAAAAACGGTGCCACAGATCATGCGTTAGGGTGTTGAGAGGGACATGAAATCCTTTTGCGTCATCAACCTCAAAAGGCGCGTTGGGCAAATGTTCGCTCATGGCCTGTGTGATGGGGTTGCTAGCGCCACGCCCTGTCAAACCACCCCACACGGGGGGCAGTACAGGCAGAATGGAGCCGTCTCGGTCTTTTTGCAGGGCAGCCTCAGGGGGGAGTGACGCCGAGGTTTCAGCGCCCGGAAAGCCGCGATACAGATTATCAAAAGAACGGTTTTCAGCAAAAATAACCACAACAGTCTGAATGGCGGAAAGGTCTGGTTCCGGCGTATTGGCTGCCGATGCGGCCTGACTTTGAACTCCGCTTAACGCAAGCATGCTGACACTTGTTAGAGCAAAAAATGAGCGCATGCGCTGTCGGGCACTGCGTGCAGAATTGGATAAGAAAATCGCAGACAATGGAAGCCGCATATGTCACTCGAGTGCTGTTGTGGTTAAACAAAGCTTACAGTCTCATACCTACGGCTAAACTTCAATTTTCTACGAAAAATTAAACAGAGGCCTGAATGTGAGTTTTACCACACTAATGGCTATGGGTGCCATTTTCATAAAAAATCACATCACCATTGAAAGTCAGGTTTTCTACGCTTTTCAACCCGTACCGCATGGAGGTTTTTGTGCCTGCAAAATAGCCGGGATTGAGCTTGAGTGATGTGGTTTTGTAACGAACATTCAGGCTAGTTAAGCCACAGCAACAACAGTCAGTATGTCATTTACCTTTTTATTAAAGATTGCTCTTAAATAAGCAGGTTTTGTACATCGTTCCATGTTGGTGCAGCGTCAGCTGCGCCTTTACGGGTTGTCGCAAGTGCTCCACATGCGGAAGCAAATCTGACAGCATCACCTAACGAATTTTGTAAAGTTAGGGCAACGGCCAGACCAGCATTGAAACAATCGCCGGCTGCTACCGTATCAATGGGAGTTACTGGAAAAGGGGGGATAAAGCCTTCTCCTGTGGCGTCCTGCCAATAGGTGCCGCGTCCACCCATCTTTATGATTGCGGCTTTCGCACCTTTGCCGCGTAGAATACGGGCTGCCTGTGCGGCGCCATCTGGCGTTTCCGGTCGAATTCCGGTCAGGCGCTCCGTTTCTGTCTCGTTGGGTGTCACAATGTCGGTATTCTGCCAAAGTAGCTTGGGCAGGTCCTCATTGGGTGCTGGAGCAGGGTCCAGAATAACGACAGCGCCACCAGCATGTGCCGCTTGGGCCGCGGCTGTTACGGCATGCAGAGGGCATTCAAGTTGTAAGAGTAGAACTTGGGCTGCGTTAAGGAGAGGAGTGGCCGCAATAATATCTGTTTCAGAGACGGCCTGATTAGCCCCTCCCACAACAGTAATGCAATTTTCGCCCTGTTTATCGACGTGAATGAGCGCGATTCCGGTTGCGTGGTCCGGGTCTTCGAGTAGCGGAGAGCACTCCACGCCAAACGTAGTCAATGTCTCACGCGCTAACGTGGCAAAGTTATCCGGGCCGGTGCGCCCAGCCAGCGCGACCTTTATTGAGTGGTTATGGCATAGTCTGGCCGCTGCTGCTGCTTGGTTAGCCCCTTTACCCCCTAGCCCTACAGTGTAGCTGCCTGCGTGTTGGGTCTCGCCTGCTTTGGGCAGGGTTTCCACACCTACTGTCAGGTCTATGTTGACGCTACCAAAGGAAAGAATGAGGGGGGACTGATCGGCCATGAGTACACCATCAAGAGACAAAGCAAGGAGAGGGTGCCACATGGCATTCTCACATGTCGGAAACACGGTGCTTATAGAGCGTTGTTTAATGGGAGTGAACAGGCCGACCTGTTTTTTTACTTCCTGATTATGATAGGCAGATATCCTGAGCACGGAGAAAAAAATGTATAAACTTTACGTCTATGACCATTGTCCATTTTGCATCAAGGCACGCATGATCTTTGGCCTGCATGACCTGCCTTTTGAGCTGATTATGTTGCAAAATGATGATGAAGCGACGCCCAAAGCAATGATCGGCCGTAAAATGCTGCCTATTCTTGAGTATAATGGGCACTACATGGGTGAAAGCATGGATATTATTGCTCATATTGAGCAAGCAGGCACACCCGTTCTCAAGGGGCCAACACGGCCTGAACTTTCAGACTGGATGCAGCGCGCGAGCGGGCCGCTCTATCGGCAGTTTTTACCAAGAGCCGCTTGTGCACCTTTTCCGGAGTTTTCCACTACGTCTGGCCGGGCTTACTTTATTCGGAACAAAGAGAAATCTACCGGTCTGTTTTCAGACATATTGAATGAAGGCCCGCAGGCTTTGGCTGGTCTCAATACATTGCTGTCTGAACTTGCTCCGCTCATTCAAGACAAGTCGGCGGTCAATGGCACACTTTCAACGGATGACATTCATCTGTTTGCCCATCTGCATAGCCTTTCCCTCATTCGTGGGCTTGTTTACCCTGATGAGGTAGAGGCCTATCGCAAAGCTATGTCTGCCAAAGCTGGTATTCCATTGCTGGATGAACTGGCTGTTTAAGGCTGCTTAACCCTCAAAGACAGGTCCAGAGGGCAGGAGTTTTCCGGGGTTCAGAATATTATAGGGGTCAAACGCTGCTTTTACGGCACGCATGACACTCAAAGCCCCGGAACCATGCTCTGTTTCCAAAAACTCAAGCTTACCCAAGCCTACGCCGTGCTCGCCACTGCAGGACCCACCCAGTGCCAAGGCACGCGCAACAATCTTACGGTCTAGGTCTAGAGCCTGTTGGTAGCCTTCTGGCGTATCGTCTGTCACAATCAGTGTGTGAAAATTGCCGTCACCTACATGGCCAAGAATGGCCGCATATAGGCCAGACTGTTCAATGTCCTGCCGTACTCCGGTAATCAAAGCCGTTAAAAGCGAGATCGGTACAATACAATCTGTAGAAATAACTTGCTTGCCGGTACTCTTGGCTTTTATTGCCCAATAAGCGTTATGGCGTGCCTTCCATAGGCGGTTTCTTTCATCCTGAGTATCTGCCCAACAGAAACTGCGGCCATTATTGTCGAGGGCAATAGACTCTGTCAGGGCTATTTGTTCGCTGACAGCGGCAGGTGCACCTGCAAACTCAAAAAACAGCGTTGTCAGTGGTTGAAACTCTGTCAGGCTGGAAAACGCAATACACGCTTCCATCTGCACATTATCCAGCAGCTCTACCCGGGCAATGGGGATGCCCATCTGTATAATTTCTGTGGCCGTTGTCACAGCGTCATCAAGCCTGTCAAACTGGCAGACTGCGGCTGAAATCTGCTCCGGCACACCGTGAAGCCTGAGTTGAATTTCAGTTATAATCCCTAATGTGCCCTCAGACCCAATAAACAGGGATGTCAGATCATACCCGGTGGACGACTTTCTTACGCGGCCCCCTGTCTGGATCACCTCACCATTAGCCATCACAACGGTCAGGCCAAGTACGTTTTCTTTCATGGTGCCATAACGTACAGCCGCAGTGCCCGACGCCCGTGTGGCGCACATACCGCCTAGCGTTGCTTCTCCGCCTGGGTCCACTGGGAAAAACAGCCCGGTGTCCCGCAGGAAAGCATTTAACGCCTGGCGTGTTATGCCAGCCTGCACCCTGCAATCCAGGTCGGGGCTATTAACTTCAAGGATGTCCACCATCCGGGATAGATCCAGACTGATGCTGTGCGCCGGAGGCGTTACATGCCCCTCAACAGAGGTTCCTGCGCCAAAGGCCACAACGGGGACCCGGTGTGCGTGGCATAGTTTTAAAACGGCCGACACGTCTTGAGTGGACTCAGCAAAAATGACGGCTTCAGGCATATTGGCGCCGTGGTAAGCTTCGCCATGACTATGCACGTCACAGACGGATGTATTCGTCGAGACCTTGTCTGCTCCCAAACGCTCCCGCAACTGAGAAATAATGGAAGAGGCTTTGTTTGTGAAAACGGACATAGGGCAACCCAAGACAGCAGAAAACGGTAGTCTATCGAGAAGTAGTGCGTTCAGTCGACGCGGAAATCTCACAGAAGGGTTGTACATCGGGTTAGATTATGAAAAAGT
>NZ_JBQDXI010000028.1:0-28122 GCF_052102375.1 Acetobacter sp.
AAAAACATCATCACGAAAAGTGCGGAAGAACCCAGTTCTCAGTGAAAATCAACATCCATTGGCTCTAGCGGGGATATTACGTCCACCATTAGCAATGCATCTACTGGCCTTGGCTGGACACTGGCGGGGCAGGCGCAGGTGGGTATTAACCTCACAGGCCTGACCGCACCGGAAGCCATGCGGCTGGGAACGGGGTAAAAACTGTCATGGGAGCCAACAACCACTGTCAGCACCGCGTTTAGTGCGGGTAAATTGATAGATACCGTGGCCCCCGGCGTTGCCCGCACACTGGACACGCAGGGCAATGAAACCCTGCCAGGCGCGTTGCAGAACAGCCAGACCATTGTGCAACTGGTTCAGCCCACTGCGGCAGCGTTTGTAGCGAGAGGATCAGCTGCCATAGGGCTGGACACCACGGGCTTGAGCACACCAGACGCCCTGCGTCTGGCAGAAGGTCAGCATATCGCGTGGGAAGCGACAGATGCGGTCAGAACAGCGTACCAGAACGGCCTGTTGCAGGATAGCGGAAGCGGCGCAACGCTTCGTAGCCTCGATAACAATGGTAACGAGACCCTGAAGGGCAGCCTGCTCACCAGTGGTCTGACCACAACGCTCGATAATAATGGCGCCAGTGCCATGACCGTAACGGGCCACGCCGCTATAGGGCTGAACCTGACAGGGCTTTCCGCCACCAACGGCCTACGCATGGGCACGGGCCAGAGCATTGCGTGGGAATCCACAGCCGTAATCACAACTGGCTATGCCGCCACCGGCCTGACGGACAGCAACGGCGGTACGGCCCTGCGGCAGCTTGATTCCGGCGGCAATGAAACACTGGCAGGCACCGTAACCCCCACCACAGGCCTGCACCTGCCCACTTTCTCTCGCACTCAGATCAAAGGCAGACCCAGTCCCGCGATAGGCCTTGTTGTGTACGATGCGGATGATGATGCGCCCGCCGTCTATACCTCAGCCGGATGGAAACTCATGGTTTTGTCCGCGCTGCCATAACACGCAAAAATGAGGGCCGGCCGTTACGGTTGTTGTTGTGTTGGTGTATATCTGTCATGTATAAACTGCATATCACTCACTTCATTTTATGAAGGGCGAACAATAAAAATGACGACGCCACAGCGTTTTATCGTGAGAGTTCTGGTTTTGTTAGCGCTTAGCTCGTCCGGTCATAATCTGGCACGGGCTGAAGAGCCGCTCTTCAGCCCGGCGGTGGTTGAGGAAGTGGGCAGTAGGCACATGTCTGGCACACTCGAAGGCGGACAACCCGCACAGTTCCGGCTGCCGTTGCGGCAGGGGCAAACGCTCTCCATTCTCTGCCATGCCCGCAAGTCCAGCGTAGGGGTTTTTGTCAAAGACCCGGAGGGGGATATGCTGGCCAGTGCGGACCATAACTGCGCCCACAAAAGCTGGAGCGTGGCTGCGGCCAAAACCGGTACCTACACAATAGGCGTTCTGCAACATCACGCCACCGCCCTTAAAGGCCAGAGCGCCTTTTACAAGATGCACCTGTCTGCCCATTAACGGCAGAACAGCGTGACAGAGTAGCCCTGCGCTACCTTGGCCCGTATGTGGGCGGACGTTTTGGCCGTCTTGTGGTAATGACACAGCAACACAAGCCCAAGACCCGCCCCGTCCTAACAAGGCCGCAGGAGACCTATGACCAAGACAGTCAGCGCCATGCTTGCTCGTATTAACGACAGCGTGGCTGTTAAAATGACCATGCTGTTTGGCAGCATCTGGTGCGTTTATGCGTTTTTTCTGTTCTCCCTCGTGCCGGTGTTGGTGCCCGCTTGGCAGAACACCTTGCTCTATATCAGCAACTGCATCCAGCTTGTGGCGTTACCTGCACTTATGGTGGGTAATGCCGTGCTCAGCCGTGGGGCAGACCGCCGTGCGGCGGAAGATCATCAGGCCCTGCTGGAGATACTCTCAGATGTCAGGGAAGAACTGGCAGACCTCAAGGAGAAAACGGCTGATCTGGCGCAACCGCAAAACGTGGCCATTTCCGACCAGATGTTTGTTACCATGGACACAAAACCGGATGCACCGCAGGAATAGCGTGCGGTTTTTATTTTTTTCTGCATACAAGGCCCATACGCTGTTTATGCCTCAGCCTTCTTCAGGCAGTGTTATGCCACATGCTATGGGAGAGAGCGCATGACATCACTGGGCCTGTTGGCTTTGGTTCTTGTTTCTGCAACAGTTTTTGGAATTTTTAACAATAGACTGTTACAGTTGCCGCTTACCATAGGGATTATGGTTTTCTCTCTGGTATTTTCCGTATTTCTTATGCTGATAGACCAGTTTTTGCCGTGGGAGGGGGTGCATGCCATCCGCCACCTTTTGGCAGCGGTGGATATGCCCGCAACCCTGTTGCAGGGGGCATTGTCCTTCCTGTTATTTGCTGGCGCGCAGGCGGTAGACCTCTCCGCTCTGAATAAGCGTAAATTCTCTGTTCTGGCATTGGCTCTTTTGGGTACGCTTATTGCCGTTGCTGTTTTTGCAACAGGCATCTGGGGTATTTTGGCGCTGGTTGGGCTGCCTGTCAGTTTTGCATGGTGTGTGGTGCTGGGGGCCATTCTTGCGCCAACAGACCCCGTCTCCGTTATTGGTATGCTCCGCCGCCTTGGCCTGCCAGCGGAAATTCAGGCCCTGTTTGCCGGGGAAAGCCTGTTTAACGATGGCGTGGCTGTTGTCATCTTCACGGTGGCGCTGGGTGTGTCCCACCATGAGCACGCTGTGTCTGCCCTGCATCTGGCCGAGGCCTTTGCTGTTGAAGTGGGGGGTGGCTTGCTTGTTGGCCTGTTAGGGGGCTGGCTGGCGCAACAGGCCTTCCGTATCGCCAAAGACCCGCATCTTGATGTGCTCATCTCCCTGTCGCTTTGTACGGGGGTGTACAGCCTGTGTACGGCGTGGGGTATGTCCGGCCCTATTGCTGCTGTCAGTGCAGGGTTGGTTATGGCGGCTCCTGCAACGCATCGCGCCATATCAGAACAGGGGCGCAAAACCCTTCATTTTCTCTGGGAAGTTGTAGATGAAGTGCTGAACGCCATGCTGTTTGTGCTCATCGGCTTTCAGGTTTTGGAAACTACGTTCTCCCTGCCGCTTATCTGGGCAACGGTGCTGGCCATTCCGCTCTCCCTGCTAAGCCGGGCCTGTAGCGTATTACTGGCTACACTGCCGGTTTATATTAGGGGGCAGGACCGTATGGGGGTTTTGGCCGTGCTCACATGGGGGGGCTTGCGCGGTGGCATTTCCATCTCGCTGGCATTGGGCCTGCCTGACGGACCAGTGCGTGATTCCCTGCTGTGTATCTGCTACGGAGTGGTGATCTTCACTATTGTGGCGCAGGGACTGACCATTGCCCCCGTAGTCCGAAAATTCAACCCAAGCTGAGCCGTCAAGAAAGTTTTGCCAATGCCGTTGAGCCTGACATTCCGCTCTGTTCTGTTTGCCAGCGCGGTGCTCTCCGGCACCAGCCTTCTGCCGTGCGTGGGTCAGGCTGCCACAGGTAAGGCTGCTACTGTGCCACCGCAGGGTGTGCCCACGTCGCGCGGGCATAGTGCCCCACACCCGCACGCACCCAGTGCACATCACGCCTCTACACCGGCAGCGCCCGCGCCGGTGCGGGCACAGGGGCAGGAGACCATAACCGTGCAGGCCAACCCGGTGGCAGACCATGCCGGGGGCGGGTTGATACGGCCCCAAACGCAGGCGCAGGCGGTCAGTGTGGTAGGGCAGGACTTTATTGCCCGGCAGGCACCCTCTGCCACCGCGTATGATTTGGTCGCTCTGCTGCCGGGTGCCACTGTTGCTACGTCTGACCCGCTGGGTCTGTCGCCACAGGTCAATATCACCGTGCGTGGCCTGAATGGGGATGCCATAGGCTATGTGCTGGAAGGCATGCCGCTGAACGATATTGCGTACTATAGCGGCTACCCCAGCCAGTTTGCTGATAGCGAGAATTACGAGAGCATTGCTCTGGCGCAAGGGGCTGCCCAGTTGGAAAGCCCTGTGCTGAATGCGGCCGGGGGGCTGATGTCCCTGCGTTTCCGCACCCCGGCGGAAAAAGCGGGTGGTATGGTGAATATCTCTTACGGTTCCTACAACACCAACAGGCAGTTCATGCGGTTGGATAGCGGAGAGATCGGGTCATCAGGTGTGCGGGGGTTTGTGTCCTACTCCCACAGTGCGGCGGATAACTGGCGTGGGCCGGGCCGGGATGAGCGACAGCATGTGGATTTCAAACTGCTCAAAACATGGGGCCACAATAACAGCGCGGCTCTTGTCGGCACATGGAATCAGGCCATAGACAGCTATTACTCGCAGCCCACCAAGGCTAGCTGGCAGCAGGACGGCCTGCATGGTGCCAATAATCTGGCCAAAAACTATGACCGTAATAATGATGCTCAGGGTACGGATTACTGGCGGCTTTACCGTCAGCCAGAGCGAACCCTGTATATGGGTGCCCCTGTAGAACTGCATATGGGGCACGGTATCACATGGCGCACAACCCCCTACGCGCAGGGGGCTTACGGTAATGTGCCGGGGGGCAGCAGCCTGCCAACATCCGGCCTCTGGAACGGCAACCAGCCGTTGACAGAAACCCTTACGCTACCCGGCACGCAGGATGGTGTGGCCACGGTGCGGGCGGACTACACGCAGCGCAGCTATCGCAGTGGCTTTACAACCGGGGTGGAATGGCAGCACGGCGCCAACACCCTGATGGCCGGATATTGGTACGATTATTCGGATGACAGCGAGTATCAGAGCTTCACGCCCGTAGGGCAGAATGGCACGGCTGCGGGTATATGGGGTGGCAGCGGCAAAACATCCGTCACGCTGGCAGATGGCAGCATATTGCGCGCCACCAATAACCATACGCTCTCACAAACCAATGCGCTGTATGTGGGGGATACACTGGCCCTGCTGCATAACACGCTAGTGCTATCAGGCGGGTTTAAGGAGGTCATGCTCACGCGCAACGGCACAAACGCCATGCCCGGCACGCCTTACCATGCCAATACCAATTATGCGGTGCCCCTGCCGCGCCTGTCCATCAAATACCAGATCACGCCACGGCATCAGGTGTTTTTCAATACCACAACCAACTTCCGCACTCCGGCAGAAACCGCCCTGTATGCAGCGTATGACCCAACATCCGGAGAGCTTACGGCGCAGGGCAACACCAAGGTCAAAAACGAATATTCCATAGCGGAAGAACTTGGCTACCGTTATGCGGATGACCGGATTATTGGCAGCCTGACCCTGTTTAACTACAACTTTACCAACCGGCAGATTGAAACGGTCGGGCAGATCAACGGGTCTTACGTGTCTTCCACCTTCAATGCGGGTGGGCAGACATCCCGCGGGGTGGATGTGGAGCTTGGTTTGCGGCCATGGCACCATTTCAGCCCGTATCTGTCTGGTGAATATCTGCACGCCACTGTGGATAATGACCTGTTGTCCGGTGCAGACCTGCTGCCAACACGCGGTAAACGCGCCATTCGCAGCCCTACACTGCAAGCCGCTGCGGGGCTGACTTATGATGATGGGCATGTTTTCAGTGTGTTTACGGTCAAATATACAGGCCGCCAGTATGCGACTTTCATGAATGATGAGCGTATTCCCAATTTTGTGACGGCCAATATGGCGGTGGGCTACCGGTTTTCTGATGTCGTATTTCTGCACAGACCAGAACTGCGCATGAACTTTATTAATATCACCAACCAGCACTACCTCTCCGGCGTGGCCAATCCAACCCTGAACGCGCATGACGCAACAGGCCGCCGTGGCACAACTATAGCGGGGTCTGACCCTACTTATTACATTGGTGGCGGGTTTGCAGCCTTGTTTACGGCGTCCACCGGGTTTTAAGGGGTTATGGAAAAAACTACTGCTCCGGTCGGTCAGTTTGGTGTGCATGGGGTGCAGAGCAAACGTGACTGGCCCTGCCTGACCGAGGCTGAAATTCAGGCCGTAGCGGCACAGTATCCAGACCTACCGCCTGCACCAACGGTAAGCTGGAACAGTATGCGCCCGTTTTCCGCCGCCGTGCGGATAGACGGTGAAACCTGCGCGGAACACCAGAATAAATCAGGAGGTTTCCTGATCAAGCGTCATCATGCCTCTCTGCGGGGTATTGCGGCATTGCAGGAAGAGCACGCCTTTATGCGGCACTTGCACCAGTACGCTGTGCCCGTTTGCTTGCCGTGCTTCACCCGGTCCGGCGCTACCGCGATGGCTTTGGGGGAATGGACGTATGAGGTCTTCCCCCTTGCCGCAGGGCAGGATGTGTACCGGGATGTCATGTCCTGGCAGCCCTATAAAAATGCAGACCATGCCATGGCGGCAGGGCGGGCACTTGCGCAGTTGCATAAGGCCTCTGCCTCTTACCCAGCGCCGGGGCGCGGTGGGCGGAGCGCGACCGGGTTGCGGGCGGGCCGACCACTGACCTCCAGCCTGAACGCTATTGCTCAGCCCGATCTTCTGGTTGCCTTGCAGGGTTGGGCGGCGTTGCAACCGGGGCTTATGCCGCAACTTGCTCACCGCTCATGGCTGGCAGAGTGTGCTGCTGTGCTAGTGCCGTTGCATGACCGGTTAAAGCCGTATCTGGCTACGCTGCCTACACTCTGGGGGCATGGAGATTGGCATGGTTCCAACCTGTTCTGGCAGCAGGATGTTGGCGCACATAGCTTGGCAGAGCCGGAGGATAGCGTAAGCTGCGTGCTGGATTTTGGCATGGCGGACCGCACCAGCGCTATGTTTGACCTTGCCGTAGCACTTGAACGCAGCATGATAGACTGGCGGGATCCGGCAGAAAACAGACGTGTCTTTTACACGCATATGGCTGCCTTTTTGAACGGTTACGCGCAGGCTAAACCCCTTGCGCTGCAGGATTGGGTACAGCTGGGCGCGTTTCTGCCATTGGTGCATGTTGAATTTGCACTTTCGGAAGTGGCCTATTTTGGCACGCTGTTGCAGGACGCTGCGTCAGCGGAGGTGGCCTACACTGGGTATCTTCTGGGTCATGCCCGCTGGTTTGCAACAGGGCAGGGCAGGGCGGTGTTGGCATGGCTGGACACGGCAGCGCAGGCATGATCAGAAAAATTTTCAAAAGAGAAGCCACAGCATGACGGGTTTGGAAACCATTTCTGCGGTGCTGAGTGCCTTTGGTGTGTGGTTGACAGGCCGCCGGGCCATGGCCTGCTGGCCTGTGATGTGCCTCGCTAGTATTTTATACGGCGTTGTGTTCTGGCAGGCGCATCTTTATGCGGATATGTCGCTACAGGGCGTGTTTGCAGCGTTATCTTTATACGGATGGTGGCGGTGGCTGCGCGGTGTGCAGGCGGAAGGGGCCGTGCATGTTGTCCCGCTGAAAAATATGCTCTTCTGGTCAGGACTTTTTGTTGCGGCGTTGGGCGGTTTGGTGGGTGGTTATGCCTTGCAAACCCTGACGGATGACCCCATGCCGGTGCTGGATGCCCTGTTGAGCGCCTATAGTATTCTGGCGCAGGTCTGGATGGCGCGGCGGTATAGTGCCTGCTGGTGGCTCTGGGGTGTGATAGATGCTGCATACACGGTCATGTTTACCATGCGTGGCCTGTATCTGACCGCACTGTTATATGCCGTGTTTGTGGTACTGGCGGTGGCGGGCTGGCGTGCGTGGCATCATGCAGTGGTAAAGCCGGTGCGTAAAAATGCCTGACGCTACCCGAACAGAAAAACCACTGTTAAACCCATAAAATTATACAGAAAGTGGGACAGGGCCGTCGTTAAAAACGGGCTGCCAATGCGGGAGCGCATAGTCACATAAAAACAGCGCGCATAACATAGCCCCCCAAAGCCACCCACCAACAAGGCTTGCAGCCAGTTACGGTGGAAGCTGGGGGTTGCACCGCCATGATGCCAGACCACGAACGACGTTATACTGACTATAAAGAACAGCCACCACACAGCGCGTTGGGGGAGTGCGGTTTTGGTCAAAAGAAAATATGGCAGGGAAAAGAAGAGAGACGTTTCCAGTAGAGGGGCTACCGCTAAGGCCATGACGGCCAGCTTTTGGAAAGGGAGGGTTTTTACCACAACGGACGGTGCCAGCCCCAGCGTATGGAGCAAGGTCCCGCAACTCATGGCAACCGCAAAATTGGTCAGCACACAGAGCAGGCAGGCCCGCCAGTTGATACCAGAATGCTCCGGCCGACCAGAGGGCGCGGTCATGTGGCTGATCCCCTAACGCTACGCAAACACCACAGTGCGATGGCCGTTCAGCATGACCCGCTGCTCCACATGCAGTTTAACAGCACGTGCCAGTACCTGAGATTCCACGCCACGTCCTGTTGCAATATAGTCATCTGGGGAGAGGGCATGGTTTACGCGGGCGGTTTCCTGCTCAATAATCGGGCCTTCATCCAGATCCGCCGTGACGTAGTGGGCCGTAGCGCCAATCAGTTTTACGCCGCGTGCGTGTGCCTGATGGTAAGGCCTCGCCCCTTTGAAGGACGGCAGAAAGGAGTGGTGGATGTTGATGATCCGCCCACGCAGCTCCGTTGACAGGGCGTCAGACAGCACCTGCATATAGCGCGCCAGCACTACCAGATCTGCCCCGGTATCCTGCACAAGGGCGCGGAGTTTGTCTTCCTGCTCGGCTTTGTTGTCTTTGGTGACAGGCCAGTAGTGGTAGGGAATACCAGCATGGGCCGCCGTCTGGGCGCTGTCCTGATGGTTGGAAACAATGGCAACAATCTCGGCCCGCAGCCAGTTGACCCGTACCTGATACAGCAGGTTGAGCAACGCATGGTCAAAGCGGGAGACCATGATGATGATGCGCGGCAACACAGCCGTGTTGTGCAAGCGCATGACCATGCCGAATTCCTGCGCCACGGGTGTCAGGCCGTTTTCCAGTTCTTCAAGGCTGTTGGTATGGGGGGCCACAAAGGCCAGCCGCATGAAGAGTTGGCCGCTATCCGGGTCACTGAACTGGTGGGTTTCTGAAATATTGGCCCCTCTCTGGACCAGTACGGAAGAAATGGCCGCAACAATGCCGGGGCGGTCCGGGCAGGAAAAAGTCAGAACAAAATGCATGACGCCGTTTTTTATCCCTGGGTGCCAGCGGCGCCGGAGCAGCCGCAGGGCCTGAAAGCCTTAAGATTTTATCTGTTCTCTTGTGCCAAGACCGTCGCAGGACTGCAACAGCCTACGGCTCATCCTGCTAAAAAGCAGTAAACATCTTGACAGTAAGTGGCAGGTAAAACGGGCTGCTTACCATGTGGATTATTTGAAAAAGAAAGGACTCGCTGAGTCTGTGTACCGTCAAGCGGTTTTCTTACGGACTCGGAGCAAAAAGCTGTAACCCGCTAAAAACTGCACTTTTTGGCCAACAGGGCTACGCAAACTTCCCCAATGTTATCCACAGAAAGCGGGGAGAGATTGTGGGAAAACTCTGTGGATAGAATTGCCACAAGTAGGTGGGGCGCGGCTTTCTCTCGGCTTTCTTGGTTTGTTCTTTTCACAGGAATGTCACGGTGTATGACATGCGGCCTGTAAAAGCTGTGCCAATACAACGGCCTCGTTTTCCGTTGTGTTTCTGGCCCCAAATAACAGGGTGACAGGCCCCTTGCGGGCTAGTGCAACAAGTTGGGCCATGGCGTCCGGATTCTGCGCGACTTCAGCCTTATACCGCTGCTGAAAGCCCTCCCACCGGGCCGGGTCATGGCCAAACCATTCCCGTAGCTCGGTGGAAGGGGCAATGTCCTTCAGCCATAGGGTCAGGTGGGCGCGTTCCTTGCTCACCCCGCGTGGCCAGAGCCGGTCCACCAGCACACGGGCACCATCTTCCGGCGTTGGGTCTTCATAGACCCTGCGTAGGAAAATAGGGCCAGCCGCCCCCTCTACACGCTTGGCGTTGCCGCCCGGCGGGGTGGCTGAATGCGGGTGAGAGGAGGTGGCGTGGTTCATGGTCTGGCTCCGGTTGGTCGGGCTTTACTCGGGTGGGCTTCAGGCTGCGTGCAACGTGTCTTCCACTGTGGTGGCTGGGCCAAAGACCTCATGCCGGATGCGGTTTTCTGGCACACCAGCCGCTTTCAGGCCGTCTATCATGCCCAGCATGAAGGCTTCTGGTCCGCAGATGTAATATACAGCATCTTCAGCCGTGTTGGCTTTAACCCATTCAGGCGTTATCCGTCCTTCATGCACCTGTACGGCGCTGGAGGCTTCTGCCTTATTGGCGGGGGAGGCATGAGTGTAAAACACATCGGCCTTGACCACGCCTTGGGCAGCAAGCGTATGTAGGCGGGGGCCGAAGGCCTCGGTTTCCGCATTATGCGTACCATGAATATAGTGAAGCGCACCGTGCGGGCCGCTAGCGGCTGCTTCCAGCATGGAAAGAAACGGCGTAAGCCCCACGCCAGCGCTCAGCAGAACGGTAGAAGCCGGGGCAGGCGTACCCAGCGTGAAAGACCCAGCCGGAGCGGAGACAAGAAGTTCCGTACCTTCTGGCGCGTTATCATGCAGCCAGTTGGAGACCAGCCCTTCTGGCGCACGGCTGACGCTGATGCGGTATCCGCGTTCAGACGGTGCTGAGGAAATGCTGTAATTGCGGCGCTGTGTACCAAGCCCCGGCACCGTGATGTTGAAGCTGAGATACTGCCCCGGCTTATGCTGCAACACAGGCTGCCCGTCTTTGGGCTCCAGATACAGGGACAGCACCCGAGGGCTTTCCTGCACGCGGCTGCGAATGACAAATGGCCGCCAGCCTGCCCAGCCGCCGGGGGTGCTTGCTGTCTGGTCGTAAAGCTGTTTTTCGCGGTTTATCAACACGTCAGCCAGAAACTGGTAGCCGTTTGCCCATGCCTGCATGATGTCCGGTGTGGCGGCATCTCCCAGCACATGCTCAATGGCACCTAGCAGGGCTGTCCCAACATGGGGGTAATGCTCGGGCAGGATATTCAGCCCGACATGTTTTTCCGCAATGCGCTCAATCATGCCGGTCAGGGCACCAAGGTTATTGATGTTGCGGGCGTAGGCCAGTACCGCCAATGCCAATGCAGTGGGCTGGCTGCCATTCTGCTGGTGGGAGCGGTTGAAGAGCGCGCTAATGGCGGGGTCTGCCAGCAGGCGGCTATACATTTCCCGCGTAATATCCACGCCGTGGGCTTCAAGGGCCGGGACGCAGGCGGTGATGATGGCGCGGGTCTTATCGTCAAGTGAGGGGGCCACGGACTCGATCTCCTTAAAGATGTATATTTCGCACACCTTATTGAACGCTGGATATGAGCTGTCAAGTTGCGGTAGCCTTGCCCCATGCGCATGACCGTTTACACAGACTACGCCCTCCGCACGCTCCTCTACCTTGGCGTGCATGCAGACCGCCGGGTGTCCATCCGGGAGGTGGCGGAGGCCTATGGAATTTCTGAAAATCATCTGGTGAAGGTTATTCATCATTTGGGCCGTGGTGGCTTTGTTGATACGTTACGGGGCCGCAACGGTGGATTGATGCTAGGCCGTGCGCCGGAGGATATTTGCATAGGGGACGTTGTGCGCCACACGGAGGAAGACATGGCCCTTGTGGCCTGTATGGCCCCCTCTGTGCCCGGTGAAAAACGACAGGCCGGAGCCGGGTGCCTGCTGGCCGGTGGCTGCCACCTACGCGGCGTGCTGGGGGAGGCAATGGGGGCTTTCATGGCCGTGCTGGACCGCCAGACGCTAGCTGACCTGTTGTTGCCCTATGAGCGCCGTGTGCTGACACAGGCAGCCCAAAAGGTAGAGCCGGCGCCAACGGCCTGAAAGAAGCGGGCTTTTGAGAAAGCCCAACTCAGGGCATGATGTCCCTGTTCGTGTGTGGTGCACAGCCACATGCCAAGCAGGGAGAAACAGTTATGACACATCCGCTTAAAACCGTTCTGGTCACTGGGGCCACTGCCGGGTTTGGCCATGCCATTGCCCTGCGGCTGGTCAAGGAAGGGTTTCGCGTTATTGCAACGGGCCGCCGTAAGGAGCGGCTGGATGCACTGGCTGCACAGGCAGGCGGTGCCGTGCTGCCGTTCGTGCTGGATATGACGGACCTTGAAGCCATAAAGGCGCTTCCGGATGCGCTGCCAGAAGGCTGGCAGCAGGTGGATGTGCTGGTCAATAATGCTGGCCTTGCACTGGGGCTGGAAAAAGCATGGCAGACCAAACCGACAGACTGGGAGCAGATGATTGCAACCAATGTCACCGGCCTTGTGGAAATAACCCGTGCCCTATTGCCGGGTATGGTGGCGCGTAATGCGGGGCATGTTATTTCTCTGGGCAGTACTGCGGGCACTTACCCTTATCCGGGGGCCAATGTGTATGGGGCCACCAAAGCGTTTGTAGACCAGTTTATGCGCAACCTGCGGAGTGACCTGCTGGGCAAGCAGGTGCGGGCCACTACTATTGCCCCCGGCCTGTGTGGTGGGAGTGAGTTCAGTCAGGTCCGTCTGGGTGACAAAGACAAGGCTGATGCGGTGTATGACAACACAAAACCGCTTCTGCCCGAAGATATCGCGGAAACCGTGGCATGGGTGCTCAAGCTGCCCCCGCATGTGAATATCAATGAAATTGAAATGATGCCCACCTGTCAGGCGTCTGCCGGTCTGGCGGTTGACCGCACCATGGCCGTTTAAAAACGACACACATTTGCGTGTACTGCCAGAACGATGCGCCTATGGCGGCGTTGGACTGTGCAGGGTGGCAGAAATGGGAGCGGTAGCCTGTGAGCGTCCTCACCCCCTTCTGCCCTAGCCCGGTGTAAACAACGCGTAACCTGCCATAAATAACCTATAAAAAGATCAGGCAGGTTGCGTACCCACTTCAGGAGACACCGACCATGACACTGACCAATGCCGTAACATCTGCAGCCTCTCAGGTCGGGGATTTTCTGACCTTTGCAACGCAGGATGAATCCGGCCTGCTCTCTCTTCTCAATGATATTCTTGGGCCGCTCCCCGAACCGGGGCACCCCAGCAAGCTGGAACGACGCGCAGAACATGTGGAAATGCTGCCTGTTATTCGCGGCTGGCAGGCGCAGGACAAATCCGCTCCTGCTACGGAGGAGCAGATAAGGCAGTTTTTCACACCGGAAGAACTGGCTGGTCTATCCAAGGAAACCGGGCTGTCCGAGACAGCAACGATGAGCATGGTGCAGGAGCTGCTGCCCCGTTGCGTCCGCCGCAGGGCTTTGCATGAGCCCTTTGCCTGCCGCATTCAACGGCCCTAGAGCCGGACGTGAGGCGCTCCAGCCATAGGCATGAACACGCTATGGCTGCGCTTGAGAGACGCCTGTGCGGGTGGATTCACGTGAAACACCCCACAAGGTAGAAGAACGGGCCGTGCCGCTGCTAGCTTTGGCTAGGGGCTGCGCGGCTTTTCTTTTCTGTAAGTCTGGCTGCGTTTTTGGCAGCGCGGCGGGCCTTCTGGCGTTCCCACCGTTCTTTCATGGCCATGCGCTCGTAACGGATACGCTGGCGCACCCAGTTGAGCATACCGGAGCAAGTAAGCACGGTAATGCCCACAAACGTCCAGCCATCCAATGGTTCATGGAACAGGATGTAGCTGAGCACCACCCCCCATACCATCTGGCTATATTGCGGTAGCGCGACACGGTTGGCGGGGGCGCGGGCCGTGGCCAGCATCATCATCAACTGCCCGAGGGCAGCCAGAAAACCATACCCAAACAGGAAGCCCCATTCCGCCACGCCATGTGGCCAAGAGGCATGCAGCGCCATGAGTAGGCCATTGCCAATAATGGGGCCGACAAGGCTGGACCCAAACAGGGACAGGCGTATGCTCTCCGCACTGGCAAGGCGGTAGGCAATAACACTGCCTGCATTGGCAAAGGCTGCCAGCAGGGCGCACAGATGCCCGAGGTTAAGTGGCCGTACA
This sequence comes from Acetobacter sp., assembly GCF_052102375.1. GTDB lineage: Bacteria > Pseudomonadota > Alphaproteobacteria > Acetobacterales > Acetobacteraceae > Acetobacter. The sequence continues at coordinate 13,918 of NZ_JBQDXI010000028.1, forward strand.
CCGGGGCGCAGCACAATAAGCACCCCGACAAACCCCATCACCACAGCCAGCCACGCCCAGAGAGTAACCTTCTCCTTCAACAGCACGACGGAGAGGATGGTTACAAAAAGCGGCATCAGAAACATGATGGATAGCGCTTCCGGCATGGAAAGCAGCATGAAGGCTTCCACACTCGCGGCAGTCGCTACAAACACGCACGTAGCGCGCAGGATCCACATGCCCTTCTTTTGCGGGCGGATTACATCAAGGTAGGATTCATGAGGTTTGCGTAAAAAAGGTAGGATCAGGCAGCCAAAAATACCGCCTGAAAAGGCAACTTCAAACGGATCCAGTGCTCCGGCCAAGAGTTTTGAAAAGGCATCGCTTATGGCGAATGAGGCATATGCCCCGAAGGCCAGCGCCATGCCGGAGAACAGAGTTTTTGGGTCCATTGCCGTCAAACCACATCTATAGAAACTGTAGAGAGAGTTTTTGTCTGTGCTGCCAGACAAAAAAGCGTAGGCGCAGGCCAATACGCTCATTGCTGCGGGAATTAAAGTGATTGTTTGCCGCAACATAATTGCACACGCCCAGCCTGAAGGCACGAAGTATCACGCAGGATATAACGGAAAGGGGCAGTCTTCCGCCGTGTATGGAGAGGCTGTGCAAGGCATTCAAAACCCTAGCCATGGGGCAGGCAGGCAGGAGCTATGGCAAAACAGCAGACCTAAGTGACATCCATGCAACACAAGCATGACTTGAGATGCAGCAAGCCCTTCTTTATACAGGGCAGCACAGGGGATGGAGTGCCCCCTTATAACCGCCCCCTGAAAACGGGGGCTGATGACTCCTACCGTGCAACATGGGTGCAGACCGCGTGGCATATGCTGTGGTCTGGCCTTTAGCGGTGGGCGTCCTACGTGCCCGCCAAGGTTTAAGGAACTGGGCCGTATGTCATTTTATAGCTGTCTGATTGTCATGCTGGGTGGGGCGTTGGGCACACTGGCGCGCTACGTGGTGACAGTGCTGACTATTCCGTACAGCCGCGCCATGCCGTGGGGCACCATTCTTGCCATTAATACGGTTGGGTCATTCCTTATTGCATTTTTTGCCAGCCTGACCGTGGAAGGCAGCCGTTACGCGGCATCGGACAACTTACGGTTGTTTGTTATGGTGGGCTTATGCGGAGGGTACACAACGTTTTCCTCCTTCAGTCTTCAAACGCTTGACCTTATGCGGGCGGGTGCGTGGGGGCGTGCTCTCCTGACAGTTGTGGCGTCTGTTCTGCTTTGTGTGGGTGCAGCAGCAATCGGGCATCTGGGTGCAACGCGGTTGGTGCGGTAGTTGGCCTGTTTCTGGGCAGACTAGGCAGAAATACGGGCCTGTTTTTGATATTTCAAAAAAGCATGATCTCCAAAGCGAGAGTGGGCTTTATACGGCGTGGCTTCATGGAGAGAGCAGGGCTTTTTCAAAGCACGGCATAGGCTAATGCCTGTTTTATAGAAACCCGTCTGGTAAAAGCTTTTACCAGACGGGCTTTATTGCCTGCTTATGCTGGGGGCATTTTGTGTACGGCACAAAGCTTGTTGCCGTCTGGATCTTTCAAATAGGCCAGATACAGGTCACCTGTTGGCAGGGGGCGCACGCTGGGTGGGTTTTCAATGGCTGTGCCACCGTTTTCCACGCCTGCCTTGTGCCATGCAGCAGCCTGTTCCGGCGTTGCGGCCTTGAACCCCAGTGTAAAACCGTTGCTTGGTGTGGCGAGTTGCCCATCCAGTGGCGTGGTGATCATCAGCATGCCGCCATCGTGCAGGTAAAACAGGCGGCCCTTGGCGTCCTGTATGGCGGCAGGCACGCCCAATGCAGCCAGTGTGGCATCATAAAAGGCTTTTGAACGGGCAATATCGTTACTGCCCAGTGTCACGTGGTTGAACATGATGCGGTGTCTCCTTTTGTAAGGCATCTGGCAAAGCGGCAGCCTATCGCAGGTTCGCAAAAGGTCAAAAAAGTCACAGGGGTGTGTGAAAGGGGTAACAGAGAACTGTTACAATTTCGCATAAGCCTTAAAAAATATTGCAGAGAGGACAAGGGTTTCTATAGCAACAGGCCATTAATTCCTGACGCCCCTGCATAATAGAAAGTCCTGCCTCATGCCTGCACCCTCTCATCCCAAACCACGATGGAAGCGTTACCGGACCCTTTCCGGCAGGCAGATGCTGGCCAATTCATCCGGGCTGGACAAGCGGGCGGCGTCTTCTGCCATGGCAGTTGGGGCGCTGTCTTTGCTGGCCTGTGTGGCAGGCTATGCCAACGCGGCAGAAACCGCGGCGCATAAGCGTACGGTAGGCAAATCCCACACAGTTGCCCATGCAGGGGCGCAGACTGGCACAGCCAAAACCACAGCGGCCCGCACCACACCGGCGCAAACTGGTGCCCCCGTATCTGCCAAAGCCTCCCGCCGTACCGCCGCTGCTAAAGAAGCCGCAGGCGCTATGGAAGCCGTGACCGTAACCTCTACACGGCGGGCAACCTCCATCATGCGGGTGCCAGTAAGTGTGGCGGCCTATAATCAGGCGTATCTGGACATGAAGGGTGCAAAAACCATTCAGGACGTGCTGCGTTTTACGCCCGGCCTGACATTTGACCCTACCTCCAAAACCCCAATCGTGCGTGGGCTGGCTTCCAGCGCAGGGTCCGCCACCACGGGTATTTATCTGGATGATACACCCATCCAGATCCGTAACCTTGGCTTTAATGCTGAAAACTCTGTGCCCCAATTGTTTGATATGGAGCGCGTGGAAGTGCTGCGCGGCCCACAGGGCACCCTGTTTGGCGCAGGGGCAGAAGGCGGTGCAGTGCGCTATATCACGCCCGCACCGAACCTGAAGAAATACACCTCGTACGCACGTGCGGATGTCTCGGCCTCACAATACGGTGCCCCGACCTATGACCTTGGCGTGGCGTTGGGTGGCCCGGTGATAAAGGATAAGCTGGCCTTCCGGGTGAGTGCGGAGCGGCAGGGTGAGGGTGGCTATCTGGACCATCTGGATTACCGCACCGGGCAAAAGGTGGACAAGAACACCAATAATAACGACGTCAACGTGTTCCGTGGGTCCATTTTGGCCAAGCCTGTGGAAAACCTGACCATCACGCCGTCCATTTTGTATCAGCAGCGGCTGGTAGGCGATACGGACAGCTATTTTGCCGGGCTTTCCAATCCGTCCAAGCAGCAGTTTTATGTCAATTCCCCAGAATACCAGAAGAGCACGGACCGCTTTTTCCTGCCTTCTCTGAACGTGAAATATGACATTGGGAATGTGTCGCTTATTTCCAACACGGCCTATCTGCACCGTAACAACGTGACCAGCTACAACGGCACAATTTACGATCTGTCTTACTATAACGAGTTTCTGGACAGCAGCAGCCCGTACTATCCTCTGCTGACCCCGCAGGGTATCAACCCCAAACTGCCTTATTATTACGGGCCATCTACTATTCTGAACCAGCAGCGTAACTTTACGGAAGAATTCCGCGTACAGTCACGCAACCCTGTGTTCAACCGCCTGATGTGGGTGGCGGGTGTGTATTACCAGAACGACAAGCAGATGAGCTCCGAACGGCTGGAAGACCAGCAGTCAGACCAGTTCACGCGCCTGCTGTTTGACCAGTCCGCCAGTGAGTTCTGGGGTGGTTGGCCGGATGTTGGTAAATATGCCTATATCAACCAGACCCGCGCTAAAGATGAGCAGACTGCTGTTTTTGCAAACGCGACTGTTGAAATCATCAAGGGTCTGAAATTTGATGCGGGTATCCGTTATACGCATGCGGATTACAGCTTCACCAACTTTGCAGATGGCAGCCATAATGCGGCCCGCACCACAGGGGCTGGCGGCATTACGGAAAACCCCGTAACGCCCAAATTCACCCTGAGCTACCAGATTGACCGCCATTCCATGGTGTATGCAGGCTGGAGCAAAGGCTGGCGTGTGGGGGGTGCCAATACACCCGTGCCACAGCGTTTGTGCCAGAATGATCTGGACAATTTTGGCATGAGCTCAGCGCCGGACAAATATAAGTCTGACTCTGTTAAAAGTTGGGAACTGGGCTCTAAAAACCAGTTCTTTAACAACCGTCTGCAAATTGCTGGCAGCCTGTATTACATCAACTGGTCCAACATTCAGCAGAATGCGTATCTGCCGGAATGTGGGGTGCAGTACACCACCAATATGGGGGAAGCGGTCAGCAAAGGGTTTGACCTGCAAGCCACCTTGTACCCTGTGGATGGTTTGGCGATTGACACCACGTTGGGCTTTACGGACGCGCACTACACCAAAAATTCCTTTGTGGGGAATAATGGGGAAGGGCTGCTGGCCCGCAAAGGAGATTCTTTGGGCACACCGGGTTGGACCTACAGCCTTGGCGTACAGTACAATATTCCAAAGCACATTCTGTCTATTGCCCATAGCCAGCTTTATGTGCGGACGGACTATCAGTATATCAGCCGCCCGAATGGCACCACCATTCAGCGGGACCCGTCAACGTTGGTCTATAATAACGGTTATTACCTGACACAGGCTCAGAATTACCTGACCCTGCGCGTGGGGGCCAAGTTCCAGAACAACATGAACCTGTCTTTCTACGTCAACAATTTGCCTAACCTCAGCCCGATGGTCACCAGTATGAGTCAGGTCAATGGGTCTCTGCTGCAACAGCAGTCCACCATGCGGCCGCGTTATATGGGTGTGTTGCTCACTTACAGCCGGTAAGCGAAGGCCGGAGTAAGTTCTCCGGTTTTTCTGTCCTGCTCGTAGAGTGTAATTTTAGAAATGAGGCGTAGTTTCATGGTGTTCTCTGGTGTGTGGCGCAAGGTTTTGGTGGGTGGCGTGGCTGCTGTTGCCGTATCTGTTGGTGTGGGGGCTACCGGAGTGGCCCAAACCACACCAGCCGCGCAGATGGAAGAACTGCCCCGCACTATCCCTGATGCTATGGCGAAGGAGGCATCCCTAGCACTGCCGATAACACCGTTTTACACCCAGCCGGACACAGGCTCCGCATGGCCGGGTAAACTGGTGCGGGCAGAAAAAGCGACGGATTACGCAGTGCCTGCGGGCATGACCGTATGGCGCATTATTTACCATTCTTTGGATGCAGAGCGGAAAGATGTTCTGGCCTCCGCCTTTATCCTGCTGCCAGCGGGTAACGCACCCTCTGGCGGGTGGCCAACAGTGGCTTGGGCGCACGGCACCAGCGGTGTTGCGCAGACCTGCGCACCGTCCCTGATGAAAGACCTGTATTATGGGGATGAAGGCCTGTTTGACTTCCCCAAGGCGGGTTTGGCCGTTGTGGCAACGGACTATCATGGGCAGGGTACGCCGGGCGCACACCACTATATGAACAAGCTGTCTCAGGGCTATGATGTCATTTATTCCGTAGCTGCCGCACATGAAGCCTTGCCGGGTCTTCTCAGCCAACAATGGGTGGCGGATGGCCATTCACAGGGTGGCATGGCAGCCTGGAGCGTGGGGGAGATGGAGCAGCAGCTTAATAACCCTGATTATCTGGGTACTGTATCTGTCTCCGGCACCATCAACATGCTCAATTTTATTGCGCCCAAAAAGGAGGAAGGCGGTGCGCCGTTCTACTTCCCTATGGTGGCGTTTGGGGTGAAAGCCCGTTACCCCGGTTTTGATGAAAAAACAGTTCTGACAGCCGCCGGGTATGAGCATTACCCGCTGCTTGCCACCAAGGGGTGCTGGTTTACCGGTCATGCAGCCTATAACGGCAAAAGCAGCGCAGACATCATGAAACCCAACTGGACAAAAGCTCCGGCTGTGCAAGCACTTTTAAAAGAAGATGCTGTGGGTAGCCTGCCGGTTAAAGGCCCGCTGATGGTGCTGACAGGCAGTGGCGATGTGTCTGTTCCGCCCAACGGGGTAAAGGCTACGGCCCGCAAGGCCTGTAAAAACGGTATTAAGCTGTTCTTTCATGTTTATCCCGGTCTGGATCATGACCCGACCATGATCTATTCCACGCAGGACCAGATTAACTGGATAAAAGACCGTTTTGCACACAAGCCTTTTGCAGAAAACTGCAACCAGATTTAATAAAAAATGGGGGCGTATGACGCGCCCCCGTTGCACAGTGCCGGTACAATACGGCGCACTGTTTTATGGCAGGCACATGCCGCCATTTGCACCAATAATCTGGCCTGTCATGTAACTGCTTTCGGTTGAAGCCAGTTGCACATAGGCGGGTGCCAGTTCAACAGGTTGGCCGGGGCGGCCCATTGGTGTTTCTGCACCAAATTTCTCGACATTCTCCATGGTCTGGCCACCGCTGACCTGAAGCGGTGTCCAGAACGGACCCGGCGCAATGGCGTTGACCCGAATGCCTTTTTCCACAAGCTGTTTCGCCAGCCCTTTTGCAAAATTGGCAATGGCTGCTTTGGTCATGGAGTAATCCAGAATATTGACCGATGGGCTAAATGCGTTGGTGGATGAGGTGAAAATAATGCTGGACCCCGGTGGCATAAGCGGAATTACAGCCTTGCTGAGCCAGAACAGTGCGTACAGGTTGGTTTTGAGTGTCCAGTCAAAGGCTTCGGTGCTGACATCCAGCAGGCTGTCATGTGTTTCCTGCCGCCCTGCACAGTTTACAAAAATATCCAGCCCGCCGAGGGCCTGCGCGGCCTGTTGCACCAGTGTGTGGCAAAAGGTTTCCTCCCGCAGGTCACCGGGAATGCGCACACATTTGCGGCCTTCCTTTTCAATCAGCGCTGCAACCTCGGCGGCATCGCTTTCTTCTGCGGGAAGATAGTTTATGGCAACATCAGCCCCTTCACGCGCATAGGCAATGGCGGCGGCGCGACCCAGACCGGAATCTCCCCCCGTAATCAGGGCTTTGCGCCCCAATAGCCGGTTGCTGCCTTTATAACTTGTCTCCCCACAGTCTGGCAGCGGGTGCATTTTGCTGTTTAAGCCGGGCCAAGGTTGGGGCTGCTTTGCAAAAGGGGCTTTTACATAGGCGGCGCGTGGGTCCTTAAGCGGTGGGGTGCTGGGCATGGTGCCTCCGGCAGAAGAAGAAGGGGATGCGGCAGTGGCAGGAAATGGCAGTATTGCAGCACCTGCCGCAGCTGCAATGCCCGCAACTTTGAACAGGCGGCGGCGTGCGGCGTCATACTCCGGTGGTGTGGTATGGTCCGTCATGATGTGCTCCGGTATGGGTCAGGGGCACCATCAGGCCCCCCCCGCAGTGCCGGGTTGATGGGCAGATGGCCACAGGCAGACACGCTGCCTCACTACACCCCAAACGGGAGCAATGAAAGAAAGTTGCGAAATTAGCGATTTTCTTTGAAAAAATGCAGAATAATTATAGGAATTATTCGTTGTTGTGGGAATTGAATTTCGGTCTGTTTTTATGAAGTCAGACAAAAAAAGGGGAGAGACAGAAGCCTCTCCCCGTATTAAATGCTCAGTTTATGCCAACAAGTTTGGCAAATTTTCTCTGGCGTTTGAAGAACAGTTTTTCCGCAACCCAGAAGGCGGCATCCTGCAATTTGCTGTGCGGTGTTAGCCCTGTTGTTTTAAACACCATGCCAATAACACGGCGTAAATGCTTTGGCTGGTAAGACCGCATGGCCCGCGCCATGTAATTGGCAATGCAATCATTATGGTCATAGGGTTTAGAGGACGGCTCATTCGTGGTGTAGTAAGCGGAGGCTAGTTCGTCATCCTCGCTTTCCGTCACGCGGCCAAGGGCAATACGCAGGCGTTGCAGGGTCCCGATTTTTTCCCGCTTCAGGTAACGCTGCATGTGGTCGTAAAACAGCTTGAAGTGCCGGAACTCATCTGCCGCAATCTGTTTGCACAGGGCCTTCAGGGCCGGTTCTTCCGTTGCATCGGCAAGGGCTGTGTAGAAGGAGGATGTACCGGTCTCTACCATGCAGCGGGCAATAAGCTCCCCGGTGCGGGAGCCACGCACGGACTGATCAACGTCCAGCTTGATATGGTAGAAGTCCCGATAGCGCTGGAAGGCGGCTTCATAATCCCAGCCGGGGTCAGCCAGCATGGCCCAACGGCCCAGCGCATCCCCATGTTGTATTTCTTCTATCGCCCAGTGGTCGGCTGCCTGCTGGAAATCTGGGTCATCCTTGAACACATTGTTCAGGTAAATGGCGTAATCCACACTGTTACGCTCAACAACAGAAGCAGCTTTGACCGCCTTGAGCAGCTCAGGGTCTACCTTGGATGGGTCAAAACTGTCCCATGGGAGTTGGTCAATCTGCCAGTGTTTCATATGCGCCGGGTCCCCATCCTGACTAAACGTGGTGGGCTGCCTTCCGGCTGTCTTTTCCCGGAAAACCGCCCACGCTAGGGCACCGCACAGGAGGCCTGCATGGTGCTCTGGCGTATTGAACTTGGTTTGTGCCTTGGCACCACACTGGTACCACACACACCGCCAATACGGCGTTTCTGGGGGTTAAACGTCAAACCTGACAGAAAGATGCCTCATGGTGGGCGTTCCATGCGCTGCAAGGGCAGCCTGTTACGCGCCAAAGGCTCTAGCCGAAATTACGGCGTTACGGAATGGGAAAGGGCTAAAAAATGGTGCCCACCCCCACAACCGCTTTTACGCTTACGCGGGTTTTTAGGCTCAACTCTTTGACATAGAAGAGAAAAAGGCAGGGCAGTGCGTGCTACCCCGCCTTTTTTCAGGTTTTAGACAGCAGGGTCAACCGGGGCATCGGCTGGAGCATGGGTCGGCAGGGGGCGGGGGCGGCGGTTGGTGTCCAGCGCCACAAAGGTAAAGTCACCTTCCGTCACTTTGGAGGTTTTGTGCGTATGGCGTGCGCGCCGCCAGGTTTGCACATGAATGGTCATGGAGGTCCGGCCCTCTCTGGCAATGTGGGTATAAATGCTCACCTCATCCCCTACGGCTACGGGTTCCAGAAATACCAGCCCGTTGATGGCCACTGTGGCCGCACGCCCATTGGCCCGGAAAGCTGCTGTAGTCCCCGCTGCAAGGTCCATCTGGGAGATGATCCAGCCACCAAAAATGTCTCCGGCCGGGTTGGTGTCGCTGGGCATGGCCACTACACGGATTGTCGGTACGCCCTCAGGCAGAGCAGCGGCAGAAGAAGACGGCATAGTCACAGGCCCTTTCAAGGCAGGTCAGATAGCCGGTGATAAGGGTTTTACCCATAGGGGTAGTGTTATTATCCGGCAAATTCACACGCTTTGCCACCGTAAAGCACGGAAGCTGTTTGCGTAATTCAGTTCTTTGTGAGGGAGCGTGCCCCCCACGTACTGCATCAAGGCTCTGCACAGCGCGACCTAACTGGGTTACAAGCCGCTTTTTCAGGGTTTGAGAAAGGGGCAGGGCAGCGGATGGTGGCGTGTACGCCTGAGCAGAGGACAATTCTGGCAAAAAGCCCCACACAAAGCTTCAAGGTTGTTGCTGGAGCCGGGTGCGGCAAGACCAGTACGCTTGTTATGTATAGTGAGCAATGGGGCCAGTATAAAGGGCTTTATCTGGCCTTTAATGCGGCCATTGCACGGGACGCCCGCGCCCGCTTTGGCCGCCAGATACAGGCCCGTACCGCTCATAGCTATGCCTTTACGGACCTGAATATCCGCGCCCTTGAAGGCGAGCGGCTTATACCCCGTTATAGCGTCCGGCATGTGCGGCAACTGGAAAAGGAAATGGGCCAGACAGCCCCGCCCGGCACGGCGGATACGGTTTTGAAAACCCTGACAGCCTTTTTAATCAGCGCAGGCACCAAGCTGACACAGGCGCATTGCCCGGACCCGGACGCAAAGCGCAACCGTGCGGTACGGACCTTTGTGGCGGCGGCCTTCAAATATATTATCAGGTATGAGCGGCACAGCTTCCCCATTACGCATGATGTCTACCTGAAGCGTTTTGAGATGGAACGGACCATCAGCGGCTATGACTATATCATGGTGGATGAGGCACAGGACCTGAACCCGGTACTGTTTTCCATTCTGCAAAAATCCGGGTTGCCGCTGGTGGCGGTGGGGGACCCGCACCAGTCCATTTACGCCTTTCGGGGCGCGGTGGATGCCATGTCCGGCCTGAGCGTACAGGCGCTCCCACTCAGCCGAAGCTGGCGCTTTGGAGAGGACCTTGCCAGACTGGCCAATGCCGTGCTGGCGCAGCATACCAAACCCCCGCATTATCCGCTGCATGGTAACCCGGCGCTTAAAACGTCTATCCGGCATTATACAGGTAAGGTCCGGCCCGCTAAAAACACCCTTATTCTGGCCCGTACCAACGCCCGGTTATTTGAAAGTCTTGTGAATATAAAAACGCCTTTTCATGTTCTTGGCGGTATTCAGGACATGGTGCAGGAAATCCGCTCAGCGCTTACGTTGTATCGCAGGCACTCCAACCCTACGGCGCGCGGGCCGGAAGGGGGCGTGCCCTTTGGGTCATGGAAGGAGCTTGTTGCCGCCAAGGAAGGCGATAATGCAGACCCCACCGCCAAACGCCTGTTCACCATTGTTGACAAGCACGGGTTTGATCTGGACGAGAAAATAAAGACTATTCAGGCGCTCCATTGTGACAATGCGGCTGATGTCAGCCTTGTTTGCTCCACCGCCCATAAAGCCAAGGGGCGGGAGTTTGATACGGTTATTATGCTGGATGACTTCCTCTCCCCAGCCGAGTGGGCGAGCCGGCGGGAGCGGGCACTCGCGCGGCTTGCGAACGTGGAGGACGAGCCGGAGTTTTCTGAAAAGTTCAAACTCCGTCAGAAAGAACGATTGATGCGCCGTATGGAGGAGTGCGATCAGGAGATAAACCTGCTCTATGTTGCCTGCACCCGTGCCAAGATAACGTTATATGTGCCAGAACCAGTTTTTACATTCTGGCAGGAGCGTCACCTGTCCGCATAAATAAGGAGCGGCCTGTAGTGTAGGCCGCTCCTGAAAAGATTTAGAAGAAACCAAGCTTTTTCTCAGAGTAACTGGTGAGAATGCTTTTGGTTTGCTGGTAATGTTCCAGCGCGGACTTATGGGTCTCACGCCCAATGCCGGATTTTTTGTAGCCGCCAAACGCAGCCCCGGCAGGATAGACATGGTAGCAGTTCACCCAGACACGCCCTGCTTCCAGCCCTTTGGCTGTACGGAAACAGGTGTTACTGGAGCGTGACCATACCCCGGCACCCAGCCCGAATTCCGTATCGTTGGCAATGGCCAACGCTTCTTCTTCCGTCTTGAAGGTGGTGACGGTCAGGACTGGGCCAAAAATTTCCTCACGGAAAATACGCATGGTGTTATCCCCCCTGAACAGGGTGGGCTGCACATAAAACCCGTGCTGCAAGTCAGCACCAAGGTCTGGGCGGGCACCGCCTACCAGAAGCTCTGCCCGGTCTTCTGTTTTGCCAATCTGGATGTAATCCATAATCTTGTTGGCCTGCATGGCAGAGTTCTGGGCGCCCATCATGGTGTCTGGGTCTAGCGGGTTGCCCTGTTTAATGGCCTGCACCCGCGGCATTACCCGCTCCATGAATTTGTCATAGATGGATTCCTGCACCAGTGCGCGGCTGGGGCAGGAGCAGATCTGGCCCTGATTAAGCGCAAAAAGCGTGAAGCCTTCCAGCGCTTTGTCCAGATAGTCATCATCATGGTCCAGCACATCGGCAAAGAAGATGTTGGGGGATTTCCCGCCCAGTTCCAGCGTTGCGGGAATAAGGTTTTCCGCAGCCGCGTGGGCCACCATTTTGCCGGTGGGGGTGGAGCCGGTGAAGGCCACCTTGGCAATGCGCGGGCTGGTGGACAGCGCTGCCCCGGCATCCCGCCCAAGGCCGTTGACCACGTTCAGCACTCCCGGCGGTATAAGGTCGCCTATCAGTTCCAGCAGCACCAGAATACTGGCCGGTGTGGTCTCTGCTGGCTTGAGCACCACACAGTTGCCCGCAGCCAGAGCGGGTGCAAGCTTCCATGACGCCATGAGCAGCGGGAAATTCCAAGGGATAATCTGCCCCACAACGCCCAGTGGTTCATGAAAATGGTAGGCAATGGTCAGTTCGTTCAGGTCGGTAATGCCACCTTCCTGCGCACGGATGCAGCCTGCAAAATACCGGAAATGGTCTATGGCCAGAGGAATATCGGCATTGCGTGTTTCACGGATAGGCTTGCCGTTATCCCATGTCTCCGCAAGGGCCAGAGCATCAAGGTTGGCTTCCATCCGGTCTGCAATTTTAAGCAGCATGTTAGCCCGGTCTGCTACCGAGACATGTTTCCAGCTTTGAAAAGCCTTGTGGGCCGCGTCCAGCGCCAACTCAATATCTTCGGCGGTGGATTGTGGGACTTCGCACAGGGTGCGGCCATCAATGGGGGAGATGTTGGTCATGTAAGCGCCTTTGACCGGCGCTTTCCAGTCACCGCCAATATAGTTGGCGTAGCGTGACTTGAAGGGGTGTCCCTGTGAAATGGTCATACGTCAAACTCCCATGCTCTTTGCGGCATTCTTCAGGATGTTTCGAAACTATGAAGGGCTATGTCATCACCCGGATGTCAGGTGGTCGTGTTTAGTCTCCGGTGCCAGACATTACAGGCAAATTATGTGTGGGCGAAATACACCTATCAAGCGGTGGCGCATCTGTCATCGCCTGATCAGAATATAGTTCATGGTTAGGTCAATATCGAAGTGGTCTCCCTGCATGTTGGGCGGCACTGGCGGCAACTGTGCGCCACGGAACATGCTGGTTGTTGCGGCGTCCAGATAATAGGAGCCGGAGGACCCTGTCTCGTAAATGGATTTTACGCGGCCTGTACGGTCCAGCACCACATGTACGGAGGCCGGACCTTCCTCCCCATTGCGGGCGGCTTCTTCAGGGTAGAATTTGTGGCGCTCGATCCATTCATTGACCTGCTGTCCATAATCATCACTCACACCCTTGATGGAGGCGCGGGAGGTGTAATGCGCGTTAATGGCCCCGTTTTCCACCACCGGACCAACCGACATATCAATAGGCCCGCCAGACCCGCCGGGGCGGCCTGTGCGGTGGCGGCGCGGTGCCGGAGCCTCGTTGAACGAAAGGTCCATCGGGTTATCAAACGGAGACGCAGCATGGCGGCGTTTGTTGGGCTGGGGCTTGGCTTTTGGCACAGCGGCAGACTTGCTGCTGGCGTTGGGTTTGTGGCCGGAGGGCGTGTGTGCCGGCTTGACCGTTTTATGCTCCTGCGGCGTGGGCTTGGGGAGGCCGTCGCTGGAGGTTGGCAGTTCCGGCGCAGTCGGGATGTCATCAGATGGTACGGCGGGGCCGGGGGCGGCGTCTTCCGGGTTGGGTTCGGCCTGTCCGGCGGTGCTGGCTGTTTTGCCCGCGTTACCGGACCCTGCATCCGGAGATTGCTGGCCTGTCATGCCGCTGGAGGTCTGGGGGGCGGCAAACACCATCTCAACAGAGGGTGGTTGCGTGCCCTCGGGGGAGCCTTGCGGGTTGTGGTGTGTGGTCTGCCACAACAGGGCCGTGAGCAGCAGAAAATGCGCTACGGCGGAACTGGTCAGCACCGGGCCGAGCGTTGGCTCCGCATACAGTTCCCGGCGGATGAGCGGGGTAGGGGTACCTTTGACGCGCGGATACTGCCGCCCAAGCGGGCGGGGCACGGGGGTGAGAGACGGCTTCAGGCTTTCCCGCTCATGGGCGGGCAGGGCTGCATCCGGCTGTGCATCATGGGGCTGGCCCTCAGTCTGCCCTTGTGGGGCCAGACGGGGTTCCTGCCTGTTCCGTTGCGGTGAAGAGCGGCTGAGCATAGCCTTCATGACGTGCCCGTTCTCTCCTCTATCCCGGCAGGGCTATGGTGGGGGTGTTTCAAAAACAAACTGTGCCATTGCTAGCTCGCGCTTTCTAGCCTGAACTTGCGTCTTGCAACAGGGAAAGAACAAGAAATGTTTTTTTAGGGCCTGTTAGGGCTTGATCCAGTCTGCTGCGGCAGCGATGTGGATGACCGCGAGGAACGACGTTGCTGTTTTTTCATATCTGGTTGCGACAGCGCGCCACTCCTTGAGGCGAGCCCAGAGGTTCTCAACGAGATGCCGACACCGATAGGCCCATTTGGGGCAGGCGACCGGGCCATCGCGTCGTTTCGCGGGAATGGCTGGCCGTGCTCCCATGTCCCATATCCGTTCACGCATGGTGTTCGACGCGTAGCACTACAGTTGCATTTTGTGTCGTGAGTGAGCGCGGATAGCGCTGACCTG
>NZ_JBQDXI010000029.1:0-24593 GCF_052102375.1 Acetobacter sp.
CTTTTTCATAATCTAACCCGATGTACAACCCTTCTGTGAGATTTCCGCGTCGATCGCCTGGCGCTTCCATTGGGCGATCATCGTCTGATGCACGCCATGTTTCGAAGCCAGTTCCGCCAGCGTCAGTTCCCCACGGATCGCCTCCAGCGCAACCCGTGACTTGAACTCTGCCGCATACCGTTTCCGCGTAACCTTGCCCATAAAACCCGTCCTCGTTCAGGCCAGATGATAGCTTATCGCCCTGTCCGAAAAATGGGGACCACCTCTGTGCATCTGGTGCCGCTTGTTGTTATTCATCCAGCTTTGCAGGTGAGCAGTGCTCTCACCGTTGTATCCATGGCTGGTTTGGGGCTGAGTACGGACTTACGAAGCCTGGCCGAATGCGGCCTGCGCGTGAGCCTAACCGTACTACTGTCCCTTCTACTCCTGCTTCTAGCAGGGCTGGGATTTATCTGGATTTTAGGGGTGTAATATAGGAGGGCCATGTGCTGCGCTTAACAGGGAGCGACACATGGCGAGGGTAGTTTTAATTAATACGTTCGCCGTGCAAGGACATATCCAGTCCTTCCAGTTCCTGATCCTGCGTGACACGGAGACCGATTGTCATGTCGATGACCTTCAAGAGCACGAAGGAGACGGCACCACACCAAAGGATAGTGACCAGTACGGCTTCACTCTGCACCATAAGCTGATGAAGTGACCCAACAACGCCAGTCGGGTTTGCATCTGTTGCAGAGAGAGGGCCATAGGCAAAAACGCCCGTGAGAAGTGCCCCAACAATACCGCCCACACCATGCACCCCGAAGGCATCGAGGCTATCGTCATAACCCAGCAGATGCTTGAGAGACGTTGCACTCCAGTAGCAGATGACGCCGGTAATCAACCCAATAATCAGTGCACTGCCCGGCAGAACAAAACCAGCAGCGGGTGTTATGGCAACCAACCCGCCAACAGCACCTGAAATCACACCCAATACGGTTGGTTTGCCGGAGCGTAGCCACTCTACCAGCATCCATGCCACACCGGCACCAGCGGCGGCAATCTGGGTTGTCGCCATGGCCATGCCAGCACGGCCATTGGCCCCTACGGCAGATCCGGCGTTAAAGCCAAACCAGCCAACCCACAGGAGGGACGCGCCAATAATTGCGTATGTCAGGTTGAAGGGGGCCAGATCATCTTGTCCAAAGCCTTTGCGGCGGCCCAGCACCAACGCGCACACCAAGCCTGCGATACCCGCATTAATATGCACAACTGTGCCACCGGCAAAATCAGCAGTACCCAAACCGGCGAGCCAGCCGATGGGGCTCCATACCCAATGGGCAATGGGGGCATAAACCGTCAGTGACCAGATAATAGAAAACACGCACATGGCGCTAAACTTCATACGCTCAGCGTAAGCGCCAGAAATAAGTGCAGGCGTAATGATGGCAAAAGTCATCTGGAACATCATGAAGATGCTCTCAGGAATGGTCATGGTCGTGGCATTGGGAGAATCCGCCCCAAGCGTAAAGCCAATATCTGCCCCGTTATGAATATGTGCACCCAGACCATTTAAAAACAGCCGTGACAGGCCACCAATCCAGGGAGATCCAGTGGTGAAAGCAAGAGAATAGCCCGCAACCATCCAGACAATGGACATGATACAGCATAGGGCAAAAGACTGCATAAGAGTTGCAAGAACGTTTTTCTTACGCACCATGCCTGCATAAAACAGGGCAAGACCCGGTATGGTCATCATGAGCACAAGCGCCGTGCTCATTAACATCCAGGCCGTATCACCACTATCAATGGCAGGGGCAGCATCGGCCGCGTGGGCCAGTCCGGACGGCAAAAGTAGCACTACGCCAGCCAGCGCTGCGCCTACTGCCTGCCTGTTCAAACCGCCTTTCGCAGACGGAACCATGCAAGACCGTGAGGTCATGGATTCGTATTCTCCCCTGTTATGCTGCCGCTTTTCTGGCAGAAACACCTATAGTAGAGGGGAATACCACGTTTCCAGCTTTGATCGTAGCCTTTGCGCAACGAATATCTCAAGATCTTACAAAATATGGTCTTTTTGTCAGTTCAGTCCTTTGGGGCGGAATAGTATGTGCATTCCCACCAACTTCTGGCCATATCCAGCACTGCACCACGCTCCGTTTTCCGCCGTAAGCGCATCCCGCTGCCCTTCAAAGCGGCCTGCATAAAAACAGTCAGTGGTGAGAAGAGCAGGGCCCGTCAAACGGACGGCAAAACCCGTCAAGGAGTGGCTGAGACCCCTTGTCCCGCAAAAATGATCATGGGGCGTCCAAGACGTTTGGTGTCCATCCACATCTCGTGCACGATATTCAAAGGGGAGGGTAAGGCCGGCGCTGCTAATTTGGAAGCCTTCCACCCACCTGCCACCATATCCTGATGTATCAAAAGCGAGGTCTCCAGATGGGATGCCGGGCAGCATCTGGGTTTCACTCGTAAAATCTCCTAAAGACGCTATGTGCGCTGTTAGGCTGAGAGGCCACTGTAAGTCTCCCCGGTGCACGGGGATAAGCGGTTCGTGTCCATAGAGTCGGTCTGTTGCCTGTTCAGGGACCATCATGGGGCCGTTGTCATGGCGTAACCCCAAACCTTGGCCGGGAATATTGTAGATGTAATGGTGTTTGGGCATCTGGCCAGTCAGGCAGAATTTTTCAAACGAAATAAATCCGGCAAAAGTGGAGCGACTGTTCCCTGCAAAAAAGGGAGCATGCACGGCAATTTCAAAATCCAGCATGGAAGATACAAGATTGGACTTGAAGGTTTCCTGCGGCAGAAAATCTGATTTCCAGAAAAGTTCGACACCTAATTCTTTAAAAGTATGCTCGCGGATTGTTTCTTTGGGAACGGGCAGACAGGTCTCGTCACTCAGGACATAGGCTTTTTTGAAGTCTGCTCCCCATGTGGTTTTGGCTTTCCTGACAATATCAAGAAAGGTGGGGCAGTAGTCCTCATTCTGTCCTGCAAAGGTTGGAAGGACATCGCGGGAGTAGCTCTGCCAGTCATTTTCGATGCGTAATTGCAGGACATGACGAATATTGTTTTTGTGTAATTTAGCCTGCAAAAGGGCTGCACATTCTGCCAGCATAGGGGCAGGGCGGAGATGCCTTATAATCTGGGCTGTCAGACTGGTCCATGATGCCTTGCCTGCTCGTCCAGCTTCTCCCCAGCGGTCAGCTCCCTCTAAAAACATTGCCAGCCATCAATCAACGTTATGTCTTCAGGGGACGGGCCGGGTGTGTAGGGAATGGAGAAAGCTCTCAGAAGAGCCTCAAAAGCAGATTTCTGATACACCTGAGCGAAGTTGCAGGCTTCGTGCTGACCGTCCTGTGGGCGGAAAGATACCATTCCCGGTAAACAAAGAGGCGTGTTCTCACGCTGCGCCTTGAAGACAAGGCCGATCAAAGCAATTTTTTGGTTTGTCAGGCCGACTTGAAGGGCAGGGTAGGTAATTGTCACGGACGTATCCTTATGAAGCCGTCATAAGCACTGCAGGAACATATCTGGAATATGTCTGAGTTTACTGCTCTCACCATGAGCAAGCATATGTGTGAGGGGGAGCGTGCCAAGAGTATCGTTCTCCTGCTGCTCTATCAGGGTTTGCATAAGCTGTAACATATCTTCGTCACGACAACGCTGGTGGTGACCAAAGGACGAGCCCTGCTCGCTCCAGTTCATGGAGCGTGTCAAATTAAGGCGGGCAAGGGCGCGTTTCTGATCACAATGCTTGAGGTGAAAAAGCCATAAATCTTCATCAAGAATAGAGGGTGCGTCACAGTCGTGAAAGCCGGGAGTCCAAACCGGTGCTATTTTGGCCACCAGAGGTTTGGACTCCCATGGCGTAAGAAAGCCATAGGGGCGTTGGGGGAGTATGTCGTATGAAAAATTAACAGGTGGAAGGTCTAGTGCATGAGGCATGACATCTACGCCAACAGCGCGTACCACATTCCCATGAGGTTGACGTCTCAGATATGATGCCAGACTGTTATAACGGTCCGGACGTGGGACAAGGTATTCATCACAATCTGTGTAAATAACGCAGTCAAAATAATTTAAAAGTGACGCGTGGAGGGTGTTAATAAAAGAAGTTCGTGTAACATCATCAAAATCATCACGCGGTATTTTTATAACATTACCGGGAATGCGAAGTGTTGAACCGTCGTCTGAGCCATGATCTATTATGTAAAGATTATCGTAACCTAAATTTTTGCCGTAATAATCCAGCCAGACAGGCAAAAATATACTCTCATTATAAGCCATTGTAATTGCAGCAGAACGGAAAGTCATTTTATGCCCTCAAATCCATACGACATGAGGTTAGCATAAAGGAAAGATTTTGCCGAATGGTGTAAAGCTGCAAGGTTATTTCTCACTTGGAAGAAATAACCTTGGCGGCAGCAGGATTTTTTAAAAAAAGAGGCTTTTAATAAAGCTGCAATTTATTGAAGAAGATTAAAGAGCCGGAAAATGCGGCAAGCTCTTTAAAGTGCCTCATCTCCTGTCTCGCGTGTACGAATGCGGATAACGCGCGTCAGTTCGCTCACAAAAATCTTGCCATCCCCGATCTTGCCTGTGTGTGCCGCGTTGAGCATGGCTTCAATAACCTGATCCACCAGCGCGTCAGACACAGCAACCTCTACCTTGATTTTGGGGAGAAAGCTGATGCGGTATTCTGCGCCACGGTAAATTTCAGTCTGCCCTTTCTGACGACCAAAACCTTTGACCTCGGATACGGTAAGCCCCTGAATACCAAGCGGTGCAAGAGCCTCACGTACATCGTCAAGCTTGAAGGGTTTTATAATAGCGGTCACCAGCTGCATCTGGGCTGTGTTCCTTCTGGCCTGTCGCATACGGCATGGATCAGAAAGACCAGCCGCATGAACGGTAATTCATTTCGATATCAATATGCCAGACTTTTCAGGCGTTGACGAGCCTCCTTCTCTGGGCTTTCTGGCAAGATAAGATAAAAGAACATCTCTTTCAGGCCCAGTGCAGACAATCCTGCCTGCCGGACCGTGTGCATAAAGGAATGAAAACCATGGTTGCTTCTCCTGCATCCACCGTGTCGGACAGCATGTCTGCAAGCTCGCAGGTGCCAGATGTTGATGTCTGCGTTATCGGGGCCGGCCCGGTTGGCGCAACACTTGCATGCCGCTTGGCCAGAGAAGGCATCCGCGTTGCTATTGTAGACAAGGCACCGCTTGCGCCCATGGAGCATCCGGATTTTGATGGCAGGGCCTATGCGATTGCAGCAGGACCCAAAACCCTTCTGGAAGAAGCCGGGGTGTGGGAGTTGCTTCCGTTGGATTCCTGCCCGATTGAAGAAATTCTGGTAACAGACGGGCGGCCCGGTGAGCCAGCGTCTTCGCTCTTTCTTGAGTTCACTCGTGAGGATGCAAGCCAGCCTTTTGGATGGATGGCCGAAGCACGGGCGTTGCGCGTGGCCCTGAACGAAGCGCTACATATGTATCCCACCCTGAGCGTGCTTTCCCCCGCTGAAGCCAAAGTGGAGCGTAAGCCTGAGGGTGCAACCATCCGGCTGAATGACGGCCGCGTCTTTAACGCGGCCCTCGTTGTGGCGGCAGATGGTAGAAAAAGTAAGCTTCGGTCAGAGGCCGGTATTCCCCTGACCAAACTTTCTTATGGTCAGACCGCCATTGTGTGCGCCATTGCCCATGAATTTCCGCACGACAACGGAGCTCTGGAGCATTTTCTACCAGCAGGCCCCTTTGCCCAGCTTCCCATGACAGGCACGGATAATCACCCATATCTGTCTGCGATTGTCTGGAGCGACAAGGATGGCACAGCGGAGCGTTTTGCTGCTCTGCCAGATGACGTATTTGCCCGGGAGATAGAACGCCGCATGGGCAATACCCGTCTGGGTAAAGTAACACCTGTTGGCCGCCGCTGGACGTATCCGCTCTCAGCCCAATATGCCCAGCGTTACACGGATACGCGGCTCTTGCTGGTTGGGGATGCGGCTCATGGTATTCACCCTATTGCAGGGCAGGGACTTAACCTTGGTTTTCGGGATATTATCGCTTTAAGCGAGATCCTGATTGCAGCGCACCATGCGGGAGAAGATTTTGGGTCTCCAGCCTTGCTCGCGCGGTACCAAGCACGGTGCCGCCCTGCCAACATGCTGATGCTTGCTGCCACGGACACCCTTGATAGGCTGTTTAGCAACAATAACCCCGTTATCCGCCTTGCGCGGGATCTGGGTATTGCGAGTGTTCATCGTCTACCCGCTTTGCGCAAAGCCTTTGTACGCCACGCTATGGGGCTGTGACCGGCCGGTTTAACCAGTATTTTCAAAGAGGGTTGCTTATGCAAAAAGCACAAACGCTCCCCGTGCAATCACGTGATTTCGATGCAGATAGTGCTTTGTGCGCCTCACAGCTTTCCGTTTTGTGGGAACAGATGGCCACACAGGCCTGCGTTTGCCATGACCCTCTTGTAAAAGGGCTACTGGCAACCGGTATTCGTAGCCATTCAGACTTTGCATCTGCTTTGGCGGCCTTGATTGGCCGCAAACTTGGTGATCGCTCTGTTGCGGCAGATGCCCTGACGGAACTGGTGTCGGAAGGGTTCGAAGCACAACCAGAAATAGTCTATGCTTCGGCAGCAGATATGGTCGCCATTCGTGAGCGTGACCCCGCCTGCCCAGACTATGTTACGCCGTTTCTGTTTTTTAAGGGCTTTCACGCCGTGCAAAGCTACCGTGTGGCGCACTGGTTATGGAAAGCCGGACGGCGTCACTTGGCATTGCATTTGCAAAGCCGCGCGTCAGAACTATTTGGCGTTGATATTCACCCCGCAGCCCGGTTGGGCCGTAGAATCCTGTTTGACCACGGGACCGGCATTGTGGTGGGTGAGACGTGTATTATTGAGGACGATGTATCTATTCTGCAGGGGGTTACCCTTGGCGGGACAGGTAAGCATACTGGAGATCGTCACCCTAAAGTTTGCAGAGGGGTGTTGATTGGTGCCGGAGCCAAGGTTCTGGGCAACATTACCTTGGGTGAGGGTGCTAAAGTGGGGGCTGGCTCTATCGTGCTGGAAGCCGTGCCACCCTTTACAACAGTTGTCGGTAACCCAGCCCGGAAGGTTGGAACACGGCACACGGGTATGCCCGCTTTAACCATGGACCAGATGCTGCCGCCAATAGATTACATTATTTGACGAATAGACGGGGGTCTCGATCCCCTGGAGCTCTGTCAAAGCTGTTTTATCCGACAAACAAAAAAGGCGAGGCTCCCGAAGGAGCGCTCGCCTTTTTTGCGCTTCCCGCCTGCAAGGAAAGGCCACCGTAATGGCCCCTCCCGGCAGGGTAGGGAAATGGACTTAGAAGTCCATGCCGCCCATGCCACCCATGTCTGGGCCACCAGCAGGAGCTGCTTTCTTTTCAGGACGTTCAGCAACCATGGCTTCGGTCGTGATCAGCAGGCCAGCAACAGAAGCTGCGTCCTGCAGAGCCGTACGGACAACCTTGGTCGGGTCGATAATGCCAGCATCAACCAGGTTTTTGTATTCGCCAGCCTGTGCATCGAAACCGAATGCATAGTCTTTGGATTCAAGAACCTTGTTAGCGATAACCGCACCGTCTTCACCAGCGTTGTGTGCAATCTGGCGCAGCGGAGCCTGAAGAGCCTTGCGGATGATGTCGCCACCAACGCGCTGGTCGTCGTTAGCAAATTCAAGACCGCTAAGGTTTGCAGAAGCACGGGCAAGAGCCGTACCACCGCCAGGAACAATGCCTTCTTCAACAGCAGCGCGGGTAGCGTGCAGGGCATCGTCAACACGGTCTTTGCGTTCTTTCACTTCAACTTCCGTAGAACCACCAACGCGGATCACGGCAACACCGCCAGCCAGTTTGGCCAGACGTTCCTGCAGTTTTTCGCGGTCGTAGTCAGACGTTGTTTCTTCGATCTGAGCGCGGATCTGCTTGCAACGACCTTTAATGTCATCGCCTTCACCAGCACCGTCAACAATGGTGGTGTTTTCTTTGTCGATACGGACTTTTTTAGCCGTGCCGAGCATTGGCAGCGTAACGGTTTCCAGCTTGATGCCCAGATCTTCGCTGATAACCTGACCACCGGTCAGGATAGCGATATCTTCCAGCATGGCTTTACGACGGTCACCAAAGCCAGGAGCCTTAACAGCAGCAATTTTCAGGCCACCGCGCAGCTTGTTGACAACCAGAGTTGCCAGCGCTTCGCCATCAACGTCTTCTGCAATGATAAGCAGCGGACGGCCGGACTGAACAACAGATTCCAGCAGAGGCAGCATAGGCTGAAGAGAAGACAGCTTCTTTTCATGGATCAGGATGTAGGGGTTTTCCAGATCAGCCGTCATCTTCTCCGTGTTGGTCACGAAGTAAGGAGAGATGTAGCCACGGTCGAACTGCATGCCTTCAACCACATCCAGCTCGGTCTGGAAGTGTTTGGCTTCTTCAACAGTGATCACGCCTTCGGAGCCAACTTTCTGCATGGCTTCGGAGATCATCTGGCCGATTTCGGCTTCACCGTTAGCAGAGATCGTACCAACCTGAGCTGTTTCAGCAGGTGTGGTGATCTTTTTGGTGTTCTTTTTCAGTTCTTCAACAACAGCAGCGACAGCTTTGTCGATGCCGCGTTTCAGGTCCATCGGGTTCATGCCAGCAGCAACGGCCTTGTGGCCTTCGCGTACAATAGCCTGAGCCAGAACGGTTGCAGTGGTCGTGCCGTCACCAGCGATATCGTTGGTTTTGGAAGCCACTTCGCGCAGCATCTGTGCGCCCATGTTTTCGAACTTGTCAGCCAGTTCGATTTCTTTGGCAACAGAAACGCCGTCTTTGGTGATGCGAGGCGCACCAAAGCTCTTGTCGAGCACCACGTTACGGCCTTTAGGGCCGAGCGTTACTTTTACAGCGTCAGCCAGAATGTCGACACCGCGCAGCATACGCTGGCGAGCGTCACCACCAAATTTTACGTCCTTGGCAGCCATGGAATTTCTCCTGAAAGGATCAGTTAAGTATGGAAAAGCGGATCAGCGCGTCACTTAGGCAGAAATAATGCCCAGAATGTCGCTTTCTTTCATGATCAGCAGGTCTTCACCGTCGATCTTCACTTCCGTGCCGGACCATTTGCCGAACAGGATGGTGTCGCCAGCTTTAACGTCCAGGGCAACAATCTGGCCCTGTTCGTTGCGGGCACCCGGACCAACAGCAACCACTTTGCCTTCCATAGGCTTTTCTTTGGCTGTGTCAGGAATAATGATGCCGCCGATTGTCTTTTCTTCGCTTTCGAGACGACGAACGACTACTCGGTCGTGTAAAGGACGAAACTTCGTCATTATGGATCGCTCCACATTTCTTTTGCTGCGGTGGCGCCCTTGTATTGGAAGCGACACCACCTGCTTTTACCGCGCGTCACAAACGCCGCGTTGCGTTAGCACTCCCACCCCGGGAGTGCTAGAACAGGAGATAGGTTTGTCCTCCCGCAGTGTCAAGAAATGTGGAAAACTTTCTTTAAGCTGTCATTTTCCCGCAGAAGGAGTCGCAGAACATGGGCCAGATTATTACCCTGACCGCACAGGATGGCCATCGCTTTTCAGCGTATGAGGCGGGGCAGGAAAACCCCTATGCTCTTGTTGTTGTGCAGGAGATATTTGGTGTAAACGACCATATCCGCGCTGTATGCGATGAATTTGCCGCTCGGGGCTTTCACGTTATCGCTCCAGCTCTCTTTGATCGCGCCGCGCCAGATACCGTTTTAGGGTACGATAAAGCAGGGATAGACACCGGGCTTAGCCTGCGCGCCCAGATTCCACTTGAGAAAACGTTGCTCGATCTGGCGGCATCTGCGGCGGCCCTGAAGCATAAAAAACAGGCATTATTGGCTATTGCTGGGGTGGAACGCTCGCGTGGGAAGCAGCTTGTAAATTAGACGTGTTTGCTGCTGCCGTTGGGTGGTATGGAGCTGGCATTGCAGCCGCCCGCAACCAGACTCCGCACTGCCCGGTAGAGCTGCATTTTGGCGGGGAGGACCACAGCATTCCTCATATGGATGTGACCGCCATACGGGACGCCCAGCCAGAGATTGAAATTTTTGTGTATGATGATGCCCAGCACGGATTTGGGTGTGCTGCCCGGCCGTCTTTCAACCCGGATGCCTATGCTCTTGCGCAGCAGCGCAGCATTGCGTTTTTAGAGTCCCATTTACGGGTTTGAAATTTTTTAATCCGGCGGCACGATGGCATTTTGATTGACATTCACTCTGCATCGTGACCGGATAGGGGTGTCCTGTAGCCGGTCATATGGTTGTCCGGCAGGAGATTATCAGGGAAGTTACCCGCCTATGCCTACCGGTACAGTCAAATGGTTTAATGCCACCAAAGGTTTTGGTTTCATCGCTCCGGACGATGGTGGTAAAGATGTTTTCGTGCATATCACAGCTGTGCAAGCCGCAGGCCTGCGTGGACTGAACGAAAACGAAAAGATTGCTTACGAGCTCGTGACAGAGCGCGGTAAAGTTGCCGCTACAGAACTCAAACCTCTGTAAGGTTTGCTGCGGAAACAGGGTTCTGTAAGCGCCCTGTTCATGCATAAAAAGGCGCTGTTGGCTCATGCATGGGTTGGCTAGCGCTCTTTTTTATTGAGCCCTACGCAGGTGCGCTGGGCGGCCTTAGAAAATTTTCTATTTCTTTTGCTGTGTCAGCTAAGCCAAGGCGCTGCACCTCTGCCCCCGGCGGAAAAGCCGAAAGCAGCCGTGATGGTGTGCGCCGGTCAAGCAGTACAAAAACGCCTCGGTCAGATTGGCTCCGAATCAGGCGTCCAAAAGCCTGCCGTAATTTAAGGCGTGCAATCCGGTCATCATAACCCGTTGTGTCTCCACCTGACAGGTGAATGCGCCGCTCCCGGTGTAGAATGTCCGGGCGAGGCCATGGTACCCTTTCAAATACCACCAGCCTGAGAGCATTACCGGGTACGTCCACACCGTCCCGCATAGCATCGGTGCCAAGCAGGCAGGCATGTTCCTCTGTCCGGAAAATATCGACTAATGTCGTGTTATCCATGGCATCAACGTGCTGGGCGTAGAGTGGTAGCCCGCTTTCCTCCAACGCTGGAGCAATGCGCTGATGGACCCCGCGCAGGCGCGAAATAGCCGTAAACAGCCCCAATGCTCCCCCACCAGATGCCTGAAACAGGGTGCGATAGGCAGCAGCCAGATCCGTTATGCTGTTGTGGTCCAGGTCATTCACAATAAAGGTGCGTGTCTGGCTGGCATAGTCAAACGGGCTGGTCAGGCTTGCTCTGAGTGCTGGTACGGGAAAATGGCACACGCCTGTTCGGGCTTCAGCGGCTTCCCATGAACGTTCAGAGTCTTCAGCCGCCTGTTCCTGCTGTGTTGTATCTGGGCTTACTGGTCCGGGCGCCGAGTCTGACCTGTCGCGCAGTGTGGCAGATGTAATCAGCATGCCTTGAGCTGGCATGGCCATAACACTTGCAAAGGGGACTGTTGGGTCCAGCCAGTGCCTGTGCAGCCCGACATCATACTCTCCCATTTTCTGCCGCTCGCGTCGGTCAAGGCGTAGAAAATGGATATGGGTTGGGGTTGTGCCGGGCTCCGGAGGCTGTTCAAGGGCTTCCAGCATTGAAATCCAGGCATCCAGACGCGTGATGGCACGGCGGCGCAACGCACGGACCATGGCTTCAATCCGTCCCCGGGTGACACTGTCCAGTGTTTCGGCTTCATCCTGCAAGCGTGCATGGAGCCGTTCGGCCAGTGTGCGTAATGGGTCTGCAAGACGATGCAGCGCGCGTGCCAGCGCCAACCCTGAGTCTGCCAGATCTGGCAGGAGAGGGTGGAGGTCGCATTCAAGTGCGCCATACGCATGGTCTGCGCGGTTGCGCTCCTGACTGCGTGCCAGAATTTGCTGGCGCAGCAGTTTCAGAAAGTCCTCGGTTGGGTTGGTCAGGACCGGTTCTATGGCAGGTGTGACATGGGGGAATAATGCGTTATTTTCTGTCTCATCCTGCGGTGGTGAGGGTTCATCTTCCTCTTCTGCGGCAAGGCGACCGGACCAGCCGGGGGCTGGCAAGGCGTGTGCCGCCATAAGTGCTGCATCCAGCGGCGTTTCTAGTTTGGGTATGCCCACAACCAGATCATCCAAGCGTCGTTTCAGCCCTCGTGCGCGGGAGCGCCGTCCTTCCGCCCCTAACAGCCAGCGGCGCAGTTCAGCGGCTTCCAACCCGGATAATTCAGCAGAGAATGCACCATCGGCGGCATCAGCCAGATGGTGGCCTTCATCAAACACATAACGCGATGGAGTGCTGTCTTCCTCGGTATCGTCTGAGGTGTCGCCTATCGCACTTTGTGCATAGGCGGCCTGAGCCATAACAAGAGCATGGTTGGCAATGACCAGATCGGCCTCGCGGGCCCGGCGGATGGTATGTTCCACAAAGCAGCGCTGATAGTGCGGGCAGGCACCGTGAATACATTCACCACGGCGGTCCGCAACACCTGCAATGTTCCCCTGACCAAACAGGTCTCCAAACCAGCCCGGAAGGTCTCCGCCAGTCAGGTCTCCATCAGCGGTGCTGCGCGCCCAGTGGGCAAGCATGGCCAGAGCGATCGTCACCCCGGCGGGGCGGGAGCCTGCTGTATTGACGGCCTCCTCCATATTCAGAAGGCACATGTAGTTTTCGCGCCCTTTGCGAAGCACAACATGACGGCGGCGTGTGGCGTCATCTGGAAACAGGCGGTGAGTTTCCTGCTCAATCTGGCGTTGGAGGTGCCGCGTATAGGTGCTGACCCACACACTGCCGCCATTGCGCTCCGCCCACACACTGGCGGGGGCAATATAGCCCAGTGTTTTGCCGGTCCCGGTTCCGGCTTCAGCAAGGACGATGGCGGGGTTGCCACGCATGGACCGGGGTTCAAAGGCGGCGGTGGATACACTGGCAAAATCGGCCTGACCGGCCCGACTTTCTGCACCATCGCCCAACATTTGTGTAAGCCGGGCACGCGCTTCTGCCGCTGTAATGGGGTGAGAGGCAGGGGCAGGGCGTGGGGCTACGTCTTCCCACTTGGGCAAGACGCGCCATATTCTTAAGGCATCACCCGGCTGCATGGCCTCTTCCGGCAGTCTACCCTGCGGGGTGAGCTTGTCGTGCAAGCTCAGGGTTTCTGCTACCGTGCCTGCCCATGGCCAGCCTGCCTGCCCAAGGCGTATGGTCAAGGCAGCCAGAAAATCTGCTTGGGGTGAGGTTTTTTGCCGAGCGAGTTCTGCCAACATAAGTGAGACAAGTAGGGGCAGGAGGTCAGCTTCCGCAGCGCCTATGCGGTCCTCTTCAACGCCCAGTGCGAGCGCTAATCCTCTTGGTGTAGGCGCTACTGTGCGTGCGGGATAGACGAACGCAAACAGTTCCAGCACATCAAGCCAAGGGCACGGCTGGCCCGGTGGGGGCAGGCCAAGGCGGCGGGCAAAGGCGGGAGCATGAACCACCAGCGGGACTGGCATGGTGTGCAGGCGCTCACGCGCATCCGCCGCTGAGAGGGTTAGAAATTCACCGTCCTCTGTCAGCAGGGAAAACCCGCGATGATGCGCGGTAAGAGCGGGCGCATCGTGCGCAGAAGGGAAGGTGGACTGCATTGAGCCTTCATCTTACGCAACTTGATGCCCCGGAGCCAGAGGCTAATCTGGCGGGCAGGGAGGGGTTGCTGCCAGAAAACATCATTGGTTCTGACGCGCAGGGCAGGTTACGAGAGAGGAAATCCTGAGTGAAGAGATGTTATAAGGAGTCTTCATGTTTTCTTGCGTAGGCTACGGGGCAGCAAGTGCTACGGCCCCACTCAAACCACTGACATTTGAGCGGCGCGAATGTGGCCCCAATGATGTGCAGATTGATATTACACATTGCGGCGTATGCCACTCTGACATCCACACAGTGCGGAGTGAGTGGGGGGAAAGCCTGTATCCCTGCGTGCCGGGGCACGAAATTATAGGGCGTGTAGTTAAAACAGGACCTTCCGTTACCCGCTTCAAGGTTGGG
Organism: Acetobacter sp.; assembly: GCF_052102375.1. Classification (GTDB taxonomy): domain Bacteria; phylum Pseudomonadota; class Alphaproteobacteria; order Acetobacterales; family Acetobacteraceae; genus Acetobacter. Next base: position 14,048 of record NZ_JBQDXI010000029.1, read on the forward strand.
GACTGTGTGGGTGTTGGCTGCATGGTTGATTCGTGCCGCCACTGTGACTCCTGCACGGCAGGGCTGGAACAGTATTGTGATGCTAATCCAGTATGGACTTACAACAGCCCGGATGCCGCGTTCCCTCAGGAAGGCGCTTACACATTCGGGGGCTATTCCCGCAGCATAGTGGTGACTGAACACTTTGTTCTTAAAGTGCCGGAAACATTGGACCCCGCCGCAGCCGCGCCATTGCTGTGCGCAGGTATTACAACATGGTCACCCCTTGCACATTGGAAAGTGGGCAAAGGCCACAAGGTTGGCGTAGTTGGGTTGGGCGGCCTTGGCCATATGGCCGTGAAATTTGCGGTGGCATTAGGGGCTGAGGTCACGCTCTTTACAACCTCCCCCAATAAAGTGGAGGACGGAAAACGTCTGGGAGCCCATCGGGTTGTCATTTCCAAAGACGCAGAGGCAATGGCCGCAGAGCACAACCGTTTTGACTTTATTTTGGATGCGGTCTCAGCAGATCATGATGTGAATGCCTATCTGGCGTTGCTAAGGCAGGATGGGCACATGGTTCTGGTCGGTCTGCCAGAAAAGCCCATGTCAGTTGGTGCCTTTGCTCTGGTTGGTAAACGGCGCAGCCTTGCAGGGTCAGCCATTGGGGGCATTAAGGAAACGCAGGAGATGCTGGATTTCTGCGGCAAGCACAACATTACCGCAGATATTGAAATGATCCGCATGGACCAGATTAACGATGCTTACGAACGTGTTCTTCGGTCAGATGTCAAATATCGTTTTGTGATTGATATGGAGAGCCTGCCGGAGGCCATATAGGCCTAACTAAAAAAGGCCGCCCTTTTGTGCAAAGGGGCGGCCTTTTTCATAGTCAGTCAGAAGGAGCGAAAATTACGCTTCCTTACGGCTTTCTGCGACAATTTCCAGCAGCTTGCTGTACTGGTGCCCGTTGCCGGCGACAATCACAACATCATCTGGCAGATCATCAAGGTCCTGACCGTCTGGGTCCGTTGCCTGACCACCCGCTTCACGCAGGATCAGGATGCCAGCGGCACAATCCCACGGTTTGATACCAAATTCCCAGTAGCCTTCGTAACGGCCAGCAGCAACCCAGGCCAAATCGAGTGCGGCAGAGCCAAAACGGCGAATGCCAGCAACCTTTGGCATCAGGTTGCCCATAACGCGGGCGAAGGGCAAGCGCTGACGGGCCGGAACTTTTGCAAACGGAATACCGGTTGCAAAAACAGATTCGTGCATATCCCGTCGGGCGGAAACACGGATACGGCGTTCGTTCAGAAATGCGCCGGTCCCTTTTTCAGCCCAGAACATTTCACCCGCAGCCGGGTTGTAAACAACGGCTGCGGCAAGCTCGATCTTGCCATCTGGCAGGCGGCGCTGAAGGCCAATGGAAATGGCCCAGTGCGGTATGCCGTGCAGGAAGTTGGTTGTGCCGTCCAGCGGATCCACAATCCAGCGCCAGGTCCAGTTATCGCCCCCAGAGGCACCGGATTCTTCCATCAGGAAGGCATAACCAGGGCGCGCACGCTCCAGTTCTTCACGCAGGGTTTGTTCTGCGCGAAGGTCTGCCTGAGAGACAAAGTCACCTGGCCCTTTGATGCTTACCTGAAGCTGCTCGACTTCATTAAAATCGCGCAGGAGACGCTTGGCTGCCTTCTGGGCGGCGCTTTGCATCACCATCATGACGGGGGAGAGTCGAATGGCCACTGTGTTTTGTCCTGTCTGGAAAGCTTGGTAAAAATTAGTCTTTGGCGCGTTCTACGTAAGAGCCGTCTTCTGTTCTGACGACAATTCGTTCGCCCGCTTCAACAAACGGGGGCACCATGGTTTTTACACCATTGGAGAGCTTTGCTGGCTTGTAGGAGGAGCTGGCGGTCTGGCCTTTTACCACCGGATCAGCCTCAACAACTTCCAGAGTAACATGTGGGGGCAGGTCAACGCCAACCGGGTCCCCTTCAACCAGATGAAGGTTGATGGTCATGTTGTCCTGAATGAACGGTGCCTGATCGCCCAACAAATCAACAGGGATCATACGCTGTTCAAACGTTTCCGGGTCCATCAGCACAAGCGATTCACCGTCAGTGTAGGAATACAGGTATTCCTTGTCTTCGGTCATCAGTCGCTCAACGCTGTCGGCCGTACGCCACCGCTCGTTGGTTTTGTTGCCGGTCTTGAGGTCACGCATTTCAACTTGAATGAATGCGCCGCCCTTGCCTGGGGTGATAATCTGCTGTTTCAGCACCGTCCAGCGACGGCCATCATGCTCGATAACCTGCCCGGCCCGGATCAGGTTTGCCTGCTGTTTCATAACGCGTCCCTGAATGGATGGATGTTAGAGACCGGGGTTCTACAACTCCAACCCCACAAGAGCAAGCGCAACAGGCCGGAAATAGAGAATCACTTTTCTGTCTTACCCCGCTAGACAGACGATAAAAGGCGTGGTTATAAGGCCTCAACCTGATGACAGGAAGGGTGGCCGAGTGGTTGAAGGCTCCAGTCTTGAAAACTGGCGTGCGGGGAACCGTACCGTGGGTTCGAATCCCACCTCTTCCGCCATCAGGTATTCCCAATAAATCCCAGAACGTCCCAACAGCCTTGATCTTCAGGGCTTTTTGCGTTTTATATTGTCCCAAGTGTTCCCGTTTTGTCCCAGTTAAGCCCGTGGCTTTGTGGGTAAAACGTGGGTAAAATTTTCTTGCTGTGTGGGTAAAACCGCCAGGGGCTGGGACTCGCTCGAATGCTGACGGATACTAAGATTAAAGCAGCCAAGGCAGCGGAGAAGGCTTACCGCCTTGCTGATAGCGAGGGATTGTTTCTGCACGTCATGACAACCGGCAAGCGATATTGGCGGGTGCGGTACAGGGCAGAAGGGAAAGAGCAAACATTAACTCTTGGCGCGTACCCAAGTCTGGGATTGAAAGAGGCCCGCTACATGCGGGACACGGCCAAGGAGCTCATAAAAAAGGGTGTTAACCCTGCGCAGCATGAGAAGCTTTTAGCGGTCCAGTCTGATGCCCGCGAGGTAGACACGTTTGAGGTGGTGGCGCGTGAGTGGTTTGAGCTGAGAAAAGACCTCTGGCGGCCCCGGCATGCGCACGATGTCATGAACAGTCTGGAGCGCGATGTTTTTCCGTTGGTCGGGAAACTTCCGCCGTCAAAAATAACAGCCCGACTGACTCTGCACGTCCTCAAGCAGATCGAGGAGCGTGGCGCTGTGGAGACTGCGCACCGGATACGGCAGCGCATGAGTGAAATTTTCATTCACGCCATTGCAACAGACAGATGCGATACAGATCCAGCACAGACCGTAAGGGCCGCATTACGGCCGGTGCAACGGGGCAGGCAACCAGCGATTACTGAACTTGATGCCGTGCGTGAAATGATAACACGGGTTGAGGCTGATGTAGCACACCCGGTCACGCTCTTGGCATTCCGCTTGCTGTATTTAACGGCAGTGAGACCAGGCGAAATACGTGGCGCGCTTTGGGAAGAGTTTCACGGGCTAGATACTGATGAGCCGGTGTGGATAATACCGCCAGAACGCATGAAAATGAAAAAGGAGCATATCGTGCCACTGGTTCCAGAGGCCGTGGCGGTTCTCCATGCGCTCAAGCCTTTCTCAGAGCGGTGGCCGCATCTTTTCCCGAATGCAAGGCGGCCCAAAGTGCCAATGAGTGAGAACGCTATAGGCTACCTCATCAACCGTGCGGGATATCATGGAAGGCATGTGCCTCATGGCTTTAGGTCAACATTTTCCAGTATTATGAATGAGAGATACCCGCAGGATCATGCTTTCATTGAATTGATGCTTGCGCACTCGCCCAAAGATAAAGTTGCATCGGCTTACAATAGAGCGTTGCATTTAGGGCGTAGAAGGGAGCTTGCGCGGATATGGGCTGATCTTATCCTTCAGATGCAAACAAGTACGAGTTTATTAGTCAGTTCAAGGCGAAGAACTTCATGATTGCTTTTTAAAAGACAGGTTAGGGCAATCTCTCGATGGTAAAATTGAGGTTCTTTTCACCGTATTAAATAGCTTTGTTTGGGATTAAGTGTCGACAAAAATATTTTTTTAACGCAATGGGGATAAAATATATTTATAAATCTCAATGGTTTGGCGTTGAATTGGCTTTGGTATTATCAGGAATGTAGGGTTGGTAATTGCACAAAATATGAATTTTCGTTTAGGGCTGGAGCACAAAAGCTAGATAGAACTAAAAAATTGAGAGTGAGATAGAAAAGCGTGTCGACAGTTGAGATTATTCGCAGCCTGAGTGAAAGAATGCCGTGGTCTGTTAGCCACTCTGTCTTTTCAAATTTAGATTTAGGAAGGAGAGCGAATTGGGATAAAACGCTTGCGCACGCTGAAGTTGGCGACGAATCTTATGAAGAAAAATCAACAGAACTCTTAAATGCACTAACAGAGCATCTTCTCTGCGGAGAGAAATTTGTTCGATTTTATGAACTGGAAGAAGAACAAATAAACTCACTTCGTAGTGAATTGGATTATATCAGAATAGACAGTAATATTTTTTCAAGTATTTATCCGCTTATATTGCCTGAAAGCCAATTGAGTGGTGATTTGCCAAGTTTGAGTATATCTGCAATTCATAAGTTAGAGGATGGGATAGCCTTGGTTCTTTCTTCGAGGAGATATACTTATTCTCGTAAAAAATTCATGAAAGACCAATTCGAAGAATTGCCTAAAGAACTTTCTAAATACAGTGAGATTATCGGGGTATCTTATAGAAAATATGAAGCTTTTGACATTCTTTGGGTTCCCAGTAAGGGAAATGTAATTGAAATACGTGCCGATTATCCAGAGGGTAAAGAGCTAGAGCAAGTAGAACAAGCCATTAATAAAGCGGAAACATTTTTAGCACAGAAGTTAGGTAATGATTATTTCGGAAATAAAATAAATTTCTTTCCGTTCATTGATTCTATTTATAAAAATAAAGACGAAGGAAAGATTATTGAGCTTGGTTTTATGGTTTCTAATTCTGCTCAAAAACTTGAAAAATCTCGGCGTGATGGAACCTGCTGTCGAGTCGAAGCTTATCATCTAAGCGGGATAAAAGGATTAGATCTACCAATAGAGGTGTATCGCATCGTAGTTATGTGGAAAAGAGAGCATTACAATAACTCATACTCTCGACCGGAGGTTGGAATTCATGGACGTTCAACTCAAACCTTAGAGCCGCACCCATATTTAACTGGAATTTCTGTATCAAGATGTGGTGGTCTTGAAGATTATAATTTTGTCAAAGATAGAATTCTTAGGCACAGATGCAAATAGTTAGAAGCAAGGAGATGAGTGCCTGTGGTTATTGATGAAATTAAGATGCAACTCAGACAGCAATTGGAAGGGCCAGTGCTTGAGGTGTGTCTTAATGTTGTTGATCACTTATCAGATATCTCCTTTGAACAAGCACAGAGGCTAACATTTAATAGGTTATATGCTTGGGCCGGGGACAATATAGAGGAGTTTAACTTCTACGCGGCTCTTTCAGTACTTACTTCTATGAAAAATCATCCGTTAATAATGTATTTCGTTTTTTATGATCAAAATGAAGATAGAGAAATTGCCATTTCGGTAAAAACTGCATTATGCGCTGTAAAAAATAAGGAATTTTTTGATCCGGAAACTGGTATTCAGATAGAAGACTTCGAAAAAAAATTGTTCCCTGTGTATAAGATGTCGCGTTCATTTACTATTGCGGCTAAAAAACGATGAACGTAAATCCAAATCTAGAAGATATGCTTACAAAGGCGAAGTTAAGCCCTGCCGCGCGAATGCTTTTAGACATAAACTCTATAGATAGTTATGATGATTTTATTCGTGTTATTTATAAAGCTTTGGCAGTTTGTATACGAGAAATCTCTATGCAAAGGAAGTACTGGCAAAATGCTACAGAAGATCAAATAACTACGATGATTGTTGGCTATTTTAGAGTTCAAGGATTGAGTACAGCTATACATGATCAAGATATTGGTGGGCATGTTGATATTTCCATTGAATTAGACGATGGCTATTTGTGGTTGGCTGAAGCTAAAAAATGGAGTGGTTGCTCATGGCTAATGAGTGGCTATAAGCAGTTATTATCTCGCTATTCAACTGGTTTGCCTAACCAAGATCATGGTGCATTGTTAGTATATTTTTTCGAAGAGGATCCACTAAGGTTAATGAAAAAATGGTTTTTTCAGATTGAAACACGATTTCAAATCACTACAAAACTAGAAAATGTTGATTTTTTGCAGTTTGTTTCTACGCAAAAACATAAAAATACCGGAAGCGACTATCACATACGTCATATTGGCCTTCCTTTGTTCTGGAAGCCTGAAGAATAAAATGTAATTTTTTATTTTTCTAAAAAAATTTGTTTAGTGCGTTATTAATTTTATAGCTTTTAATTTTCCCATTAAAATGGATGGATCTAAGAGTGGTTGAATTAAGCACGTTTCTCCTGATGTCGGAGTTTCTGCTGCTTTCCCACACTCAATGCCGACAAATCTAAATGGCAGCCTTACATCGTCAGGGCGCGCACGCTTAACCGACATATCAATGATTTTTAAATCATCGTCATGCTCAGAAGCGGAAAGGAAACCTTGATATCTGGCTTTTGATGCCGTGGAGGAAAAGATAATTTCACCCTGACATGTTTCTTGCCAAGGGCTTCTTACGCGCCATGCTTTGCGTAATCTACTCATGCTGCCACCTGCTGATTGTGTTCCCATTCGGCAATCTCGCTCTGGCGCCAGCGGACGTTTCTGCAATTGAAGCGGGTTGGTTTGGGGAAGCCGCTGGCTTCTATCCAGCGGTACAGGGTTGATCTTGTTATTTTGAAGTAGGCTTCTACTTCTTTGCGGGTTAGCATTTGGTCGGTCATGCTGGGGCTCCCAGATACTGTGTTTGTCCTACCTGGCCGCGTTTTATGTTTTGGACGCCTGCATGTAGGTGGGTTTTGCGGCCTTCTTTCTGGCCTGCACTGTAGGCGGCGTTTACGTCTTGCCCGGTTAGGGCTGCGCCGCGCCGCTTTGCGTCTGTTGTGTGCGGGAACTTCTGTTTTACAAACAGGTCGAGCAGGCGTTGTTCTTTGTCTGAGAGGCTTTCTGGTAGAATATTTTGGCTGACGCCTGATACCCAGCCCTCGCAGTAAATATCGGCCAAGGCTTCACGTTTTCCGGGCGTGTGTACGCCCAGCATGGCTGTGAACTTGTAGTAAGCCCGTTTGGCTTTGATGAGCCGCGCCAGCACGGTCCAGCTATAGGCTGAGACCTCTTCTTTTGAGCGTTGGCCAAGCCATGTCAACCTGTATTTTGCGGGCTGCTCATCCCATATTGCGTCACACCCAAAGGCCTTGGAAACAAGGCGGCGCAGCAAGCTGACATAGACCGGGATGCTGTAACCCGGACGCACTAGGTAGCTGTCTGCTTCAATGGCGGCATAGTCGGTCAGTTCCAGATCATCTTCACTGATAGACAATTCGCGCATCAGCTCTTGCGCTTTGCAGAGTGCTGATGCTGCCTCGTGCTCATTTGTGCTGCGGCTTAGGGCTAAAAGCTTTTTGAGCCGCTCCATGGCCTTATTTTTTTGCGCTTCGTTCATGGCTACATGCCTATGGCGTGTTTATAGATTGCAAGCAGGGTTTCCGCTTCTTCCCGGTCGGCTGGGTCTTGTTTGCGTTCACGGATGATCTGCTTGATGATCTTTACGTCAAAGCCAGCAGATTTTGCTTCTGTGAAGATATCCTTAATATCCTCGGCCAGCGCTTTCCGTTCTTCTTCCAGCCGCTCTACGCGCTCAATAATGCTGCGCAGCCTGTCTCCCGCAATGCCGCCGACTTCTGTATCTGGGGCACCTTCACGGTTAAAATCGTTCTGGCCGTCGAATTCTTCTTTGTCAGTCATGCTACGACTTGCGGCATAACGGGTCTTAAGCCCCATAGCTGTTGGATGATTTCTGCGGGGGTTTCACGCACAAAGAGGTTAATTCCGTGCAGGAATGTGGCCTCAATTGTCTGACTGAGGTGCATTGCATCTATTTTATCTGCATCAACATGCAGTTCAGAACCGGTTTGTGGTGCTATGAGTTTAAGAAAATACATTGTTTCTTCTTCCTTCACGCGGCGCGGGCACAAGCAGACGGCGCTTGGACCAGTTTGAATGAGATGGCGTCCTGATTATTTGGGAACATGCGGGCCAGTAAGATTTCAAAGCGGGTGCGGTCCTGCTGGTTGAATGCATCCGCTAAGTCCTCAAGTTTTTGCCGCTCGGACTCGTCTTCCTCAGTGCCGTACAGTCCTTCTTCACGCAGGGCTTCCTGAGCTTGGCTGCGGGGGTAATCAGCAAGAGCGCGGGCGAGGTCACTGGGGTCACATTCTGAAAGATCAAATAGGCCAGCCGCCGTCATTGCCTCCTGCGCTACGTGCAGTGGGTAGTCTGCAAGTGCCTTTGCCAGTTCACCCGGTTTGCATTTTGCGAGGTGCTTAGCAATGTTTACTTCAACATCAATACTGACAACAGCCATCACGCTACCCCTTCAAAAAACCAGAGCATGGAGACACCGAGGGCTTCTGCCAGTTGGTAGAGTGTTGTAGCTTTTATGGCGTCGTGCCCGGTTTCGTATTTTTGTATTTGCTGGCCGCTGCGGGCTACGAATGTACCGAGTTGTGGCAGGGAGAGTTTGCGTAACTGCCTACAGTGCCGCAGGCGTTTGCCGATGTGCTGGTTTATCCGCAACTCGTTCACGCCGTTGGGTTTGAAGGTGCCTGTGGCTTCTTCAAGATCAATTTGGCGGCCATCCGTAACAACTGTGGATTGCGGCGCAGGGTTTGCAATAGTGCGCGGCGCAATGCGCAGCAAAGCACGGTTGAGAGCAAGAGGGGCAGGGGCATTTGTGCAGGCCATCATTTGGCCAGCCCTTGCGTGTACAGCACAAGGTTTGTGACGCCATCTGCCCACATGCCTAGTAGCCACCAACCAATATTGGTCTGGCACATGAGCACTGTGCCCAGAGCGATGAAGGAGGCTACGCGCACGACCTCACCCACCGCAGTGTTGGACAGGCCTGAATAGGCGGCTACGGCTTTACCAGCCAGACTTGCAGCGCCAACAAGCAAGCGCTCAGCGCCAGCAGCAATTGGCTGGTAGTAGTTACTGGTGCTTTTCATGAGCGTTTTCCTGTTATTTTTGCGGCTTCTGCTGCAAATGCTTCTGCTTCTGTCAGGTAAGTTTTGGCTATGCGCTGCCAGCAGGCGGAACCTTCCGGGTTGTTACTGGCGGCACAGGCACGGCTGAATTGCTCAATGCGTTCTGCTGCCACAAACAGCGTATCTGCCTGTGCATGCAGTTGATCTGCCCGGTTTATGCGGGTTTGCGTGGTCATGCTGCCACCTGCTGAGTGGGCTTTTTGTAAGCCGCATTAGTGGTGAAGTGCAGGCGGTTGCCGTAGGGCAGGTTGCCTGTGCGGGTGTTCAGGTGCTTGCGCAGGGTGCCGAGGTCTTCAAGCACCAGTTCCAGCTTTGTGTCGCTATGTGCCATTGCGGCGAGGTCAAGCTTTACAATGCTGGCGTGGCAGGTGCGGAGCAGCTTGTTTGTCAGGTCGAACACTTTGTTCCGAGCGTGCGTTTCCTGATTTGGGGCGCTGTTAACAACGCGCCGCACAATGCTCTGGATAGCTTTGCTCTCATCTACTGAGAAAGCGTAGCGCTCGGGCCTGTTTGCCTGTGTAGGTGTCATGCTGCACCTCCCATGCGGGAGAGCTGATTGCCCAGCCCTCCCTTTTTCCCCATTCTCGGCTTGTTCAGAGACTCGAGAAAGGAAAACGGCATATGTCGAATACAGAAACAGGTATTATTCGTGAGGAAATCTGGCGAGGAATTCTTAAAGGGTTGGCCAAGAAACCTTACGAGATTATCAGCAATGCTGATGAACTTTGTGATCCATCTATCCCTATGACTGATTTTCTTGTTAATTTGAAATATATTGCGGACAATGACCTGTGTGACGCAAAAATATTTGAGTCCCTTGCTGGCATTAGTGGCTGGGGAGGGGCGCGCATTACCACTGATGGCCTTGATTTTCTGACACCCGATGGTGGATTGAGCGCGCAGCTTGGCGTGGTCACTGTTCGTCTTGATGCGGATACTATTAAAGCGCTTATTTGCACCTAGATTGACCAAGAAGCAGGGGACACGGAAGAAAAGGGCTTGATAAAACATGCTATTAGAACCCTTCCATCCGAGGGTTTGAAGGCCTTAACTGGCGAACTGGTAAAGGCGGGTTTGAAAAACACGCCGAACCTAATGCACTGGCTTGAAACAGCTTTCCTGTCTTGAAATAAGAACAGAAGGAAAAGCGTACAGGGATTTTTGTTTCCCCAATGAGTAACAGAGTAATAAATTCCGAAGTGCTCCCCTGATGATCATTGCAGATGATCATCAGGCGGGAACCATCATTAAGAGGCTCAAGCCAAGGGCGGATTCAACCGGTCGTCGCAACACCTTCGATTATATGTTGTTTGAGCAGT
>NZ_JBQDXI010000030.1:0-24142 GCF_052102375.1 Acetobacter sp.
TCAGGTCAGCGCTATCCGCGCTCACTCACGACACAAAATGCAACTGTAGTGCTAGTGCGCTTCACCACAGTCGTAGCTGCATAGTCGGCAGCGCTCATGCCTTCGCGGAAACCACGAACGGCTGGGGCAGAGAATTTCGATAATCGTACCGAAGATAGTAAGGTGTCACGCAGAATAGCTGGGATATACCCGAGCCGGTCGGCTTTACGGTTGGCCACGCACTCATCACGATATTGCTCGACAAGGGATGCAATCGTCATTTTGTCGAGGGAATGGATATCTGTGAACTGGTCCAGTTTTGCCTTGGCGGTGGTCTCATTGAGCCAGCGCCTAGCCTGTGCCCCATTTGAGAAGGTTTCCTATACCCGCCGACCATCTACCATTTTACGGGTCATGTATTGCTTTGGGTCACGATAGCTTACGTCGCGAGGGAGGAGCTTACCCATAGCGGGACCCATGCGCCCGCTCATGACATCACCAGCAAGGAGTTTTGTGTCATCGACCATGAGAGGAGAGTACGATGTTCCTCGTGATGGTGCAAAATTGGTGCAAAAATTAATATTTTTTGGAGGAGTTTCGCCAAAAAACACTTTAAAAACAATGGTATCCCGTACGGGATTCGAACCCGTGTTGCCGCCGTGAAAGGGCAGTGTCCTAGGCCTCTAGACGAACGGGACAGAGGCGTTGTTGACGCCTCATCTAGAGGGATTTCGATGGGGCGTCAAGCGTGAAGTGTCACTTTTTTTCAAATCAGCTCTTTTTTGGCTGTAAAGCGCTTCCAGCCAGCACTCTTAGTCTTTTGCTTTGCGCGACTTCGGTGAAGGATCCCGGTTGAGAGGCAAGGAAGAGAGATGATGTGGCAGAAAATTTTGCGTAGTAGCGGAGTATGGGTGTTTACGGTTGTCGCGCTCAGTGGCGCTCCACAGCTTGTATCTGCGCAAGAAAGCGGAGCCGCACATATTATGCAAAATATGCCCATCGCTGCCTGCCGCATTATGGTCGGGCGGGCTGTCTGGTGTGGGGTTCCCTTTACTGGGCAGGCAGTTCTGCAAGAGCAGGGGTTCTATCGGTCTTGTCTTGTTACAGCGGGGCAGGTTTCATTCTGCCAAGGGCCCTATACGGGTGATGCCATCACGCGGGAAGGGCGTGGGCTGTACCAAAAATGCGCTATAATGGTTGGAAAGGTTCAGTTTTGTTCAGGGCCGTTCACGGGGCAAGCCGTTATACATAACACGGCCTTTGATGCGCCCTGAACGCGCCTGAAGCGTGGGCAGGGGATAACCCCTGCCCAGTGTTATTTTCGTCTTACTTGCTTTCAGACAGACCGCGAGACGCCAGCATGGGCTGGATATCGGGGTCTTGACCATAAAAAGCGCGGAACATCGGCGCATAATCCTGTGTATGGCCCTGAGACAGGATCATGTCACGGAAACGCTGACCATTCTTGCTTGTCAGGCCACCATTTTTCTCAAACCAAGCAAAAGTGTCGTCGTCGAGCATTTCTGTCCACAGGTAGGCGTAGTATCCGGCTGAGTAGCCGTTTGCCCAAATGTGCAGGAAATAGCTTGAACGGTAGCGGGGTGGCACGTTTTCCGTATCCAGCCCCATTTTGCCCAAAGCGGATTTTTCAAACTCATCCACATTCTGCTTCGGGGCGGATGCGGCAAGGCTATGCCAGTCCATATCCAGCTCGGCTGCGGCAACAACTTCGCCCAGTTTGTAACCCTGGTTGAACTTCGCGGCTTTTTTCAACTGCGCCACAAGGTTTGCAGGCATGGGAGCGTTGGTTTTGTAATGGCGGGCGTAATGGGCCAGAACGGTTGCATCCAGTGCCCAGTGTTCGTTGAACTGAGAGGGGAATTCAACAAAATCCCGTGCAACGCTTGTGCCGGAAACAATCGGGTAGGTCTGGTTGGCAAACAGGCCGTGCAGGGCGTGGCCAAATTCATGGAACATGGTTGTCACGTCATCAAACGTGACCAGAGCAGGTTCACCCGCAGCCGGTTTGGCAAAGTTGCCAACATTGTAAACAACTGGCTTTGTGCCCAGCAGTTTGGACTGGCCAACAAAGTTGGACATCCAGGCGCCACCGTTTTTGTTGTCCCGCTGGAAGTAGTCAAAATAGATCAGGCCGAGTGTTGAGCCATCTTTGTCAAACACCTCAAACGTCATGACATCCGGATTGTAGGTCGGAATATCCGTGCGGCGCTTGAAGCTGATGCCGTACAGCTTGTTGGCAGCAAAGAACACGCCATCCTGCAACACGCGGTTTAGTTCAAAGTAAGGTTTGACTTGGCTTTCATCAAAATTGAACTTTTCCTTGCGCAGTTTGTCTGCGTAGTAGGTCCAGTCCCACGGTTTTAGCGGGAAGCTGCTCTTGCCGTCTTTCTTGGCTTCACGTTCAATCAGATTTTGCAGCTCAGCCACTTCACGTTTCTGCTCAGCGGCAAGGGCGGGTACCAGCTTGGCAATAAAGCTGTGCACCTGCTCAGGTGTTTTGGCCATCTGGTCAGACAGAACATAGCTGGCATAGTTGGGGTAACCAAACAAAGCCGCTTTCTGCGCGCGCAGTTGAGCCAGTGTGGCAATAGTGTCCCGCGTGTCGTTCTCGCCGCCTTTTTCTGAGCGGGTCCAGCTTGCTTCAAACAGCGCCTGCCGTGTTTCACGCTCTGTCAGGCTGGAGAGGGCTGGCTGCTGTGTGGTGTTTTGCAGGGGCAGAACCCACTTGCCGTCTAGTTTGCGGTCTTTGGCGGCATTAAGGGCGTTGGTCAGTTCTGCCGTGTCCAGCCCTGCCAGCTTGTCTTTGCTCTCAATAACCAGAGCGGCAGCTTTTGTGCCAGCCAGAAGTTTCTGCTGAAACAGCGTTTCTAGTTTGGAAATGCGACCGTTCAGGTCACGTAATTTGGCTTTATCGCTGTCAGAAAGCTGAGCGCCAGAGTTCACAAAAGCCAGATAGTAAACATCCAGAACCTGTTTCTGCTCAGCCGTCAGGCCCAGCCCGTCCTGTCGTGCATGCAGAAACTGCACACGCGCAAACAGTTTAGGGTTCATGTAAATGCTGTCTGAATGTGCAGACAGTTTAGGGCCAACAATTTCCTGCACCTTATCAAGGGTAGGGTTGGTATTGGCGGAATACACACCGTTAAAGGTTTCTGCCACGCGGTCCAGCAGGCGGCCGGAGCGTTCGAGCGCTGTAATGGTGTTCTCAAACGTTGCGGCTTCAGGGTTTTCCGCAATGTGTTTTACTTCGGCGTCCTGCTCGGCCATGCCCTGTTCAAATGCGGGCTGGTAGTCACCGTCCTTTATCAGGTCAAAGCGCGGTGCGTGGTAGGGTAGGGTGCTTTCTGTAGCAAACGGGTTGGATGCCGGAAGGCCTGCGGCATGGGCTGCGGTGCCCCAGCCTGCAAGGCAGGTGGCGGCTGTCAGGGCGTACAGCCAGGAACGGTGGGTCATCGTGTTAACTCCTCAGTGGCCCCGTAATCCTGCTGGCAGGCTTACGTTCCGGCCATAACCGGACGGGCGCGGGTATTTCCCGGTTATGGGGCAGATTTGAGGCTGTCAAGAAAATGCTCATTTTTAGGGCGACAGGCCCGGCGGGGTGACCGAGGAAAAGGCGCAGCGTTTTGCTTTTGCTGTGTCAGGTAGGGCTTCCGTTACATAATAGCCACGTTTTTCCCTCTGTAGCGGTGTTGCAACACAGCCAGATAAGGAGAGACTCTGGGCAATTTACTGCACAGCAGCCTCTCCAAAATACGCACTTATGCCGATACGGGTCCGTAATAATACTTTAAGAAGCGTAAAAAAAAGAAGCACATGATTATAAAAGTAGCATGAGTTAAGTCTGTTACAGCATACCCGGTGTGACGAAAATGCAGCACTCATCGTCTAAAGGCGGTATGCCTGAAGTTTAGGCATCGACAACACCCCGAGTGATTCCGTAAGCGAAACTGACAGAACGTATTCATAAATCTTTCACAGTTTCCGGGGGCCTTACCTTAAAATGTCTCAGACAGACCGCCTCAAACAGCGTATGCCGCTTTCATTTAAGCTGCTCTACGCGCTGCCGGTTTTTGCCGCTGGTGTGCCTGCCATTGCTGATGCTGCAACTCCTGCCAGCACGTCAGCCAGCCATGCTCATGCTACACCAGCAAAAGCTGCTGCCAAAAAGCACACCGGTCGTGTCGTAACACGCCCTGCAACGGTTGCCCCAGCCGTTGGTGCTCCGGTTGCCGCAACACCTGTTGCCAATACCGTAGCAAACCGCACAATCCGTCAGGCCCGTGCTGCTCAGACGGCTGAAGGTGGTACGGAAGCTGTGACAGTCACAGGCTCCTTCCTGCGTCAGGGTCGGAATACCAGCCCCAACCCTGTTCAGATCATCAGCGCAAAAGACATTCAGCAGACGGGCGTTACCAACGTAGGTGACTTCCTACAGCGCATGCCCTCCATCGGTTCCAGCGGGACAGGCAATGCAGACACCAACGGTGGTGCAGGTATGTCCTGTACGGATCTGCGTAACCTTGGCAGCAGCCGCGTTCTGGTTCTGGTCGATGGTAAACGTCTGACCCAGACGGGTGCCAGCGGCGGCTCCTGCGTTGACATGAACACCATTCCTGTCATGGCTATTCAGTCCATCGAAATTCTGAAAGATGGTGGGTCTGAACTGTATGGTGCGGATGCTGTGTCTGGCGTTATCAATATCAAGATGCGTCACAACATCAACACCGGTGGCATTAACCTGCGTGGTAACATCACGCAGCGTGGCGACAACCGCACAGGCCTGATTTCCGCTTATAAAGGCTGGAACTTTGACCATGACCGCGGCAACATCACCCTCATGGGTCAGTATGACACCCAAGGCGGCGTGATGATGAAAGACCGTGCTTGGTCCCGTGTTGCACAGGCGACAAATGGTTTGAACCCCAGCTATGGGTCCATCATTTCCACCAGCGGTACGTATTTTGGTTCTAATACGTATAACAGCAACAATAATGGTGGTCTTGTTCCGTACACGGCAGCAAACCGTTACAACTACAACAAAGACACGTCGCTGCTGAACAACACGCAGAATGCAAGTCTGATGGGCGATGCCCACTATGACTTCAGTAAGCATTTCACGCTGTATTCCAACGTTATGTACAGCCACAAAACATCCTGGACGCAGATGGCTCCCATGCCGGCAACGGGTAGTGTGGCACCGTCCACCTTGCCAAGCGCCATCATGATCCCGACGGATTATCCGGGCAATACCAGTGGTGAAGAGTTGCAGATGTATCGCCGTATGGGCGAATTTGGTAACCGTAAGTCTGAAACAGCAGTTGACAGCTTGACCGCAAAAGTCGGTGCGAGTGGTGAAATTGTTGCTGGTTGGATGTATGACGCGTCCTTCACCTATGGCTCTACCATGTCCAGCTTCCAGACGTCTGGTGTGGGTGACTATAATAAGCTGCTGCGTGAATGGGGCTTGAGTCCCGTTACCCCTGGTGATTCCGGGTCAGAGCTGTATTACAACCCAACATCCTGCGTTGGTTACACCGGTTGTGTGCAGTCGAGCGCTCTGCGTTCCCTGTCCGGGGCAGCGGCTGAGTACGCAAACTATACCGAGCATGATAACTCACAGTACACCATGCGTGACTTCAATGCGCGTATCCATAACGACCACGTTGTGCACATGCCTTACAAAGGCGGTGGGGATCTGGGTATCGCTCTGGGTATGGAACATCGTGGCGAGCAGTTGAGCTACCGTCCTGACCCACTGATTGCGCAGGGTGGTTCTCTTACCAACACCGTGCTGCCAACCAGCGGTGGTTTCGATGTGTCTGAAGCGTATCTGGAAGGCAACCTGACGCTGCTGCACAACGTACCATTTGCCAAAAACCTGTCTATTGACGGGCAGGGCCGGTTTTCCAGCTACAACACCTTTGGCAACACCTATAACTGGAAAGCTGGTATCAACTGGGCACCCACGCGTGATGTTGCTTTCCGTGGCACACTGGGTACGTCTTTCCGTCAGCCAAGCGTGTCTGAGCTGTATGGCGGCACCGTCATGAGCTACCTCGGTGCAAGCGATCCGTGTGACATGAGCCAGATCAGCACCTACGGGGCACGTCAGGCGACAGTGGTAGCTAACTGCATGAAGCAGGGCATTAATCCCAACACGTTCCAGGCCAGCAGCTCCGGTCAGGTGGCAACTCTGACCGGCGGCAGTTCCAAACTGCGCCCTGAAATCGGTCGTACCTACACATTTGGTGCAACATTTACCCCACATTGGGTACGTGGCCTGTCCACCAGTGCGTCCTTCTGGCACTACCGCGTGTCTGACACCATCAGCGCCCTGTCTACACAGTACGTGCTTGATGGCTGCTACACCGGCTCCAGCCCGACCATGTGCCAGAACGTAACGCGTCTTGCCAACGGCCAGATCAACACCGTTTCTGCACTCAACGCCAACCTCGGCAGCCTGACCACCAGCGGCGTGGATTGGGATCTGAGCTACCGCTTCCGTGTCACGGATGAAGACTGGTTTCAGGTGGAAAACAACTTCCAGCATCTGGTCAGCTACAAGCAGCAGATGGTTCCAGGTGGCCCGCACTACAATTATCTGGGTTCCATTACTTATCAGTCCGGCGGTACGTCCAATCCGACTGTGCGTGATTATGCAACGCTTACCTGGCACCACAACAACTTCAGCATGACCTACATGATGCAGTACATGAGTGGCATGCATTGGAACGATGGCACCAACCGTATCTACAAATCTGATGGATATGGCCGTGACAAAACGCCAGCCATGATCCTTCAGGATCTGACGTTCAACTACAACCTGAAGCGTTGGAACTTCCAGTTCGAAGTTCAGAACCTAATGGACAAGACACCTCCGTTCCTGGTCAACACGTCCAGCAACAGTAATGACTCCACCTATGGTGGCTGGTATGCAGGCCGTACCTTCCTGCTGCAGGCAGGCATGACCTTCTAATACAAAAAGCTCCGGCCCATTTCCGGTGCCGGAGCTTTCTTCATTGGGGGTGTGCCCCCGGTGTAAAGCCCTTTCTTTGGAAAGGGCTTTTTTTATGCGCCTACAGAACTTTCCGTAACGTGATGCTGCGTTTGTCGCCTGTCTCCAGCACCAGTGTTGTGCCCTCCGTGCGCCAACGGCTTACGGCCCGCTTCAGCGCATTGAACTGGCTGGACACAGCACCATTTGGGCCAAGGCATGCCATCATGGTGCTAATGCCTCCTTGCTGGCTGCTCTTAACCTTGCCATCTGGTCCAAATTCCAGTCCGCCGACATAGCGGTTGCAGCCATCGGACCCTGAGGCTTTGCCTGATGCATTAATATCAAGCGTAGGGGCCATGCCCGTTGGCTTGGCAGCAGGCGTGGTCACATCTGTCGTGCGGTCCATGCCGTTTGGCGGGCGGTTGCCATCTGGCAGAGCCTTGCCGTTCAGTGCTGTCACAATCCAGCTTGTGTTGTTCAGGCTGGTCAGAGCGGCGGCATCTCCCCCGCAACCGGTAACCGTGCTGCCTTGTGTTGTCACTGTAACGGTCTCTGTATAGCGTTGGCCGCTCATACGGTCCGTACAGGCTTTGGGGGCAATATCCACCGTCATATCCTGTGCTTTATACTGGCGCGCACCGGTTGAGGGCTGCGCTGGGGCAATTGTACGCACGACCTTGGCGGCCCCCATAGGTTCAAACGTCAGGACGGACCCCGCCAGTGTTAAATGCCAGAACGGCTCCGTGCCAGACGCCTGATATACGGCCGCGCTTGTCTGCGTGGCGGCTGCTGCCGGGGGGGTGTTCTGAGGGTCGGAGGGCGAGCAGGCCCCCAGCAGGCCAGGCAGGCACAACGCTGCCAAAGTGGGTGTCAGGCGGCGGGCCCCGCTGCGGGGTGTTGCGCCGGAAAGGCCTGAGGAAAGCCGGAAACGTTGCATGGTCTTCTGTCTGCTCCTGTCATGGCCGTGCGCGTGCGGGCTGTGCGGCTGCGGCCATTTTTATGGGGTCATGTCCTGTACCCGCACTATGGTAACGCCGTGCGCCTGCAATCGTTCGGCAACCTGTGCAGGTGGGGTTTTAACGCTGGCGCAGGCATCCTCCACAACATAGGTTGTAAAACCAAGGCGCGCGGCATCCTGCGCTGTGTCCGCTACACAAAAATCATAGGCAAGGCCGCATACCCACACCCGCTTTATGCCGCGTGTGTGTAAATAGCCTTCCAGCCCTGTGGGGTTCTGGCCGTTATTGTCTGTAAAGGCAGAGTAACTATCAACAGGTTGCATCATGCCTTTCCGCATAATGGCGGCTAAGCCATTTGTGCGTAAAAGAGCTGAAAGCTCTGCCCCCTCCGTGCCTTGCACACAATGGTCCGGCCAAGGGCCACCCTGCGTAGCGAAGGAGCAATGGTCCGCCGGGTGCCAGTCCTGTGTTGCGACACGCAGGCCAAAGGGCAGATCCGTCAAAGCGTTGACAGCTGGCAGAATAGTATCGCCTCCCGGCACGGCTAAAGCGCCATAGGGCGGCAGAAAATCGTTCTGCACATCAACAATAATCAACGCATCCTGTGGGCCTATCCGCATGACCGGTCTCCGTTGTCATAAACAAAGTGGGGGCAGCCTACCGGCCCGCTCCCGTTGCGGGAAGAGAGTTGATGGCAGGAGGGGCCGGGTCTGGTAGCCGCGGTTGTAACCATGCCAGAGCTATCGGCAGCGGGTCTGTCTGGTTATCGGTCAGCTCATCGGGTGGCAGCGGGCCTGTGTAAGTTTTGTGCGTTCGGTCCTGTTCGTAAGACGCCGCCACCATTAACAGGCTACCATCCATCAGCCGGAAGGTGCGGTTGGCGGTGGTTTGGCCGTGGGTGGGTGTTCCAAAAAAACGGGTGCCGGGGCGGCCCTTCAGCGCAATGGCGGTTGCCTCAGCCGCGCTGGCTGTGCGCGCATCCTGCAACACAGCAACGGGCAGCCCGGTCCAATCCGGTATGGCGGTGCCGGGTGCATACAGGTCGGGCCCGGTACGCCATGGTGTAGGGGGTGAGGTATTACCTTTGCTAAAATAGCCAAACGGCCCCGACCCCAAAAACGGTTGCAGCGCAGTGAGCATCGGCCACATGGTGCCGCCTGTATTGCCACGCAGATCAATTACCCACGCCTGCGGGGTAGGGAGTGCTGCCATGGCCGCCAGTGCAGTTTGCACATAATGGGCCATGGTCTCGGTATTTCCGGTCATCAAGCCGGGTAGGGTCAGCAGCCCAATGCCGGGTGCCACCATGCGCGCTTGCGGCATGGTAGTCGCCTTCTGCGTCATGGCCCTTTGCAGCATAGGGGGCATCAGAAAACTATGCCCATCTTCTAAAGACTGAAGAAGTATGCGTATATTTTTGTGAACCTCATGATGGTTGTCCTGTGCGGCAAGCGCCATCAGTTTTGGTTCCTGCGTGGCCCAGTCAATGCGCCCCGCCTGTAGCGCATGCTGGCGGATGAGGGTTATGGCCTGCGCCATTAGCTTTTGGTTGGCGGCATGGTCGTCAGCGCTCATGGCAGCATGTCCACGCCACGCCTGAGAGTGCAGGGTGGCATAAACACCTGCACCTCCCACCAGCGCAGCGACAAGGCACAGTGCTACCCGCGCATGTTTGTTGGGCATTGGTGCTTCCTGCTCCCTGCTCTCGCGGCAAAGATGGCCTCCTTGCTATGGAAATGATAGTATGCCGCACTCGCCGGATGGCAAATAACTCTGAACAAAAAATCGGTTCTTTCAAAGCGTATGATTGTACAAGGCTACAACTTTTTCTGCGATATGCCTGATGACACCCGTTACCTGCGCGCAGCCCAACCCGATGAACGGTTTATTGAAGAAAACATGATCTTCATTTTGCCAGACCGGTTCAGGAAGTTCCGTAAAAACCTGTGGCATGTGCGTAAAAACGCAGGGCCTACACATATTTATATGCCGCTCTTCCGGGTGCAGACCCTTCTGGCCAGCGAACCCCTGCCGCAGGGCTATGATGGCCCGCAGGATGTCTTCCCGTTTTATACCCACACCGCCCGCCGGCGTAGCCGCTCGCTGGATTATTACCTGCTGTTTCTTTTCAAGGACAAAACATCCTTTGTAAAATGCCAGCAGCTTCTTCCTGTGCCAGCATAAGGGTCATCGCTGCATATTGCGCTGCGTCAACGGCTCTGCTACTGCACGGGTTATGCATCAAGAGTCAGGGCATTGCCTGACACCAACCTGCTCCCGGCAAGGTGGTACCTTTACTTATCAGGTAAGGGGATGTGGCCCAGACCGGCAATAACGGGTTTCGCCACAGTACCAGCCTTGTTGTTCTGGACCCTATTGTGAGAAAGCCCGTCACCATGACCCAACAGTTCGCCAGTGACAATTATGCAGGCACCTGCCCGGAGGCCTGGGCCGCCATGCAGCAAGCCAACACAGGGTCCGTTGCTGCGTATGGTGAGGATGAATGGACAACCCGCGCTGCAAACGCCTTCCGTACCTTGTTCGGGACGGAGTGTGAGGTCTTTTTTGCGTTTAATGGTACTGCTGCCAATTCACTGGCTCTGGCAGCTTTGTGCCAGTCCTATAACAGCGTCATCTGCTCATCCTGCGCCCATGTGGAGACGGATGAATGCGGTGCACCGGAGTTCTTTTCCAACGGCTCCAAATTGCTGGCTGCCCGGAACGACAGCGCCAAACTAACGCCCGATGTCATTCACGCACTGGCTACATGCAGGGGGGACATTCATTACCCCAAGCCACGCGCCGTCACCATTACCCAGCCTACGGAAACGGGAGAGCTGTACAGTCTGGCGGAAATTCAGGCCATTTCCACCACATGCCGCAGCCTTGGCCTGCGCCTGCATATGGATGGGGCACGTTTTGCCAATGCCTGTGCGGCCCTTGGCTGTAGCCCGGCTGACATGACATGGAAGGCCGGGGTGGATGTGCTGTGTTTCGGCGGTACCAAAAACGGCATGGCGGTAGGGGAGGCCATAGTGTTTTTTGATAAAACACTGGCGGAAGGGTTTGACTACCGGTGCAAACAGGCCGGGCAATTGGCCTCCAAAATGCGCTTTCTCTCCGCGCCGTGGGTCGGCATGTTGGAAAGTGGCGCATGGCTGAAAAATGCCGCCCATGCCAACGCATGTGCCCGGCAACTTGAACACGCCATTACGCAGGTACCGGGTATAACCCTCATGTTTCCCGTTCAGGCCAACGCGGTTTTTGTGCAGGGGCCGGAGGGCTTTCTTGAGCGCCTGCGCGCCAAAGGCTGGCGGTTCTACACATTCATAGGGGGCGGCGCACGGTTCATGTTTGCATGGGATGCCCAGCCAGAGCGGGTTGACGCTTTGGCCGCAGATATTCGTGCGGCTTGTGCATGATCCTCTCTCATTTTGAGGCCTTTGAGCAGTTCTCCCGTTCCGCTTTGCCACGGCTGGATGTTGCGGCCACTGGGGTATTTGCCATATCCGGTGCCTTGCAGGCTGCAAAAACCCGCCAGAATATCGTCACCTTTTGCTTTTTTGCGGCTGTTACAGGGGTTGGTGGTGGCACGGTACGAGACCTGTTGATTGGTGCGCCTGTGTTCTGGATGCACGCCACAATGCCTTTGGCCGTTTGTCTGGTGGCTGCCTTGTTTGTCTGGTTTATGCCAGCCCGTTCGTGGCCTCACCACGCTATAGACTGGTTTGATGGTATGGGTCTTGCCGCGTACAGCGTGTATGGGGCGGCCAAGGCGCAGGCTTACGGTATTCCGCTCTTGCCCTGCGCCGTTATGGGCGTGGTAACAGCCTGCATGGGCGGTATCTTCCGCGATGTTCTGGCTAATGTGCCGTCCATTGTCATCCGGCCAGAACTTTATGTGACCCCAGCCGCCCTGTCAGCAGGCAGTTATGTGTTGTTCACCGCCTGCGGCATGGGGCTGGTACCCGCCACAACCCTTTCTTTTGCCGCAGGTTTCATGCTCCGTGGTGCGGCCATCCGGCATGGCCTCAACCTGCCGTCCTACCGGCGTTAGGGTTCTTTTTAGTATCTTGTAAGGCGCTCCGGTCGCGCCACTCTCTTTGACCTGCCCATCCCTGAAAACTCAACTCATGCGGTCGGGCAGGGCCTCTCTTAACCGGATTTTCGTCACAGCTTGGCCTTGGGGAACTGCACACGCGCAAGTGCAGTTCCCTCTGCGGGAAGGGGCTTCTTGCCGGGTTTGACACCGTTTTCCTGAAGCAGAAAGGCCAGAATATCCGCATTATCCTCCGCAGAGAGTGTGCTGGGGGCAGAAAGGGGCATGGCGCGCTGCATATAATCAAACAGGTCCCGCAAAGGCGCACCAGCCCAGTTGGCCACAAACCGGCCTTTCAGGGCGGGGGTGTCAAAAGCGCCGCCCAAACTGGCTCCGTGGCATAGGGAGCAGGCTTCCTTATATGTTTCAGCGCCACGCGCCGCCTGCTCTTGCGTGTAGCTGGCTGGTGCAAGCCCTGCACGCGGGGCGGCATGGGCCGGTGTTATGGCAACCAGTGACAGGCCACCCAACAGAACCGTTTGCAGAATAGAAGACACACTATACTTCGCCATGCCGTTATCCTCCCATTCTTGCAAAAAGCTCTTCAAAAATACCAATAGCCTTAGCGGCTTCCGCACGGTCTGCATGTTCAAAGCTATTGCCGACGCCTACCATTTCCCCAATGCCGGTAAAATCAAGCGCCTGCACCATGACCCCGTCTGTCTTGCTGAGTAAGGATGCCCCCCTGTAGTTCACGCCATACAGTGCGTTATGTTGCGGCGGCAGCCAGTTTGTCTGCCCACGCACGGGAATAAGGGTTTTATCCTGCCACCAGTCATGCGCCGCATAACCGGGGCAGTTGATGATAACATCCTCTTTCAGCGTCTTTAAATCAGCAGGGGCGTGAAATTCCTTTATGACAATCTTGCCGCCTGCCTGATAAAATTCGGAAAGCAGTAAATGCCCATAAGCCCCAAAGTTGAACATCATGGTGGCCCGCCGTTTGGCGTGGGGTACAGGGAAGGGGTTTTCTGCGTCCGTCAGCAAAACAGACTGAGGGATAATATCTTTTATCAAGTCACCATAATCTGCAAACTCGGCAGTATTTTGCGGCTTGCCGGTTGAGGCATAATCCCCTGCCGCAGGGTCTGGTGGTGGGGCTGTATGCTCACCAAACGGATGGTCAGACAGAATATAATGGTCCCGGAAGTCAATGGGGTTTCCCGGCAGGCCCAGATAATCGCGGTATGTTTTCCAGCTATATCGCGCCATTTGCTCCCACAGGGCGGGAAAACTATCGCCCGCCGGTTTTGTAAGGGCAATGCGGGAGTCCGGTGTCCAGCTTCCATTGGCCCGCACGGAGCGCGTGTGGGGCAGCAACGCCTTGGTGTAAATGGTCACGTTCATGCCCGCTCGCTGCGCGGTCAGGGCGGATGTCAGGCCAATAACGCCGCAGCCAATAACGGCTACGGAATTGGCGAGCGTAGAGGCCGCTTTGCCCACCACAATCTCCGCAGACCCCCATGAGAGAGACCACCCGCTACCACCATGCCCGTAGTTATGGATAACCGTTTTATCGCCAATTTTTTCAACATCCAGCCGTGGCCCCATAGCGCGGAAGGGGCGCAGGCAGACTTTTATATCTGTCAGTTGGTCTATCTGTGCGCGTATGGGCACAAGTTGGGGGCGTGGCCCTGCCGGGTGGCTGGGGAGCATGTCTGCTGGTTTGTCCGGGGTGGTGCTCCAGCCTGGGCGGGTGGCCAGTGCCCCCAGCGCAAAAGACCCGGCAACCAGATGCCTGCGTTTTACGTCCACTCTGCACCTCATCTGCTTGGCTACAAAAAGCAACACGGGGCTTTCACCCCGTGCTGTTTCATCGTGCTCTTGTCAAAACCGCTTAGAAGTCAACGTTCAGGCGGCCATAGTAGTACCCACCGCTGATAGGCACCTGAAGCGAGAACTGATCATAAATCTGTGCCCCGCGGGAGTTGGTGATCGGGTTTTTACGCCGTGGGCGGATGTTGAAGATGTTGTTGGCGCCAATAGCCATGTGCCAATGCTGGTTGAAACGATAACCAATTTCCAGATCTGTCAGCCAACGTGGGGTATTTTTAAACTGGCTGAAGCAGGAGTTGGAGTAAGCAAGAGCCTTTCCGTCTTTAGGGCAGGTCAGAGTTTTGTCGGTCCAGTCAGCGTAGCTCAGCATGGAGGTTGTTTCACCATACCGTGTTTGGCGAATGTTCACATCCCAGCTTTTCCATGTGTAAAAGGCGTTCAGGATAATTTTGCTGCGCGGATAAGCGGTTGTAATGTAGCCAATGTTCTGGTCGTTCAGCAACTGGTTGCCGTTCTGGTCCCGGCCGTTATGGTGCAGGCGGGTGCGGTTAAGGTCCAACGCCATGCTGAGCGCAAGGTTGCCCGCATTGCCCATATGGAAGGTGTAGTCCGCCTTGATATCAAGCCCCTGTGTACGGGTGCTTGCACCATTAGTCATGTAATAAGCTGAGACGTTTTCAGGAATAATGCTGTTCAGCGGCAGCGTGTAGCCCATGGCTTCAATAGCGGCAATGGCTGGTGCCCCGTTAACCGTACCACCCCCCACAATGCGGTCCCGCAGGTTGATCTGGTAGACGTCTGCTTCAACATGCAGGCCCTTGATGGGTTCAACCACAATGCCACCGCTCTCACTCAGCGAGCGTTCAGGTTTCAGCTTGCTGGCACCCAGAATTTGCGCTGCACTTGAGCTGACAGGCAACAGGCCGGATGCGCCGTTGGGGTCCACGTTCATGGCGCTGTAGTGCTGCTCGGCCAGTGTAGGCGCACGGAAACCGGTGCTGATGGTGGCACGCACGGCAATGCGCGGGCTTATGTCATAGCGGGTTGAAATCTTGCCGTTTTCGCTGTTGCCAACGTCCGTGTAGTGCTCAAACCGGCCTGCAAAATCCAGATCCCAGTGTTTAAGCGGGTGGAAGTCTCCGTCCACATACCCGGCCCAGATGTCACGGCTCCAGTTGCCTGCGCTATTTGGCCCAAGCCCTGCATAACCCTGTGTGCCGCCCAACTGGTAGGATGCAGGTGTGCCTTCAATAATCTGGTACGTTTCCAGCCGGTGCTCACCGCCAAACGCCAGTGTCATGGGCACGGCATGGGCAATGTTGAAATTGCGCCGGAAATCCAGATTGTTTGTCCATTGCGCCATACGGTACGTTTCCGCCCGTGTGCTGGTGGGGGACCAGCCACACCCATCTGCGGAGTAATAGGCGGAGGAAGAGTCTGTAGAGCAGGTGCTGGCCAGCATACCGGTATTGGCGGTGTTCTTGTTGCCAATCTTGTTGCCGTCTGCGCCGTAGGTTGTGCTCAGGTCCCAGTCAAAGCCCCAGAAGTCATGCCCCTTCAGGCCAAGGGTTGCGGCGTAGTCGTTTTCTTCCATTGTCTCCAGCGGAGAAAAGCCGGCGGGATACATGGTGGGGGCAATAGCAGGCGTACGGTAGTTCTGATAGGTTTCCCCATGCCTGTGCATGTAGGTAATCAGACCGTAGAAATCTATTTTTTCTGAAACCTTCTTACCAAAATCAATAGCAAGACTCTCACGGGTTTCTTCTCCTGTGCTCATGATCTTGTTGGAATCGAGCGGCACATTCATGGCATTGGGCACAACGCCATTATAATAGCCTGTGGTGGTAGCATTGGTGGGCCAGCTTCCCAGCAGACGGTGGTCTTTCGAGCCAACAACCATGTGGTCGGTATGGTACATCTGGCCACTAATGTGCATGTAGCCATCATTACCCATTTTAAAGCCGCCATCAGCATTCAACTGATATTGCCAGCCATCGCCGTTATAGGCGTTGGCACCCGTCTGGGCAGAGGCATGAAAGCCGTGATCCTGCTTTTTGGTAATAATATTGACCACGCCGGAAATGGCGTCAGAGCCATACATGGCGGCAGCACCGTCTTCCAAAACCTCAATATGGTCAATGGCATTTGCAGGAATGGTGTTCAGGTCAGCGCCGGTGGAGCCAAACTGCGGCCCGGCATCTGCCACAATGTTGGCTGTGGTGTGGCGGCGCTTGCCATCTACCAGTACCAGCACTTCGTTCGGGCCAAGGCCGCGCATCTGAATGGAGGAGGTAAGAGCAGCAGAGTCAGCGCCCATGGCCACTACGTTGATGGAGGCATAGGTACGGGTGAGAGCATCTGCAAGGTTAACCATGCCTGAGCGGCGCAGCGTTGCAGCAGAAACCACGGTAACGGGAGAAGAACTCTGGCGCGCTTTGCGGTTGGAGGAGTGCGTGCCGGTGGTCACGTTAATGGTTTCTGCATCACCAGCCAGCACGGGGCCGGTGTTCTTTTTGCGTTGCCGCACGGGGGCTACGGCAACTGGCGCGGCCTTGGCGGTTTTGGCAGCAGGGGTGCGGTGCACAGCAGCGTGGCTGCCATGCGGGGCAGTGTGGGTGGAGGATGTTGGAGTTGCAGCAGATGCTGCCATGTAAGGCGCAACGGTACATAGCGTAGTAGCAAGTAAGGAAAAGCGCCGTTTCAGTCTCATAGTTTGCCACTGCCTCCGTTTTGGCCCAGGCCGTGCGCCCAAGCGATAAACAGATAGTGCATTAGTCTCGTTACGAATCCATTATAAAAAACGCAACCGAAATGAAATACGCGCAATCTGTTGCAAACAAGCAACAAAACAACCGTAACCCCTTATGCTGGTTTCCATTCTGTACTCAAAACACTCTGTTCAGGACACAAAACACCTTTGATAGCTGGCTTTCAACAACCTTGTGGGGCGTGTAGGGTCAAAAAATGGCGGTTAATACACGCTTTTGTTCTGAAGAGTGGGAATGTCATCCTGCTCAAGTTCCTCAGCCAGAGCTGTCAGGGTTGTGCAACATTCTAGTACAGCCAGAGGCTGGTTTTTGCAGGAAAGCCGTTGCACGAGCGGATGAATGGTCAGAGCCGTCTGGCGGAGCTGTTGTGCAATAGCCCCAATGTCGTGGCAGTCCGCATCACATCGTCGCTACCAGTCTTCGGTTGAACCACGCAGGGGAGGGACCTTGCTATAAAAGCAGGATGGCGCACAGGGCAGCATGAGCAGACCTTTTGATAAGAAAAAGGGGAGAGACCTTATTCTTATACACCTGACTACCACGCTCTTTGGGGAGCGGTACTATATAGTATAGCAGGCAGTGTCCTTGCCGCATTATGTAAATGAAGCCCTCCTTCTCGGAGAGCGCTCTACTAAAAAAGCCTGCCCACAGTCAGGAGCAGGCTTTTTGTCACCGTATGGAAAGCAAAAAAATCAGGCGCTCAGTGCAACCACTGTCTCTGTTTCCGTGTCCAGAAAATATGGGCCAGCACTGACTATTTCCAATGTTAGATGCGCAAGCCCGGTCAGGGACACAGTATCCAGCGGCAGGCTGGCATTTCCGTTGGTCCACCGCATGGGGGCAGCTTCTACACCGTGCCAGCCATGCAGGGTCTGGGTGGTCAGGTGGTCGGTTATTTCCTGCATGTTTCTGGCGTCGTGCACCATCACTTTGCCAACCAACACGCCCAAGGTGCGGCGGTCATCTACAAAGGGGCCAATGGTGTCAGCCGGGCGGCCATGGCGGGAGACAATCCGGACAGACTTTACAGAAGCAGGCAGCACGAAGGACACCATGTTGCCTTTGGTGCGGACACGGCGCAGCAGAGCACCCGTTTCCGTTACCAGATGCACGTCCGGGTCATGAGTTACAGGGCGGTTGCGGGCTGCACTAGTTTCTGCTCTGGCTGCAATGGCGTCAAATAGCGGTTTAACCACCTCTGTACGTACTTCCAGCCGGGCAGCGGCATCGTCTTCCCAGTTCAGCGTGCGGGTCAGGCGCTTTGGTGCATTGCCAGTCTCCGTAAAGCTGTTGCGGTCGCCTGTGTTCAGGTAGCTTTCTGTCAGGGCACCATCGGCCATAATGACAGCGTGCTGCTCGGTCTCTACATGGTAGTAGTCGTAGCTGGTCAGGCTGTAATCATAGGCAATATTGCCGCCATTCACCATCATACGCGCAGGAACAAACGCACCGTTCAGGAACAGGCAGTGTTCTGGTGTTACCAGCATGTCCTTATAAGGTACATTCTCAGCAAGCGCGCCTTTGCTGATGCGCACAGGATAACCTGCTTCATCATCCGGCAGGTCAGGGCGCACAATAGCACGCTTGCGGCCAACCCATACCACTGCGCGTTCAACCTCTGTGCCTTCTTCAAAGGCCACAACCATCTCCCCTACCTGTATATCTTCAACAGCAACATCACCGCGTGTCGTGCGGATCATGCTACCAGGCAGGAAGCAGTCTAGAATGGTGTTGCCGTCGGCTGTCGTGAAGGTGAAGTCCTTCGCCGTCAGGTTGCCTGCCAATGTGACGTTGGAAGACAGAACGGTGGTTTTGTTGCCCCAGCTTGCGATTGTCTCAATCAGCGAGTAGGTCTTGCCGTCAGCGTTCGCTTGCAGGGTTAGCTCTACGTTGGTGCTGTTCGTGCCAGCTACAACAATGCGGTCATAGGTGCTCAGGTTCTGCAGCGCAGGGAGCTGTAATTCCGTACTGCCATTAAAATCAATGGTTATCGTGTTCCCAATAACCTTCCCTTTAGAGTCCGTGTTCTGCTTGAACGCAACGGTTGGGGCAATAACGCCGCCATTATGGCTCACCAGGTTTGCACCGTTTTCAAGTGTGATGGTGCCCACACCGGTGTTGGACGTATATTTTGGCACATCCAACGTCACAGCATTCAACGTCAGGCTTGCACCGTCACCAAAGCTGGCAGACCCAAAGGTGGCTTTGCTGCCACCGGAAGTTGGCTCAAACGTAACATCACCATTGATGGTGAGCTGCCCGGAAGTTGAGAAAGACGTGGGCAGAATAACATCAGCACCATCATTAAAGGTGACGGCTTCCTAGGTCGTTGGTTCAGTTGCTTGATGCCCGGCTAGATCTGTCCAGTTGGCAGAATTAGACCAAGATTTATCCGCAGTTGTACGTGTGCCAATCCATGTTGCCATTAAGTGGGGGCCTTATGTCAAAAAGGTGTGATTGCAGGCCTAATAGCAAAAATTTTATAAAGGGGAGTGAAATGGTCCTCAATTATGTTAAAAATAATAAAACAAATAGAAAATTAATAAATGATATCAATATCTATGAACCATAAATTAATTATTGCTCATATTTAAGTCAAATATGTTACAACATGACACAGCGGACAGGTGTTGGTAACTTTTTCCTTAAAAAACATCAGCTAATCCGCCGTTGTGCAGAAAGTCAGACCGATTCGTCATAATTTCCGGGCAAACCAGACCACCCGCCCCACAATCTGCACCTGCTCTGCGGGCACACAATAGGCGGAAAAGCGCGGGTTTTCGGACTTTATACGCACAGTGGGTTCTGTGGCGTCGTGGGCGCGTTCCACCCATTTGCACACCACACCATCTCCATCGAACAGCACAAAAATCCCCGGTTCGATAATGGAAGTCCGGCGCGTATCCACCAGCACCATGTCTCCATTCTGAAGCATAGGCTCCATGGACTGGCCTTCAACCTCAATCACTCGTAGGTCAGAGGGGCTAGCCCGCAGAGTGCCGCGCACAAAGTCTTCTTCAAAAAACTTGGGGCGGCCCAGCAGGCGGTCTTCTACATACCCGCATCCGCCCATACCCGCTTTCAGGGACAAAAAGGGCACAGCCACATAACCGGGGGGGTTAAGCTCCACGGTCACTTCTGGTTGGTCAGCCGGAGGAGTGTAGGGATCAACGCGCTCAGAGCGGGCAGTGTCCCGTGCCTGTGCGGGAAACAGCAGATCCCGCGCCGTACAGCCCAGAATGGCTGCAATACGCTCGAGCTTCTCCCCACCCGGATTACGGGATTTGCCTTTCAGAATATCTCGCACATAGGTGTCACCCACCCCGGCATTGCGGGCCAGCGCCTTCTGGGTAAAGCCCAGCAGCGTCATGCGGCGTTCAAGTTCATCAGCAACGACAGAGCGTATCATGACGGAAAATATCCCACGGGAAACGAACCAAGACGTAAAGGGATATATCACACATTTTCCGCCTGACTAAGTGTGACTGGTCACACTAGCCTTCCCCTTAAGCCCTCCATCATAAAACGGGATGGCTCATTTTGTTTTTTACCGGAAAAGTCCGCCATGTCTGTTTCCTATTCAGCTTCTGCATTGCAGCCTAAAACGCAGCTTAATGCGGCGTTTTCTCCTCATAAAGCCTCATTTTTTCCAAGCGTGATGGTCTCCGTCTCTGCACGCTGCCAACCAGTCTCTGCGGGTATTCCGTCCCGTCACAGGAGCACACATATACCTCAGCCGGAGGATGCTACACGCTCCACTACCGCTCGTTGTACGTCTAAAAGGGGTGATATATCCCCCGATTATCCCTCGTGCTCTGTCTCCCCTCAGTTTCTGGCAACAGACCCTGCCTGTCTTGCCGCAGCCCGTGCCCAGACCCCGGCAGAAATGCTGGAACAGATGGTCGCACTCCGCCGCTCCGGCCTATCTCTTCGCCAGATTGGCCGCAGAATGGGCCGATGCATGGAAGGCGTGCGGCAGGCTCTCATGCGGTATGAAGCGGCGTGTCAGGACTACCCGGCTACCACGACCATTGCTGATGACCCATGGTCCGACCCGCTGCGTGACCCTGAGCCTCTGCCTCCCGGCCATCCCATTGCCATGCGTGGCCTCTGGCGCGGGTTGGAAAAGTGGCGGGGTTTGGCATGAGCAAGCGCCGCTGGTCTAAATTCTGGTGGCAGGACCATGAGCAGGATGCCGCCTTACGCCTCTGCTCTCTTGCCGCGCAGGGGTTATGGGTGCGCCTGCTGTGCCTGATGCACGAGGCCGAGCCATACGGCCATTTATGCCTGAACGGCCAAGCCCTGAACCCACGCCAGATCGGTCTGATGGTCGGTGTGTCGGACCGTCAGGTCGTCCGTCTGGTGCAGGAGCTTCGGCAGGCCAATGTGTTCAGTACCACTCCATCGGGGTGTATTTTCAGCCGGCGTCTGGTGCGGGACCGTGCTGCGTCTGACCAAGGGGCTGCGTGGGGGCGCACGGGCGGCAATCCCGGCCTGAATACCAACCAGCCAGCGGGTTCCGCTGGAGCAGGGCAGGGGTTAACCCCACCCCCATCCCCCCAAGAAGCAGAGGCAGAAGCAGAACTCTCCCTCACTCCGTTCGGCCAAACGATGGATGCCCGAACAGTTTTATTCCGGCAGGGTCTGGCTTTTTTGCAAGCGGCTACCGGGCGGCCAGAGCGCTCAGCCCGTGTGCTGTTGGGGAAATGGCTCAAAATGCTGCACGATGATGCCGCCGCCCTGTGCGCAGTTCTGGGTGAATGTGAGGCCTTTCGCCCCGCAGAGCCTGTGTCATGGGTGGAGGCTGCCTTACGCAAACGTCTGGCCGCGCCCCCTTCCGGCACCACCCCGCCGGATAAACTGTCAGCATGGCACGCCATCCCGGATCTGGAAGGGGTATGACCCATGCGCCCTGTGCCCCCTGCGTTTACACCGGGTCCGGTAACCGCCGTTACGGTACCGGCAGGCAGTGCCTATAATCCGCCGGACCCTGCGTTGCGGGCGGTGTTTGCCACACAGGCTGCTGGTATTCCGCTCCTGCCACGGGACCTGCCACCAGACCTTGTAGCGCATATCCCCCAATGTTGGGCACAGCTTCAGGCGGCGCAACAGCCGGTGACGGAGGGCCATGTGGCGGCATGGCTTAAAAAATTGGCGCACCTTGTCACCAATCCCCCCGGCCCTGCCGCCGCAGCAGCACAGTGCCGCGCCATTTTTGATGTGTGTGAGGACATTCCCGCCGGGGCATGGGGTAAACCCGCCCGGCTGGCATGGGTGCGCCAGCCGCCGCGTCAGGGGTACCCCGTTGGCGCACGCTGGCCCAGCCCGAACGAACTCCGCACCATTCTGCTTCCGTTTGCCAACACCATCTGGCGGGATGCCGCAGCCTGCCAAAAACTCATGACCCGCCTTCACATTTCGTCCGCTTCTCAGCAAAGGTCATAGCGCCATGTCCGCCTCATCTCTCTCTGTGGTTCGCAAAAAATCTAAAATATTGGCACCTATTTTGGCAGAAGCAGAGTGCCAGCCAACACCAGAACGACGCACCCATTCGCAGTTTGTGGGGAGCAAACCTGCGCGTGTTCTCCGCACGGTTCAGGCTCTTTTAAATGCAGGAGATATTTCCCAAACAGCCGCAGATGCCGCAGAGCGCTGGTATCAGGATTATGTGTTCGGCTATTGTGATTATAAGGAGTTTTCACCAGAGTTCCGGCCCAGTACGCTCACCCGGCACGATGCAGTGTCCTGGCAGATGGTACGTGGCAAAGCTATGGGCCGCATTACGGATGTGCAGCAGGCCCTTGGCCTATGCGCCCACCAACGCTTGCGTATGATGCTGGTGGATGAACTGTCTTTCCGCGCTATGGGGGCCGCCCTGTTCCCCACTCTGTCTGCCAGTTCTGCCCAACGTAAAATTGCTGCCCAGTGCGCTCTATTACTGGAACAGCTTGAAGCTTTTGAGGTTGCAGCCCGCAAAGCTGCCAAGCAGGCACGTAAAAACAAAAACCAGCCTGCATCAGCGTGAAACATTTTGTCATTTCATAACTGCACCTAAATGGCGCGATGCTCAGACTTTGGAGCGTTGAGAGTATCGCCACCTATGTGTCACGCCATCTTTTTCCGTGCTGGTTTTGTCGGGTGCGTTCTGGCGCAGCCTCTGGTGGCGCAGGCGGCCCCTCCCGTGCCGCCTGCTGCGGCAACCCGACCGCAGGCGGTTAAAAACCCGTCTCCCTTACTCTCCAGCTTCTCGCCCAAACATCAGATTCCTCTGGATTTCAGTTCGGTCGATGGCAGCACTACGCCTACATCGGCGGAGGCCATAACCGTGCACGGTAGAAAATTTCTCACGCTCGCCCCTGATGAAGATGATACCTACCCCAACGGGCGGAAGATCACGCTGCCAGGCTTAGGTAAAATCACCGTCCATCTCGGCAATGGGGATGACCGGCATGACCCACGTAACGGTGCGGTCATTGGTCAATACGGCACCGCCTACAGGCAAGACCTTCAAGACTTCCTGCACCGGTAAGACATTTTCTTTTTCAAAAAAAGCTTTGCCAGCGCGCGTGGTCATCCCTATCCCTAGGGCATCATCACAACAAAGCGGTTCAAAATAATGGCGCAAAGCGGCGGGACTACTCCTTCTTCCCAGCCGATGCCAAAAAAACGGTATCGCCGAAAAAACCCTATAACACCGCTCGATATTTTTACACGGGTTATGCAGGGTGATGACACCATAACAGACCGTCAGTTTGATGCCGCCAAGGTGGCTGCACCTTATCTGCACCCCAAACTGTCTGGCCTGTCCATGAATGCCGTAGTGCGTAAAGGGCTGGATGAGTATTCGGATGAAGAACTTGCAGCACTTGCGCACACAAGCCAGCACAGCAGCTCGGACTGAACTTGCCCAGCGCCAGCAAGCCCGCAACGGGCTGCTTGGTTTTACCCGCTACACCATGCCCACTTACTAGTGCGGAGCCCACCACGCACTTTTGTGTCAGAAGCTGGATGCTGTGGCTCAGGGTCACATAACCCGCCTTATGGTCTTTATGCCCCCCCCCGTCACGGAAAATCAGAGCTTGTCAGCAGGCGTTTTCCGGCATGGTATCTGGGGCAGCACCCCACGCGTCATGTTATTGCCGCTTCCTACGGGGCTACGTTGGCGCAGGACTTCGGGCGCTCTGTCAGAAACCTCGTTACAACCCAGCGTTTTCGCGCCCTGTTCCCCAATACCGGCCTTGCGCCGGATAGCAGCGCGCGGGACATCTGGCATACTGCGCAGGGCGGCGGCTATACCGCCGCTGGCGTAGGTGGCGGCCTGACAGGCAAAGGCGCGCATCTTGCTTTGATAGATGATCCCGTAAAAGACCGGCAGGAGGCAGAAAGCCCAACCCGCCGCCTTGCGGTGTGGGACTGGTACCGCTCCGTGCTACGCACTCGCCTTATGCCCGGCGGGGCCATTATTCTTGTCATGACCCGCTGGTCCCCCGACGCGGATTTCTCACACTTGAGGCAATTTTGGGTCATTTTGTAGAATTCAGTC
>NZ_JBQDXI010000031.1:0-23424 GCF_052102375.1 Acetobacter sp.
ATATGGGTCAGAAAACTCTTGCATAACGGACGGTAACCACAGAAGAAATCCGCGTTGAGGAAGCTGTGGCTGATTATGAAGCACATTTTGAAGCTGGCCGCGCTGCTGGCCGCACGGAAGCCGATATCGCCCAACGTCTGGGAGACCCCGCACGTCTGGCACGGGAAATCAGGGCTGAGGCTGGGGTTCGCCGTTGGGAAGATGAGCGCAGCCTTGGGAGTGCCTTGGGGGCCATTGTTGGCATTCTCGGGCTTGCTGCCATTGACCTGCTGATTGTTCTGCCAATTCTTTTTCTGGTTGGCGTTTGTATCCTGGCATTTATTGCCGCAGGTGCAGCCCTTTGCTTGGGTGGGTGCCTTCTCCTTCCTTTCGGCTTACTGGATATTCACCCTGATGTTGGAAGTGACTGGCTCCAAAATGTGATGATCTGCCTTGGTTTGGTCACAGCAGGCATTTCCATCACGTCATTCTGTATTCTGGTCACCATTGGCATTTTCAACCTGCTCATGCGCTACGGCCGGGCGCATTATCGGCTTATTGCTCCTTCGCAAACCCTCTGATTACAGGAAACACAGACCATGATCCGTGGCCTTGTCTTTATTGCCGTTGGCACCGCCCTTGCCTCAGCCCTGTGCTTTGGTGTTGCAAGTTCTCGCGGCCCGATGGACTTTACCCTTGCCAATATAGAATGGGGCCCTGACTCCCCTAACGCAGCGAAAGGCCCTCAAATAACGCGCACACTCCCATGGCAGGGCAGTCATGACCTTACTGTGAATATTGCTGGAACATTCCTTTTTAAACAGGGGGATACACCCGGCATTACAGTCACAGGACCGCAGAAAATTGTAGACGATATAACTTTGAATTCTAATTCACTCAATTTTTCTTCACCTCACCATAGCCTGCGTAGCAGCAAGGTTGTCGTGACTGTTACATCCCCCGCGCTCAACACTATAACACTGAACGGTTTTGGTGCGGTTACTCTGGACAATTACGCTCAGAAAACACTTGATCTGACCATTAATGGTGCAGCCAGTGTCAAGGGCACAGGGTCTGTTGACCGTGTCAAACTGGTTATAGACGGTGCGGCCTCAGTCAATCTGTCCGCAATGGACATGCGAGATCTTGACGTGGAAATGAATGGCGCAGGCTCCGTCAAAGCAGGCCCCACCAACAAAGCCAAGATTGGTATTGATGGTGCTGGTTCAGTCAAACTTACAAAGCGTCCGGCAGAATTCAGCAAACAGATTGATGGCGCAGGGAGTGTGTCCATGCCGGATGGTGCGCCAGCCGTGCCACACGCTTATCAACCTGCCCCCACTGAAAAACCAGACGACCATACGGAAGAGGACTCATCTTTCTGAGCACAAAGGTCCGATGGATAGGGTTACCCTATCCATCAGATACTGCGTGAAAACAGATTGATAACCAACACACCTGCCATAATCAAAGCGATACCAACAAGAGCGGCCCAATCCAGAGATTGCTTGAAAAATACAAATCCTATGATTGAAACAAGAACGATACCCACACCAGACCATATGGCATAAACCACGCCTGTGGGCATTGTACGCATGGTCAGGGATAACAGGTAAAATGCACAGCAGTACCCAACAACACTCCCAATAGATGGCCCCAAGCGCGTTAACCCATCACTTGCCTTCAGGCATGACGTGGCTATGACCTCGCTTACAATAGCCCCCAGAAGCCAGATATAAGTTTTGTCAGCTAACATGACAGACCGCCTTTAAAAGGAAATACGGGAATGCAGGCCAAATACCAGTTCATCTGCAACTTTGTGCCCGCGCCATTGATCACTCTCCAAACCTCCTGATGGGTTAAAAATATATTGAAAATCGGGTTGAAGAACGAACCATGGTTGTACTTCGGCCTGATACGTCAGTTCAATATGGTTCTCCGTGCCGGGGGCATGAAAACCCTGTGTGCGGTAATAGTTGCGCGCGCCAGAGCTTGCGCGGCCAATACCCCGCCCAAACCCCAGCGTGTCATTTTCCCTGCTTGCAAAAGGTGCTTTCAGATTCACACCCGCATCAACGGCATAACTGATCATGTTACGGTCTCCCCCGTTTCCTGTTGCACGCGCAAACACGCCTAAAGAGGTGGGAGATTTACGGTAAGGCCGCCAGACCATCTGGTCCACAATACCATAAAGCAGCCAGTTACCCCGTACCATACGGGGCTGCACCTGCTCCCCACGGGCATAGGCAGCCCCCAGACTTTGCCCGTTACTGGCATACCGCCAGTCTGGAAAACGGCCTGTGTCGTAGTAGCCACCCAGCTTATACACTCCGGGCAAACCATTTCCTTTGCCTTTGAGGTCCGGGTGCTCACTCCCCCCCTCCGGATTAAGGGCATATTGTACCTCGCCAATCAGCATGGCCCCGGTGTTCATGTTAAAACGGCACCCGCAAGCATCATGCGTTGTCTGGCTTGTTGGGTCAGCCGTGTTGCCTTGCCCGCCATTCTGTACGGGAAAAGAGTTAAAGCGGTTACCGGGCGGGTTATCATTGGCGGCCGCAAACATGAGCGTGACATTTGATGCCGCCCGATAGCGTAACCTGACCGCAGGAGACGCTAACGGCCACGATGGCCCACCTGCGTAAAGATTGGCGGACGGCCCCATTGGCCAGCTAAAATTGGAATTGAGATACAGGGCACCATACGTGCTGATAATAAACTCTGAATCCAGATCCTGCTGGCCAAGTTTGATATCCAGCCTGTCATCCCAGAATGCCTGCTCATACCAAAGTTCGAACAGGCGCGTTGACCGATCAGCCTCGATACCGCTTACGGGGTTATAATTAGCCAACCTGTCAGCCGTGATGGAGCGACCGTGAATTTGCAGGGCGCTAATGTTAAACACGCCATCCTTCAACCCTATAAGTTTTTCCAGATCAATGGTCAGGGTTGGCATGGTCACGCCGTTATAGGCTGGCCCTGTCCCGGCTTTATCACCACCATTGGGGGGAATACCCCCTGTCAGGTTGCCCCACAGTTCGTCTACTTCCTGTAGATCAAATGTAATGCCGTATCTGTCCAGCCACGGGCGGATACCGCCCATATTCCCCAGCAGGTTATCATCGGTATCAGAGTCTGTGTCGGTCGTAACATCATCATCCGTGTCTGGCTTGTGCGGGGGAGCATGGGGGACAGGCTGTGCTTTTGCACCGCGCCCGATACGCCCGTCGGTAGCCCTGCCGGGGGCAAGCCCTACCCCGCGCTGCGCACCAGCAAAACGGGGCTTGCGCGGCATACGCATGGACGCAGGGCCAATCCGCTGCACGGCGGGGCCAGAGTCACCCAACCATTCCTGATCAATCACGACCATGCGGTGGTCAGCACGAGGCGAGAGCATTCTGGCTGGAATGCTTGCGGGAACAGGTGGTGTAGAGGGCTGTTCCTGTGCCTGTGCGGGCATGATCAGTGCAACCTTACTCCCCACACAGCACAAGCCTAGCAAGGCATAACGCTTTGCGGCCCCCCTGCTGTTTCTGCGTTTCTTTTTAGCCACCCTTACGTCCCACGCTTTCGTCCATCCCCTGCGCCTGCTTATCCTGCTTTGCTGGTTACCTTAACGCATAATAGCATCTTGGTGTTCAGCTTCCTGTCAGGTTGGTGCGGTATGTCTCCTCTGTCTGCACAGGGAGAGAGAAAAGGGGGTGTGCCATTCCCCTGCTATCCCTGTCTGTTGTACTGGAAAGGTTTATGCTGGAAATGTGGCCTTCCGCCCGCCTTGCTGTAGCTGTTGCCCTCCTTACGGGCTGTGCCACTCCAGCTTGTGCGGAACACTCATGGCAGAGCCAGAGCACTCTATCCGCTCCAGCTTCAGCCGAGCGTCTGCCTTTCACCACGGCTTTGGAACAGGCTTGGCAGCTTGACCCCTCACAGCGCGAACTTCAGACAAACCGAAAAGGCGCACAAGCACGCGCCAGAGCAGCAGCCTCCTGGTTTGCAGGCGGACCAACCGTAACCGGCAACTATTTTGATGATCATGCCATTGGCAGTAACCAAGGCTACACCACTTATCAGGGTGAGGTCAGCATACCGCTTTGGCTACCGGGGCAAGGCAGTGCCACGCGCTCCGTAGCGCAGGCAGAAGCAGAGAGTGCTGAAAAACGCAGTATGGTGGCCCATATGTCTTTGGCCGTCCGGCTGCTGGATACAACAGCCGCCGCCCTGCTAGCCCGGAAGCATCTGGCCACCGCACAGGCTTACACAGCCAGCGCCTTACAGATCAGCAAGGACGTAGCACAAGCCACACGCGCAGGAGAGATGACTGAGGCGGACCAACACCAGGCTGATGCCGCGCTGGACACCGCCAGACTGGACAGCACAGCAGCTCAGGAAGAGTTACAGACAGCCTTGGCCAACCTGAGCGCCCTGTTGGGGGGCACGTCTATCCCGGATATTCAAACCTACACGGCAACCGATAGCGCACTAAACCGCATAAGTGCTCTTACCACCATAGAAGCTCATGACCCCCGCATACAGGCCGCCAGAAAGGAAGTTGACGCCGCAGAGGCTGCCTTAAAACTTGCCCGGCGTTCCTTCATGCCCAATCCGGAAATTGGGGTTGGTGCGATTCATGAAAAACAGTATGCCAGCCCATGGGATAACCGGGTGGGGGTTACATTCAGTGTGCCACT
This sequence comes from Acetobacter sp., assembly GCF_052102375.1. GTDB lineage: Bacteria > Pseudomonadota > Alphaproteobacteria > Acetobacterales > Acetobacteraceae > Acetobacter. Next base: position 4,668 of record NZ_JBQDXI010000031.1, read on the forward strand.
CCCCAGTAGTGTGCATAATGCGCCCCTGCTTGCCGCCGCCAAGGACCGCGCAGCAGCAGCAGACCGGCAGGACGCACTGGCCCACCGCATGGTCCGGCAGGAGGCGGCGCAAATTCGGGCTCATCTCGTTTCCGCCATCACAAGCCTGAATGATGCGTCTTCCGCAGCCACACATTTGCAAAACCGCTCTGCTTTACTGGAGCGTTCATGGAAACTGCGCGAAACCCCGCTTGATGACGTCATGCGGGCACGTCAGGCCGCCTATGGCGCGGCCCTTGCGCGGGACCGGGCAGAAATAGTCTGGCATGCTGCCATTGTACGCGCTCTGATTGCATCCCAAACTTTGCCGGGTCTGGCCACTGGTCTGGCTGACCCAACCAGTGCCTCTGCGGCATGGGCCACCAGTAATAGCTCTGGCAATACAGCCCTAACCATTCCGGCCGCTCTCGACACTGGGGATCCCTGATGGGTGTTTTTGCCAAACCGATGCAGCAAACCAGAGACAAGAAAACCTCTTTTTTCAAGAACGCCCCAAAAATGCCGCCTGCCTTCCTCACACAGTCCTTCATTTTTTTACATGCTGCCGTATGGTCCATTGGGCTTGCCTGCCTACCTGTGGCGAGCCTTGCGGCTGACGGCGGATTATCCCCGCTCACTCTCACACCAGAAGCCAGCCGCGCTGAGGCCCTGACCTATGCGACAGTAGTACCCGGCACAGTAGCGCGCATGCTGCCTGCCATGTCCCGCGTGCAGCCAGACACCACCCATACTGTTACCATTCAACCTGCTGGCAGTGGCAAGGTTATGACTATTCTGGTTTTGCCCGGACAATCTGTACAGCAAGGGCAGCCACTTTTACGCTACCAGAACCACGCACTGCATATTGCCCGCCTGCAACAGGCCCAAACCCGCACGGCCTTGGCAGCCGCCAAAGCCACAGAACAGGAGGCCGCACAATCTTACGCGCGCGGCCATGCTCTGGCGGGACAAACCGTCTCGGTCGGTGAAGCGCAAAAACGGCTTGCGATCTTACAACAAGCCAAGGAAACCGTGGCCGCGCGTGAAGCTGAACTGGGTATGCTGACCCACAGGTTTGAAGAAGAATACACATCCCCTACTGAAACCCATGCAGAAGCAGACGAGACCTCCACTATCATCGCGCCGTTTTCTGGCACCGTCACACAAATAACTACCGCCGTAGCGGCGGATATTGAGCCCACTCAGAACCTTCTTACAGTCAGTGACACACAGCATGTATGGGTTGTGTCCGACGTGGCCCCGCAAGATGCAGCGTTACTGGCACAGGGCGGACGACAGACACTCACATTACCAGATGCCGCGGCCTCCCCCCTCCTGTGTCGTATGGATACAGTAAATACAGTTGCTGACCCCGTGACAGGCTTGGTCCGTATTCTCAGTCGGGTTGAAAACAGCAAAAACCTGTTACGTCCCGGTATGGTTTTGAACAGCCTCCTGCAAACCACGCAACAGCAAAATGGACTAGTTATACCGTCAGAATCGGTACAGATAATTGATGGCCAGACACTGGTTTTTACAAAACAGTCTGACACAAAACTACAGCCTGCACCTGTCACACTGGGGCTGGAAGATCAGAACTCGGTTATCGTGCTTTCCGGCCTGAAAGCGGGGACACAGGTTGTGCAGCACGGCAGTCTGGCTCTTAAGGCAATGACCGTTCTGCCTGCTATGGATGCGGAGTAAGGTCGTGTCCTCTTTTTTCCAAAAACTGGTGTCAGCGCGTTTCCTACTTCTCAGCCTGCTGGGGTTCATCCTGATTGGGGGCGTGGCTACTACGCTTGATTTGCCGGTTGAGGCCGTGCCCGATATTTCACCACAGCAGGTTCTGGTTACAGCCATTGCACCGGGCCTTGCCACGCAGGAAGTAGAGCATTTCATTACCTTTCCTGTCGAAAGCAGCATGGCGGGGCTGCCCGGCATTAAAGACCTGCGCTCCATTTCACGCTCTGGCGTATCTGTCGTGTATATCCAGTTTGAAGATAGTACAGACATCAATCTGGATCGCGCCCGCGTGACAGAGCGCATGGCACAAGCCAAAGCCCTTATCAGCGTACCGAATGTCAGCCTGACCATGGGGCCGCTCATTACCGGTCTGGGGGAAATTTTTCAGTTTCAGCTCAAAGGCCCCGGTTACAGCCTTATGGAACTGAACCGCCTCATGACATGGAGCGTAGCGCCCCAGCTCAAGCTGGTGCCCGGCGTTGTGGATGTGAACATAGGTGGCGGCGCGGAAGAAACATGGGCTGTGACACTCGACCCCGCCAGACTGCTGGCTTACGGCCTCTCTGTGGGCGATGTGTATCAGGCGATTGATGCCAGTAATGCTGCATCTGGCGGTGGCTGGATAGAACATCATGCAGAACAACAGATTGTTGTAGGCCGTGGCCTACTCCGCAATTTGCAGGATTTTGGCACCATTGCTGTCAAAACCCGTGCTGGCGGCACGCCCATTACCCTACGGGACCTCGGGCAAATTTCAACACAGCCCCGCACCCGCCTTGGCGCTGTAACGCGGGATGGTAACGGCGAGATTGTGACTGGCGTTGTCATGATGGAACGCGGTGCCAGTTCCAATGCAACACTGAGTGCTCTGAACGCTGCCCTACCTGCTATTGCACAAGCCCTTCCAAAAGGCGTGAGCATAGACCCCTTCTACACCCGTGCATCCCTTACCCAGCGTACAATTGCCACGGTAAAGGAAAACCTGCTTTTGGGTGCAGCACTTGTTGTAATTGTGCTGCTCTGTGTTCTGGGTAGCTTGCGGGCTGCGCTGCTTATTGCCTCGGTCATTCCGTTTGCCCTGCTCTGCGCCATGACAGGCATGCAGCTGTTTGGCATTTCCGCCAATCTGCTCAGCCTTGGGGCGATCGACTTTGGAATGATAGTTGATAGTTCTCTGGTCGTTGTAGAGCATATTCTCACACGCCGTAACCGGGAGGGGCATATTGCCTTTACAGAGCTTGTGGTGTCTTCAACCTTGCAGGTTATCAGGCCGGTCAGCTTTGCCATTCTGGTTATCATCATGGTGTATCTGCCTATTTTAACACTGCAAGGTATTGAAGGACATATGTTCCGGCCTATGGCGCAAACCGTCATCATGGCGCTGGCAGCCTCCTTACTGTTCTGCCTGGTGTGGGTGCCTGTCCTGAGCGTGCTGGTTCTCTCCCGAACAACGGTACCTGCAGAAACACGCCTGATCGCAAAAATAAGAGATTTTTACGTTCCCCTTCTTCAACAGTGCTACCGCAGGCCGCGTCTTGTCCTAAGCTGTGTCGCTACCGTATTTGGCGTGTCCCTGCTTCTGGGCTGGTCTCTGGGCAGCGAGTTCGTGCCGCAACTGGAAGAAGGCGCGCTAGTTGTGCACAGCATGCATCTCCCCAGCATTTCTCTTGCTGCATCCTTAGAAAACATCACGCAAGAAGAGAAAATTTTAAAAAGTTTTCCTGAAGTTAAAACCGTCATCAGCAACACAGGCACAGCCGCCATCCCGACAGACCCTATGGGCCAGAACGAAACTGACAGCTTCATCATGCTTAAAAACGATGGGCATGGACGCTCACAGTCAGAGCTGGTGGAGGCTATGAATACGGCTTTGCATACTGCCCTGCCGGACGCCCTTTATTCTTGGAGCCAACCCGTTCAGATGCGTATGGATGACTTGCTCTCGGGCGTACGAACCCAAATTGCCATTTCCATTTATGGAGACGACCTTGCAACACTGGCCCGGTTGAGCCAGCAGGTTGTTAAAACCATGCAGAGTATTCGGGGGGCAGCGGATGTGATGTCTGCGGATGATGGTACAGTGCCCTTCCTGCAAATTACAGTAAACCGTGACAACGCGGCCCGCCTGACGGTGCGTGAGCAGGATATTCTGGATACAGTAGAAGCCATAGGTGGCCATATTGGTCGCCCTGTCACACAAGGCAGCAGTATTATCGCAACACAGGTCCGTCTTGCTCCAGCTTACACGGTATCTGCTGACGCCATAAAAAACCTGCGCGTCCGGCAGATAGATGGAAAAGGCTCTGTTCTGCTCTCTCAGGTTGCCGATATTACTGTGCAAGACAGCACACCCCGCATCAGCCGGGACAGCATCCGTCGGCGTATTGTTATTGAAGCCAATGTGCGCGGGCGGGACAGCGCTTCTTTTGTGGCCGAAGCCCAAAATACCGTGAAAAAAGCGGTTCCCCTCCCCCGTGGGTACACCATGAAATGGGACGGCCAGTTTCGTAATCTTGAATCAGCCTCCAAGCGGTTGGGCATTGTTGTGCCTATTGCTCTGGCCCTTATCTTTATCCTTCTTGTTGCAGCCCTTGGGTCCGCGCGTCTTGCCGGGCTTGTGTTCTGCAATCTCCCTCTTGCTGCATCCGGCGGTATTTTTGCGCTTGCTTTGCGTGGGTTGCCATTCAGTATTTCCGCAGGCATCGGCTTTATTGCGCTATTTGGTGTAGCGGTGCTGAATGGTGTTGTGCTGGTCAGCACAGCGGACCACATCCGCAGGCGGGGTGTTTCTCCCCTAAGAGCCGGATTAACCGCAGCGCATGAGCGGTTACGGCCTGTCATGGCCACAGCATTGGTAGCCAGCCTTGGGTTTTTCCCAATGGCGTTTTCGACATCTGCAGGGGCGGAAGTTGAGCGCCCATTGGCCAGCGTTGTTATTGGCGGATTGATTACCTCTACCCTGTTAACCCTGCTGGTCCTGCCACTGCTTTATGCGCGGTTTGCCCCCAGAACGCCCTCAACCGTCTCAACCACAGATACAGCTTCATAAAAACGGCATATCCGACTAGTCTGCCAGAATACGAAGGAGCCAGCCCATGCGTATTCTGGTTATTGAAGATGAGCCATTGCTTGGTGCCGCCGTGCAAGAGCGGGTGCAACACGCCGGACATACGGTGGACTGGTTTACTACACTGGAGGACGCACGCGCCGCCCTTGCCGCCGTGCAGTATGAGTGTTTGGTGCTTGATCTGGGCTTACCAGATGGCAGCGGCCGCACCCTGCTGCGGGAAATACGCCAGACCAGTTCTCCCCTCTCCATTCTCATCACAACGGCTGAGGACCAGATTAGCGACCGCATAGCGGGCCTGTCTGACGGCGCTGACGATTATCTGGCCAAGCCCTATGATCTGGATGAGCTGGTTGCCCGCATAGCCGCCGTAGGACGACGCTACCGCCCCTTGATTGATAACCGGCTTGTGGCAGGCGAAAGTGAAATAGACCTTGAGCGCAAACGCCTGACCCGAAACGGGGAGATTATTGACCTGACTGCCCGCGAATGGACCTTGGTTGAGCTTCTGGCACGGCGTCCGGGGGCTATATGCTCCCGCCAAAAAATTGAAGAAGCCCTCTACAACCTTGAGGAAGAAGTTGGCAGCAATACTGTTGAGGTTTTTGTAAGCCGCGTCCGTAAAAAACTGGGAGCCGATGTTATTCGCACAGTGCGCGGCCGCGGATATTACCTGCAACAACCCCACACAACATGACGCAGCCTTCCCCTCACCCGGCCTCCCGCATGGCGCATACACCAACACCAGCCCATAAAACCGTGCGGCCATGGCGGCTCTCCACCCGTTTGCTGCGAGGAGTGACCGCTGTTGTTATCGGGTGCCTTATTATTGTTAGCCTTCTTACCGTCGCTTTTACAAAATTCGAAATTACAGAACGCCTTGATGATTCCTTGCAAGAAGTTGCCGAGCGGCTGCAATTTGCTGTGCTGGTGCTCAACCAGCAGGGAAGCGGGCATGACATTGCCCATTTGTCAAACATAACCCCTACATCATTGGCTTATCAGATTACCAATGCACAGGGGCAGGTATTACTACGCTCACCCAACGCACCTGAGCAGGCTTTTGTTCTGCGCCATGATGCCGGGTTTTACATGCAGCCCCATTTCAGGGTGTATGTTACCCCAGCCGCGCAGAAAAACCGCTTTATTATGGTTGCTGAACCCCGTGTGCACCGCTCACAGGCCACACACCATGCCATTCTTATTGCCGTTCTACCTATTCTGGGTGCCATACCCTGCATCTGGTTGCTGGTTATGTGGCAGGTACGCCGTAGCCTGAAGCCACTTGTGCAATTGCAGCACGCAATTAGGGAACGGGGCAGCGGCAACCTTAATCCGGTGCCTGACCTCGCTCTACCTCATGAGTTGGCAACAATTCAAACCGCCGTTAATTTACTCTTGGAACGTTTGCATAAGGCCTTGGCTGCTGAACGTGCTTTTGCAGCCAATGCCGCGCATGAACTCCGCAACCCTATTGCCGCATTACTTGCTCAGACACAGATGCTCCGCAGCACTCTCCCGTCTGAAACACCTCCTGATTCCCCCGGCACAACGGCCCGACACCGGGTCGATACCATGATCAGCCAGATCCAACGGCTGAGCCGTATTACTGAAAAACTCCTGCAATTATCGCGTGCTGTTGCAGGAACGGGGTTCCAGCGGCAACCGTTTGACATGCTGGAAGTGCTGAATGCAATAGCCGATGAGTTAGACCCCCCACACGGAGCCGCTCCCCAACGCCTGCTTGTAGAGACAGAGCCTTATACCCGCTTGGTGGTGATGGGAGATATGGACGCAACGGGCATTTTATTACGGAATTTACTGGAAAATGCGCTTCGGCACAGTCCAGATGGCTCGTGCGTACGCGTTGCCGTAACGCTAGATACTGTGATCAGGACAGATGCTGGGTCTGAACCATCGTTTTCTGCGCAACTCACACTAGAAAATGACGCCCCACCATTGCCTGATGCAACACTGTCGGCCCTGACCGACCCTTTTGTGCGGGGTGGGTCTCAGGCTGAAGGAAGCGGGCTGGGGTTAGCTATCGCCCGCACGATCAGCACGCAAATGCACATTCCCATGCAAATTTATTCACCCATTCCCAACCAGAAAACTGGCTTTATGGTCAGGCTATTTTTTCAAATAGACCATTACGAAACCCATTAAATAGCCCGCCCCCTATCTGGGGCGGGCTATAAACAACAACCTTAATTCTGTGGTGCCGCAGCAGCTTGCGACAGTGCAATCCGTACCAGAATATAGGGCATTTCCTGCTTGTCCTGCCCGCCATTAAACACCGGCAACCTTGACCACTGACCTACTGTCAACAACAGGCTATTGCCATCCTGTGCAATACTGTCCGGCGCAATCAGGCGCGCATCCTGCGCCACCAGTGACAAGGCACCATCTGGCGCACGGCGTATAACAGCATGACGTTCAATATCCGTCAGATACAGGCTGCCGTCAGGTGCGGTGGCCATGCCATCCATAATCCCGACCTCGCCTTCATCCTTGACGGCGGCTTCAAGAGTTTTTTCAGGCGTATTGAAGTTGGCCAGAAGTGTTGTGGGCGCACTATAAAGGCGACGGGACGACAAAGGAGACCAGTACAGCCGGGATGAGTCTGCGCTTAGCGCCACACCATCCACCCCGCCCTGTGCCACAATAGGGTTCAGCGTGGTGTAGCGGCCCAGTTTCAAGTCAGACTGCATGACAAGCCCCGGTACGGCGCTGACAGAAAGCGTATCCGCCAGCACACGGCGCATCAGGCCTGTGGTCAGGTTTACAACAATCAAGGCCGGATGAGTGGTCTGTGATGTATCACTGACATACGCTGTCCCTTCACTGCCATGGGTCAGATCAATCCGCACGTCATTGACATGACTGTCCGGCAAAACTGCTGGTGCGATAAACGGAAAACGCTGAACAATCTTGTTCTTTTTAGGATCAATGTGAATAAGCGTAGGCTTTGCCTTAGCCTTGCTGCCCGCTTTTACCCCCTCATCCAGCAGCCACAACTGGCCGTTGGCATCCACTGTCATACCAAGAGGAGAAATCAGAGCATTTTGCGCGCTGCGGCTTGGAAATGGCGTGAGTTTTCCCTCCGTCCAGACTGCCAACACAGGGCCTTCATGGTTCTGCGCGCTGGTCGGCAGGGACAGCACAATGCGCCCATCTGGCAAACGCGCAATACCAGAAGGCTGAGCAACGGTGAAGCGATCTGCCACCGTGACATTCCCTGTGCCTAAAGACGCGTGGTCAACGCTGTCTGCTGCCCCTGCCGTGCCGGACAAGGCGACACCTGCCACCGCTGCACACAGCATGGCACGCAGTGCCTTCATAGACCCCATCATGCCGCCGCGTGGCGTGGCATGATCCTTCACATGAAAACGAGGCATAAGGCACGACTTCCTTTTTAGCTTTTTCTGACCTGCACAAATTACAGGCCCAGTTTACATCAGTATGCGCAGTCTTGGCTGGCGCATACAGCAAGTCAAGATTGTGTATCGCACTGCTTAAAAACAAAAAAGCGACCTTCTACAGGCCGCTTTCCTGACACACCAAACGTGAGAACATGTGTGTTTAGGCGCTGATTTTCTCTAAACCACCCATGTAAGGGCGCAGCACAGCAGGGATGGAAATGGAGCCATCTTCATGCTGGTTGTTTTCCATCACCGCAATCAAGGTACGGCCTACTGCAAGGCCAGAGCCGTTCAGCGTGTGAGGGAAAAGCGGTGCCCCACCCCCTTGTGGACGGAACCGGGCATTCATGCGGCGCGCCTGAAAGTCCTGCGTGTTGGAGCAGGAGGAAATTTCACGCCAGGCATCCTGCCCCGGCAACCAGGCTTCAAGGTCAAATGTTTTGGCAGCCCCAAAGCCTGTATCGCCTGTACACAGCAGCACACGCCGATACGGAATGCCCAGTTTTTCCAACACAGCTTCTGCACACCGCGTCATACGCTCATGCTCGGCATCGCTCTCTTCTGGCGTGGTGACGGAAACCATTTCCACTTTTTCAAACTGGTGCTGGCGCAGCATTCCACGCACATCACGCCCGGCAGACCCGGCCTCACTCCGGAAACACTGGCTCAGGGCCGTCATGCGCCGTGGCAGGCTGGCGGCATCCAGAATGTCTCCAGCCACAGACGCTGTCAGCGGCACTTCCGCCGTAGGAATCAACCAGCGACCATCTTCCGTCCGGAAAGACTGGTCAGAAAACTTCGGCAGTTTATCCGTGCCATACATGGCGGCGTCATTCACCAGCACGGGCACCTGTGTTTCCGTATAACCATGCTGGTCTACATGCAGGTCGAGCATGAACTGTCCCAGCGCACGGGCCAGACGGGCCAGAGCCCCACGTAATACGACAAAACGTGCCCCGGACAGCTTGGCAGCTGTGCCAAAATCCATCTGACCCAGTGCTTCACCCAGTTCAAAATGCTGGCGGGGCGTAAACGCAAAATTCGGACGCGTACCCCATTCATGCTGGACCACGTTGGCTGTTTCATCCGGGCCATCTGGCACACTTGGGTCCAGCCTGTTGGGCAGGGTTTCCAGCAGAGCTGTTGTATTGCCCTCAAGCGCTGCCACTGTGGCTTCCAGCGTTTCCATATCAGTCCGCAGGGCTACTGCTTCTGCTTCCAGTGCAGACGTGTCACCGCCATCCCGCTTAAGGGGGCCAATTTCCCGCGCCAGAGCCTTGCGGCGGGTCTGCTTTTCCTGCAACGCCGTCTGGGCGGCACGGCGCTCTTCATCCCATGAGAGAATTTTCTGCGCCACAGGTTCCAGCCCACGGCGGGCAAGGTCAGCATCAAATGCGGCTGGGTCTGCGCGAAGGGCGCGAATATCATGCATGAGTTAGCAGGGCCTCTGTTGCGTTAGGATACAGTATCGGATGGGTCTGTTTCTGTCTCAACCAGCTGCTTGGGTTCAACCAGCCGTGCTGAGAGAATGGAAATTTCGTAAAGGATGACCAACGGCACGGCCAGCCCAAACTGGGTAATAACATCAGGCGGCATGACAATGGCCGCAATGATAAAGGCCCCCACAATGGCATAGCGTCTGAAACGCTTGAGCATGGCAGAGGTCACAATACCAACGCGGGCCAGAAGGGTCAGAACCACTGGCAGCTCAAACGCCACGCCAAAAGCCATGATCAGCTTCATAACCAGAGAGAGATATTCAGACACCTTGGCCTGAAGCTCTATCTGCATGCCATCCGTCCCGCTTGGGGACTGAAAGGACAGGAAAAACCGCCACGCAATGGGAAAAATAAAGTAGTACGCTAACGCTGCCCCGAGCAAAAACAGCAGCGGTGTTGCGATTAAAAACGGTGCAAAAGCCCGTTTTTCTGAGCGATACAGGCCGGGCGCTACAAAGATCCACGCCTGTATGGCCACAACGGGAAATGAGAGAAACGCAGCCCCGAAAAACGCCACCCGAATATAGGTGAAAAATGCTTCGTACAGAGCAGTGTAAATCAGATGCGGCTGCTCACCCTGCTGCCGCATGATTTCACCCAGCGGCCGCGCAAGAAAGAAATAGATGCTGCCCGCATAATGGTAGCACAGCCCGAAGCACAGCAGAAAAGCCAGCCCGGACCAAAGCAGACGGCGACGCAGTTCAAGCAGATGGTCGATCAGCGGCATGGGCTGATCGTGAATAGGGTCTTCGTGCAGGGTTTCCGTCTCCGTCATGGCTGGGGCGCCACCTTTTGCGGGGCGGTTGCGTCAGGACTGACCGCCGCCATATCAGACTGTTCCATACGTCCCGGCCCCGGCATAACACGCTGTGCGCCGTGCATAATCCTTACTGGCGGCAGAATGGCGGGCGGATGCAGGTGCTCCCGCTCACGTACAATACGGCGCACCACAGAAGGAGGAAGTTCCGGTGGCGCGTCAATGACCTCGGCTTCCACATTCGGGTCTTCATGCTGGTCTGTCTGCCAGCTTGCAGCCGGAGGAAGGCTGGGCAAGCCCACGCTGCGCTCTTCCAGCATAGGCGAGGAATGACCTGCGGCAGGGGGCGGCGCATCCAGCGCCCGTGGCCCTGCTGGCGGGCGCATAACCGGCCCTTCCAACGGTGAAGACTGAAACGTGCTGGCCAGCGTACCATCAGCATCAATCGCCTTCATGATGCGGCCACGCACGTTGAGGTTCTTGAAATCCCTCACATGGTCGCGCACTTCGGACAGATCAGCCTCACGCACCATTTCATCAACATGGGATTGAAATTCGCTGGCCATAGCGCGGGCTTTTTTAACCGCTTTTGCAAGACCGCGGATGGCAACAGGCAGGTCCTTTGGGCCAATAACCACAAGGGCCACGGCACCAATCAGCGCAATTTCAGACCATGCAAAATCAAACATCTACCGTGCTCTTGTCTTCGGGCGCGCCGGGTCTCTGGGCGTAGGCTGCGCGGCTAACTGGCTGAGTAAGGGTATGGTTTATCATGCCCCGTCTGCTGCGCAAACATCCGGCGCTGTAGCCGGTTCTGGTGGGGTGGAAGCATCGCCCTCCGAAGGGTCAGCCTCTGTGGTCGTATCAGCGGGGGAAGTCTGGGGTTGCTCGGGCTTACGGGCTGGCGGCATAAGGTCTGGCACATCAACCAACAGCTCCTCCCGGCGCGGTAGATCTGACAGGCTCCGCAGCCCAAAACAGCGTAAAAATTCAGGGGTCGTGCCCCATAGCACCGGCCTGCCCGGCACTTCTTTCCGGCCTTTGGGGGCCACCAGCGCCGCTTCTATCAGCGTGTCCAGCACGGTCTGCCCAAGGCTGACACCGCGAATTTCCTCTACCTCTACGCGGGTGCAGGGCTGATGGTAGGCAATAATAGCCAGTGTTTCCATGGTGGCACGCGGCAAGCGGCGGGGCCGGTCCAACACACGGGTAAGCGCTGGCGCCAGATCTGGCGCGGTGCGGAACTGCCAGCCGCCACCTACTTCCACCGGCACAACACCGCGGCCTTCATAGTGCCGGATAACAGCAGCCAGAACAGCCTGCACAAAAGCACTCAGATTATCCACGTCTCGCGGCACAAGCTGTCGCCCCTCAAGCAATTCCGCGATACGGCGCAGGCTAACTGGCTCCGTGTTTGCAAACAGGAGGGCCTCTGTCAGGCGCACGGCTTCATCTGGCACCGCAATGCTATCGGCTGGCGGAGTAGAGGCTGCCTGCAGGGTTCCATCTTCCTGATCTGGCAGATCTGCTGCATCAACGGGAGCGGAAGGGAGAGTGGTCATGCTGATATTTGCCCCGTTGCTTCTACCGGCTTTTCTTCCTGTTCAGCCGTATCGTCATCATTGTCTGCCAGATGGTGGGAACGCAGCAGAATCTGGCCGAATGTTTCGTCCTGCCGCAATTGTAGTTGCCCACTTTTGGCAAGTTCCAGACCTGCAATAAGGGTTCCTGCCATTGCGGCGCGCCGCTGGCGCACGGCGTCCTCACCCACAGCGGCACCGGGGAGGGTCTGTGGCATGAAGGCATCCAGACTACTCCAACCGGGCGGTGTTTCACCCAGCAGGCGCGTCAGCCGTGACAGGGCATCCTGCACGGTCCAGAATCGGATGGTACGTGGCGCATAAATGCGCTTGCGGGCCGTGCGCCGCATGGCCGCCATGTAAGCCCGCATAAGCTGCGGCATATCCAGCGCCAGCCCTGACCGATCAATCTCAATCAAGGTTTCGGCCTCACCGCGTGCCCACACGTCCCGCCCCAGACGGGGCCGGGCTTCCAGCCATCGGGCCAGTTCACCCATACAGGCCAGCTCTATCAGCCGTTCCTGTAGCAGTTCAGCGGCGTCTTCGCCTTCTTCTGCAAGGTCATCTTCCGGTGGCAGGAGCAGGCGGGATTTAAGCCACGCCAACCACGCCGCCATAACCAGCCAGTCTGCCGCAAGTTCAAGCCGTACCTTCCGGGCGGACTCAACTATGGCCAGATATTGCTCCACCAGTTGCAGGATAGAGATACGGCTGAGGTCCACTTTCTGTGTGCGGGCCAGATCAAGCAGAAGGTCTAGCGGCCCTTCAAACCCATCCAGTTGCAGTAAGGGAACACGAAGCTCCACACCCTCTGCGGCTGCACCGCTCCCCCCTTCCTGCGGCTGGGTACCGGGCAGGATGGCGTCCGGTATCATAGCGGGTGGGGCGGATGTGCCGCCCCCTTCTCCCAACCCGGATGCGGGCAGTGCCTGATGTTCGCCATCCATAAGATCGGTCTTACCTTAGCTGTCGCGTTCTCATGCAGCCATAAGGCTTACTGGTGCACCTGAGCACAGGCCAAACCACGGTCCCGCACCGCGCCGCAGAACGCCCGCGTGTCTGCAATGGAGGCAAACCCGCCCACACGCAAACGGTAGAACACGGCATTATCCCGCACTATTTTTTCAATCACAGGCGTACGGTCTCCAAACAGTGTTGGATACCGTGTTTTGAGGCGGCTCCATTCCTGCATGGCCTGTGCCTCGGACTGAAGGGCAGCCAACTGCACCCGATATTTTCCACCAGCCACCGCGCTTGGTGCTTCGGGTTTTTCAGGCGTGGCGGGTTTTGCCGGTGCTTCTGCCACTGGTTTCTTGGCCGCAGGCTTTGCCGGAGCTGGAGCTGGAGCCGCTGGCGTGGATGCAGCCTCGCTATCCCCAGCGGCAGAATTATCCTCACTCCCCGTCCCGGCTTCCGGCAGGGTTGTTGGCTGTTGAGTGTCGTCTGCTGGAGTAGCCGGGGCAGCAGCAGAAGCCGTTTTATCGTCACCTTGTGCGGGAGACGTTGCCTCAGGCGTGGTTGGTGTAGCAGGGGTAGGAACTGGAGGCTTTGCAGCATTCTCCGCCGCATCCGTCTTGGCCGCTTCCTGCCCGTACTGGGCAGCCAGCCCCTTGGGGTTTGGTTTTTCTGGTGCTGGTACGGGGTGTGCCTGCCCGTCATCCGCTTCCGGCATGGTCACGCCATCAAGCTGCATCCCGCCCGGATCAACCGGTTTTGTACGCATGGAAACAGCAGGAGGCCCGAGCACGGGAATACCGCTCTGGTGGTGGCCTAATAAGGCCCAGCCACCAATACCAACAAGCAGCACGGTGCCAAGACCGGCAGCACCATAGACAAGCCTGCGCGTACCCGCGTCACTATTCAAAAACTGGCCCAGCGCCTGAGACACCACGCCTCCTTCCACAGGCTTCCCAACGGGGGGAGCGCTGCGGCGGGGTGCGTCATCATAATCAGCGCTCATACGCTCGCGGGCACGGCTGGTTTTATCGTTAGACGTAAACGGGTCTTTTGGTGTTTCGTCATTCATCAGCGCATTTCCTCCACAGGTGCTACACCCATGACTGCCAGCCCGGAACGGATAACCGTAGCTGTAGCCGCAACAAGGGCTAGACGCGCACGGCTTGCCTCTGGCGCTTCGGGCTGAAGGAAGCGCAGGGAGGCATCATCACGGCCACGATTCCAGAGGGAATGGAAGTCCCCTGCCAGATCGGCCAGATAGAAGGCAATACGATGAGGTTCCCGCGCATGAGCAGCGGCCTCAACCAGACGCGGCCATTCCGCAATACGGCGCACCAAAGCCATTTCTGCATCGGACTCAAGTGCAGCAAGGGACGTGGCGGCCAGAGCTTCTGCCGTAGCAGCGCCGTAAGACCCGTCTTCTACCGCCGCCCGCAGAACAGAGCGGCAACGGGCATGAGCATACTGCACATAAAACACAGGGTTATCGCGTTGCTGGGCCACAACGAGGTCGAGATCGAACTCCATCTGAGCATCGCTCTTGCGGGTCAGCATGGTGAAGCGGACGGCATCCTTACCCACTTCGTCAATCAGGTCCCGCAGCGTCACGAAGGTGCCTGCACGTTTGGACATTTTGACTGGCTGACCATCACGCAGAATATGGACAATCTGGCACAGCACAACTTCCAGCGGCACTGTGTCATTGGTGACGGCCCGCACGGCAGCCTTCATGCGTTTGACGTAGCCGCCGTGATCCGCACCCCAGATGTCAATCATCACCTGTGCGCCACGGGCAGCCTTATCCGCATGGTAGCCAATGTCATTTGCAAAGTAGGTGTTAGTGCCATCAGACTTCTTGAGGGCACGGTCAACATCATCCCCAAACTGGGTAGAGCGGAACAGGAGTTGCTCACGTTCTTCCCAGTCATCAGGCAATTTGCCCTTGGGGGGCTCCAGCACGCCTTCATACAGCAGGCCTTCTTTTTCAAGGCGCGTAATGGCCGCATCCACCATGCCCTCCCGCAGCACCTGCGCCTCGGATGTAAACACGTCATGCGTGACGCCAAGGGCTGCCAGATCCTGTTTAATGGCTGCCATCATGTGGGCGACGGCAAAGCCACGCACGGTTTCCAGCCATGTTTTTTCAGGAGCGGGTCGGGCATCATCCTCCGCCAGCTTACCGCCAAATTCCGCCACAAGGGCTTCCCCTACCGGAATCAGGTACTCGCCTTTATATTGCAGGCCATTGGGTGTCAGAGCGGCAAATTCATCTTCAGTCAGCGTGGTGCCGAGCGCTTGCAGGTAACGCCAGTAAGTTGCCCATGCCAGCGCCTTAACCTGTGTTCCGGCATCGTTGATGTAAAATTCCTTGGTGACATCAAACCCGGCTTTACCCAGCAGATTAGCCAGCGCATCCCCCACCACAGCCCCACGGCAATGGCCTACATGCATGGGACCTGTGGGGTTTGCGGACACATATTCCACGTTAGCGCGCACACCATGGCCTGCCTGCGAATCGCCATAGGCCTCGCCAGCAGTCAGCACATGCGGGAGTACGCTACGCAGCACATCCTGATTGAGCGTGATGTTAACGAAACCAGGCCCCGCGGCCGCAACCTTGGCAACACCCTCCACTTTCTCCAGTGCTGCAACCAGATCCGCCGCAATATCGGCTGGTTTGCGGCGGGCCGCCTTTGCCAGCAGCAGGGCCGCGTTGGTTGCCATGTCACCATGGGCCGGGTCACGGGTAGGGGTTACTTCTATGCGGGCCAGTGTTTCTTCCGGCACGTCGGGTAACAGCCCCTGCACGGCGGCCAGGACGTGGTGACGGTAACGCTGGAACAAACACTCAGACATGCACTTAAAAATCCTACAAAAAAGCAATCAGGCTGCGTTTTCAGCCTGCTATTGAGAGATCCGTCAACCGGCGATGTTCTTCCATCGCGAACCGATCGGTCATGGATGCCACATAATCCGCCACTGCGCGGTGCCGTGTTGCATCATCCCCCGCAAAAGCAGCCTCCTGCCAGCGGTCTGGCAGCAGTTTAGGCGACTCCGCAAGAATGGTGAACAGTTCTGCTGTGACACGCTGGGCTTTATACGTCATGCGGTTCACACGCCAATGCCGGTAAAGCTTTGCAAACAGAAATTTTCTGATCCCCTTATTCGCCGCAGCCATGCCCGGACTAAACGCCACGACCGGGGCAGAGGCCGCACGAACATCCTCCACCGTTTTGGGCGCAAGGTCCTGCAAGTTCTGGCGCGTGGTTATCAGCACATCCGTTGCCAAGGCATGAATGACGCGGCGGACAATCTCATGGCGTACACGCTGGGTCTTGCGGGGGGTATCCGTGTACTGCGCGGCCAGAGTACGCACATCTGCCAGAACTTCGCCTACCAGAGGTACGTCCACGAGGTCATCAAGTGAAAGCAGGCCAGATTTCACGCCATCATCAAGGTCATGACCGTGATAAGCAATATCATCCGCCAACGCTGCTACCTGCGCTTCTGTCGAGGCAAAACTTAGCAGGTCGAGGGACCATTGAGCATCAAAGTCCTGTAACCACGGCGCTGGCTTTTTGACCGGACCATTATGCTTGGCCAGCCCTTCCAGAGTTTCCCATGTCAGGTTCAGGCCATCAAACGCCAGATATCGGCGTTCAAGCACGGTCACCTGCCGCAGTGCCTGCGTGTTATGGTCAAACCCGTTCCAAGGCTGCATCTGGGCGGCAAGAGCATCCTCTCCCGCATGGCCAAACGGGGTGTGCCCCAGGTCATGCGCAAGCGCTACGGCTTCCGTCAGGTCTTCATCCAGTTGCAGGAAACGGGCCATGGAGCGGGCAACCTGTGCAACTTCCAGAGAATGGGTCAGCCGGGTCCGGAAGAAGTCCCCCTCATGGTTAATAAACACCTGAGTTTTATATTGCAGCCGCCGGAAGCCAGAGGAGTGCACAACCCGGTCACGGTCCCGCTGCCACGGGGAACGTGTTGGAGATTCTTCTTCCCGGTACAGTCTCCGCCCCCGGCCCTCGGCGGGCTGTACGGCATAGGAGGCTAGGTCTGTATGGGCGGCCTGTATTGGCATCTATACTGCATCCTGCTCCGGTCTGGCTGCACCGGTAGGGTAAAGCCATGGTCGGCCCGCACAGTAAGACATTCCGGGAAAATTGACCATCTCTGCCGCAATGGCCCTTCAAACTAGCCTGCCTGCACGCTATCTATATCCCATGACCCAGCCACAGCCCTTCTCCGTGTCCGATGCAGCCGCCGCGCGCATTGCCTCGGTCCTTGCCAGCCGCAAACGCTCTGCGGCGGAACAGAACACCACCCCGCCCGTAGCACTCCGCGTGGCTGTGGAAGCCGGGGGCTGCAATGGTTTTCAATATCAGTTCAAGCTCATCCCGCAGACTGAGATTGAAGCTGACGATACCCACCTTGAAAAAAATACGGCCCTTGTTGTGGTAGACCCGACAAGCCTTGACCTTCTGGCTGGAGCCGAGCTTGATTTTACGGACAAGCTGATGGGTGCCCATTTTACGGTTAACAACCCTAACGCAGCCTCCTCCTGCGGGTGTGGCACGAGCTTTTCCGTCGCATGAAACTGGCCACGTGGAACGTCAACTCCGTTCGTCAACGCCAACATCTGATTCTGGACTGGCTGGAACGCCACAAACCCGATGTCTTGATGATGCAGGAAATCAAATGCGAGACGGCGCAGTTTCCCGCACAGGCTTTTGCCGAAGCTGGCTACCAGTGTGCGGTTGTGGGGCAGAAGTCCTACAATGGGGTTGCGACATTGGTACGGGGCGCATTTGAGGTCTGTACCGATCACCTCCCCGGTTTTGATAATCCTGCCGCCCGTTATGTTGAAGTTCGCACACAGGGCCTGACCCTTGGCAACCTGTATCTGCCCAACGGCAATTCAGGCGGCGCTGAAGGCTATGCAACCAAACTGGCATTTTTTGACGCTTTGGCTGCCCGTGCACGTGAACTGCTACGCACGGATACAAACTTTATTTTTGCGGGTGATTACAATGTATGCCCGAAGCCCGAAGACTGCGCCCCCGGCGCTTTGGGGCCAGATGATGCCTTGGTACGCCCCGAGACCCGCGCAGCCTATAACCGCCTTCTCTGGTTAGGCCTGACAGACGCTCTGAGAGCTTTGCAGCCCTCTGGCAAGGCCTACACATTCTGGGACTATCAGGCTGGAGCATGGGACCGGGATAGCGGGTTGCGGATTGACCATGCCCTCCTCTCCCCCGCAGTAGCTGAGCGGCTCCTTACCGCCACACCAGATAAAGCAGAACGGGCATGTGAACGCCCATCCGACCATGTCCCGCTGATTATTACGTTGCAGGACACCCCTCAGGCTACTGCCTGAGGGAAGCCAGTTTAGGCTCGCCAGTGCCATCGGCCTTCAAATGCCACGCTGGCGGGCACTGCTCATCAGGCCACCTTCAATTTTCTTTCGTAAAATGGCTCTTGTTTCCAAAACAAACAGAAAATCTACGCCGAGAAACACAAGTGTGAAGTCGACCAGCGCCCGGCGTCTGAACTCCATATTGCACTGACCCTCTGTCCCGAAGGCACGGGCAGCATTTTATCGGCTTCACTTTGTCATAATGACCCCTCAAAACATCACTGCCGACCTACGATAGACGGCGGATTCAACCGGTCGTCGCAACACCTTCGATTATATGTTGTTTGAGCAGTTG
>NZ_JBQDXI010000032.1:0-21519 GCF_052102375.1 Acetobacter sp.
CGTCATACACATCGCTGCAGCCGCAGACTGGATCAAGTGCTAACAGGCCCTAGTTCCGTAAATTTTTATCAGCGAATTCTTGCAGCAAACCTCCGACACCTGATAAGTGCCGGAGGTTTCGCCATTTTTAGCGCAGTGCAGCGCCCGTTGCCTTGGTAACAGCCGCAACAACTCGCTCTGACACAGCTTCCAGATCAGCATCCGTCAGGCTTTTATCCGTTGGTTGTAAAACAACTTCCACCCCAACAGAACGGTAGCCTTCAGGCACATGCGGGCCTTCATAGACGTCAAATAGGGTGACGCCAGCTACGAGGTTTCTGTCTGCGCCGCGCACGGCTTTCAACAGGTTTTCACCTGGTACATCCCGTGCAATCACAAACGCAAAATCGCGGCGCACAGGCTGGAAGCTTGAGAGTTTAGGAGCAGACTTCTTGCGCCGTTTGGGTTCTGGCACACTGTCCATAAACACTTCAAACCCCACAACAGGCACATCAATGCCAGCTGCCTGCAACAGGGATGGATGGAGTTCACCAAAATAGGCCAGAATGTTCTTCGGGCCTTGGCGCACAACGCCGGAACGCCCCGGATGGTACCATGCTGGAGCATCTGCCGTTGTGCTCAGCGCGTCAGGGGAAAGACCAAGCTGGGTCAGAAGTTCCAGCGCATCAGCTTTGGCAGCCCAGAGCGAGACCGGCTTGCTTTCCTGCTCGGGATAACGCGGCGTATGACCACTTCGCACACCTGCGGCAACAAGCTGCTGCCCGGCCTCGGAAAATGCAGGGCCTACTTCAAACAATCCAATATCAGCCCAGCCACGCACACTATTGCGCTGCGTTGCAGAGACCAGATTGACCAGCGGGGTTGGGCGCATCTGGTCAAGGTCAGACGCAATGGGGTTGAGCAGACGCAAGCTCTCAGGTGCACCACCAAAACGCACAGCATCTTCATGCGAGACAAAAGAGAAACCAACTGTTTCCACCAAGCCCCGCGCGGCCAGAATACGGCGCGCCCGTGCTGTGCGAATTTGCTTTGGTGTCAGGGCCGTGCCGGGCACAACGCTTACGGCAGGCAGCGGTACAGCAGGCACACTGTCCAGCCCCTTGAGACGCAGGATCTCCTCAACCAGATCACTCTCGGCTTCACAGTGGGCAACGCCCTCTGCTGCTTTAGCGGCCTGTGCACTTTCCAGTTTCGCTGCCTGAGCCAGAACAGGCTTTTGGGCAATGTCATTGCGCCATGAGGGCACGCTGACACGGACTGCGTCATCCGTGCGGTCCTGCACTTCAAAACCCAGCTTTTCCAGCAGAGCAGTGCTTTCCTGCGCAGGCACATCAAGCCCACCAAGATCACGGACGCGGTTAAACGCCAGCGTAGCGTCACGCTGCCATGCGGGTTGCTCCCCGGCAGACACAACCTCACTGGCTTCACCGCCACAAAGGTCAATAATCATGCGCGTTGCTGCTTCAAGCGCTGCGACAGGCAACGCCTGATCCACACCGCGCTCAAACCGGTAACTACTATCGGAAGCTAACCCAACCCGGCGGGCACTCAAGGCAATGCTTACGGGGTCAAACAGGGCGCATTCCACAAAAACGTCTGTTGTTTCTTCCGTAGCGCCAGAGGCTTCGCCTCCCATAATACCCGCCAGAGACTGCACACCATTAGCGTCTGTCATGACGCAATCCTCTGGCGTGACGATATAGTCCTCTCCATCCAGCGCACGGAACGTTTCACCCGCACCCTGACACACAATCAGGCGGCCGCCGGCAATTTTGCTGGCATCAAAAACATGCAAAGGCCGACCAAGGTCGAAACAGAAGTAATTGGTAATATCGACCAGCGTGGAGATGGAGCGTAGGCCTATGCTTTCCAGCTTGGTGCGCAGCCATTCCGGGCTGGGACCATTTTTAACCCCGCGAATAGTCCGCCCCAAAATCCACGGGCAGGCTTTGGTGTGAGTATTTTCCCATATAACGGGTGAAGCAAATGTCCCCTCGACAGCCTCAGCCAGCCACGGGCGGAGCGTACCAAGCCCTGCTGCTGCCAGATCACGTGCAATACCACGCACACCCAGCGCATCTCCCCGGTTAGGGGTAATGGCAATGTCAATAACAACATCATCAAGGCCCGCGAAGTCAGCATAGGACTGACCGGGGAAGGTATCCTCCGGCAGTTCGGCAATGCCGTCGCTTTCTTCACCCAAACCAAGTTCACGCAGGGAGCACAACATGCCTCCGCTGGCTTCCCCACGGATTTTTCCGGCTTTGATGGTAATATCCAATCCCGGCACATAGGTGCCTGGCGGTGCAAAAATAACGGCCAGACCTGTCCGGGCATTCGGCGCGCCACACACAACCTGCACGTTTTCAAAACCCGGGCCTGCATCCACACGACAGACCTGCAACCGGTCTGCATCCGGGTGGCGGTTGGCTTCCAGAATACGCGCGGTACGGAACGGCTCGATAGCTGCGCCCCGATTTTCTACGCTTTCAACCTCAAGGCCAATCTGGTTCAGCTTTACGCAGATTTCTTCCAGCGTTGCCTGTGTTTCAAGGTGGTCATACAGCCAGGATAGCGTGAATTTCATGTCTTACACCCCCTCATGCAGCAGCGCGGGCGCAAGCGGGTCCGACCCGTAATGGCGCAACCAGCGAATGTCACTCTCGTAAAAAGACCGCAGGTCCGGAATACCGTTCTTCAGCATGGCAAGACGTTCAATACCCATACCAAAGGCAAAACCCTGCCACTCACGCGGGTCAAGGCCACAATTGGCTAGAACACGCGGGTGCACCATGCCGGACCCCAGCACCTCAAGCCAGTCATCCCCACCCCCAATTTCACCTGTACGGCGGGACCAGCCGATATCCACCTCCATGGAAGGTTCGGTAAAGGGGAAGTAGGACGACCGAAAACGAACAGGCAGATCCGGCTTGTCAAAGAACACACGCAGGAACTCGATCAGGCAGCCTTTAAGATGCCCCAGCGTAATGCCCTGCCCTATGACCAACCCTTCGCACTGATGGAACATGGGAGAATGGGTTGCGTCATGGTCTGCACGGTAAGTCCGGCCCGGGCATATAACGCGGATGGGCGGCTTCTCGCTCAACATGGTGCGGATCTGCACGCCGGAGGTCTGGGTACGCAGCACGCGTGTTACATCCAGACCCGGTGCGGGCGGCAGGTAGAACGTGTCGTGGTCCGTCCGTGCCGGGTGATGGTCCGGCGTGTTGAGGGCGGAGAAGTTATGCCAGTCGGTCTCGATATCCGGACCTTCTGCCACGCTGAACCCCATAGCGCCAAAAATGGCGGTCATTTCTTCCATCGCGCGGGAGATCGGGTGAATTGCACCCTGCATAACCGGCGGAGGTGGGAGGGTTACATCCACACGCTCAGCAATCAGCCGGGCTTCAAGAGCCGCAGCCTCAAGCGCTTTGCCGCGCTCTTCCACCGCACGGTTCAGGTCATCACGCAGGCGGTTCAGGGCGGCACCACGGGCTTTACGCTCCTCTGGCGCCATTTTCCCCAACGCTTTGAGCAAGGTGGTCAGGCGGCCTGACTTGCCAAGTGTCCCCACCCGGACGGCATCCCATGCCCGCATATCAGCAGCATTAGCCAGTTCGGACAGGACTTCCTGCCGGAAAACTTCAAGATCGTCGCTCATGAAACCTCGCACGAGGGGAAAAATACGCTAGGGGCCGAATACTCCGTCCTGTAGCCGGAGAAAACCCCTATCCCGCCATAAAGCCTGAAAACAGCCTGATGAGGGAGGCAAAACAAAAAAGGCCGCCCGATAAAGGGCAGCCTTTTCCGATAACCTTAACCGGTCAAAAACCTTAGGCTGCCAGAGCTGCCTGAGCTTTTTTCACGATTTCAGCGAAAGATGCTGCGTCATCAAATGCGATGGCGGCCAGAACCTTACGGTCGATTTCAATACCAGCCTTGTCCAGACCGTTGATGAAACGGCTGTAGGTCAGGCCGTGCTCACGCACAGCGGCATTGATACGCTGGATCCACAGAGCGCGGAATTCACGCTTTTTGTTCCGGCGGTCACGGTATGCATACTGGAGGGACTTTTCGAGCCGTTCCAGAGCAATACGGTAGTTTGTAGAAGACCGGCCGCGGAAACCCTTGGAGAGCTTCAGAACCTTCTTGTGGCGAGCGTGGCTTGTTACGCCGCGTTTTACACGTGCCATATGCTAGATACTCCTCAAACCAGCCCGTAGGGTGCCCACTGCTTGACGGTACGACCGTCCTGCGGTGTCATCACCTGTGCACCGCGGTTGGTGCGTTTCATTTTCTGCGGGCGCTTGATCATGCCGTGGCGTTTACCGCACGGACCGGAGAGCACCTTGCCGGTTGCGGTGATTTTAAACCGCTTTTTGACCGACGATTTGGTCTTCATCTTGGGCATTTCATTACTCCTGCAAACTATTAAGCTTCGCTACGCCTTGCGGCGCAACAGACCACGGCCGGGCATGCCCTACAAGCCCGGACGCGTGTGCGAAGCCGCCCCCATAGCCCAAACTCCACAGCTTTACAAGGTGGCAGGCTCAAGGATTTGCCTGTATCTTGCTAGTCATGCACTCCCGTGCCCGCATCACCTTTGCCCTATACGGCAGGTAAAATGTTCATCAATGGGCCACATAAAGATCTGTGCAACAACATGCTTTACTAGGCCTGCCACCGCAGGTGCCTGCCCTGCAACCTTTACGGCTGGCATACGCTTTAAACCGCATGGAAACAGGCATTTGCATAACGTCAGATGCCACTACCCTTAACACCACATCATGCCATTGCTGCATGAGACAACATCAATGAGGTTCGCCACTTTCATGATTTCCCTCTCCAACGCAACGCTCACCACACTTCCCGTTCAAGTCCTCACCCCTGATTATGACCGCACAAAAACAACTCCCGGCATAGCGCACCTTGCCGTAGGAAATTTTCATCGTGCGCATCAGGCACTCTATATAGACCGGGTTCTGGCGCGTCCTGACCAGCAGGAGTGGGCAATCGTTGGCGTTGGACTGCGCGATAATGAGCGGGAGACAAAACGCGCCGCCCTTATGGCGGAACAAGATGGCCTATATACCCTGACCGAGTTTGCAACGGACGGTGACCACACAACCCGCGTTCTGGGTGCCATTACCGAGTATGTGCAGGCCGCAAAAGACCGTACAGCCGCCATTCATCGTCTGGCAGATCCTGCCATCAAGATCGTGAGCCTGACCATTACTGAGGGTGGGTATTATGTAGATGCAAACGGCCAGTTCATGCTGGATGATCCCGCCATTATAGAAGACCTGAAACGGAATGTGCCCGAGACCGCCTTTGGGCTTGTAACAGAGGCCCTGCGCCTCCGCCGTGAGAGTGGCGCAGGGCCTTTCACCGTCATGACCTGTGATAACCTGCGGGATAACGGTACAGTCGCGCGCACGGCATTTTGCACCTACGCCAAAGCACGGGATGCCAAACTTGGCGCATGGATTGAAGAGAACGTAACCTTCCCCTCCACAATGGTGGACCGCATCACACCGTCTGTTTCAGCCGCAGATGTTACGCGCCTGAATGCTCTGAGCGGTATAGATGACAAGATGCCCCTGTTTGCCGAAGACTTCACGCAGTGGGTTATTGAGGACAAATTCTGTGCAGGCCGCCCGGAACTGGAGGCTGTGGGCGTAGAGTTTACTCAGGATGTTGGGCCTTACGAACAGGTAAAGCTGCGGATGCTGAATGCATCTCATTCCATGCTAGCTCTTCCCGGTGTGCTGATGGACTATGCCACAGTGCCGGACGCCATGCAGGATACCGCGCTCGTCGCACTGCTTGAGCAGTTTCTGGCGCAGGATGCCTCACCTTTTATTAGTCCTCCGGAAGGCGTATCACTGCGCCACTATGCACAGCAGGTGCTGAGCCGCTTCCGTAACCCGGCTGTTGGCGACCAGCTCATTCGCATTGCCTCTGACAGCGCGTCAAAACTCCCCGTTTTCTGGGCAGATACTGCCAAAGGCGTTTTAGAAGCTGGAAAAGATCATAAACGCATCGCATTCGGCGTTGCCTGCTTCCTAAACTATCTGCGCGGAGAAACGGACAGCCAGAAGCGCTATACCCTTTCCGAACCCGGCTTGCCCGATGATGCACGAGCTCAGGCTTTGCAGGACGACACCGCCACAGCCTTGCAAATTCCGGTGTTTTCTGGCTGGCAATTAGACCGTTTTCCAGCCTTCGTTCAGGATGTGGACACCTTGCGCCAAAGTATCCGCACTCACGGCGCACGCAAGACACTTCAAAACCTGTCTCTGTAAAACAGCGCACCCCCGCTCCCAAAAATTGGGCGACGGGGGTGCGTTTACCGTCATAGTCTCAAATAAAAACAACACGTCTTTATTGCATGTCTATATACAACGATATATAGTTAACAGTAAATCAGGACAGAACTTGTACCTGATAAATAAATCTTATTCATTTTTTACAGCTTTTCTGCCGCATCTATGCGTTTATTTGCTCCTTAATTCCGGATAAATACACACTAACGAGATAACGGGATTAAAGACTGAGAAGCGCCAGCGCTGTGGGAGGAAACGCCAGAACCGTGGCTTTTCTGCTCTGGCCTCTATCAGTCTGTTACAAGATTGGGGGTAGAGTGATTAAACGTCTTTTAGCTGGGGCTGTCGGGGCCGGTGTCCTTGGTGGACTGGGTTTCCTGTATTACGCATGGTACCCGTCCCTTGCTACCATAACACCACCAGCCGCCAGCAGCTTCTCTGCTGAACAGATAGAACGCGGGCGTATTGTTGCAGCAGAAGGCTATTGTGCGGAATGTCATACCCGCACGGACATGGGCGGTGGCCCTGAGCTTGCCGGTGACTATAAAATGGAAACCCCATTCGGGGCCATTTACTCCTCCAACATCACGCCAGATCCTGAAACCGGGATTGGCCGCTGGTCGGAGGAAGCTTTGCGTCGCGCCATGCGCTACGGTGTATCCCGCGAAGGCGAACATCTGATCCCTGCCTTCCCCTACGACCATTTCACTAAAATGACAGATCAGGATATTGCCGATCTGTACGCCTACCTCATGACACGCCCTGCCGTGCACATGACACAGCGCCCCAACGAACTGCCCTTCCCGCTTAGCCTCCGCATTGGTCAGGCTGCATGGAAGCTCATGTTCTTTACACCTGGCGTCTATAAGCCAGACCCCAGCCATGATGCCTTGTGGAACCGCGGTGCTTATCTGGCTGAGGGCAATGCCCATTGTGGCGCGTGCCATACCCCCCGCAACCTGATGGGAGCGGAGAAAAAAGGCTCTGCTTATGATGGCGCTGTGGTGGATAACTGGATTGCTCCCCCACTGAACGAGCATAACCCGACCCCGACCACATGGACGGAAGAGGAACTGTACCAATACCTGCGTAATGGTGTAGCCCCGCTGCATGGTCCGGCTGGTGGCCCAATGTCCCCTGTTGCACACCGCTTCCTTGCCACTGTACCGGAAGAAGATGTGCACGCCATTGCTCATTACTTTGCTGATGTAGACAAAGCGGCTGAGCGTGAAAAACACGATCCAGCGGCTCTGGCACTGGCTATGGAACAGTCAAAGAAAGACCTGATTGGCCCTAATTCTGACCCGGATGCCAAACTCTATCAGGGTGCCTGCGCTGCCTGCCATTACAATGCTGCACCGTCGCCCGTACTGGGCCGCCCGGATCTGGCGTTGAATAATGCACTCTGGCTGGATGAGCCGACAAACCTGTTTCAGGTCATGCTCCGTGGCCTGACAGCGGAGGAAGGCCAGTCCGGTGTTGCCATGCCGAGCTTCTATAATGCTCTGTCGGATGCTGATATGGCCCGCTTGGCCGCTTATCTGCGCCGCACCCGCACTACTCTGCCGCCGTGGAAAGACCTTGAGAAAAAAGCCGCTGACGTGCGCAAGACCGTCACACCCATTCCTGTCAATTCTTCCCACTAAGACGGTACACGGAGCCAGATATGATAAAGTTTAAACTAAATGGCCGTGACGTGACCGTCGATGTGCCAGACGATACCCCACTCCTGTGGGCGCTGCGTGATGAACTAGGCCAGACCGGCACCAAATTTGGGTGTGGGGTTGGCCAGTGCGGTGCCTGCACCGTACATGTCGGGGGGCGTGCTACACGCTCCTGCATTACACCCGTCAGTTCCATCAATGGGGCAGACATTGTCACGATCGAGGGGCTGGACCCGGAAGGCAAGCACCCCGTGCAGGAAGCATGGCGTGATATTCAGGTACCGCAGTGCGGCTACTGCCAGTCTGGCCAGATCATGCAGGCGGCAAGCCTGCTCAAGGATTATCCGGACCCAACGGATGAACAGATTGATGGTGTTATGGGCGGAAGCCTATGCCGCTGCATGACCTATATTCGTATTCGCAAGGCCATTAAAAAAGCCGCTGCCGCCATGCGTGAGGAGACAGCATCTCATGGGTAAACTAGAACAGATTGCTGCCCGACAGGACCGCGCCGCTGGCCTGAAAGCAAGCCGCCGCGGATTTTTGATGACCGCCATGGGGTCTGCCCTCATGTTTGGCTTTGCGCGGGAAAGCAAGGCAGCACAGCTTTATCCGGCATCTGCCACCATGCCGGGTAATGGTGCGTTCGAACCCACCGTCTGGTGTTCCATCGGGCCGGATGGCACGGTCAACATCAATGTTATTCGTGCAGAAATGGGCCAGCATGTGGGCACGGCCCTCGCCCGTATCATCGCGGATGAAATGGAAGCGGACTGGAGTAAGGTCCAGATCACGCAGGTTGATACAGACCCCAAATGGGGCCTGATGGTCACTGGTGGTTCATGGTCCGTGTGGATGACATGGGATGTCTTCCGTCAGGCTGGGGCTGCCGCACGCACCGTTATGGTAGAAGAAGGTGCCAAGCTTCTTGGCACCTCTCCTGCCAACTGCATTGCCCGCAATGGTCGAGTTATTGCAGGCAGCAAATCCATCTCCTACGGTGACATTGTCAGCAAGGTGCATCCTACCCGCACCTTCACGCCAGAAGAGATGGGTAAGCTCCCTCTTAAACCAGCGTCAGAACGCCGCCTGATTGGCAAGGACGTCAAGTCTCTTGATATTCCGGCAAAGACGGATGGCTCTGCCATTTATGGTATTGATGCCAAGCTGGAAGGCATGGTCTATGCCCGCCCCAAGCTGCCGCCAACCCGCTACGGCTCCAAAGTTGTTTCTGTAGATGATACGGACGCCAAAAAGGTTAAAGGCTATATCCGCTACGTTGTGCTGGAAGACCCGTCTGAAACGGTTCCCGGCTGGGTTGCGGTTCTGGCATCGTCCTACCCCGCGGCCATTCGTGCCACCGACGCCCTGAAAGTCACATGGACACCGGGCAAGACTGCCAAGGTATCCGAGCAGGATATCATTGAGCACGGCCGTAAGCAGATTGCGGAAAAAACTGGCGGCTCCTGCGTGTTTAATGACGCGGGCGTAGATGATGCCTTCAAGTCCGCAAAGCAGGTTTTTGAGCGCACCTATACCTGTGCGTCCGTACTACATTACCAGCTTGAGCCCACTAACGCCCTTGCCCGCCTACAGGATGGCAAGTGGGAAGTACATTGTGGCAACCAGTGGCAGTCCCTGTTTCTGCCGGTCATTGCCAAAGCGCTTCAGGTGCCGGAAAGCGATGTGGTTATGCGCAGCTACCTGCTGGGGGGCGGCTTTGGTCGCCGCCTGAATGGGGACTACGCTGTACCCGCAGCTCTGATTTCAAAAGCCATTGGTGGCAAGCCAGTCAAACTCATCCTCACCCGCTCGGATGACATGCTGTTTGACTCCTTCCGCTCCCCGTCTATCCAGACCGTGCGCGTGGCGCTGGACGAACAGAAAAACCCGAACGGGTGGGAGCATCATGCCTCTGCTGGCTGGCCCACCCGTGTCATGGCCGCAGCCTTCATGGAAAAAGGGGCCGATGGCAAACCCTATGACCAGTTTGCCATTGCGGGCGCTGACCACTGGTACGATGTTGGCCCCATGCGCGTTCGCGCACTGGATAACGATCTGGCTAGCGATACATTCCGCCCCGGCTGGTTGCGCTCAGTCAGCTCCGGCTGGACCCCTTGGGCTCATGAAGCTTTTCTGGATGAACTGGCACATGAACTGGGGAAAGACCCGGTTGATTTCCGCCTGTCCCTGCTAACGGCGAAAGGCCGTAATGCTGGCAAAGCACCTGACTCAGTGGGTGGTGCCAAGCGTCAGGCT
The DNA here is from genome assembly GCF_052102375.1 of Acetobacter sp. Classification (GTDB taxonomy): domain Bacteria; phylum Pseudomonadota; class Alphaproteobacteria; order Acetobacterales; family Acetobacteraceae; genus Acetobacter. The sequence continues at coordinate 10,250 of NZ_JBQDXI010000032.1, forward strand.
GACGTGCTGAAGCGTCTGGTGGAAAAATGTGGTTACGGGAAAACCACCCTGCCCAAAGATACGGCCATTGGCATTGCCACCACCTTCGGGCAGGAACGCGCTATGCCGACTTGGACTGCCGGTGCAGCACAAGTGCATGTGGACCGCAAAACAGGCGTGGTGACCTGCCAGAAAATCTGGCTGGTGCTAGATGCTGGCACCATTATTGACCCCGATGGCGCTGCTGCCCAGACAGAAGGCGGCGCATTGTGGGGACTGAGCATGGCTCTGTTTGAGAACACAGAAATTGTCGATGGCAATGTGCGTGACCTCAATCTGAACAGCTACACGCCCCTTCGCATTGCCGATGCACCGGAAATCGACATTGAGTTTGTCGAAAGCACTGAAAAGCCAATGGGCCTTGGTGAACCCGGCGTGACGACTATTGGCGCAGCCATTGCAAACGGTGTGTTTAACGCTGTTGGCGTTCGCCTGCGCCACCAACCTATCCGCCCAGCAGATGTGCTGAAGGGTTTGTCAGACAAAAAGTCTGCCTGAACACACTCACCATCATCCTTCCCCTGATGAGGGAAGGATGCAATGAGTTACCAAACACAAAAACAGCGTCTTTTTCCTCACGGGAAAGACGCTGTTTTTGTATTATATTTATGCAGACAAAGCTTTTTTGAATTCTTCCGAGCGCTTACGCACCACATAGGGGCCTGCTGCGCGCAAGGTCAGGGAAAGAACAATCGGGCCGCACGTAGGCTCTCTCTCAGGTAAAGGTAGGAGCGCATCTCCATTTGTCCATGCCTGCTCACAAGCTGTGCCATCTAGCCAACCTTTTGGCTTTTTAGCCTGAAGATGAACGCTCAGCTCTGTGGTTTCCTGACCCGTGACATAGCGTATGGCGGACACCGCCACGCCTAACATACGACGATCATCTACAAACGGTCCGATAACATCCATTGGTCGTGCCGCACGCGACACGATACGTACGGAATGAAGCCCCGGTGACAATAAGAAACTGTAAGTCTGCTCACTCTGCCTTACAGGATATAAAACCTGTCCCGCCTCTGTTATTAACTGTAGATTAGGATCGTTAAATATCTCGGTAACAGAAGGTGTTTTCAGCGGCACATCACGTAATTCTGCGCGCTGAACAAGGCGATTGAACACCGGCTCCACCATAGCGCGGTCCACACACAACTCTGCTGCTGCGTCATCCCAAGTGCGGCGTTTAGTGCCAAAAGCGGCAACAGAACCTTCCTGCCGAAATGCCTGCCGATTACCAGTATCGAGATAACTTTCGGTCAACATGCCGTCTGCCATGATCACGGCATGTTCTGCTGTTTCTATATGGTAGTAATCATAAACCGAGATGGATTTATCATAATAAATGGAGCGCCCGTTCACCAACATCCGGACGGGTAGGAACTTTCCGTCAAAAAACAGGCAGTGCTCGGCTGTAATCAGCATGTCTTTATAAGGCACGCCGTCTGCAACAGCATCTTTGAGAATCCGGACAGGCCACCCAGCTTCATCATCTGGGAGGCTGCGCCGCACTGTAGCATGGGCCTTGCCCGCCCATTTCACCTTTGCAACGACATTTTTATTGGTGCGCCAATCAAAGGTAATGACGGAATCACCTATGCGAATATCTTCAATAGCAACGCCCCCTGTGGGCGTATTAATCATGCTACCGGGCAGGAAACAGACAAGCGATGTCGCCTGCGTGACATAATAGCTGCCTCCCGCCTCAATAGTCGGGCTATCAGAAACACCACCTGTATTAACCCGCAGCGCTGCACCTGATCCTACAAAACTGCTGGTAACGGACCCGCCATCCGACACGGTATAAGTGTCCCCGCCACCATCATTACCTTTACCCGCAATCAATGTATCCGAGACGGAAGACCCACCAGCAGCTATAGTCCCGGCATCCGACACCAACGTATTGTCGGAAGAGACACCACCGCTCCTGACATACGTCCAGCCATTAACATTTACAGAAGATTCCAGCGTGCCGCCTGACACGATAAAAATGTTATTGGTACCGCCCGATACATAAGCCCCAGATGCCACAGCCCCGGAAGCAACCGTCAGACTGCCCCCGGAAATAATGACCGGGCCTGAATATTTGGTCGCACCTGCAATAGCTTTTGCAGAAGTATCTGTTCCGGTAGCTGACTGATAATAGGTTTTACCGTCTGTATCCTTAACGGCAATCCAGGTACCGCCACTCAACACTGTCGCTGAAAGGTAACTAGGCTGCGGATAAGTGATATAATAAGACGGCGATTGTGCAACAGTAGCGCCACTGGCAACAGCCAGAGTGGTACCAGAGCCAACAACTGCTTTGCCGCTGATATATCCACCACTATTGACCGTGTAGGTATCAGAGCCTCCGTCCACCGCCGTGCCTGCAAGGAACGTGTCCGACACTGAGGAACCGCCTGCGGCTACATTACCCGCGTCAGACACCAGCGTATTATCAGAAGATATGCCCCCGCTCCGGACATAGGTCCAACCATTGACGTTTACAGAAGATTCCAATGTACCGCCGGAGCGAATAAAGACAGTATTCGTGCCCCCAGACACATAAGCACCCGATGCAACAGCGCCGGATGCCACCGTCAGACTTCCGCCTGAAATAATAACAGGACCTGCATATTTGGTGGCACCTAAAATGGCACTTGCAGTTGCATCTGTTCCGGTGGCTGACTGATAGTACGTCTTGCCGTCCACATCTTTGACAGCAATCCAGCTTCCCCCATTCAGAACAGTCGCACCTGTTGGCGCTACAGGATATTGAGGGGACACTGTAGAATCACCCCCTATGCTGGATGCGGCAGAGCCGCTCCCAACTGTTGTGGCCGCCCCAGCAAGGTTGAGAGTACCACCATTTTGCACTGCAATAGGCTGAGAGGTGGCACCAGCATTTATGTTAAGGGTAATTCCAGAAGCAACTGTGGCGCTGCCACCAATATAACCGCCACTGACAACAGTATAGGCATCTCCCCCTCCATCTGTTGCCGTGCCCGCGAGGAAGGTGTCTGACACTGAAGAACCGCCAGCAGCCACGTTACCCGCGTCAGACACCAGCGTATTATCAGAGGATACGCCCCCGCTCCGGACATAGGTCCAACCATTGACGTTTACAGAAGATTCCAGCGTGCCGCCTGACACGATAAAAACGTTATTGGTACCGCCCGATACATAAGCCCCAGATGCCACAGCCCCGGAAGCAACCGTCAGACTTCCCCCTGAGATAATAACCGGGCCTGCATATTTGGTGGCACCTGCAATAGCACTCGCAGTTGCATCTGTACCTGTGGCTGACTGATAATATGTCTTGCCATCCACATCTTTAACAGCAATCCAGCTCCCCCCTTTTAAAACCGTTGCATTGAGTGGAGGCGTGTAAGTAAGGCTCATAAGGAGAGATCCTTTCTTAAATTCAAATAAAATCATACAATTTTTATTTGTTTTGCCTTAACAAATTAATAATTTTTAGATTTATTTTCAACCAACAAAAATTCTCTTCACGAAAATATTTTTTGGAGATTTATTTCTATAATAATAATCCCCTCAAGAATAAAAGAAGAGGGGATTATTCATTTTTTGAAAGAAGTCTTGTGCTCTAAAAAGGCTTCTTTTTACTTATGTAAAAGCTGACTTTCTTAGCCAGCCGCAGCAGAACGAATAGCGCGAGCCATTGCCTCCACACCGTTACCCCGGTTGGTTGAAAGGGCCTGCACCAAGCCTAGATCATGCAAAAACTTTGGGTCTGTCTGCATGATTTCGGCCCGCGACCGCCCTGAGTAAACGCGCAGAAGCAACGCAACCAACCCGCAGACAATTGCCGCATCTGATAGGCCTGCGAAGTAGAGAGTCTCATTTTCTTCTCGCGCTTCCAGCCATACCTGACTTTGGCATCCGGGAACGCGGTGCGCATCATCACACCACTCCTTGGGAAAGTCAGGCAATTTGCGGCCCATTTCTATGATGTACTGGTAGCGCTCCATCCAGTCATCAAACAACTCAAGCTCGTCGCGTATTGCCTCAATCGCAGCGGCTGCTGTTTCTTCTTGCGGGAGTACGAAAGGTGCGTCCATTAGAGAATAAACCGGCTAAGATCACCCTTGCGGGCCAGAGGAGCCACCTTGTCCTGTACGAGCGAGGCAGCAACGGTCACATGCTCGCCCTTACGGTCCGACGCTGTGAAAGAGATCTCTTCCAACAGCTTTTCGAGCACCGTGGCAAGACGCCGTGCACCAATATTTTCAACGCGCTCGTTAATATCCGCAGCAAGTTCCGCCAGTGCGTCAACTGCCCCATCTTCAAACGTCAGGGCTACGCCCTCCGTTTGCAGAAGCGCAGAATACTGTTTGAGCAGAGAATGCTCAGGGTCCGTCAGGATACGCCGCAGATCTTCCCGGCTCAAAGGCTGCAATTCTACCCTGATGGGCAAACGCCCCTGCAATTCCGGCAACAGGTCAGAAGGTTTGGCCAAATGGAAAGCGCCTGATGCAATAAACAGGATATGATCCGTTTTGACAGGGCCATATTTTGTAGAAACTGTTGTCCCTTCAATCAAAGGCAGCAAATCACGCTGCACCCCTTCACGGGACACGTCTCCGCCTTTTGCACCATTTTCGGAGGCGCGGGCGCAGACTTTGTCAATTTCATCTATAAAGACAATGCCATTATCCTGAGCATGGGCCACCGCTTCACGCGTAAGCGCCTCATTATCCAGTAGCTTGTCTGCTTCTTCCCGCTCCAGATAAACGCGGGCTGTGGCAACCTTAAGTTTCCGCTGTTGCGGAGCCCGGTTCATAAAGCCTTTCATCATCTCACTAAAGTTGATGACATTCCCCGGCATGACACCGGGCATCTCGCCCGCGCCAGACGGAGCGGCTTCTACAACCTGAATATCCACTTCCTTGTCTTCAAGCTGACCAGAGCGCAACATGGTCCGAAATTTGCTTCTGGTATCAGCAGAAGCCCCTTGCCCCACCAGCGCATCTATCAAACGCTCTTCTGCCGCCTGCTCAGCGTTCACCTTCACATCGCGCCGCCTGACATCACGGAGCATGGTAATGGAGGCTTCAACCAGATCACGGATAATGCTGTCTACATCCCGACCGACATAGCCAACTTCTGTGAATTTTGTTGCTTCAACTTTCAGAAACGGGGCCTGAGCCAGCTTGGCTAGCCTGCGGGCAATTTCGGTTTTTCCGCAGCCGGTTGGCCCAATCATAAGGATGTTTTTAGGCACAACCTCTTCACGCATACCGTCTGCCAACTGCGCCCGGCGCCAGCGGTTGCGCATGGCTATGGCAACCGCACGCTTGGCATCCGCCTGCCCGACAATAAAGCGGTCCAGCTCAGAGACAATTTCACGCGGGGAAAATGTTGGTGCTTCCATGCTCTCTCTCTCCCCTTACTCTGTCACTGGGCGCGCGGAGAGTGTCTCTACCCGCACGGAATGATTGGTATAAACACAAATATCGCCAGCAATTTTCATGGAGCGCCTTGCAATTTCTTCCGCACTCAGTCCATCGACCGTCAGCAGAGCGCGCGCAGCAGACAACGCAAAATTACCCCCAGACCCAATGGCTATAATGCCATCTTCCGGCTCCAGCACGTCCCCATTCCCGGTTAATGTGTAAGAATGCTCAGCATCCGCTACGGCCATCATGGCTTCCAGCCTGCGGAGGTAGCGGTCTGTCCGCCAATCCTTTGCCAGTTCAACACATGCGCGTTCCAACTGGTTCGGGTAACGCTCAAGCTTGGCCTCCAGTCGTTCCAACAACGTGAACGCGTCCGCCGTAGCACCCGCAAACCCGGCCAGAATGGACCCTGATGGCCCTATACGCCGCACCTTGCGCGCGTTGCCTTTTATGACAGTGCTACCAAGCGTTACTTGGCCGTCGCCCGCCATGGCGACATCCGGCCCACGCCGTACACAGAGGATAGTGGTCCCGTGCCATCCCACAGGATCATGCGGAGAAGAGGCTGAATGAAAGCTTTGCATCATAGTTACAAAACATAGGTGCTCGCCACGCCAGCACAAGAGGCATGGCTACGCAGCCAGCATAGCCCTCACATCTGCCAGCAATGCATCCCGTGTGTAGGGCTTGTGCAGAACAGTGACGCCTGCGGGCAGCAATCCCAGATCTGTATAGCCCGTGACAAACAGAACAGGCAGATTGGGGCGAAGCTGCTGTATCCGCCGTGCGGCTTCGTTCCCGTTCATACCCGGCATCATGACATCCATAACGACCAGAGCAATTGCTGGGTTTTTTTCAACCACAGCAAGTGAGTCCTGCCCGCCTGAAGCCTCTACAACATCATACCCTGCCCGGCGCAGGAAACCAGCCGTAACGGCCCTTACTCCAGGCTCATCATCCACCACCAGAATAAGGTTGCCTGCCTGTAAATCCGGCAGAACCGGGCGGGGCTTTTTAGGAAGCTGCTGTAATCCCTGCTGCGTAGCGGGATGGTTGGTGTTAGCGGCCATAGCGGGCAACCAGAGCTCGATGGAAGTACCGCCACCCGGTACGCTATCCACGCGCACCTCGCCCCCGCAATGGTTGATGAAACCATAAATCATGGACAGGCCCATGCCGGTGCCCTGCCCCATATCCTTGGTGGTAAAGAACGGGTCAAAAATACGGGCCTGCATTTCCTCGGTCATGCCCACGCCGGTATCCAGCACCTGCACAACCACCCATGCATCTCCCGGTACGCCGGAGGAGGTACGCCCTAGCAAACGGGCACTTTTTCTTACGGAAACACTAATGGCACCATCATCAGGCTGTGCGTCCTGCGCGTTGACACACAGATTAAACACCGCCAGCTCGAGCTGGATGGCGTCTGTCCACACAACGGGCAAAGACTCATCCGGCAGGTTGAATTGCACACCGCTGATACGCCCTGCGGCTTCAAGACTATCCGCACCCAAAGCGTCCTGAAGCTCCTGCGGCACCTTGCCGTGCATCATGAAACCTTCAAGATCCCGCAATAGAGCAACAACATCCACCTGCTGGCAGGACAAATGACGCGGGCGGCTGAAATCCAGCAATTTCTGTGTCAGCACACTGCCGCGGCGCGCAGCCTCCATGGCGTTCCCATACAGGCGCACAACGCTGGGCTGTTGCGGGGGCTCAAGGTCCTGAACCAGTTCCAAAGACCCCATAATCGCTGTCAGCAGATTATTAAAATCGTGCGCAATGCCGCCAGCCAAGGTACCAATGGCCTGCATTTTCTGAGCCTGCCGCAAACGCTGCTCAAGGTTGAGCAGATCCGTAACGTCACGGTCTATCACAATGGAATAATCGACAAGATCAGAGGAGGCGCGCGGCACCTCCTCTCCGTCATCGCCATTCCCGAGACGGATACGTGTCAGGTCATGCCAGCGCACCTGCCCTGAGGGCGTAGAAAGCTTGATAACCTGCTGGTCTCGTCCCCCGCCAGACAAAACAGGTTTTGCCTCATCAAGGCTGGCCAACCGGTCGCCGTCCACAAGCTCATCTTCTTTTTTACCAAGGCAGTCCTGCACAGAATGGCCAAGCTGTTTGGCCATTTGAGCATTAATACGGATAAAGCGGCCCTGCTCATCCTTGAACGCGAGGCCAAAAGGCAGGTTATCCAGCAGGCTTCGTAACAGCCGCTGTTCACAGTCCAGTTCTTTTTCCAGCTCATACCGACGGGCGGCCTGACCCACCATGGACAGCAGAGTTTCTCCGTCCCACGGTTTGTACGCAAAAAAGGAAATCTGCCCCCGGTTTAGCGCGGCTTCCACTGCTGTGATATCTGCATAGCCTGTCAGCAGGATGGCACCGGCTGAGGAGATATGGCGAGCTTGTGCCAGAAAGGCATCGCCTGTCATGTTGGGCATACGTTGATCGGAAATAATAACCGCAACGTCAGGCTGTTGCGCAAGAATAGCCAGCCCCTGCTGACCAGAGGATGCCGTATAAACCTGATAGCTATCTTCCAGCAGATCTGTCAGGGCAACAAGTATTTCCGGCTCATCGTCTACAATCAGAACGATCGCCCTGCGCTTCAACTCAGGCAGCGTTGTCACTGCGCTTCTCCTCTACAGGCCGATACGGCACGCGCAAAGTAAAACAGGCCCCGCCATTTTGCATGTTGGTCACAACAACACTCCCACCATGAGCCTGTACAACGCCATAAGCTGTGGCCAGCCCTAACCCTGTTCCTGAGCCTACAGGTTTTGTTGTAAAAAAGGGTTCAAATATCCGTTCCTGCAAGTTCTCCGGAACACCAGGCCCGGTATCACTAATGCGGATGACATAGTCCTGCCCGGACTCCCTGTCCGTAGCGTCTTCCAGAGCAGAGAAAATTTCTATTTTATCACTCTGAGTATTTTTATATTCTTTTTTTTCTGAACTACGTTTTTCTAAAATAGCATCTGCCGCGTTACTTACAATATTCATCACCACCTGATTAACCAATGCCGCCTGACAAAACAGTTCTGCAGGTGCATCCAAGTGGCAGGAAACCTGAATTTCCTGCCCCAACTTGGGCGCCAAAAGTGTTAACACCATACTCAGGGCTTCAGGCACGTCCAGACGCGCAAATTCTCCCTCTTCCAACCGCGAAAAACGACGCAAACTGGCCACAAGGTCGCGCATTCGTGATAGTCCGATCAAGGAAGCTGAAAGCCGTTCTCCCCCTTTGCCCAGTGCGGCCTCCGCCTCCTGAAGGTCACCGTCCTGCACCGCCGCCAAAGCACGAGAAATGCTCCGGCTCACCGTATTCTCGTGCGCAAGCACAAACGCCAGCGGGTTATTGAACTCATGCGCAATGCCAGCCGCCAGTTCGCCTAACGAAGCCATTTTAGCCGACTGAACGAGCTTGGCCTGTGCTTCAATCAGTTTGCGATTGGCGGCAGCAAGGTCTGCATTCACCCGGCGCAGGGCATCAGCCAACGCCATACGCGCACGCGCACTTTCAATATGCGCATCTTCCCGGCGCATTTCGTCCTGCAAAATTTTGCGGCGGATCAAACTTCCAATACGGGCCATGAGCAGGTCTGCGGAAATAGTCGCATCCACCAGATCATCTACCCCAGCGCCAAAAGCAATGGTGGCGGTCTGGCCAACAACCTGCCCGCTTGGCACCATACCCAGAATTCGTGCGCACTGCCGGTTCCGCCGCCTAAGGGCAACAAGTGTGCGGGCCACCTCCAGCCCATCAAACTCAGGGCACGCAAGGTCCACCAACACACAATCCGGATGGTAATGTGGCGCGGTCGTGTCAGCTAACTCAAGCTGGGCCACGTCTTCCAGCAAAGTTGCCGTATCTCCGCTCTTGCGAAGGAGGGCCAGTAAGGCGGGCTCGTTTCCACCACCCTCCTGATCCGGCATTGCTGCCTGCGGCCATGACCACAAAAGGCCTCCGGGGGCTGTCACGACCATGACGGAAGGCGCGTGAAACGTAGCTCCCTCACGCATCGGCAAATCATCTTCATATTCACGCAGCAATGTGCAGATACGGAACATAAGCAGCAGAGGGTCCGACGTCATGCAGAAGCACGCATCAGCCCCACGCTCGAGCATTTCTTTCTCAAGCTGGGGGTCTGCTGTTTCCGTTAGCACAACAATGGGGATGCCACGCGTGACAGCGTTTAACCTGAGCTTCTGGCTCAACTGAATAGCGGTCATGTCCCCCAGATCAGAGGGGACGATCAATAGTTCTGGCAAAGCCTGTTCAAACGCAGTGAAGGCCGCAGCCCCATTGGGCAGCACGCGAACAGAGAAGCCACGCTGTTGCAGCAGATGCACAAACCGCTCTTCTACAGCGCCGGCAAGACCCGCAAGCCAGACCGTGCAGGATAAAAAATTCATAGGGCTTTCCCCTCCGGCCTGAGCACACGCAGCCTCAAATAAGGGGGAAACTGCCATGGTTTGTGCCTTTCCCTGCGCGCCCGCTATGTTCAGGCGCTATGATAAACCGGTTACGACGAGGGCTTAAGCCCATAGCGTCCGCTTACTTCTTTCATGAGCATATTTTAATTTTTCCTTAAAATGGGAATTCACCGTCTCACAGTTTTGTTACGCCCTGCTGTGACCATGAAGGCACCCCTACCATGATTTTACGGGCAGGCAGTGCGCGAGCCTCGGCTCTTGTGTATAGTCCGCCACACTAAAAGCCCGCGCAGAAAGCCTACCGCTTATGCGCAGCACTGTATTGGCCGCCTTAAAGAAAGCATCCACTTATGGACCAGCCACATCGCGCCGAATATTCTCGTCCACCGCTCTCCGCGCCTCGCACGGATCTGCCTAACTCACCAATCGCGCTGCGTCTGGTGCGTACTGGTATTTGGTCCGTCTGTTTTTTCATCTTCTATTTTGTGCAGCAACTAGCAGAACTGCTAGCCCCTTTGCTGCTGATAGCAGGTGTCTTGTGGAAGGCGCTGCCGGCTGTAGTTGGCTCGCTCTCCCACGCGGCAGCATCCGCAGACCCTCAGGCGCGTGACGCCATTGGCTCTGTGGCGTCAGCCATTCCATCCCATGTCGTTATTGCCGGGCATGACCTCACAGCCGGCGGTCTGATCTGGGATGGTATTCTGCTGATGGCACTGGCTGCTGCCGGGGCAACCCTTGCAACCGTGGCAGGTAAAAACGTCTGATAAGACAAACTGGTCTTGAATAATCCAGCGCCTGTACCGCGCTGGATTTATTTTTAAGACCACTTAATGCAGACGCCCCGCTGGTGGCCATGCCTGCACAATAACATCCCACCAGTACCATGCTCCCAACAACACACTCAGGGCACAGACAAGGCTAACACCCCAGGCCACACGCCAAAACCCTTCCTTGACGAGCAAACAGCTCAAGGGTGCTGAAGAAAGTGCATGACCCTGTGCCGCACCGTTTCCGTGCTCTGCGGCAAGTCGCGGGTTCTGGTTCGAGCGCTGCGTTATTTTTCCGAAAAGCTGGGCAAAAACCTGACCCACACGCTCTTTTACACTGGGCGCGTACGGTGCCACAGGCTGGTTAGGCGTGTGATATGCTGCGGGCAACTGCCCTTGAAAGGCCGCAACATGCGGCTGGATTACCTTGCGCAAGGTTTCCTTCTGCTCATCTCCGTCAGTTCCCACAACACGTTCAGGTGCCTGACCAGAAGAGAGAGCGCCACCATGCTGCGCCCGCAGGGTTGCTGAGGCTGCAAAATATCTGGCCGGGTCAACGGCTGGTTTTTCTGGCTCTGGCTCTGGCTCTGGCTCTGGGATGTGTTCGACCGGTGCCGGAACC
>NZ_JBQDXI010000033.1:0-21096 GCF_052102375.1 Acetobacter sp.
ACAGACTTTTTCATAATCTAACCCGATGTACAACCCTTCTGTGAGATTTCCGCGTTGTGTTTCTGGCGTTTGTACCTGGGTTGGGGCGGCGTGTGCTCTCACATCGTACCAATGCGTTGGATGCGGCGCATCTGAAACAGATAGAGGCGGTGCGTGCCAAAGGGTATGCGCTGGACCTTCAGGCCTATCACCCCGGCATTCATGGAGTTGCCATTCCGTGGCGTGACAATGGGGAAGTTAAGGCCAGCATTTGCCTAACGGGTCCGGCAAAAGAGTATCCTCAGGCCCGGTTGATCCAGTTGGCGTGGATGATGATGCAAACAGTGGAGCGGGCCGCAGTTCAGCCACGTTGAATAAACGCGTTTTCTCTTTTTTGTAACTTCACAGGTTTTAAACATCTTGCACATGGTCAACTTCTTTACGAAAAACCAAAAAGTGCGAGATAATAATGAAGCATGTTGACGCCACACTTGTCCTGAATACGGCCTTGGCCCAAGCCGAGCGCATGGGGGTTGCCGTTTGTGTTACGGTAGTGGACGCCGCAGCATGGCCCGTCACGTTTGCGCGTATGGATGGCGTGCCTCTGGGGGTGATTGATGTAAGCCACAAGAAGGCTCGCACCGCAGCCCTGTTCCATATGGATAGCGCAGAGTTTGCGCGGGTTGCCCACCCCAACGGGGGAGCTTACACGCTGGAAGCCACAAATGGCGGTTTGACCAGCTTTGGGGGCGGTGTTGTCTTGAAAGACGCCAAGGGTACCATTGTGGGTGGTATTGGGGTATCCGGCGCCAGCACGGAAGACGATATCAGCATAGCCCAGAGTGCGGCCCGAACCCTCGCGGCCTGAATGCTGCCCTTTATGTGAGAATGTTTGTATGACGACCGACCCAATACCCACACCCGGCAGCACCATTCCGCTGGTTGAGGCGCCCCACGGCAGAACAGCGGCCCTTGCGCTGCTGACATTTGGCACGTTTGTTGTCAGTACTGGAGAATTTGCCATCATGGGCATGTTGCCTGAGTTTGCAACATCCCTTGGCCTGTCAACGGCGGATGCAGGCTACGCCATAACGGCTTACGCGCTGGGCGTTGTTGTTGGCGCGCCCCTTATCACCATTCTGGGTGCGCGCTTGTCCCGGCGGGAGTTGTTGCTGGTCCTGCTGCTGCTTTTTTGTTTTGGTAATGTGCTGAGCATCGCTATGCCCACGCCCGGTCTGGTAGAGGTTGCCCGCTTTATTACGGGTCTGCCGCATGGGGCGCTGTTTGGTATCTCCGCGCTGGTGGCTGCCTCCATGGTTGAGCGCAAGCGGCGTGGCTGGGCTGTGGGGCGTGTGCTTTCTGGTATTGCTATTTCCACTTTGATTGGCGCACCTTTTTCTACTTTTGCAGCAGATCATTTTGGCTGGCGCATTGCGTATCTGATTATTGCTGTCTTTGGGTTTGTCACGTTTCTGGGTGTATTGCGGTATATTCCGGCAGATAAACCAAACCGTACCAACTCTCCGTTGCGGGAGGTCACAGCACTGGGCAATGCACAGGTGCTGCTAACACTTCTGACAGCCGCCATAGGTTTTGGCGGTATGTTTGCCATTTATACCTACCTCACCAGTGTTCTGGTGCATGTGACTCAGGTGCCGGAATGGGAGGTCATGATCTTCATGGTCATCTGGGGGGCAGGCATGTTGGTAGGGGCCAACCTTGGGGCGTGGCTGGTTGACCGCAATATTGACCTTGCAGCCCTGCTGGCTCTGGCAGGCAGTGCAGTCGCCATGGTGGCGTTCCCTGCTGTGCTGCATAGTATGCCAGGTCTGGCGTTGGATGTTTTTCTGGTGCCAGCCTTTGTGAATGCTTTAGGGCCAGCCTTGCAAACCCGGCTGATGGATTTTGCAGGGGATGCCCAGACACTGGCAGCTTCCCTCAACCATTCAGCTTTTAATATTGCCAACGCGCTGGGTGCGTCACTGGGTAGCCTGCTGCTGGCGCATCATTATGGCTATGGTGCATTGGGTATGGGGGGTGCGTTGCTGTCTGTGGCCGGGTTGCTGGTGTATCTGCTGGCCGTAGTTTTGCTGAAACGGGGTGGGCAGATCCAGAACGCTGAATAACGTTCATTATGAAAAGGGCTGCGGTTTCGTGTGGCCCTTTTTTAAAGCGCTCTTAAAAACGTATTAGGAATACGGAACAGCCTACTATCCTGACCAGACCGCACGTCGTCTCGCAAGGGTAGGCTCTCCAGCCCCTCTTCAGTGCACGTGTTCTGAAAAGAGGTCATGAATGCTCGCATTGTCTGGTCAGCCACATGGTATGAATTACCATGCCCTAGGCTTCGGGCGAGTGTAAGGGTCATGGCTCGGTGCTTGAAAAGGCGTGTTTCATCTGCATATTTCAAATGCAGCATCCACAAGTCTTCGTCCAGATTTGCCGTTTCCTGCGCTGTATCAAATCCGCACTCCCATGTCAGTGGCACTGTAGAAAGAAGCGTTTTGCAGGACCACGGCCGGATGGCGCCGTAAGGGCTCTCACGGGCCTCACAGTTGGCCTTGTCATTCTATGTCGCTCTGGCAGGACCAGTTCTATGCGGTGTAAGCTGGGCGAGGAGAGACGCCTGTCTTAACGTGGGTGAGACTATACCATTACGGATAAGGTGCCTGAACCCTTCTTGTTGAAAAGGATCATGACATGTTCTGTTTATCAGTGAGCCGTAAGTGGCAGTTTGGGTGTGCCGTGGCTGTAATGACAGGTCTGCTGGCTGTGGCGTCTCCAAGTCAGGCTGAAGGCACGGGTGAGAGAGCGCCGGAGGTAGCTAAACTGTCTGATGTGGCTGCGCAGCCTTCCTCCCAACCAAAACGCGTTATTGGTATGGCTAATCCAGCCTCGGTTCATTGCGTGGATGCCGGAGGGCGGTTGGAAATTCGGAATGGTAAAGCAGGTCAGTATGGTATCTGTCACCTTCCAGATGGCCGTTCGTGCGAGGAATGGTCTTACTTCCGTACCGGCGAATGTTCTGCGGAAAGTTTGAAAACTCATTAAAAGAGCATGCCGGGGGATATTGAAAAATATCTCCTGCTGCCACATCTGTTAAACGTGCAAAAGGCAATGGTTTTTGGCCTGAGGGCAGAAACTGTTGTGCTTGTGATGCAGTGAAAGACGGAGACTTTACCAAGATGACAGACGCAGCCAAAAGCGCCGCAGGAACGGAAACACGGGAATTTAGTGCAGAAGTCGGGCGGTTGCTCGACCTTGTTGTGCATTCTCTTTATTCCGAACGTGAGATCTTCCTGCGCGAGCTGGTCGCTAACGCAGCGGATGCTACGGACCGCCGCCGGTTTGAAGCCCTGACGGACGGTGCCCGCGCCCTTCCGGATGATGCAAAAATTCGTATTAACCCGGAAAAAGATGCCCGCCTGCTCACCATCAGCGATGATGGGTCCGGTATGACGCGTGATGAGTTGGTGGCCAATCTGGGCACTATTGCCCGCTCCGGCACCCGTGCTTTTGGCAAACAGCTTCAGGACGCCAAACCAGAAGAGCGACCTAACCTGATTGGTCAGTTCGGTGTGGGGTTCTACGCGGCCTTTATGGTGGCGGATAAGGTAGACGTTATCTCCCGCCGTGCCGGGTCTGATGAAGCATGGCGCTGGACATCTGACGGCAAAGGCTCTTACACGCTGGAGCCTGCTACGCGTGAGAAAGCGGGCACGGACATCATCCTGCATATCAAGGAAGATGCTGATGAGTTCCTTGATAGCTGGCGTTTGCAGGCCATCATCCGCAAATGGTCTGACCACATTGCGTGGCCTGTCACCATTCTGCGGGACGGGAATGAAGAAGCTGCTAACGAAGGCACAGCCCTGTGGCGTAAATCCAAAAATGATGTCACCGAAGAGCAGCTTAACGAGTTCTACCGGCACCTGACGCATAACTTTGATACCCCGTGGGACACGCTGCACTGGCGCGCAGAAGGGACCATGGAATTTTCGGCGCTGCTGTTTGTTCCCGGCAGCCGTCCTTTTGAATTTGCAGAACAGACGCGGGAAAGCCGTATTCGGCTGCATGTCCGCCGTATGTTCATTACGGACGAGGCTGACATCCTGCCATCATGGCTGCGCTTTGTTCAGGGTGTGGTGGACACGGAAGACCTGCCGCTGAACGTCTCGCGTGAGATGTTGCAGGCTACACCTGTGTTGGCCCGTATCCGCAAGGCAGTTACCAGCAAGGTGATGGGTGAACTGAAGACCCGTGCAAAAGACGCAGAAAGCTACGCAACTTTCTGGGAAAACTTTGGCCCTGTGCTGAAAGAAGGCATGTGGGACGATGCAGCGCACCGCACAGAAGTTGCTGGCCTGAGCCGGTTCCGTTCTACCGCAGTGGACGGCCTGACATCCTTTGACGACTATATCAGCCGTATGAAGCCCGAGCAGGATGCCATTTACTACCTGACCGGGGACAACGCGGAAACACTGGCAGCCTCTCCCCAGATTGAAGGCTTCAAGGCCCGTGGCATTGAAGTGCTGCTTTTATCTGACGCGGTGGATTCCTTCTGGCCGGACCGCCTTTCCTCCTATGAAGGTAAAACTCTGCGCAACGTGGCTCAGGGCCAGTCCGATCTGGAAAAATTTGGCGCACCGGCTGAAACCGACGCTGAAAAAGCTGATATGGATACACTCCTGCCTGCGCTTAAAGCGGCATTGGGTGAGGCTGTGTCAGACGTAAAGGCAACAGATCGTCTCGTCAGCAGCGCTATGGTGCTCACAGCGCCAGAAGGGGGGCCAGACCTGCAACTGCAAAAATTAATGCAGCGCAGTGGCCAGTCCATGCCCAATGTGACACCAGTGCTTGAACTCAATCCGGCGCACCCGCTTGTGCATCACTTGGCTGAAAAGGTGAAAGCCGGAGAGCCTGTTGATGAACTAGCCCATATTCTGCTGGATGTTGCCAGCATTCAGAATGGTGAAGCCCCTAAAGACGCTAATGCCTTCTCCCGGCGTCTCATGGATATCCTAGTGGGTAAAGCCGCGTCAGCCTAATATGTCAGAGGATAGAGAAGTCCTCTTTTCATGACGTATTTATGCCTGGGCCCATGTGGCTCAGGCATTTTTTTGGGCTCAACGGTAAGTCAGGCTACGCTTTTTGTGCCGCGAATTGTCGAGTTTAGTTCGTCGTTGATCATGATGGCAACAGGAGGGAAACTGATGAAAGCGTTTAACGCGCCATAATGACGAGAGAGCTCAACATCTATACCAGTATTGTTCCACCCTGTATTTTCGTTTTCGGCAAAAGGTGCCGCAATGCCTCGGAGGGGAAGGGAGTAGCGCAGCATTTTGTCTGCCCCTTTAGGTGAAATAGAATAGAGGCCAAGGCCTGCGGCAGAAGAAACAGGGAAGGAGAAGTTTTTTTCCTGTGAGTTTTGAAAGCTTTGATACTGTTCTTGTGGATAAGATTCTTGTTGTGCCTTTATATAAAATTTCTGATGGGCTCCAAATTTAATACCTATTGGCCAATTAGTATTATAGCCCCATAAGAAAATATCCCAATCCTTTTGCTCTTCTTGTGCTTTTTGGAATATTTCATGGAAATCTTCACGGATAATTGCATCATCTTCTGCAATATGGAGCACTTCGTTTCTGTGGAGGCATTCGTGCCACAAAGAAATGTGAGATATGGCACAGCCAAGAGCGCCATTTGAATAATTGAGATTAGGGTCAATTATTCCACGCTCAATAAGAAGTGCACGGTTTAGCCGGCTACCTTCATAGGCTGGAAAACGTTGAGCTAACAGGTTTGGATTTTTTTCAGAAAAATTTTCAAAACGCTCTGGTGTTCGGTCAAGAGAAATAACACGTACGTATTTGGAAATACTCGGGTTTTCCACAAATAAAATCCCAAAAATTGTTGGTTGTTGTAATATGTTTAAACTATATTAACGCCCCTCGAGGTTATAAGTCTACGCAGAATTAAAGATCTATTTGTTAAAATAAATCCACTCCAAAATATTCTGTGAGAGATATCTCGCTCTTAATTCTAACCTCTAGGCCTTCACTTCTGTCTTAAATAGAAAAATTCTTTTGAACTCAGAACGTTATGTCTGTTGTGTGGGTTTTATTTTGGTGGGATATAAGCCAGAATAAAAAGAGAACATAGATGGTTTGGATGAGTGTGAAGAAGGAGCCAGTTTACGTGAAGGTCGCTTATGGTGTGTGTGCTATGGTGCTTATGGCAGGTGTGGCACAGGCAGAAACAACTCCTCATACAGCACCCTTTACGGTTTCACAGGATACTTATGGTCCGTCTGCTGGTGCTGGGCTTTGTGGGGCAGAGCAGTCATGCTTTCAGGTGCATAATACAGCCTATAAAGTCACGGAGCCTGCCTCTTCACAGGCATCGGTGTCCACACAGCACTCGAGTGTGTTTGATAGTCTGTCAGGCATTTTGAACCAGACCCTTGATGTTATCCGAACACTGAGTTCTGGCCTTCCATCTTTGCCATTTCACCTTTCAGAACAGAATAGAGTTGTTTCTTGGGTTGAAGGGCTTGTTGTATTTTATCTATTTTTCCGACTTTGGCTTGCGTATCGCCGACGGCGCGCGTTCAGGAGAGCTGTGCAGACGGGAAAACGGCTCATTAATTCTTTGGCGGACCGTCTGCAAATCCGCCGGAAGCAGCTTGTGTACCAAAATGCTTACGGCACGACCATTTACGACAAATGGGAGCGTGAGAAGGCAGCTTTCATGCAGCGCGAAATGCTGAACTGCCTGAATGAGCACGGATACCAGAACTATATTGACCGGGCCACGCCCGAATTACTGGCCTATCTTGATAAAGTAGCGTTTGATACCCCTGCTGAGCCTGAGCAAAAAGTCAGTAATCCGGATGTCTATAGCCCGGATATGAATCCGTTCGATTATGAGCGCTATTGCGCCCGCCTGCTGCGCCAATTGGGGTGGGAAGCCATAGCGACGTCAGAATGTGGGGATCAGGGTGCGGATGTGGTGGCCAGCCGCGGCAACACACGTATTATTCTACAATGCAAGCTCTATACAAAAGCAGTAGGAAATGATGCTGTGCAGCAGGTTGCTGCTGCACGCCAGCATTATGGAGCACGATATGGCGCAGTGGTGTCTAATGCCCCCTATACTATTCCTGCCCAGCAACTTGCTAAAACAAACAAAATTTTCCTCCTTCACCATGATGAGCTGCAACGGTTCATAAGGCGTGTTGAAAAATCCTCATCGTTTCGGATACGCTGAGAAAATTTTTCTGAGAATTAAAGAATAAATAAGGAAAAACTTCAGACGTAAGCACTAAAAATGTCTGAGCAGGGTATTGTTACCGTAAAAGATTTATAAGGCACTTAATCACGCCCAGTTAGCGGAATTTATTCAGATTTTCAGAAAATAAAAAGGTCTAAGGAATTGGCTGAATTATATGGGCTGTGTCTCTATTTTATTATACATAAAGCTAGATAGATAAAACAATTTTCTAAATGGATCAGATAAAATTTCTAGTCAGTAAAAGCCTATAAGTTGCCCGGCCTCAAATACTATAGAGGCCGGCAATATCATTCCTTAGGGGTGTATTGCTGTCTCTTTGGCAATAAATGCAGAGATATGATCGTCCAGTGTCGAAAGTGGTACTGATCCTGTTTCCAGAACAGCGTCATGAAAACGCCGGATGTCGAATTTTTTGCCAAGTGTATGTTCGGCTCTGTGGCGCAGGTCCCATATTTTGGCTTCTCCCAGATAATAGGACAGAGCTTGGCCTGGCCAGGAGATATAGCGGTCTATCTCTGTTTCAATCTCATGGTCAGCTAAGGCAGTGTTATCACGCAGGTAAGTCTGTGCCTGTTCTCGTGTCCAGCCTTTGGCATGAATACCGGTATCAACAACCAACCGTGCTATACGCCATGCTTGGTAGGAGAGCATGCCAAACTTCTCATAGGGTGTATGGTAAAAGCCCATTTCATCGCCAAGTCGTTCGCAATACAGAGCCCAACCTTCACCGTAAGCTGAAATATACTCTTTGCGGAATTCGGGGAGAGCATTGTTTTCAGCAACCAGAGAGAGTTGCATGGAATGTCCGGGGGCCGATTCATGGAGTGTCAGTGCTGGTAAGGAGTAGAGCGCGCGGGCTTTCAGGTTGTAGGTATTAACATAGTATGTATCTTCGCCACCGCGCGCAGACGTATAGAACGGTGCCTCATCTTCAGGCACAGGCTCAATACCAAATCTGTTACGGGGGAGTAGACCGAAATAACGAGAAACTTTACCATCGAACTCTTTCGCTATCCACGCAGCATCTTTTAACAACTCATCCGGTGTTTTGGCATAAAACTGTTGATCGGATCTCAAATATTTCAGGAATTCCGAAAAACTTCCTTTAAATCCTGTTTGTGCCATGGTTTCCATCATTTCCTGATGGACTTTTTGCATCTCGCTCAGGCCAAAAGCGTGAATAGCCTCAGCAGTCATAGGTGTTGTGGTAAATTCGTAAATCTGGTTTTGGTAATAGCGCTTGCCATCGGGAAGGCTTTCGGCTGCCAGAGCTGTGCGCGCCTGTGGAACATACTCGGTCGTAAAAAAATTCAGAAAATCACGATAGGTAGGAATAATTTTTTGTGAAATGATCTCTCGCGCAGTCTGGGTCAGTTTTTCCTGTACGTCATGGGGTATAGTGTCTGGGTAGTGCCGGAAAGGTGCAAAAAAGGCCGTGGTTTCAGGTGTCTTTGCGTCTGCAATCTGGCGTATTCCGTTTTCTCTTCCTACTAGCGTCACATGCGGCGCGGTAAACCCGCGCTTCAGGCCTACACGCATATTGGTAGTTTGTTCCTGAAAATAGCGAGGAATATCGCTCAGGCTTTTTAGTGCGTTCTGGTAGTCTTTTTCTGTCGTGAACTGCGTGCCTTCATTACTGGATAGCTCACTCCAGAATGTCGTGTCAGAATTAACTGGCATTTCATAAGTTTTATAAGCAATTTGATTGGCCATGACTGTCGCCTGATACTGCAACACGTCATAATTTTCTCTCTCGGCCGCGGTCAGTTTTTTACGGTCAATATGCGCTAAGGCAGAGAGTATATCCCGGTAGTGCTGGGCAATTTTTGCAAAACTGGCCGGATCAACATGAGGCAGGGTGTCAGTTTGTTGTTTTTGTTGGGCTTTCTGCCACGTAGTGTCTGCCTCTATCAGCGTTCCCAATGGTGTAGAGGCGTGAGAGGCTGCCAGCGTAGTGGAACTTGCTAAGAAGAGTGAGAAAGCCGCTGCGGCTCCCCACAGTGCGGTTGTGTGACGCATCAAGACACCTTGAGACAAAAGTGATACTGTAAGCAGGCTTTAGGACAGCCAATTTATTTTCGTAATCGTTATAAAATCACCTGTTGGCTCAAAAAGAAAGCCCCGCATGGGTGGCTACAGCGTTCTGGCCGGTGTGTTTTCCGCTTTTCTGTAGAAGGGTTCTGCGCCACACAGTGCGGCAGGAATGTACACAGATGTGCGTTTTAGTGAGTGAAAGGATGCTTCCGTGCCTATAGCCCTGATCGCCCTAGCAATAGGGGCCTTTGGTCTTGGGACAACAGAAACCATCGTTATGGGTCTGTTGCCACAACTCTCAGCAGGGCTGGGGGTCTCCATTGCGCAGGCAGGCCTTTTGGTGTCCGGCTACGCACTGGGGGTTACTATTGCTTCTCCCGTCGTGGCAATTCTCACCAATGCCTACTCGCGCCGTTATACATTGCTGCTCACAATGGCCATTTTCACAGTGGGCAACGCGCTTAGCGCTATTGCACCCGGTTACTGGTCTCTCATGGTGGCGCGTGTTGTCACTTCTTTCTCACATGGCACATTTTATGGTGCGGCCTCTGTCATGGCCTGTCAGGTTGTGCCTCCGCACCAGCGGGCCAAAGCGCTTTCTCTGGTTTATATAGGTCTGACACTGGCCATGATTCTGGGGGTTCCGCTTGGCACGGTTGTTGCACAGATCAGTTCATGGCGGGTTGCATTTGGGCTGATTGCCGCGATTGGTGTTGTTGCGTGGCTCAGTATTCGGGTGTGGGTCCCGCAGGATAAGGTCTCTGGACCGACCGTTAAACTCTATGCACAGTTACATGCCATGACCCGGCCTTTGGTGGTCACCATGATGTTGGTGTCCATGTGTACTTCTGCCAGCATGTTTTCGCTTTTTACCTATATTACGCCGTTTCTTCAGGTCAGAACCGGTTTTTCAGAACATGCCGTTGATCTTGTTTTGCTCCTTATCGGGGGTGGGTTGTGCCTTGGCAATCTGCTGGGTGGCCGACTGGCGGATTGGAAAATGTTGCCGTCCTGCGCGGGCCTTATGCTGGCGGTTGCTGTTGTGCAAGTGTTACTTGTGCCCGGTAGCCTGAATGTCTGGACCTGTCTGATCCTTCTTTTTCTATGGGGTGTTTTTATCTACGCTCCTATGGCACCCCTACAGTCTTATGTTGTCACCTGTTCAGGGTCTGCACCGAATATCGCGTCAGCCATGAATCAGAGTTCATTCAACTTCGGGAATGCCGTTGGGGCGTGGGCTGGTAGCCTGCTGGTAGCCGGACCGGAAAGCTATGGTGGGCTACCTTATCTTTCGGCTGCTATGGCAGGTTTGGGGTGTGCGCTGGTTTTTCTTGCCAAATATTTTGAAAAACAGACACAGCAGGCTGGGGCTTAAAAGCCCAGCACAGCATCACAGTTGAAGGTTAGCATATTTTCGGTTCCGTGGGTAACAACGGGGTTATCCACAGTTCCAGCCCGGTTGAAAGGTCTCGTGCCATTCAGGGATTTATCAATCCGGATTTCTGGCCGTAGCGTAAAGCTGCCTTTGCCAAGGTTACGGTTTATCAGGTCTGGTCGATATGCGCCGCCCACGGTGAGTTCACTATATGTGGTGGGAGGCGCATTGAAATAAGAAAAAGGTCTGTTACGCAAAGAGTTTACATAAGACATTGTGCCAGTGTACTGGCTGATGACAGCCCCCGTATTATCCCGGAAAATTTCTGCGCGCGCGTTAAGCGTAAACGCTTTGCTGACATCCCATGAGAGATAGCCTGTAACGCCATAGGCATCATCATGGGAGGCATCATCATGCAGGAATAGCCCTTCTGCCTGCACGGACAGATCTTTGGTGACGTGGTATGTAACGAGCAGGTCAGCATTATATTGCATCAGCCCATTAGCCTTTGGGCCAATACCGGCGCTGCTCCACCCTTCTGAGGATACACGGGTGGGGCCGTTATTACCTTGTGGGCCAAAATGACCAATGGCGTTGATATTGAGTTTGCCATGCATCAGGTTATGCCACGTAAAACCAAAATAGCCTTTTGGGCGGCTATTATTGCCGTTGCGGCCAAAGGTTGTGGAATTTCCGGCATCAATGCCAACAAGCCAGTCCATATGACGGCTGAGATGCATGGTTGCTACAACCCCTACCGTCTCAAACGGCACAATGTAGTCAGAGCCATAATTGAAGGAATAAAAGGGGCGTGCCAGTGCAGGTGTGCCCTCTGCACCCATAAGCCCGTACATCTGTCCTGCCTGCACATCAATTCCGTGCTTGAAAAGCCATGGCAGATGCACGTCAATATGGGCCTGTGTGGGAGCCCACTGGTATTGGCCTGTCAGGTTGCCTGAGCCCATACCAATAGTAGGGTCAAAACGTGCATCCGAGCCATACATGGCTTCAAACACAAACCCGATGCCATAACCATGTCCTACAGGTGAAATGGGGTGGGAGATGGACCCCATGATCTGGTTAAGTGTGACAGTGTTTGCACGGTCGAGATAAAATTGTCCGAAGTTACGGCCAGTTTTTGTCCATGGGTTTCCCGCTATGCCGGTCTCAACAGTCAGGTGGCCTACAAGACCGTCCCAATAAGTCAGGGCTTTCCCGTTTTTGGGTGTAAACAGGTTGCCCGGCTGCATTGGGGACAGATCTGGGTCCAGTTGCGCCTCCTCCTTGAGCTGAACTGTGGGGGAGGGTGTCGGGTGGTTGGGGTTGGGAGACCCTACAGGTGTAAAACCGTGGTTGGAGGACGCCGCAGCCTGTGCATGTGCCACAGCCGGAAGAGCAACCCCGCCAAGAAGACATAATAAGGCAAAACTGTTTTTACAAAACATTCTCTTATCCAGGCTCATGATGGTTCAGGTGGCGGGGGAGAGATTTAGTGCTCAGGGCATGCTTCGGATGTGTTCTGCTGGCGGTCTGCGTTGCGGTAGGAGCGCATTAAAACCACACTCAATATCGTCATCACAGCCCCATAAATCAGGCAGACCTGTGCGTTGTAGTATATGACCGCCGCCAGAAGAACGACCGCCCCACACAGCGCCATGCCTGGCAGAATAGGGTAGAGTGGCGCTTTATAACTGCGATGCATGTCTGGCTCCGTGCGACGAAGCCGGAACAGGCTCACCATGCTGAGGATATACATGGTTAGTGACCCGAAGACAGACATGGTCACCAGAGTTGCAGTTAAGGACTGGCCTTGGATGGAGATGATGTCGTCTGAAAAAATAGCGGCAATACCAATGACACCACCTGCAATGGTAGCTGTATAAGGGGTTTGGAAACGCGGGTGGATCTTGCCCAGAACAGCAGGAAGAAACCCTGCCCGTGCCATGGCAAAAATCTGGCGTGCATAGCCCATAATAATACCGTGCAGGGAGGCAATCAGCCCGAACATGCCTAGCCACACCAGCATGTGTAGCCAACCGCTATGGTCGCCCACAACGCGTTTCATGGCTTGTGGCAGCGGGTCGTTCAGGTTGGCAAGGCTTTGCCAGTCACCAGCCCCACCTGCAAAGAGCATGACACCAAACGCCAGAGACACCAGTGTGAGCACTCCGGCAATATAAGCTACAGGAATAGCACGGCGTGGGTTTCGGGCTTCTTCCGCTGCCATGGCAACGCCTTCAATGGCCAAGAAAAACCATATAGCGAAGGGAATGGCAGCAAAAATTCCCCCTATGGCGTTCCATCCGAAATGCGGTGCGCTTCCCCAAGCATTATGCAGAAAATTGTCCCATGAAAACGCAGGCGCTACGACACCCATAAACACAAAGAGTTCGATAATAGCTGCAATTGTTATAAAAAGTTCAAACGTTGCGGCAATGTGTACGCCGACAATGTTGAGTGTCATGAAAATAATATAAGCACCCAGCGCTGCCATTTTTGGCGGAATGGCAGGAAACTGCACATTCAGATAAGCCCCGATAGCCAGCGCAATGGCGGGTGGGGCAAAAATGAACTCCACCAGCGTTGCAAGCCCTGCAATCAGCCCGCCCCAACGGCCCAGAGCACGCTGACTATAGGCAAAAGGCCCCCCAGCCTGCGGAATGGCGCATGTCAGTTCAGTAAAACTGAAAATGAAGCTGGTATACACAATAGCAACAAAAGCTGTGGCGACCAGAAACCCCAGTGTGCCCGCAGTGCCCCAGCCATAGCTCCAGCCAAAATACTCGCCAGAGATCACTAATCCCACGGCAATGCCCCACAGGTGGAACGTGCTTAAGGATTTGTGAAGATGCGTCGGCGCGTTACTCATGCGTCATGGTCCTTTGGCAGAGAAATCTGTGTGGAGGGGGAGAGGGCCATATCCGGGGCCGCATCTTTCAGGCCAATACCTGTCAGTTTCAAGGTGCATGCCTGCTGCATCAGCCATGCCAGCTTGGAGGCCGCGGCGGGTACTATCAACCCGTGAGGATGAATGTTGGAGATACAGTTGCGGGCAGAATCCGGGCATCCAACATAGGGAGCGTAGGTCAGGTAAACGCCCAGACTGTCCGCAACGCTCAGGCCGGGGCGCTCGCCTATCATCACCACCACCATGTTGGCATTCAGGCACGTTGCGATATCATCGCCCAGAGCAACACGGCCCTGTGTTGCAATAACCAGTGGCGCAATGTGCCAGTCGGGTAAAAGCTGTTTTGTGGCCATGAAAAGAGGAATGGCGCTTTGCTGTGTCGCAAAGGATGACAAACCATCCGCCGCGACAAACACAACGTCCCAATAGCCTTTTTTTAGCGTTCGTGCGCAATCTGGTGCCAATCTCCGCCCCAGATCTGGCCGTCTGAGGTAGGTGGCACGATCAGCAGCCTGACTATGAACCACCAGAGACGGGACCGGCCCTAGAGTGGCCTGCATGGCGTTGACGTCCAGAGGCGTATGGACAGCATCGCGCGCTTTGGCATGGGCGGCCTGAAAGTCCAGAACATCGGATGTTCTGAGTGCGTTTCCCGCTCGGGCCAAACCGATGCGGGCCCGGGTCAGGTGGCGCAACTCCTGCCATAGGTCAGGAGTGCTGGCCGTAGAGCTGCGTGCTGGTTTGTGGTGCGTCATACGGGGCGTACCATCTGGCCTAGCAGTGTTTGACCGGGGCTCCTGTCCAACATGTGCTGGCTCTGGGTGTCATACAGGCCCATTTGTTCTAGCCACAGTGCAAATTCAGGGGCAGGTTTCAGGCCCAAAAGGCTGCGCAGGCTCAATAGGTCATGAAAAGATAGGCTTTGGTAATTGAGCATGATGTCATCAGCGCCGGGTACGCCAATCAGGAAGGTGATGCCAGCAGCAGCCAGCAACACCATCAGGTTGTCCATATCGTCCTGATCGGCCTCAGCATGGTTTGTGTAACAGGCATCACACCCCATGGGGACACCAAGCAGCTTGGCGCAAAAATGGTCTTCCAGCCCTGCACGGATAATCTGTTTGCCGTCATACAGATATTCCGGGCCAATAAACCCCACGACAGTGTTGACCAGAAGTGGGTTATAGGCGCGGGCTACCGCATAAGCGCGGGCTTCAACCGTTTGCTGGTCAACACCATGGTGCGCGTTGGCAGAGAGGGCTGCGCCTTGGCCTGTTTCAAAATACATGACGTTCTGGCCGAGAGTGCCGCGCTTCAGGCTTAACGCCGCTTCGTAAGCTTCCTGCAAAATAGAGAGAGAGACACCAAAGCCTTCATTGGCTTTCTGTGTTCCGGCAATGGACTGAAAAACCAGATCAACCGCACCACCCTTATTCATAATTTCCAGAGTGTTGGTAACGTGGGTCAGAACGCAGGTTTGTGTGGGTATGTCGTAACGCTGGCGGGCGTGGTCCAACATGTTTAGCAGGTCAAAACCATTGGCAACGCTGTCTGTCGCCGGATTTATGCCAATAACAGCATCGCCCATGCCCCGCAGCAATCCATCAAGTGTCGAGGCCGCAATGCCTTTCAGGTCATCTGTCGGGTGGTTGGGTTGAAGGCGCGTGGCAAGGCAGCCTTCAAGGCCAATGGTGTTCCGAAAACGGGTGATAACCCGCACTTTACGGGACACGGTCATCAGATCCTGATTTCGCATGATCTTACTGACCGCTGCTGCCATTTCCGGCGTAAGGCCGGGGGCAACGGCGGCAAGGACGGCAGTGGTTGTGGTTTCAGCCAGAAGCCAATTCCGGAATTCGCCTACTGTCATGCTGGTCAAGGGGGCGAATGCGGCCGCATCATGCGTGTCCACAATCAGGCGCGTCACATCATCGTGTTCGTAGGGGATAAGGGCCGTTGTTAGAAAGGTTGTGAGCGGCAGGTCCGCCAAGGCATATCGGGCAGCTATACGTTGTGCATCCGTCTCTGCGGCCAGGCCTGCAAGCTGGTCTCCAGAGCGTGCGGCAGAGGCTTTGCCCAAAAGGGTTTTCAGGTCTTCAAACCTGTAAGTTTCTCCGCCTAATGCGTAATGATACGCCATGACAGTCTCTCCGTTGCTTGACCGGAACTATATCTGCTGCGGACCGATTTTGACTTGACCGGACGCAACAAGATTTTGACAATATATGACAATCAGACATACGCTTTGCTTACTCGTCAGACAGACCGGGCGGAAAGCAATGTCATCCCCTCCACACTCTCCTGATCGTGATGCACATGTTCTGGCTGCTGCTGCATCAGGTGTGGAAAGTTTCTTTACACAGCGTGGCGGAGATATAGACCGTATAGCCGGACGGGCTGGTCTTTTTCCCGCACAGTTTGCTATTCCCACACAATCTCTAAATTTGCGTTCTTATTGCAGGCTTTTTTCCGAGGCCGCGCGGGACACGCAGGACCATAATATTGGCTTGAGGTTTGGCCAACAGTTTTTGCCACAACAACTTGGGCTGATAGGCTATGTGGCGCTGTGTTCTGCTACCGTGGAGCAAGCGGTGCGTAATCTTGTCGCTTATTTTGGCTATCATCAGGCTCATACCGTTACACGCCTGAGTGAAACGGCAGAGAGCTTCTGCCTGGAATATCTTATTACCGATCCTGCTATTCAGGATCGGCGACATGATGCTGAACTGACGCTTGGTATGTTCTGTAATATTTTACGTGCAGGGCTGGGGCCAGACTGGTGTCCGCAACTGGTGCTTTTTGCACATGATGCTCCTGAACAGGCACAGGACCATCAGGCAGCGTTTCAAGCTGAAATACGGTTTTCAACAGACATGAATGCGCTTGTCTTTAGCAAAAGACATTTGCAAAGCACGGTTATGCCTATGGCAGACCCAGCGTTATTGCAGGTCATGCAGTCATCGCTGCTCATGCTGGCACAAAAAGACAGCGTGTCATCCAGTTCTGATACGCAGTCCTTAAAAGACCAGGTGATGGCTCAACTTGCTTCTCTGCTCCCGCAAGGCACGCATGAACTGCGCGAAGTCGCCAAAAGCATGGGGCTTACCCCCTGGACACTGCAACGGCGGCTTGCTGGCCTGAGTCTATCTTATACGGCCCTACTGGATGAGGCGCGGCAGAGTGAAGCTTTGCGTTTGCTTGCAGTGCCAGAAACGGACGTAAGTTCCATAGCGGCACAGTTAGGATATACAGAGACCAGCGCTTTTAGTCGGGCTTTCCGCCGTTGGGTGGGTGTGTCGCCGCGCGTGTGGCGGCAGACAAATGGAATAACGTCAAAAATCGCCAGATAAGAGGCTAAATTTTACGCTTTGCGCCAAAGAGCAACAGCCTGCATACCAAGCGCAAGAAGGGCTTCAGCTCGTTCAGTGCTGTCGGCTTCCACATAGACGCGTAATTCAGGCGCATTGCCTGACGGTCGAAGGTGAATAACCTCCTGAGAGGCAAAAGTCATACGCACACCATCAGTTTCATCCAGCGTCGTGACGGGGCCACAAGCGGCGACAAAACCAAGTTTTTCCGCTTCCTGCTCCGGATTTGCACGTAAACCGTCCAGTTTTTTTAAACTTTGAGCCGTAGGCATGTTTTGCAAACGGTCGCTCAGTGTAAAACGGGGAGGAAGTGTTGCGACAAGTTGGCTCAGCTTGTTGTCATGGTGTTTGCAGGCAGTCAGCGCACACAGCATAGGTAAAACGGAATCTCGCGTTGGCAGAGCTGCCAGACGGTTGCTGCCGTGTGTAATGTCGCTCGCCAGCAGGAATCCTCCGTTCGCCTCATAGCCAACAGAAGGAACAATCCCTGCTTCGGTTGCTTCTGTCATGGCGGTAACAACGTAGGGTGAACCAATACGTGTGCGGCGTATTGACTCAATGCTTCCAGTTTTCTCCAAGGCAGTATTGCTGCTAACAGGCGTTGCGACACTGCGGGCCGCTAAAAATTGTGCGGCCAGAATGCCCAGAACGTCTCCACGCAACCATGTGCCAGTATGGTCTGCCAGAAGCGGGCGGTCTGAATCGCCATCTGTAGTGAGTAGGGCATCAAAATTTTCTGTTTTTGCCCATTCTTTTGCAAGACTGACGTCTTCAGGGCGCACAGCTTCTGTGTCTACCGATACAAAGCGCTCAGAGCGACCGAGCACAATGGCTTCTGCGCCAAGCGCTTCTACAATCTGCACGAGCGCATCACGCCCTACAGCAGAATGCTGGTAAATTCCAAGGCGAAAGCCAGAGAGAGCATTTTCTCCAAAAAAATCTTTATATCGTTTAATGAAGTCTGGAATAACTGGTGTAATAGGCGGGAGCGTGATGGAGTGAGTTAACGCGCCTTCTGCATCAAACCAGCCGGCAGGCAGTGTTACAGTTTCATTACGCATTGCGGCTTCATCAGATTTCAGAAACTCACCGCCTGCACGGTTGAATTTTATGCCGTTACGGTCATCAGGGATATGGCTGCCTGTAACCATCAAAGAGGGTATTGAACGCGCAAAAGCGAAATTGCACAGTGCGGGAGTAGGGACATACCCGCAAAAAACGGGTACGCCTCTGGCTGCTTCAATTGCGGCAACACAGGCTGTGAGAATGCGTGGGGTGCTGGGGCGTAGGTCTCCTGCAACGGCCACAGGGGTGCCTGCCTTAAATTCTCCCACAGACTGAAGGTGCTGCAAGAAGCCTAGTGTGTAAGCGCAACAGACGGCATCTGTCATGGCGGTGACCAGACCCCGTGCGCCACTGGTGCCAAAAGCCACACCCGAGTGTTCCATCCAAGCCGCAATTTTCATATTCGTGCCCCGTGGGTTAGCTGTTCAGGGTAGCTTATATCAAACCAAGAGACAGAAACAGATAACTCAAAATTCATTCGACCGTTGTAGTAATAGGGTCAGAAAATTACATACTGTATCTTTATGAGAATAAGGATATTTATAGTGTTCCAAAAATCAACATGGTAATTATAGGTAAACCCCCAAAAGGTTTTGACCAAATTCATGTATTGACCGTGCGAGAGACATAAATTCCTTATTGTTGTTGTCCGTGAAGATCAGATCTAGAGGTAATTTGTCCATCGGAGTTTTTAAGGGGACTTCTATACAGTCTCCTGTTTCAAGAGCGCTTTGCACTAGGCCATAACAACTCACAAAAGTGCATTTATGTTCCAGAGCTAGGAAGAAAGCCTTATCGAGAGCGTCTACTGTCATAACGGCGTGTGGGAAATGAAGATTTTTATTTTCATGAAAGTTGATGACACTTTTCCCATCGCCATCTACCACGTTGATCAGGCTTAAATTTTTCACATCGTCGACATCTAGGGGGGTGTTGGCAGAGAAAGAATTTTTATCAAACGAGTAAATGCCTAATGGTACTTCGCATATATTCTTTAAAAGCATATTATTAAGTCTACGGTCTAGGCGGCCAGACCCTACAAAAATTGTCGGCGTCCCTAAGCGCATTCTCGTAATGCTAGAGCTAATAACCAAATTCGTTCTCATAATATTATGATAATTAGTAAACTTGGATAATGTTGGGACTATAATGTGATTTTGCACCCACTCTGGGCTTATAATATCGACTTCCATAATTTGCTGAATAAGTTTTGATTCAAATTCATGTATAAAAGAAATATTTTCATCCAGTATGGATGAATACCTTCTTCCAGTTTCTGTTAATACCAAACGTCCTTCTTGTTTTTCAACAAGCTTTGTATTTAGAAAATTCTCTAAAGCGGAAATTGCTCGTGAAACAGTTGAGGGATAAACGCCCAAGGTTTTAGCGGCTTTTGGCAAACTTTCTTCACGGCAAAAACTGAGAAATATTTCTCGCTCGCTGAGGAGGCGGGATGTTTTGGAGCTATCAGACATAGAAGATATTACTGCTTTTATCTTTGATTTGGTTCAGAAACAGAAAAGCACCTTCAAGTGAAAGCCTTAACTTTTTGTATGGAAGCGAGAGGATTTGCCCGAGTGGGTATACCCTAAATCAGGTGAAAATGTTAAGACCCAAAAATAATTTGTTAAGAAAAATATAGAATTTAGATAGCGTTCTCGAGAGGAAAATAGTGAAAGAATACTATATTTTCAAAGCATTCAATGCAGTTTGGACGGTAGAGGGGAGTTAAGGAAAAATCTCCAGCTACCTTTAATCCGAGCATTCATGTAAATACTGAAAATTAGAAATTGACCACACGGCTCTCTATTGAGAGTTCCATTTTTCAGTCGGGTCGAGGTGATTGCGGAGAGTCTTACACTGCTTTCGAGTTTTCTCTCTATAGTGAGTTTTTTGGAAAGTCTTTGTTTATAACAGATATAATAAAGGAAAAGAGGCTCGCGCAAAATGTGTGAATTTATTGCGAGCCTCTGAACTGCGAGAGAGTAAAGTTCTGTCTCGCAAAGTGTAGAGTTTAGCTGCGTTGTAATGCACCGTCTCGTGGTGCTTGGGCCGCATAGGCGTGAAACACGCCGAAAGAGGTGTAGCGTCTTACATTTTCAAAGCCGGCATCACGCAAATTTTGCATAATTTCATTGGGTGGAACACATTCTGCAATTGTATCCCAATAATATTCCATCAGTTTACGGCTGTCTCGTGTTGCAGCAATGCCGGAGAGGAGGGGGACTACGCGGCCTAAATAGAACTTGAGGAAGGCCTGTACATACGGACTGTTCGCGCGCCCAATCTCCAGAATGAGAACGTGGCCGCCCGGTTTAAGCACACGCCTGTAGGCAATAAAAGTTTTGCGCAGATCACTCACATGCCGCAGGGCATACCCCATACTGAGAAAATCTAAACAGGCATCCGGAAACGGCAGGTGCTGTGCATCGGCCTGCACCAAAGCAATGGGTAGGTTCTGGCGACACTGTGCCAGCATGCCAGCGCTCATGTCCAAGCCAATTATATTGTTTTTTCCGGCAATGCGGGCAGCTTCACGTGCAACCAGGCCTGTGCCTGTGGCAACGTCCAGCACTTTGTCTCCGGCTTTAAGCCCTATGCGGCGTAGCATCCACCTGCGGTACCAGCGCCCGCTTCCTAAAGAGAAGATGGCATTAATTCGGTCATAATGGCGTGCTGTGCGGTCAAAAATAGATTGCACAAAATTCTGTCTGCTTTTGGGGTCTTGATAATAAGCGGAGAGAACAGGGTGAGGGGGGGTTGCTGCTTTGTCCGTCATAGTGGGGGTGGGTTCCTCTGTCACAATAGCCCCGCTCAGGAAGCAGAGTTCCTGTTTTTTAAGAAAATTAGATCGCGAAGCAAGGGAGTGTGCAAAAAATAGCTTGAATTATAGGGGGCAACCTATTCAGCAGAACAGTCAATGGCTTTTAAATTATCATTTTAGAGCAATGATTTATGCTTTTGTTGTATGTCAGGGTTGCTTTCGAAAGATGTCTATAGAGGTGCGCAGGGAGGCATGGTCGACGCGGATTTCTCACAGTTGAGGCAATTTCGGGTCATTTTGTAGAATTCAG
>NZ_JBQDXI010000034.1:0-17489 GCF_052102375.1 Acetobacter sp.
GACTTTTTCATAATCTAACCCGATGTACAACCCTTCTGTGAGATTTCCGCGCCGAGTATGGGCTTTGCGACAATCCCTGGGATTGAGGTCGGTCCGCTGTGGTGGACAACACGGATTGCTGAGACGTTTTCCTTAAGTCGCTGCGCTTCGCGTGAGGCGCTTTCTGCCTACCTTGTATCGTGAGGTACAAGTCCTACTGTGATTGGCGGTGGCGTATTAACTCCATGGGGAGATCCGTTGAGATAGCAGTTTATACTTTATCTCTGGGAAGGGCTGGTGGGTAAAAATCTCGCCAAACTTGCTAATCGGTTCAGCGTCCCAAGAGCAGGCAGGTGACTGCTGCCAACATTGCAGACGGTATAGCGTCCAAGTAGCACTCCGCTTAACAGACACTCGATGAGGATTTTTGACACAATATCGGGACGCCGCGGCCGGTGAGCGGCTACCGAAAACGCTTTTGAAATGACACCATAACCAAAATGCCGCGTCATGGTTCCTCGAAGATCTTACGTTCATCTATGGCTTGATCAAGAAGATCTATTGCCCGAATTCTTTTTTCCGCTGACCCCGCGACAAAAAAAGAAAAAAACTAAAGCTCGCTGCGACAGTAATAGGGGCCCAAAAAAAGGAGGGCCATTTATCGAATGTTTGTCCCTTCATTATTAGCTGCCAAGCACTCAATGCTGCACCGACTGCGAGTGGTCCCAACCCCACTTTGGCTACATCTCCCCCTAGTAGGACGGTTCGTGCAATTAGCCCGTCAAACTTTCGCGCATAAGTACGGCGAGCTGTTTGCAGATCAGCAAGTTTGTTTCGCTTAAGACGCGCAATATAAATGCGATCAGCCACGAGCTCTTTCTCCGCATAGTATAGTGGCCATTTATGAACATCTTGAAAAAAACTGACTATAAGCTTTATAGACAAGATAACTACAATCATTCCGAGAAGCAAAGAGATGATGGCAGTTGCGAAAAATATCCAAGAAATAACTGGATATATCTTGGATATGTTTTGGAACCACGGCCACAGTAGTAGTAAATTAAAGATTACAGGTGCGTTTAATCCGATCGGAACAAAAACACTTAAAATATTGGCGACTCTTTTTTTTCGCGCGGATATTCCATCTGGAATGGTTTCCCTGACAATATCGCGCATTATAACTGGCAATGGTTCTGCAGGTAAGCTTTGATCTATGGATGGCTGTTGCGTATTGTTTGAAATCCAACCCAAGAGATAACAGAGCATAGAAAATACCTTTTCTTAATCTTGCCTTATCCTGTAACTGCTCAGCCTAAAATGCAAACACCAACACACGCGATTCGATTACATGCGCCTCTAGCTGCTATCCTATCGCCGTCTCACCTGCCA
This sequence comes from Acetobacter sp., assembly GCF_052102375.1. GTDB lineage: Bacteria > Pseudomonadota > Alphaproteobacteria > Acetobacterales > Acetobacteraceae > Acetobacter. The sequence continues at coordinate 1,369 of NZ_JBQDXI010000034.1, forward strand.
TGAATGCCAATGATCCCCCCCCTTGCATGGTGCTCATAAACTGGTCGTTGCGTGGCGAAAAAAGGAGTCTTGTCTTGTTCAAACAACATCTTTTGAAAACAAAGACGTTCTTTTGACATCGTTAGGATTTCTCAAGGGGCAGTCGGTAAGGGAAAGACAGCCGCAGCCGATGCAACTTTCAAATTGGTCGCGTAATATTGTAAGATTGTGAAGTTGAATTTCAATGGCTGACCGCCAAGCCGATGATAACCGACGCCAGTCTCTGACACTAGGAACTCTATCCTGCGGTAGGCTTGCCAAAGCATCTTTAATTTCTGCCAAGGTCAGTCCGGCTTTCTGGGCAATCCTGATAATGGCGATACGCCTCAACATCGCGCCGCGCGTAGCGCCGCTGATTGCCCTTATTTCGACGGGCTGTAACCAATCCTTCCCGTTCATAGAAGTGCAACGTTGAAATTGATATACCACTCCGTCGAGGCGTCTCGCCGACGGAAAGTTCATCGCTCGGCAGCTTTATATTGCTCGATTTTAATCTGTTGACCTCAACCATGGTTGAGGTATTAAAAGCTTTCTTCGGCAATGCCAATATCGAAAACATTCCCGGAGAATTCACGCGATGAAAATAGGCTTGAGGTACTTGGCGCTTGAGTCAGCCGGGTTACTTTGCGCCACGTCTGCGTGGGCAGAGCCCGCTCGTAAAAACAGTTATGGTGTTTGGTCAAAAGCAATTTTTGCCGACACGTCCACAGTGGACGATGGATCTGTAAGATTCATATTTGTGGCAGGCATGGTCGCCGAAGACCCTGACGACGGTCACATCCAGTTTAAAGGCGATTTCGCTGGCCAATGTCGAATGGCATACCGCAAAATCCATGATGCGCTACAGGCACAGTATGCCTCTATGAATGATATTGTCCGGACCACGGCCTATTTAACAGATATGCGAGACAAGGACGCGTATCAGAAATGCCAACGTGAAGCGATGGGCACGGCGGAAATGCCGCCCCCCACCTTGCTTGGCGTCAGTAGCCTAGCGTGGCCAGGCATGTTGGTGGAAGTAGAGGTGACGGCTATAACACCGCGAAAGAAAACATCTGCGCCGTGAAAAATTGATTATTTCTCTTCATAAACGGAGAGAAAGTAAAAGTTATGATTTGGGAAAATTTATTCCGCCTAGATAATGAATGAAAGTTTTCAAAGAAGCGCGCGTGGTGTCTGTATCGTTCGTTAAGGGGCATCATGGTAGCAACGCGACGTCCTAAGCGTCTCGGTCCGTCTCCTTACTCTATCTTTCGGCGCGGAACGGATCGTCTGCTTTCCCCCAAAGCAGCCCACGATTTCTATACGCGATGTGTGCAGAATTGCTCCCATTGCTTCATCATCTCCTGCCGCTTGTTGAGTAGATCTCCTCGCCGATAGGCGGCTTCAACCTTGTTTCCAATGGCGTGGGCCAGCGCCATTTCCGCCACTTCCCGCGGGAAGTCTGTTTCTTCTGCTGCCCAGTCGCGAAAGCTGGAGCGCAGTCCGTGAATAGTTACGTCTTTAGTCCCAGCTGCACGATGCAGTGCTTTGGAGATGGCGACGTCACTAAGCGGTGATCCGATTTTGCCTCCGGGAAAAATCAGACCATCTGTAGAGGGAAGGGGGCGCAGTATTTCCATTCGTCGGAGCACGTTCAGGGCGCCTGTCGTCAAGGGCACGCGATGTTCCCGCTTCGCTTTCATGCGTTCAGCTGGGACGACCCAGATTTGCTTTGCGAGGTCAATCTCAGACCACCGTGCATGACGCACTTCACCAGAACGAGCCGCCGTCAGGCAGAGAAAACGGGCGGCAAGAGCCGCAGCACCATCTTGTCGCTCAAGTTGCGCAAACACAGAAGGAAGATCGCGATAAGGCACAGCCGCATGATGCACGACTTTTGCCATGGCTGTTGGTTTGGGAAGAATGTTGGCAAGATGACCGCGCCAACGCGCAGGGTTGTTGCCTTCGCGCCAATGATGACTGTGCGCGTAATCCAGAATACGTTCAATGCGCCCACGCAGGCGACTGGCTGTCTCCGTGGTGGTTTCCCAGATCGGCCGCAGTACGGCCAAAACATCCTCAGTTTGGACCTGAGCAATTGAGCGGTTGCCCAGGAGGGGGTAGATATGCCGGTTGAGCGAACTCCGCCACATGGGTGCGGAACGTGGGTCTTTCCAGGCGGGTGTCTGTTCTGTGATATAGTGTTCAGCAACCTCTCTGAAAGTCCGCTCCTTGGTAGCGCTTCGCTTCCTTTGGGCTTGTTCCTCCAGAGGATCACGTTCCTCCAGTAAAAGACGTCGAGCGTCGGTGGCTTTGCTGCGTGCTTCGAAAAGGGAGACGTCCCGGGCTGGACCTAGTCCCATTTCCCGGCGCTTGCCGGTTACTGGGCTTTTGTAACGAAAGGTCCAGGCACGTGTGTCCCCTCGGATTGTGATCCATAGGTTTCCGCCGTCGCCATAAACACCATCTTTCAGGCTAGCGATCTTACGCACGGTTAACTGGTTCGGCGGAAGCTTGCTCATGGTTTTCCAGTCCCATCTTTAGTCCCACCTTATGTCATACGGTTCGGCGCGTCTATCTGCGGCGTTAGGTGGCGAGGGGACGAGTTAATATATTGTTTTATACTAGAAAATACATCTCTCGGCTTCTGGGGGCATCTTTACATTGACGGACTGTCTCTCCGCCATAAACTATTTCTCATAGAAATATGTAATTCTTATTCCACTTATACTGTGGATATGTAGGGCTGCGTACGTATGTGGCTTGTTCAAGAATAAGAGCCGTGTAGCGAAGCTATGCCAGTAGGCAGATCTGCGGCAGTTTTGCATACGCTACACGAGAAGCCACATAAGTTCTCACATGCAAATAGCCAGGCATTCTAATTTAAAGTGAATAACCCGACCCCCCTAAGGGGAAGGGGCGAGCATACCCCCAAATCTCTTGATGAATACGGCACTTTATTTTTTTTGAGAAAGGTATCCCCGTGCAGAGCTGTTTGAAGAGCGCTGCACGGCTTGCCTTGCTGGAATTTAGAGAGCGAGATTATCACCTCTCAGTTCCAGCACGCTTTTGGGGTATTCAGAGAGTTCCCATTGCAGGATCTGTTTGCCCAGGACGGCCGGTTTCAACCCGGCCACAGAAACGCCACAGGAAATCAGTCTCATCAGGACTGGTTAATATAACGTCATACCACAGTGAGCTTGGTGCCAGATCGAAGGCGATTTCCGTGCTCTGCCCCGGATGTAGGACTATAACTTTCTGCCCGCTCTGACCTTTCATGATGCTGACAAGATGCGCCACTTTTTTCCCGTGGTTGGTCAGCCGCAGAACCAAGTCTTTCTTTGCTGCGCGGAGGTAGTACGTTTCGGCATTGAGCTGAAGGCCTTGCAGCGCACCTTTATACCCCCTGTAGAAACCATTGGGTGCATGGACGGAAACATCATACAGTTCAGTCTTGAAAGAGGATGTCTCGAAAGTAGTAGTGAGCCTATCACCTGCTGCAACCGCGTAGGTTGCCGACTGCATGCCCGAAGGCGTCTTAACGTTGTGATAATACACATTGAAAGGCAGGCCCGCTGAACGCGCCCCATGTAACTTTTTGCCCGCACTGAGCTGCAACGTAATGGTTGAACCATTCTGTTGCAGCCCACCATCACAATAGGGCTCGTAAGGAAGGGCATTGGCGGGCCGGGTGCCGGGCTCCTGCTTTACCGTCTTATTTACTTCTGTTGGAGCGGCCCTCAACGCCGCGACCTCGGGTGCTGTCAGGGAGCGAAAGCCACCCGGCATGGGGCGATCACGCGCCTCTTCTATCATGTGTAGATGGGCGTCACGGTTGAGATACGGCAAGTTCGGGACGGAGCCGTCATAAGGCCGGAAACAGGATGTCAAATCCCCGCTGATCGCACGCCGCCAAGGGGAGATATTTGTCTCTGTGACTGTCTTTTTGAACTTTTCCTGAACAAATTTTTCCAGAAATTGGAGGGTGGACGTGTGTTCAAAAAGCTGAGAATTAACCCAGCCACCGCGGCTCCAGGGGGAGGCGATGACCATTGGTACACGAAAACCCAAGCCAATCGGGCCGCTACGGGCCAGATGGGCAGGCACTCCTAAATCTGTCTCATCTTTGGCCGTAGTATATTCAAGGCCATCGGCACCAATACTTGCTGATGAAGCACCTGTTTCCGGCGCGTTAGGGTTAGGTGCAACATACGAACAGCAGTGATCAAAATAACCGTCATTTTCATCATAGGTGATGATGAAGATAGTTTTTTTCCAAACTTCGGGGTTCTCGGTCAGAATATCCATCACTTCTGACACATACCATGCCCCATACCATGGAGATGTTGGGTGATCAGAAAAATGCCCCGGTGCAGAGAGCCAGGAGACAGTTGGCAACTCTCCCGTTCGGACATCCTGACGGAACTGGTGCAGAATATCGCCTTTTGGAGCTTTCATGTGGAGAGATTTCTCTCCATCCTGAAATTCTAACTTCTCCAACTTACGATAGTTTTTATCACCTGTATTGATAACAAAGGCTTTTTCAAAAAGTGACCGTTCTGTGGGTGTCAATTTTTCTTTTGTGCGGCCAGAAGATGAACGCCTGCGCTGGAGGATGGCTAACAGAGCACGCGCTTCAACCAATTGTTCATTATGCGTTTCTGATATCAGCATTTCCCGGCTCTCCAGCCGGTCTATATGGTTTTGGCATTCACTGATCCGGGCTTCCAGCCAGTCGTCAAAACCAGGGTTGGCAGAAACACAGTATTGATCAAAACATTCCAGAACATTCGTGCCAAAATTACCAAGCCATGCACGCTCTGGCTCACTCATGCCACCCGTCTGTGTCAGCTCATTCTGATAATATTTCCAGGAAACACCAGCTTGTTCCAAGCGTTCGGGGAAGGTGCCCCATGTCATACCACCATCCAGAATTTCCCCGTTGCGCATATAGACTTTTGATGCAGGGTCCTGCTTGTCCCGCACCGTACCTGTCATGAACAGAAGGCGGTTTGGAGTGGTGCTGGTCATTGCACCGCAGTAGTTCTGGTCACACACAGTAAAGGCATCGGCCAAGGCATAGTAAAAAGGGAGATCCTCGCGGGTGTAATACCCCATTGTAAGAGGGTATTGGTCATACCCCTTGTGGTGCGATTTTTTGGCATCAATCCACTGGTCGTGCCCCCCACCGTTCCACGCATCCACTTGACTGTCACGAGAATGAGGGATCGAGCCCATCCAGGTTACGCGTGTATCCTTGATATTGAGCCGCCACGGCAAATAAGTTTCACTGGACTTACTGGTTTGTGCAAAGGCGGGAGCGCCGTTCGGCTGACGCATTGCACGGGGGTCATTAAACCCACGAACACCTTGAAGAGTGCCGAAAACATGGTCAAAAGACCGGTTTTCCTGCATGAGAATAACAACATGCTCTGCATCCTTCCATGTTGACCCAACATCAGGTGCAATGGCGAAAGCCCGTTGGATGGAGGCGGGTAGCGCTGCGGCAGAGCCTGCTGCGGCTCCGGACAAGAGAGCATATTTTAAAAAATCTCTACGCGTTGTCACTATCTTACCCTCTTGTCTCTTTGCCGAGAAGTGTCAGTTGGTTCAGCCTATTGCCGTAACCTGACGGTATTGATCAAGGGTGATACGGTTTGGCATAAAAATATATCACCCGTAATTTTCTGAGTGTTAAAACTCTGCGGAAATAGTGCCCATGGCTACGAAAGGAGAGCCAATCACATAAGTCGGGCTGGAACCTTTGATGGTTGTGCCAAACACCCCTTTTTGCGTGGTTGCAGCGGCAGTATAGCCATACATGGAGGACAGGTAGTGCTCATCACCGAGATTAACAAGATTAAGTTTGATTTTGGGAGTGACATGGCCGATTTTCGGCAGGGTTCTACCAACAGCCAGATTGGCCGTAATGTAACCGGGAATATGCTGATCGTTCATCAGTGTCGCATATTGTGAACCGGTGTAGGATAAAGTGAAATTACCAAACCAGACACCGTCATTGTAGGTTAGGCCGAGAGAACCGGAGTATTTGGGAGCACCAACTTCCTCTTTACCTTTTGTGCGTAAATAATCACCGCTATAGGCAATATTGTTGCCATTTCTGGTGCGCATATACTGGCCGGAGGCATAGGCACTGACGTGATGCCATGGGCGCGATGCTATTTCTGCTTGTATACCATAGGCTTCCATCCCGCCCGCATTGATAAGCTGCGTGATTGTGGATGTTGAGCCTTCAACATAGCTTTGTGCAGAAACTTGATGGTTGGTGACGTTGTAATGAAAACCTGCAACATTTCCCATGAAAAGCCCGTTATAGCGGTATCCGATTTCTTCCGTAATCATGTATTCGGGCTTGTAATCGGCAAGTGGCAGAGACTGCGCTTTGCCAGTCGTCCTGCTGTATGAGGCAAGCTGAGAGCTTAATGAGCCGGGAAGGTGATAGCCTGTTGTTCCATTTACATAAATCTGGTGATGGGAATTAAAGTTATAGTTAATCAAGACTTGTGGGGAGGGAACAAAAACATTTTTGATGGATTTATAATTGTTACCCACCACTCCTGGTAGGTCCTGCGTATATTGCCGGTTGGCCATTGCCATTCTTATTCCGGCATCAAGTGTCAGACGACCGTTCAGGAAGGACATTTTATCATCGACAGCAAAGCTATTCAGTTGCTGTAAACCATTTTCATTGTCTTCACCCAGAGCGATGCCACCATTGGCGGTCAGAGGAGCTCCATTTCCACTCCATTTCCACTCCATTGTCCTCTGTTGTTGACAGGGTAGAACCTCATTTGGGCCGCTTCCTGCGCGTAGGAATACCAATAGGTCAGGCTGAGTGTATTGAATTTATGTTTCCAATGCCCTGTTAACAACAGGCCAGAGGACAAAGTATACCAGTCTGAAACTTCAGCCGTTGTCAGGTTTTTATTTTTAGGGTCATATCCGGGAAGGTTTTGATAATTATCGAGGGAATTATAACTCTCGGCACCCACAAACCCATTTTTCACGGGAATGTTCGCGCCGTAATAATAAGGGCCATGGAACTCGACAGAGTAGGCTTGGGCATCAAGACTTAAGCCACTTCCAAAACTAAAATGGTTTTTTAATGTTCCGTAGACAGCACCAGTATTTTTTCCGTTTAATCCAACATAATGGGTGGCACCAGGACTATATTTATCGTCCAAGCCGTATTGCATGCCGGATTTGTTCCAGTTGGCAGCAGAGGGATACAACCATTCTCCCTGTGCGGCTTTTGTCCAGCCGAAGATAACCTTTGAATCGCTCCCTTGCGCCCATTGTTTGGTAAGTGCAGAATCAGCGTGCCACCGTTCAATATCTCCTACACCGCGCCACATATCCCCGCGAGAATAGGAGCCAGATGCAAAAGCATGCACGCCAGTATGGCCAATTTCTCCCGTATCGTAGCGTATAAAATCCTTGTTGGTACCATAAGAGCCACCAGACCCCGCAACATAGACATGTTGGTGATCTGCGGGTCCTCTGATGCTTGCTGATATTTCTGCGCCGGTTGCGTTGTATGTGGGAGAGTTGATGTCAACCGCCCCCTGCATCACATTGATCTGCCCCATATTCTGGCTGTCAACGAGTGAAGGAGTGTAGGTGCTGTATGTGAAAGGGTTGGCCGCTGGCATCCCTTCGAATGTCACGCCAATTTCAGCCTGAGCCATACCGCGAATATGCAGCGTGGAAAAAGATGTAGTCAGTGGGCCTTCACTTGCTGACACAACACCGGGCAATGTTGAAATCAGAGATTCTATGGTGGAGGTCGGCGACTGCATTTCTATGTAGGTGTGCGAAAGTGAACTCACCGTTCTGGCTATTGAATGCCTAACCATCATACCGGTGCCAGACACTCTGCGGTGTTCTGTTACGTCAATGTTTTCATTTCTATTTTTAGGCGCTGCGGCCTCTTTGTTCTTATGGGCTGAGCTTTTCTTGTCTGGTTGGTTTTGCTTCGCGCTGCTTTGGGCCTGTGCCGACACGGCAACATTCTGGAGGCAGAAACAGCATGTTGTGAGGAACAAGAATTTTTTCATGGTAGCCCGCCCAATAAACCAAAGGTTGGGCTTGAATGCCTTGAAAAAAATTGTCAGTGCAAGTCAGATTAGGAAAGTTCATTATAACAACATCAAACTGTCAAATAAATGTAACATAAAGAAAATGATTACGATTTTGACAGATTAAGGTGAGGTAGGAATATTCTTTCCGTAAATTTATTTTTTTGCACAAAATAAGGAACAGAACTTTTTTCCAAAAATAGAAAAAGTCCTGCTCCTTAGCATGGTTAGCTAATTTACGGGTATTAAAGCGCCTGTCGGTATTTTAATATCCGTTATAGCCCTGCATCTGATTGGCAATAATGTTTGAAATGACGCCTGTTGCAATGGCTGTCAGCAGGAAAGTGCCGCCATAATTAATCCAGCGATAGCCTGCTGGTGGGGCGTAAAGGCCATTATAGCTGTGCCAGTTATCAACATAATAGCCGCCACCATCGTAACGTTCGCCGCGGTGCCAATCTCTTGGCCGATCATCACCATTCCATCTGCCATGGTTACGGGCTTGTGGCCCAAAGCCACGTCTTTGGTCAAAATTCTGTCGGGGGGCAGGCGGGCCACGGTCAGCATGAGGGCCGGGCGGACCACCGGGGCCGCCACGGTCTGGCCCACCATGGTCCGGGCCCGGAGCAGCGTTGGCTGCGCCTGCTGTCAGCATAAGTGCAGTGACAAGAAAACCTGCACTCAGTCTGTTTAAAAAAGTTGCCATTGTTATCTGCTCCACTGAGTCACTCAGTTACTTAAATCTGAACTGGTGGCGGAATTGTGGTTGCTTTTGTAAGGGTTTTGACATGAAACCCTTGCAAGTTGCGCAGAGTATTTTTGTAGTTATTCCAGAGCTTTAGAGGTTTGCAATAACTTTCAGACCCACAAGGGCTGCGTCCGGAATGTGCGATGTCTCACCCGGTCTGATCATGTATTGAAACTGCGGTTGAATTAACACACCCGGAAAGGCGTCAATCGCATAATAGGCCTCAATGACGTGAGAGTCAGTTTGTGGAGCCAGCACTTGCGCACCTAGAGACAATCCAGCGTCCCGTGCCAGCATTTGCCCCAGTTCTTTGCGGTGGCTGACATGATACCAAGAATACAGAATGCCAAGCCGGTCCGTGACACGGTTGGGGAAGATGCTGTTGAAAGACAGACCACCATAAGCTTCGTCCGAAATGGAAGAGACATGCGGTGTGTTATGAATATACCCAGCCATTAAGTACCCACCGGCCATCTGGTTACGGCCACCACGGCGATAGATCATCTGGTCGCCTTCAAACCAGAACATGTCCATAGGAGCACTGTGCAGGCGGTTTGAATCTACCACAAGATTAGCTGGCTTGGCGCCTAGGATATCCGGGTAGCGGGACGTATCATGAGCGTACCCAAACATATAATGACCCGGCAAGCGGTTGCGTGTCAGGAAGGGTTGCCACGTAAATTCTATTGGCAACATCAGGCCCGTTGAATCTTCACTCCCCCAAGACCACCCGCTTGGGTTGCTGGCAAGCGGGCTGACTTGATACGCACCAACCTGCAACAGAGTGTCTCGTGTAGGGCGGAAGCGCAGGCGGCTGCCCCATGTTGCTTTGGGGTAAACGGCAAAGCCAGGGTCAACTTTCAAGGCAACCGGGGCGGAGCAGGTCACCATGAAAGAGCAGATCAGCGGAGAGGTTGCAAAAACGTGGGTTAGGGACATACGGCCAAAAGTAATGTCCATGCGGTTTTGCATGAATTTTTTTTCCGCGTAAAAATCTACAAGATGCGCAACCACATGCCCAGACAGACCATAAACTTCCATCAGGTTGACGTAGTAATCTCCCACGCGGTCATGGGAGACTTCACGCCCAGCACGGTTCATGAGGAGCGTATGAACTGACCAGCCATTCAGGCCCGCCATTTTACCAAGGTCAAAGTTCATCTGTAGCGTCAGTTCGTGCACATAATCCATGCCACGCCGCATGCCGCCATTAATATCGGCCATAGATTCTCCTTTGTATGCAAAGGAAAATACGAAACCCTTTTTCTGCAAGCGCTGGCGGAAAGGCATGATGACAGGCAACAGGTGAGAAGACCCTGTTGTTGGCACGTAATAGGGATCCTCCATATCCGTATGGCGCAGCGCATCTATTTCTGATGGCAGCAGCCATGAAACCGCTTCTCCCCCACTGAGAGAGTCCAACTCCATTTTGTGGAAAGTTTTTGTGCCTTCATAGTTATCTGTTGATGGCACAACCATGGTTGCAAAACCCGGCCATGGGGAAAGAGGGACACCGCTTAATGGAAGGGGAGAGTTTTTAGGTCTTTGCAGCACACGTGGGTCCGGCAATTGGCCGGCAGTAGCGTCTGTCTTGGGGGAGACATCAATATAGACCGTGTGCGGCATTGCGGTGGGTGAAGGCGGCGGCGGTTTTTCGGTTTGCTGCGCCTGCGCAACACCCAGGCAGCAAAGAAGAGAAACCCCTCCAGCAAAGAGAGACAGAGATGAGAGATATGTGTTGCGCGGCATGATCGGACCATCGGTAAAGTGTGGCATCAAGCCATACGGAAAGAAAAACCTGAAAATTCATGCAGCAGAAGGGTTTCTCCGTTTGCCGCCAAAGGAAAAATCATCAAGGAAATGCAAAATTTTCAGACTGGGTGAGGGGGTGCCCGGAATACTGCTTGCAAAGGCAGGCTATAGTGTAAGGGCGTTTTAAGGTGTTCCTGATATTAATAAAAACTTTAATCAGGATAACATATTTTATGACAAGTGCGTGAAAAAACAGGAGTATTTTAGTACACAAAAACGTTAGCAGAGGGAACTAATCATAAAAAAAGCCTGCCACCGCATTTACGCGGTGGCAGGCTTTCTAAAAAACTGTCTGATTTACAAAATTATATTAGACAGACTGTGGTTTGCGGGCGTTGGCAGATGCAACGCGCTTGCCCCATTTTACCAGTGTTTCAGTGCAGTCAGAGCGCTCAATGCTGCATTCAATAATGGTTGGGCCACGACGGTTTGCTTTTGCCTGTTTGATGGCATCTTCAAGTTCAGCCGCTGTTTTTGCGTGCAGACCCAGACCATGACCTTCACCGGCGTTGAACACTTCCATCAGACCAGCATAATCCCAGTTCTTGATGTAGTTGTATGGGCCGTCATGAATTGCAATTTCGATGACATAACCACGGTTGTTCACCAGGAAGATGATAACCGGCAGTTCGTAGCGCACCATCTGTGCCACTTCCTGCGCAGTCAACTGGAAGGAACCGTCACCCACCATCACAACATGCTGGCGGTCCTGAGACCCCATGGCATTGCCGAAGGAAGAGGGAACAGACCAACCAATATGGCCCCACTGCATTTCTGTCTCAACGCGGGCACCGCGTGGCAGATGCATACGCATGGCGTTGAACCAGGAATCACCTGTTTCAGCAACCAATGTGGTGTCAGATGTCAGCATAGCGTTGATCTGACGGGCCATTTCGTCATTGGTCAGGCGGGCATCTGGCTTGCTCGCAGCAATTTCAGGCTTCGTGTAGGTTGAGGTCTGAGCAGAGTGCGGACGGGCTGAGACTTTTGCCGTCAGTGCTGCCAGAAATTCCGGCAGGGTGAAGCCTTCAAACGCCTGACCTTTTACCGTCACGCGGTTAGTTTCTGCCAGCAACACTTTGTCGCCCTTGGGCCAAGCCGTCCAGCCAACAGTGGAGTAATCGTTAAAGACTGGTGCCACGCAAATCAGCGCGTCTGCTTTTTCGATCAGGTCCTGAGTGCCGGGAGAAGACACTTCGCCCCAGTACAGCCCGCGGAACCCGGCATGATCTTCCGGGAAGAAGCCTTTAGCGGCAGCCATAATGGCAACACCACATTCCAGCTTGTCAGCAAGAGCTTCGGTTTCTTTCAAAGCATGGGCTGCCCGCAACTTGCTGCCAACCAGCATAGCCACATTTTCAGCACCATTCAGAAAGCTGACTGCTGCATCCACAGCAGCATTCAGGCTGACCGTGTCTGTGGAAGGGTGAGACAGCAGGCTGGAAACAGGGCCCGGACGGACGCATTCCTGTGCAGACACGTTGCAGGCAATTTCCAGATAGGCCGGCTTGCTTTCACGCAGTGCAGAACGAATGACATGGTCAATTTTTGCCGGTGCGGAAGCTGCATCAGTAATGCTCTCAGCCGCACAGGTAACGTGGCGCACCATTTCAAGCTGGTAGCCATAATCAGTTGTGCCAATGGTATGGTGCAGCACATGGCCAGAACCATAGTCGTTGCTGTTGGGGGAGCCAGACACAAGAATAACCGGCAGGTTTTCTGCGTAAGCACCGCCAATGGCGTTCATGGCGGAGATAGCGCCAACGCTAAAAGTCACCACAGCAGCAGCAGCACCGTGTGCGCGGGCATATCCTTCTGCGCTGAAGCCACAGTTCAATTCATTACAGCAGTAGATCTGCTGCATGTCTTTGTTCAGCAGTAGCTGGTCCAACAGAACCAAGTTGTAGTCGCCCGCTACAGCAAAATGGTGCTTCAGTCCGATCTGGGCGAGACGATCGGCAAGATACATACCAACAGTGTAAGTCATATTAAATGTCTCCTCACTTTGCTCTAACGAAGCAGAGCCTTTACGGCTTCCTAAAGGCTCCTTCAGTACACAAATGTCCAATATATGAACGATACATTTTGCATATTTTTTTTATATGGGGCAGTTGAGTTTTTACAGGGAAAATCTATAAAAAATCATTAAAAAACAATATAAAACAATGACTTAAGAAGTTTTTAATTTTCTGACTAAAATTCGTTCTGCTATTCTAAAACGGGCAAAAATAGTGCAACCGCATCATCACGAACCCGTGATTTCCATGAAGTTCTCAAGAAATTCTTCATAGGAAATATTGGAAAATTAAAATTAAAATTAAAATTCCTTCGGACTTATTTTAAAATAAAAAATAACCAAACACAGATAAAGTGTAGTTATATAAAACTATTCTTTGTTTATTGTTGTATTTATCACTTCTATGTGTCGGTTAAATGAGACTTATACAGGGAAAAACATTCTATTTTTACCTGTCTATAGAACCAACCGATGCAGTGTTAAATGAGTATTTCCAAAAGGTTGTTCATATTGCCTACGTTTTGGTCTGGCTTTCTTGACATGCATCAATGAATTAGACACAGAACTGTTTCCTTCCCTCCAGAACGGCAAAGGCAAAAGAACCGTATCTCAAGGTTGCCGGAGATTTTCTGAGAATCTGTTTTAGAAAATTGTCAGCAGTGTGGCGTGCTCGGGTTCCGGGCGCAGGTCGCGCAAGCTTTCAGGCACCTTCAGGCGTATCTGGGGGCATTTTCCAACAGGGTCTTGTCTTACATGCGGGGCAGGGCAATTTTTTCTTGATAGTGGAGTGATAGCATGGGTGAAGGTCAACCCGCGGGGGGCCAGTCAGCCTTAGGTAATGCCTATCGTATCTTGTTTGCGGTCATCAGTTTTCTGGTGGGCGCAGTGCTTGTTTATGGTGGTAGTAAGCTGTTTCTTTTAGGCGGCTCAGCATATTACCTTTTGGCCGGTCTGGCATATTGTGTTCTGGCTGTTCTGTTTTTTGTAAAGCACCGTTTGGCTCTGCTGTTTACGGTTGTCATTTTTGCCGCAACTGTTGTGTGGGCTTTCTGCGATACGCCAGAAATCGGATATTGGGCCCTGCTGCCCCGTCTGGTTGTGCCTGCCATTCTGTTTGCGTTGGGGCTGTGGGCTGCGGCAACACTCCCAACCACGGTGTCTTCCACAAAACGTGTCAGTGTTTTCTCAGGTCTGGGTATTGTCGGGGCTCTGCTGGTTACGCTGGTTGAAGCGTTCTTCCCGCATGGTCAGATTAGCAATCCGCAGGCAGCAGCCCCGGATCAGGTGGCTGAAAATACCAAAACCGATGCACCGGAAGACTGGGAGTTCTTTGGTCGTAACGCTGCTGGTACACGGTTTGCACCCTATACTCAGATTACACCAGATAACGTCAGCAAGCTGAAAGTTGCCTGGGTTTATCATACCGGTCGCCGCACCAAGGGTGCTGGGACAGGTGTTGACGAAAACACGCCCCAGCAAATTGGTAACGTGCTGTATTCCTGCACCCCGGAAAACCTGATTACGGCACTGGATGCCGATACAGGCCGCCCGATCTGGAAGTTTGACGCCAAGGCGCACTCTGCCGAGCACGTCACCTGCCGTGGTATTGGCTACTATGACATGGACAAAGATGTCAGCCTGACCGCCGAGGAAAAAGCTGCCAGCCCAGACCCGCTTTGCCGCCAGCGTATCCTGACCTCCACAGTGGATGCGCGCTTCATTGCTCTGGATGCCCATACGGGTGCTCTTTGCCCTGCTTTTGGTGACAACGGTGTTGTTGACATCAAAAAACAGATGGGCCCAACCGAAAACGGTAAACGCTATCACCCCACCTCCATTCCGGTGGTTATGGGGCATATTGCGGTTATTGGTGGCTGGGTGCGTGACATTGTGCACGGTGAGCCATCAGGTGTTGTGCGTGCGTATGATGTTCGTACCGGCGCTCTGGCATGGGCGTGGGATGTTGGTCGTCCCGATGATACGCAGGCTCCGGCTGAAGGTCAGGACTTCACGCAGGAAACGCCAAACGTCTGGACTATCCCGACATATGATAAAGACCTGAACCTCGTTTACCTGCCAACCGGTAACGGGCCGCCAGACTACTGGGGTGGGGACCGTAACGCAGTAAAAGAGAAATTTGGCGCAGCCATTGTCGCGGTTGAAGCGACTACGGGTAAAACCAAGTGGGTCTTCCAGACTGTGCATCATGACGTGTGGGACTATGACCTGCCGTCTCAGCCTGTTCTGTATGATGTGACCAATGCGCAGGGTGAAAAAGTTCCTGCTCTCATCCAGACAACCAAAACCGGCCATATCTTTGTTGTGGACCGTCGCACCGGCCAGCCTGTTACAGAAGTGCAGGAACGCTCTGTGCCAACGTCACCCGCAGCACAGGGTGAGCATCTGTCTCCCACGCAGCCTTTCTCTGTTGGTATGCCCATCATCGGTGCGGACCCGCTTACGGAAAGCTCCATGTGGGGTGTCAGCACCTTCGACCAGCTCTATTGCCGTATCATGTTTAAGGATTCGGTCTATGAAGGCCCGTTCACCCCACCGGGTGAAAAACCTTACATCGAATGGCCCAGCTTGCTGGGTGGCATGAACTGGGGCGGTATCTCTATCGATGAGCGTAAAGGCGTCATGTTCGTCAATGACATGCGTATGCCTCTGCGTATGACCCTGGTGAATAAGGAAGAAGCCAAGCACTATAAGGTTTCTACCGACGAAGTGCCGGGTTTTATGGGCACAATTCGTCCGCAGGTTGCTGGTCCTTACGCTGGCGTTCGGATTGATATTCTTCAGTCTCCGCTGGAAGTGCCTTGCAACACACCGCCCTTCGGCACCATGAGCGCCATTGACCTCAAAACCAAGAAACTGCTGTGGCAGGTTCCTATGGGCACCACGCAGGATCTGGGGCCAATGGGTATCAAAACCCATCTGCCAGTACCAATGGGTATGCCAACGCTCGGCGGCCCAACGTCTACGGCGTCCGGCCTGCTGTTCTTTGCTGGTACGCAGGACTACTACCTGCGGGCACTTGAGTCCGCTACAGGTAAGGAAGTCTGGCGCGAGCGTCTGCCGGTTGGCGCTGTTGCGGCACCGCTGATCTATAAGTCCCCCAAAACGGGGAAAGAGTATGTGGTCATCTCCGCAGGGGGTATGAGCCATTCACCAGACGTAGGGGATTATATTATCGCCTACACGCTGCCTGAAGGCACAGCACACTAAGTTCGAGTGTGTCGACCCAAGGAAAATCCCCGCGAGAGCGGGGATTTTTTTTTTGCCTAAAATTCACAAGCAAAACGGCGAGCAAGCGAGAGGGGAGGACTTTTTCCAAACCCTACCAAAAGTTAACGTAATATTTTGGGGTAATTTTGAATGATTTAGTGGGTTTAGGGGGTATTTTGGTGCGATTCAGTGAGGG
>NZ_JBQDXI010000035.1:0-17201 GCF_052102375.1 Acetobacter sp.
CGGTGTCACGTCCGGCAAGGTCAAAACCCCATGTGCCAAAATCTGCCTTTGGCAGGGCGACAGGGGCGGTTGCTGCCGGGGCATCTGCTGCGTGTGCGGCGGTGGTAACAGCGCTCAGGCCAAGCCCTGCAGAAAGCAGGAGAGCCAGTTTGCGCGAAGCCCGCGCAGGGCGTTTAAAAACAGTCATAATGTCTCCGGTTAAAAGTGGTGATAGAAAATGTGACGGCAAAAACAAACTCTTACAGCGTGCCGGGACTATAGGCCAAAAGTTACCTGAGCGAAATAGCAGAGAGCCAGACGGTGCCCACGCTACAAAAAATGCAGGGGTGTGTGGACACCCCTGCATTCTGTTGAGCTCAGATTTTATGGCCTGATGACCGGCATTAGAAATGTGCGCCGATGTTCATCTGGAAAGAGCGACCAATCAACGCTTCATAGTAACGCGTCACGCTAACCGTACCCGGGTATTTGGGTAAGGCGTTGGTGATGTTGTTAATCATGAAGTTGGCATCGATGTTTTTGGTAATTTGATAGCCAAAGGTTGCATTGAAGTAAGCGAAGCTTGGGCGGTTGTTATGTTCGTAAGCTGTGTTAGCAACCTGCACGGCATATTTTGATTTGCCGTAGAAGATTGTCTGCCACTGCACGAACAATGGGCCGCGTGTGTAGTTCAGGTTGAGCGTGAACAGGTCGTTCGGGCTGGCTGTGGTGCCTGTCTGATAGTAAGTGTTGCCCAGATAGGTTTGTGAGTTTTTCAGATAGTGCGTGTAGTTGCCACGCAGTTCCAGGCTGCCGGCATTGTCGGACAGGCCAACGCGGCGCAGCGGCAAGTAGTAGTCCAGCGCGCCCTGGAGAACCTGCATATGCTGGTTTGCAATATTGAAATACCCGTCCGTAAAGCCAGTGATCTGATGTGAGGACGGATCACGGGTGAAGGTGTTGCAATACGCGTTTGAGGGGTAGGTTGAAGAGTCGTAGCACGCCTGAATCAGGTTTTTTGCGCTCAGAGAAGTAATCTCGTTGTTAACTTTTACGTCAACAAAAGACCCTTTTAAGTCAAAGCCTCTAATGAAGCGCGGACGGAACTCAAGAGAGCCGGTGTAGCTGTGAGAGGTTTCGTTTTGCAGGCTGCGGTTACCACCAGTCGTACCTTTTACGGTGCCGCTCGTGATGTTGGAGACAAAGCCGCTTGGTACTTTGGCTTTGGCGCAGTTTAGAGCGCGGGTTGTGGGGTTGGGGCCTGAATTGACAAATGTTGTATCGCACGGGTCATCGGCCGTTTCGTAAGAGGTGCTCTGCGGTGAGAACAGTTCGGTGACAGATGGGTTACGGACGGACTGTGCATAGTTACCAGACAGGCCAAAGTCCTGCGTTGGCCACCAGGCTCCGCCAAACATATACGTCCAGTAGCTGCCTGTAATGCTGTTGTTGAT
Organism: Acetobacter sp.; assembly: GCF_052102375.1. Lineage (GTDB taxonomy): Bacteria > Pseudomonadota > Alphaproteobacteria > Acetobacterales > Acetobacteraceae > Acetobacter. Next base: position 1,434 of record NZ_JBQDXI010000035.1, read on the forward strand.
ATAACGACCGTTTGCTGTTGCTGTCAGGCTGTAAGCACCAGGTACATTCATGGCCGGGGAAATGAGCGGTACGTCCAGTTCGCCAAAGGCTTCGTGGGTGTAGTAAGAGCCGGACGTATAAGGCATTGCGGTTACGTTGCCGTACTGCCTGCGGCTGCCGTCGTCCAGCAACTGGCCAGCAAAGAAACTACCGGGGTTAAAGTTATAGCCTTCACGCCGGTGCTCATACCCCAGATCCCACCGGATATCACCAGCAGGCAGTCTCATGACTGTACTGTTGATTTCTGCCTGAAAGTCACGTTGGGCATTGGTGTTTTTGTAGTGTGCGTCAGAGATAATGTAGTCTCGTGCGCCCGGTGTGCTCTGGTTTGTACCAAACGGGTTAAACGGAGAGCATGTGTCACTTCGGGTTGCCGCTGGTGAGTTCACATACCCAGAGGCGCAAACAATGTTACCATCCGCATCCCGTGTGCTGTTAAGCGCATTAATCAGGTTTTGCGTGTTGATCATGGGTTGCCATGTATCACTCATATATTTGCTGTACTGGCCACGCAAAGACCAGTTGAAGTGCCGCCCAACGGCGTTGAAGTCCCCTGACAGACCGCCCTGGAAACGGAACATCTGCATGTCCGTTCGATACATTCCGCCATCCAGATCCTGATTCAGGCGGGAGAGATAGAATTTATCTGTTGGCTGACCGCTAGCAGCAAGGGCATTTTTGATGGTAGTCCGTTCAGCATCCGTGAGATACGGATTGTCAGTGCTCAGCGTGTAAGCGCCGTTCACGTTATGATAGCCGGGACCGTAGGAGCCATCTGTGTTCAGGTAGCTGTCCATATCCAGCGGGCCGTCACCAAAATATGGCGTGGTCCAGGTGCCCTGCCCAACGTCGCTGCTGGCACGGCTCCGTGCGTACCATCCCTGCCAGGTCGCGTGCAGATGATCGTTGAAGTCATAGTGGCCAAGCGTGGTCAGGTTGAGCTGGCTTGAGGGGGCGTAAAGCTGGTTATAATCACGTGTGGCCAGACCATTCCCGCCAGAGGCGTTATACCCTGTCTTAGTGATATAATTGTACGTGACAGGAACAAGAGATTTCCCGTCCTGGCTAAACATCAAAGGCTGGCCGGCTGCGTTGCCAATACCGTCATTTACGCCTTTATAGATTGGAATATGTGTGCCCGTCAGGCCGGGAATGCCGGTGACAGAGGCCCACAGGTTTCTGGCAGCGGGGGCCAGCATGTTTGTATAGGGGGTGCTGACGCCGAGAGGCCACGCTGGTAGGAAGTCGCGTTTGAACCCAGTACGTTTGGCAGGTCGTTATACATAACGCCGCCAGCGTTACGATATTCAAGGTCAAACACAACGCCACCTTTGTCGTGGTCGAAGGTGTGGCCGTATTTGAAGGTAATTTTTTCAGACGGGGCAATCAGGCTCTGGCTCCAGCCGCCCTGTGCTGTCATGTCTACACCAGTGAAGTGATCATCCAACCGATAGTTGACCACACCGGCCACGGCGTCTGCACCATAAGCAGCGCCAGCGCCGCCAAGCCGGGTATCTATACCCTTGATCAGTGAAGTGGGAATCGCCGCCACGTCCACCTGGGAGCCGGAGCCTGCGCCGTAAACAGAGGCAGAAGCCCCGCCGACCATACGCATCCCGTCAATCAGGGTCAGGGTACGCTGGGAACCAAGCCCCAGCAAAGACACGAAGGACTGACCAGCCCCCAGCCCCTGTGCCCCGATGGGGGACTGGTCCCCAACAGTGAAGGACGTATTTTCACGCATCAGGGCCAGACCAAGGTCTGTATAGCCACGCGCCCGGATCTGCTGCGCGTCCACGGTGGTCCCTGCCATCACGTTACTAAGCCGTGTCTGGGAGAGACGGGTACCCGTGACAGTGATGTTTTCAGAACTATCAACAAGGGATGAGTTCTTTTTCAGCGTATCCTGCTTGTTTACGGAAACTGCATTTTTCTGTTTTTTGGACTTTTTGTCTTTTTCCGGCTGCGTAACGGAAGTTGCATCTTTCTGCACAGTTTCAGCGCGGAGGAGGGGAGAGAACAGAAGCGTGGAAACCGCCATGGGAACAGCCAGCTTAAGGCTGGATGGCCGCGTGCGGGGCTTTAACTGGGGTATAAAAAAACCCTGTTGCAAACGAGTCATATTCCACCTTGTACAATAGCGGATAAAAAATTCACGAACCAATTATCGTAATTTTTAACTACTATGCAAAATCAGACGTATAAAACGTTTTTTGCATTCCACTATCATTGCGATAATGCACTGTGTTAGAAAAGACACACTGCGCTGAGTCGCGTGGAAAATTAGAATCGTTCCCGAAACAAGGTAAGCTATGTTAAATTTTTATTTCAAGAAAAATATGCACGAGCCCTTCCCTAAGTGGGTGATATTTTGGTGAAGAGGCAAATTTCACACAGTGTGTTACGCTAACCCATCAGTGTGAGAGGACTTCTGATGGTTTGCCTTGCGGTCAAAGCAGGAAGCCCTGCAACCTTCCCGGAATGGAAAGCCCTGTTTGCGGAGCTTATGCCGGGTCTGGAGGTGCAGGACTGGTACGCACCCTCGTTTGATCCCGCACGGGTTGACTATGCCTTTGTCTGGCAGCCGGAGGCGGGTCGGCTTGCGCAAATGGGCAAGCTTAAAGCCATTCTCAGCGTTGCTGCCGGGGTGGACCATATTCTGGCAGATCCGCTTTTGCCCAAAGGCATACCCATTGTGCGCATGGGCGGAGATGAAACTGAAACCCAGATGGCCGACTATGTACGCTGGGCGGTATTTTCCCTGTTGCGGGAGGCGCCGCGTTGGCACAGTGCCCAAACCCAAGCATGTTGGGCCCGAAAAAATATGCCCCCTACGCGCTTGTCCACCACTACATGTGTCGGGATTATGGGGCTGGGCCATCTTGGCACCCATGTGGCACAAACGCTGGTTGCCGCAGGGTTCAAGGTGTGTGGCTGGGCACGGCATGAGAAACAGCAGGAGGGCATGGCCTGTTACGCGGGGGTAGAGGGATTACTCCCTTTTTTGCAGCAGTCTGACATTGTCGTGTGCCTGCTGCCGGAAACGCCCGAAACCAAAGGAATAGTGACCTACTCTCTGCTGTCACACATTCGCAAACCAGCAGGGTTTATTAATGTCGGGCGTGGTGCAGTTGTTGTGCAGGAGGATCTTGTAAGGGCCTTGCAGGACGGTACACTGCATGGTGCCGTATTGGATGTGTTTGAAACGGAACCTCTGCCAGCAGACTCACCGCTCTGGGCAATGCCGGGGGTATTGCTGACGCCGCATGTGGCATCGGAAGCCTCACGCCCGGCACGTGCGCGCTACGTGGTGGCTACCCTTGCGGCTTTGGAGCGGGGAGAGCGGGTGGACCGCCTGTATGACCCCGCGCAGGGGTACTAAGCGGAGGGTAGAGCCTGTCTGCACCTTCCGGGTCTTGAAACCGAGCAGATTTGCCGCCATTGTCCCGCCTGATGGTGTTCCGCAAGGAATGAAAAGGGAAGACCGGTGCGTGGCTCAGGCCATTAGTCCGTCGCTGCCCCCGCAACTGTGAGTGTGCTTTACCACAGCCCTGTGAACGGTGCTTTTTAAAAGCCCGTCACATCCACCGGCCGTAATGCTGGGAAGGGGGCGCTGTAGGGTCTGTTTCTGTGCTGCATGGCACAGGCTGCCAGCCACAAGCCAGGAGACCTGCCATCGGGCGCGTGTGCTGTCGTTTCATACAGTGTGCGGTCATTTGGTTTTATGGTGTTGGCTCTGGCGGGGTGCCCGGTGCGTAACACTATGCGGCAGTGTGCTGCATAGTCCTGTACCCTGCCACAGGTGGGGCGGGGCCAAATCTGTCTGCACCCCAAGCCACGGGCCAGCGCTTTGCGGGGCTGCGCCGTAACAGGATGCGGAATGTCAGAGCTTTCTTCCCCTTCTTCCAGTCAGGCCGGGTATGGTCACCCCGTTCTCCATGTCTGCATGACCTGCCGGCGGGGTGGCCCAGCCATGGAGCGTCCACCCGGTGCCCAGCTTTATGACCGCCTGCTGGCTCTGCTGGCCGCAGAAGAAGAGGCAGGGGAGAGTAGCGCCCTACCTGTCACCCTTCAGCCCGTGGAATGCCTTGCCGCCTGTGACCGCGGTTGCACTGCGGCCATTGCCATGGCGGGCCGCTGGACGTGGCTTCTGGGCTATCTGGGTGCTGAAAAAGCCGAAGATATTCTGGCATATGCCCGGCTCTATGCCGCCAGTAAAAAAGGTACGGTCATGCCATCCCGCCGTCCGGCCTCACTTTCTGATATGGTGCTGGGGCGCGTACCTGCATCGCTTTACCAAGAACAGGACTGAAAACCATGAGTGCTGCCTCTCTCTCCCGTGTGCCGGTTACCATCATCACCGGCTTTCTTGGCGCGGGTAAAACCACGCTCCTGCGCCATATCCTGCATAAGGCGCAGGGCCACCGTATAGCGGTTGTTGTTAATGAATTCGGGTCACTCGGGATTGATGGTGAAATCCTGCGTGGCTGCGGCATAGAAGGCTGCCGCGATGATGATATTGTTGAACTGACCAACGGCTGCCTGTGCTGCACCGTGGCGGATGACTTCCTGCCCACTATGGAGGCCCTGCTGGACCGCGCAGACCCACCGGAGCATGTCGTCATTGAAACGTCTGGTCTGGCATTGCCCAAACCGTTGCTCAAAGCCTTTGGCTGGCCCACCGTGCGTAACCGTATGACGGTAGATGGTGTCATTACAGTAGTGGACGCCCCGGCCATAGCCACAGGCCGTTTTGCGGATGACCCGGATGCCGTGGCCCAGCAACGCGCGGCAGCCCCCTCGCTGGACCATGACAATCCACTGGCAGAAGTGTTTGAAGACCAGTTGAACGCTGCAGACCTGATTGTGCAGAACAAGACAGACCTGCTGAGCGCGGAAGAACTGGCACAGGTGGAGGCTGAAGTGCGCCGCCTCTCACCCCGTCCCATCAAGATTATCCGCGCAACAGAGGGCAAGGTTGACCCGGCCGTGCTGCTTGGTCTTGGTGCCGCCGCCGAGGCCGATCTGGATGCGCGTCCGTCTCACCATGATGCGGAAGATGGTGAGCACGAACATGATGACTTTGAGAGCTTTGTAGTGCCCGTGCCGGAGCAGGCCAGCGTAGAGGCTTTCCTGACACAGTTGCAGGACGTTGCCGCCACGTTTGATGTGCTGCGTATGAAGGGGTTTGCCTCGGTTCACGGTAAGCCCATGCGCTTGGCGGTGCAGGGGGTTGGTACCCGCTTCCGGCATGAATTTGACCAGCCTTTGCCTGCTGGTGCTGAGCGGTCAGGACGCATTGTGGTGATTGGGCAGAAAGGGCTGAATGAAGCAGGTATTCGCGCCGCCCTGTCACACGGGGCAGCCTGACCAATACGGGCTGAAGGGAGTGGTTTGCCATGCATCTTCTGGTTCGTGAAAACCGGTCATTGGATGAGCAGGAGCAGGCGGAAGATCTCGGCCAACCTTCTGCGGATGTAGTGGTACTCTCTTTTAGCGAAAGTGACCTTTTAAGTCTGCGCGCAGCCCATGCTGCGGCGCAGGCAGACCCGGCGCAGGGCAGGCAGGCCAGCCTGCAACTGACACACCTGTCCCGGCTGCGTCACCCTATGTCTATTGACCTGTATATTGACAGCACACTTGAAAAAGCTCGCTGCGTCGTGGTGCGGCTGTTGGGGGGGCTGGAGGCGTGGCGCTACGGGGTGGAGGAGCTGGCTGGCTGGTGCCGGGGTAATGCTGTGCCTCTGGCACTTCTGCCCGGTGAATGCGCGACAACGCAGGCAAGCTCTGCCGCACAAGGTGGCGATGATGCGCGGTTGGCAGAGCTTTCCACGGTGGACCCGGCGGCCCGCACGCGCCTTATCGGGTTTTTTAGGCAGGGTGGCCCGCGCAACATGGCCTGCGCCCTGCGCCTGATGGACGCCATGGCGGGCCTTGTGAAGGATGACGGCCAGCAACCAGAACCGCTGCCTGCATGGGGCCTGTATCGGACCGTTGTGGCGCAAGAGGGGAGGACTGTTGCTCACGGCCCCCATTTACCAAATAATATGACAGCACGGGCTATTTTACTTTTCTACCGTGCCCATCTTCTGGTGAGTGACCAGACTGCGCTGGAGGCACTGGCCGAGGCTCTGGCCGCGCAAGGCTGCACGGTGGATATGGTGTTTGTGCCCTCGCTCAAAGACCCAGAGGTCGCGCAGGGTGTGGCCGATCTCATGGCGCGTATCCAGCCGGATTGTGTGCTGAATGGCACGGTATTTTCATCCAGAAATCAGGCTGGGTATTCGCCACTCATGCAGGCGGGTGTGCCGGTGTTTCAACTGTTACAACCGGGCAGCACGCAGGCCTTGTGGCAGGAGAGCGCACGGGGCCTCTCCCGGTCAGACCTGGCCATGCAAACTGTTTTACCGGAACTGGATGGCAGCATTGCCACATTCCCCCTGTCGTTCCGGCAGGAGGTTATGCCCGGCCAGCCCGCCGCCCGCACCCCCTTTGCGGAGGGTATAGCGCAGACCACAGCCCGCATTATGGGGTGGCTCCGTCTGCGCTGCCTGCCAGCAGAGCAGCGGCGTGTAGGGCTTGTGGTGTCAGATTATCCGGGAGCAGGTCTTCAGCAGGATACCGGGCATGTCGCGCACGCTGTAGGGCTGGATACATTTGCAAGTCTTGTGTCCATACAGCAAATTTTGCGTGCGGAGGGATATGATGCTGGGCCCGCATGGCAGCAGGCCCAGCTTGTGCAGGTTCTTACACAAGAGCTGCCGCACCCCTTACTGTCGCTTGCACAGTATCACGCTTTTACCGCCCGGTTGGAGCCAGAGTTCATGGCGTCTGTGACCGCTGCATGGGGCGCGCCGGAAGATGATCCATCTGTAAAAAACGGGCAGTTCTGTCTGCGGGTTTATGCGGAGGGCCATGTGACGGTAGCGGTGCAGCCTGACCGCGGGCAGGCGGCTGACTGTAAAACCCTCTACCATGACCCGGATAGCCCGCCATGCCACGCCTATGTGGCATTCTACCTTTGGTTGCAGCATGTGCAGAAGCTGGACGCTATGGTGCATGTGGGCACGCATGGCACGCTGGAGTGGTTGCCGGGTAAGGCTGTAGCGCTCACCAAAGCCTGTGCGCCTGCGCTTTTAACCGGAGCTTTGCCAGTTATTTACCCCTTTATTGTCAATAACCCCGGTGAGGCCGCAACGGCTAAGCGTCGCCTTGGGGCTGTGACACTAGGGCACATGACGCCACCTGTTATGCAGGCTGACCTCTCCCCGGATATGCAGGCGCTGGAACGGTTGATTGACGAATATGCGGAGGCGGATGGTCTGGACCCCCGGCGGGGTGCGTTGTTGCGTCAGGACATTCTGACCCGTGCGGCCCGTACCGGTGTGTTGGCGGAAAGTGGCGTGCGCCCCGGTGATGAGAGTGACGATGAGGCTCTGGCGCGGCTGGATGCCTATTTGTGTGATGTGAAAGATCTGCAAATTCGTGATGGATTGCATATTTTTGGTAAACAGCCCCCCAAAACTGAAGCCCTTGTCGAGGCCATTGAACAGGCCTGCGCCACACCCTCTTCAGGCCCGACACGCCAGATCATTGCCCAGAAGGTGGCAGACTGCGCACAGGCGGAAGTCATGGGCCTGCGGGATGCTCTGGCAGGGCGGTTTGTGGCGGCAGGGCCTGCGGGCGCACCCACGCGGGGCCGGGTGGATGTGCTGCCAACCGGGCGCAATTTGTTTACCATAGACCCACGGGCACTCCCCACACCCTCTGCCATGCAACTGGCAGCAAAAATGGAAAACCTGTTGCTTACACGGCATAAACAGGAACACGGAGAACCTCTGACCCGCCTTGTGATGGACTTGTGGGGTTCAGCCAGCCTGCGTACGGGTGGGGAAGATATGGCACTGGCCTTACGCCTTATGGGGGTGGAGGTTACCCGTGCCGCAGGCACAGGGCATGTGACGGGGTTTGAGGTTATTCCTCTGCCTGTACTCGACCGGCCACGGGTAGATGTGACGTTGCGTATCTCCGGCCTGTTCCGGGATGCTTTTCCCGACCAGATAGCCCTGTTCGACCTCGTTGTGGCCGCTGTGGCAGAACGAGATGAACCTGCTGAGTGGAACCCCCTTGCTGCTACCATACGCGGGTTGGAAGGGGAGGCACGGCAACGTGCCACAGCCCGCATTTTTGGTGCGGCAAGCGGCACTTACGGCACCGGGTTGGAAGACCGCCTGCACCTTGGCGCATGGCGGGACCGGCAGGATCTGGGGGCGGCATGGTTGGAAGGGTCAGCATGGACCTATGGTGGTGGCCGGGATGGCCAGCAGGATGCAACAGCTTTGGCCACGTTGCTTAGCCGGACAGAGGCTGTGCTGCATGTGCAGGACCATGCGGAAACAGATATGCTGGAAAGTCCCGAAAACGCAGCGCATGAGGGCGGCTTGGCCGCCGCCGCCGCTGCCCTCGGGGCGGACCCCGCCATCTGGCACGGTGATACAGCCCGCCCGGATACGCCCCGCCTGCGGAGCACTGCACAGGAAGTGGCCCGCATTGTGCGTGGCAGGCTGGCCAACCCCCGCTGGATAGAGGGGATGCAGCGCCACGGATACGCCGGTGCGGCAGAACTGGCCCGTGGGCTGGATGCCCTATCCGGCTTTGCAGCAACCCTGCCAGACCGGTTTGACCAGCAGTTTGACCTTGTGTTTGCCGCCACATTAGGCAATGCGGCCTGCAACCAGTTTTTGCAGCAGGCCAACCCGACAGCGCGGGAGGCCATGCGCGCCCGCTTTGCCGAGGCATGGCAGCGTGGACTGTGGCACCCACGCGGCAACAGTGTGGGGCAAGTGCTGGAAGACATACCTGTTACACCTGTAGAACACACTGAAAGGCCCCTCCCGCAATGACGGCCCGTGCCCTTATGGTGGCTGCCCCCCGCTCTGGTGGTGGCAAAACAACCGTGACCCTCGCTCTGCTGGCGGCTCTCAAACGGCGAGGGGTGCGCGTGGGGGCCGCCAAAACGGGGCCGGATTATATAGACCCCGCGTTCCATGCCGCTATTACGGGCAGGCCGGGGCTTAATCTGGATAGCTGGTGTATGCCGCCCGCCCTTTTGGCAACCGTATTGCAGGCAGCACAGCAGGATGTTGACCTTGTGGTGGTGGAATCCGCCATGGGGCTGTTTGATGGCCTTGTTGCACCGGAAGGCGCACGCGGCGCACCGGCAGATATTGCGGCCCGGTTTGGGATTCCGGTTGTGCTGGTGCTGGATGTGTCCGGCCAGGGGCAGTCAGTCGGGCCAATTGCCAAGGGGTTTGCAACATGGCAGGCGGATGTTCCGGTGGCCGGTGTTGTGCTGAACCGCGTTGCATCGCCCCGCCATGCGCGGTTGACCAGCGGGGCCGTGCAAGCCGCAGGTTTGCCTGTATTGGGTACATTGCTACGCCAGCCGGGCCAGCCTTTGCCGGAACGCCATCTGGGCCTTGTGCAGGCCCGTGAACATGGTGGCCTGACGGACTGGCTGGAAAAACTGGCAGACAAGGCCGAGCAGGAACTGGACCTTGATGCCATACTGGCCACGGCCCGCCTGTTGCCAGACCTGTCCCACCTGCTGGACGGTGCAGGAGCGCAGGCAGCCATGTTGCCGCCCCCCGGCCAGCGGATTGCCGTGGCGGAAGATGATGCGTTCTCCTTCTTATATGGGCATCTGGCATTGTTCTGGCGGCAGGCGGGGGCTGAAGTCGTGCCGTTCTCTCCTTTGGCCGATCAGGGGCCGGACCCGTCTTGCACGGCGTGCTGGCTGCCGGGCGGTTACCCGGAGCTTCATGCTGGCCGGTTGGCGCAGGCAGAGCATTTTAAAACCGCCTTGCAGTATTTTGCCACGACGCGGCCCGTGCATGGGGAGTGCGGGGGCTACATGGTGCTGGGGCAGGGGCTGGAAGATGCTCAGGGGCAGCGGCACCAGATGGCAGGGTTGCTTGGCCATTCAACCTCTTTTGCTCGCCGCAAGTTGAATCTGGGCTACCGCGAGGCCACGTTACAAAAGGGCTGCCTGCTTGGCCCGGCCGGGTCACGGTTGCGGGGGCACGAGTTCCATTATGCGTCCGTGCTGGAGCCGGGCGTAGACCAGCCTCTTGCCGCTTTAACTGCGGGTGATGGCACGGACCTTGGCCTGGGCGGTGGGCAACGGGGGCTGGTTACAGGGTCGTTTTTTCATGTGCTGGCACGGGTGCCAGACCTCACATGATTGTGTGTAAAGGTTTGATCAGTGCAGGACGGAGCTACCCGGTTGGTGGCAAAAAAAGTGGGTATTATCACAGGCTCATGCACCGTAAGGTGCGTGTAGGCACAGTACGCCGGAACGGTTTGCTACCGCATGTGTTAGAGAGTGGCGTGATGGCCTAGGAGAGAAATATGGCGCAGTCTTTCCCCGTTTTGTTGGTGCGTCATGCACCAGTTCTTCTGCCGGAAGGGGTTTGCTACGGGCGCCAGGACGTTGCGCTAAAACCGGGTTGGGAAGGTGTGGCCGCGGGTCTGGCCGTGCTGGCGCAAGGGGCAGTCTGCCAAGTGCTTTATAGCTCTCCCGCACTCCGTTGCCGGGAAATGGCGGAACGGCTGGCCCGTGTAACCGGTATGGAACTACGCATAGATTCCCGTTTGGCTGAAATGGATTTTGGCGCATGGGAAGGCCGTAACTGGTCAGACATCAGCCGGGACCAACTGGATGAATGGGCCAGAGACCCTGCCAGCTTTGCTCCCCCTGAAGGGGAGAGTGGGCTGGCCCTGACACAACGTACAAGAGCCTTTTGGCAGGATGTCAAAGCCGCGGGGGTACCAGCCTGCGTGGTGTCTCACGGTGGCCCGCTGCGGTTGCTGAGTGCGTTGGCTGCGGGTGACACACCGGAACTTCTGGCACCCTCAATGCCACAGGGTGCCGCCCGGCTTTATATGGTGCCCCATCCGGCAGGGCTGGACCATGGCTATACCCACCGCAAGGCCATGGCGCTGAGTTAAGCCTTGCCCGCCTACCCGGACGATAGAAAGACCCATGACAGAACAGACTTCACCCCCCGCACTCACCGATACTGAAGACCGCCACCGCGAGAAAATGCAGAAGCGCAAAGCGGTGCAGGATCAGGAAGTGGCCTTTAAAACAGTAGAAAAAGGGCTACTGCTGGTTAATACCGGTCCGGGTAAAGGCAAGTCCACCGCAGCTCTTGGTATGGTGCTGCGTACTTTAGGTTATGGCCGCAAGGTTGTGGTGGTGCAGTTTATAAAAGGCCTTTGGGACACGGGGGAACGCAGGGCGCTGGAGCGCTTTGATGACCAGATTGAATGGCATGCTCTGGGTGAAGGGTTTACGTGGGAAACGCAGGACCGTGCGCGGGATGTTGCAGCCTGCCAAAAGGCATGGGCTGTAGCAAAGCAGGCGCTCAGCCAGCCGGATGTGGCCCTTGTGGTGCTGGATGAACTGAACATAGCCCTGCGCTATGATTATCTGCCTCTGGCCGAGGTTCTGGCCGATATTCAGGCCCGCCCTGTTGGCCAGCATGTGGTAGTGACAGGCCGTAATGCCAAACCGGAACTGATTGAACAGGCCGACTTGGTGACGGAAATGGCGTTGGTCAAACATCATTTTAAAAATGGCGTGAAGGCCCAGCAGGGCGTGGAGTTTTGAGCGCACGGGTGCTCATGCTTCAGGGCACAGGGTCAAGTGTTGGCAAATCTACTCTGGTGGCGGGGCTGGCGCGGGCTTTTACGCGCCGGGGGCTGAAAGTTCTGCCGTTCAAGCCGCAAAACATGTCCAACAACGCAGCAGTGACAGCCAGTGGCGGGGAGATAGGCCGTGCGCAGGCGTTGCAGGCGCGTGCCTGCCGGGTACCGCCCCATGTGGATATGAACCCGGTTCTGCTCAAACCGCAGGGGGAGACAGGCGCACAGCTTGTTGTGCAGGGCCGCAAGCAGGAGACGGTAGCCGCACGCAGTTATCAGGACCGTAAAACCCTGCTTATGCCCGCCGTGCTGGATAGTTTTTACCGGCTGGCAGCACAGGCGGATCTGGTCTTGGTAGAAGGGGCTGGCTCGGCTTCCGAAGTGAATTTACGCCCGCGTGATATTGCCAATATGGGGTTTGCTCAGGCCGTTCAGGCCCCTGTTGTTCTGGTGGGGGATATTGACCGAGGGGGCGTTATTGCCAGTCTGGTCGGGACGCAGGTTGTGCTGGCACCCGAAGATGCAGCAACTATAAAAGGCTTTATTGTTAACAGAATGCGTGGTGATATCTCGTTATTTGAAGATGGGATGGCATTTGTTGCGCAGCGTACAGGGTGGGCTCCCTTAGGGCTGGTGCCGCATTTACCCGCCATCAGGCACCTGCCAGCAGAAGATGCAGCAGACCTGCTGGAGCTTGTGCGGTCTGGCAAAAAACCGGCGCAACCCGTGCCCCCCTTGGCAGGCGACGCCCCTGTAGCACTTCCGGCAAAATTACGCGTGGCGGTACCGCTTTTGCCACTTATTGCCAATTTTGATGACCTTGACCCGCTCAGAACAGAACCGGGGGTGGAGCTGATAGCCGTGCAATGCGGTGAGCCTTTGCCAGAGTGTGACCTGATTATTCTACCCGGATCAAAAAACACATTGTCTGATTTATCTGTTTTGCAAAAACAGGGGTGGTCGGCTGCGCTGGCAGCGCATCGGGCGCAGGGTGGCCATATTATGGGTATTTGTGGCGGATACCAGATGCTGGGCCACAGTCTGGCTGACCCGCACGGTATTGAAGGGCCGCCTGCCACCATGGCCGGGCTTGGTCTGCTGGCAGTAGAGACGGTGTTGAGTCCGGACAAATATCTTGTTGAAAAAACGGGGATTGTGGCCGGTACACAGGCCTGCGTGTCAGGATATGAAATGCATATTGGCCGCACAACCGGGCCGGACTGTGCAGAGCCCTTGCTGGAGTTGGGTGGCCAACCTGAAGGCGCAGTGGCTTCAGACGGGCGTATTTACGGTACTTATCTGCATGGTGTGTTTGGCAACCGTGCGGCACGTATGGCTTTGCTGGAGCGTGTGGGCGGGCAGGCTTTTGCACCCGATGGGTTCTGGTATCAGGCAGGGCAGGCAGCGCAACTCCCTGACCATCATGACGCCTTGGTTGAACAGGCGCTCGATACTTTAGCCGATCATCTGGAACAGTTTGCTGATCTGGATGCTATTCTGGCGCTGGCCTGTGTGCCTAAGGTGCGTCTTTCTGCCTAAAACACTTTATTAAATAAAATGTTTTATGGTGATAAATTAAGCCTCATTGGCCGAATCATCAAAAACGTCTTCGATAGGCATAGCAAAAAAACGTGCAATCTTGAACGCCAGCGGCAGGCTGGGGTCATAACGGCCCATTTCAATGGCGTTGACGGTCTGGCGGGAAACTCCCAGAAATTTCCCTAAAGAGTCCTGAGAAAGCCCTCTTGCAAGGCGGAGTGTGCGAACCTGATTAATCATTGATAGTGCCGTTTTGCCCAAACTATCCCAATGTTCCACAAAAGCGCCATAACCGGCCATACCACAAACAGTGAGAGAGACGGAAAGCCCACAATCTCTAGAAAACCGTAAGAGAATGTGAGTAGGGCCGTGCCTGTAAAAGAAAATACCAGCGCATCAAACTGAATTTTGCGCTGGAGTTCATCTATACGGCGGAACTCCCGTATCACAACCCAGCAGAAAGCGCAGCCCGGTATCATGGGCAGTAGAGCTGCGGCAGGTTGCCACAGCCCGTTTAGTTTTTGATGCGTGAAGAGAAAAATGAAGAAAAACAGCAACACACAATAAACCACAAGACAAAGAAAAAGCTCAGCAAGGTAGCGTTTGGAGGTCATTATCCGAGTCCTATGTAAAGTGTGCTTTACATATACAGAAGCGGAGTACTTTTTGTCAAGCACACTTTACATGGACAGCAAGATGACTGTGTGGCTTATTACGGAAAATTTCTTATGCAGGCAGAAGGTTGGAGACTCCTGTTTCCAGAATATCAACGCTATCTCCAACCTTAAGGGTACCAGGCTGCACCACCACTGCATTTTGCGCGAACATGATACCTTTTGGTGTGCGATGAAACTGCGCCAGAGTGGCCAGTGGTTCTTTACGGTTGGGAATAGCGCCGGTTTCCTGATCCGTTGTGGTGACAGTGCAGCGCGAGCATGGGGCACTTATTCGTAAAATGGCAGTGCCTGCCCGTATTATTTTCCAGCTATCTTCTGCCCACGGCAGGGTGCCTGCAACCACAATATTGGGCCGAAACCGCGCCATGGGTACAGGCTCTGCCAGTTTTTCGTTCAGGTCGGAGAGCGAGGCTTCCGTTGCCACCAGAAGCGGGTATCCGTCAGCAAAGGAAACCGGCGTAGGCTGCGCATCAATCAACCGCACCCGGTTCTCGGCGGGCGTAGGCATAAAGACGAGCTTGCAGGGACGGCCAAGGTGCTGGCTCAGCCACTGTGCGGCTTCTGCTCCGGCGTCCTGTGCGGGGACGGTGTCTTTCCATACGCGCACAGGCTGGCTTGGTGTTTCCGGCTCCGGGATGGGCACGGTGCAAGGGGTGGCTCCTGCTGTGCTCAGTTCCAGCCCGTTATGGGTTGGGGTGGCGGTCAGGCATGCCATGGCAGGCAAGGTGCGTTGCGTCAGAAAAGTGCCGTCAGGCTCCACCACCATCCAGCGCCGGTCTCCTTCTGGCCCCCATGGGTGGAGGGTCAGGCTGATCTGGTTAAGGCCGCGCAGGGCTTTTACCGGGTAGAGGTGCAATGTGCTGATGGTAGGAGCAGGGTGGCTGGCGGGCATGTAACCCCCTTTTTTGTGCAAGTTGGCGTGCGGGCTAGGTGGAAGAAACAGCCTGTGCGTGACTGACGGCATCCAGAGCATCCGCATTGTCTATACCCCAGTGGTACAGCATTTCCAGCGGCTCAATAAACCGGTGGCCAAGGGGTGTCAGGCTGTATTCCACCACGGGCGGCATGACCTGCTGCACGGTGCGGCTGACCAGCCCGGCTTCCTCAAGCTCCCGAAGGGTCTGTGTCATCATTTTTTTGGAAAGGCCGGGCAGGCAGCGCAGCAAGTGGCCGGGGCGGGATGTACCACCTTCCAGATGCAAGCTGTGCAGGACCATCGTTGTCCATTTGCCACTGAAAAGGCGCAACAGGCGGCGGGGGGCGCACTGTTCATCAAACGGTGCTGTCCGGTAGTCCAGCGGAAGCAAAGGGGCCATTTTATGGAAACCTTTTGGTAGCCAAGGCACAAAAAGGTGCCGTCTTGTGTGTGTATAAACAAGTTGCCACGTATTTGCTGTTACTTTTTTCAAACAGGAGAAACACCATGGCACAGCGTGCACTTGTTGTTGGTGCAACCGGTATTGTCGGGCAAAATCTGGCCCGCAGATTAGTGGCGGAAGGCTGGACGGTTTACGGCCTGTCCCGCCGGACCATGCCAGAGGGAAGTGGGGTCATACCCGTACAGGCAGACGTGCTGGATGCATCCGGGCTGGCACAGGCTTTGGAGAGCCTCACACCCACGCATGTTTTTTTCTGCACATGGACACGATGCGCCACGGAGCACGAAAACTGTGTGGCAAATGCCGCCATGCTCCGCAATGTGTTTGAGGCTTTGCCTAACCCCGGAGCGCTCCAGCACGTAGCCCTTGTTAGAGCCCTTTTGGAAATTCGCTATGATAGGTTTTCAAGAGGTTTTGAGCGTGA
>NZ_JBQDXI010000036.1:0-14153 GCF_052102375.1 Acetobacter sp.
TCACGCTCAAAACCTCTTGAAAACCTATCATAGCGAATTTCCAAAAGGGCTCTAAAAGGAAATTTCTTTCTTTTACGCGCCAGTCTTTAATATTGCAGAAGCAGGAGAAAATTTAGAACTTTTTATTGCCGCTTGGAAGGCAAATAGAGCGTCATTATTTCTCGTATAAAGACTGTTAACAACACATCATGCAGGTGTGGTTTTTTTTACTGCGTGTTGGGAATAATCACAACACGCTCTCACTTCATTCCGCTGCTTGCGCAACATCATATCGAAAACGCGCTGTGGTGGCATCGCAGTGGTAGCTACTCCCTATGTCACGCGCCATGTCAGCCAGCTCGTTCACAGCAGAAAGGATATAGTCCACTTTCTCATCACTCATGAGAACACTGAAATTTAGCCGAACCCAACCGGGTTTTTCTAATTCCTGCCCAGCCTGAATAATAGCATGCAAAGCACGGGATTGCTCTTCCTCTATTCCCAACAATCTATGCGCATATGGACCGGCACAGGCACAGCCACCACGGGCCTGAATACCATAACGATCAGACAACATACGGGTGAAAAGCTGATGATGCACAAGCGCACCAACATCATCCTTTATTCGGAAAGAGAAGATGGGCAAGTGCTGGCCAGCCTTTGCGTTTCCCAAAACCTGAATATGGGGGTTAGCACTCAAACTTTTATATGCTTTTTGGTATAGAGCCGTATTACGCTCAGCCATGTAAGTCTGGCCAATGGCATCTTTCACCATAAAACAGAGTGCTGCACGAATATTGCCAATAATATCTGGCGTGCCCGCTTCTTCCCGTGCCACGAGGTTAGCCGAGTAATCATGCCCCCATGGGGAAACAAACTTTACAGTGCCACCACCCGGCGCACTGGGGCAGGAAACTTCAACTGCTGCATCCCGCACAATAAGCACACCCGATGCGCCCGGCCCCCCAATGAACTTATGTGTAGAGATAACCACAGCATCTTTTTCACACTCGGTTCCAGCCTGCATTGAAATAGGCAGATACGGTCCAGCCCCGGCATAATCCCAAACAGATTTAGCCCCATATGACTTCAAAAGTTTTGTGACTTTATCAACATCAGTTACAATTCCCGTGACATTGGATGCCGCTGAAAATGCACCAACAACCAGACGGTCCTGTCCAGCATTCCGTAGACATTCCTCTAACTGCTGCATGTCAGGACCGCCTTCAGGCGCTTCAGCCAGTTCTATTAAACTGGCACCGCTCTCACGCCACGGCAAAATGTTGGAGTGGTGCTCATATGGCCCCATCAGCACCAAAGGCTTTTGCCCGGCTTTAACAGCTGCCGTCACGCCTAATAAGTGAACCAGCTTATTCAAGCCTGCCGTAGCACCATTGCCCGCAAAAATGGTCGCATAGCCGTGTTCTGCCCCGCATAACCGCGCAATGGTCTGCCGTGCAGCATGACGCAAACGGTTCATAACCTGCCCGCATAAGGAAGCTTCAGTGTGGCTGTTCGCGTAATAGGGTAGTACATCCTGCGCAATGGTCTGCTCTATCATGCCCAATGCTCGGCCTGATGCCACGTAATCTGCATAAACCAGAGGCACCACACCGTATGGCCCCTCTATTGGCATACCGTCGCCTATGACATCGTCTCCAAGGCGCTGCACAATCGCACCCTGCTGGAGTAAAGCAGCAAACCGGGAAAAAAGCGTTTCTGGAGTATGCATGGTCAACAAGCCGTCATCAGGAAGTGAGAGTTTGCACAGACTACCGGGCTCTCTCCCTAATAACTTACCCAATTTCCTGCTTGATTGCTCAAAAACCAGATCATATGATTGCTTATGAGCCTTAAATTAGATCATTTAGACCGCGCTTTGTTGCGCGCCCTGCAACAGGATGCCTCGCTTTCTCAGAGAGATCTGGCTGAGAAAGTTGGTATGTCACAAAATGCCTGCTGGCGACGGTTACAGGCTTTAAAAGTTGCGGGCATTCTGCGCGGGCAAACCATTGTGCTGGACCGCGCCAGCATAGACATGGACCTGACCGTCATTGTGCTGGTCAAGACGCGGCATCATGCAAAAGAATGGCTGGATAACTTTAAAAAAGTCGTTCTCTCCATCCCCAATATCGTCGATTTTTACCGTATTGCCGGAGACTATGACTATATGTTGAAAATAGTTGCCAAAGACATGAATGCGTTTGACACTATTTATAGAAGAATGATTGAACATATCGACTTGGATACCGTGACATCCTACATGGCCATGGAAGCCATTGCAGATAATCGCCCATTACCTCTTTAACATTCCTATCAGGATATTTCTTGATGACGGTTACTCTCTACCATAACCCGGCCTGTGGTACATCCCGTGCTGTTCTGGCCATGATTGAGGATGCAGGCGTGACGCCCAAGGTTGTTCTTTACCTCAAAGCTCCTCCTAGCCGGGACACATTGGCCCAACTGGCCGCCACGAGTGGCCAGCCTGTAAGAACGCTCCTGCGGGAAAAAGGAGATCTTTACGAAAAACTCGGTCTGGCTGCCTCAACAGTGTCTGATGACACTATCTTGGACGCCATAGCCGCCCATCCTGAACTTTTAAACCGACCCGTTGTGACCTCACCGCTCGGAACACGTATATGCAGACCGAAGGAACTTGT
The DNA here is from genome assembly GCF_052102375.1 of Acetobacter sp. GTDB lineage: Bacteria > Pseudomonadota > Alphaproteobacteria > Acetobacterales > Acetobacteraceae > Acetobacter. The sequence goes on from NZ_JBQDXI010000036.1 coordinate 2,643, forward strand.
GCTGGAAATTCTGCCCCAATCCTGAACCAGACAGGACGCTTCGTGTGCAAAGCGTCCTGCACCCTGACATCGGGCCTGCTCCCCTTATTTCTCAGGCCGAGGATGCCAAAAGCCAGTTTTAAAAAGAAACCGCGTGTAGTGTCTGGCATAAGTGCAGTCTCAGCGGCTAACCGCCTCCTTGCAAACGCACCACCATGATCTGACGCTGTTTCAAACCTTACCACAGGAATTTATGGCTTAGTCCTTGAGGTAGAAGCGTTCAGCCACTAGTATGTGCTCCCAAAGAAGCATTTGGCTTCTGCCGTTCGGGACAAAGTGAAAAGGTGGCTGTGAATGGAGTGGACCGAGGAAACGATCTCCCGGCTCAGGGAGCTGTGGGCAGAAGGTCTTTCAACAGCCGAAATTGGCCGTAGACTCTCCATCACGAAAAATGCGGTTGTCGGCAAGGCGCATCGTCTTGGTTTACCACCCCGTCCGTCGCCTATTCGCCGGAGCGAGAAAAAACCAGTCACTGAAGCGACCAAAGTAGCACCTGCTGACGCGCCAGTAACTGACAAGCCGGACGCAGTTGCCGCCAAGACGCCAGTTGCGGTAGAGGCAACACCCAAGGCTATAGACGAGGCAGTAAAGCCCGTAAGCGCTGCGGTACCACCAGCCCCCAAGCCGGAAGCGGCCCCCAAAGTAGTTGCTGCCAAACCAGAAAAACCCGCAGCGGCACCGCGTGTGCAGTCACGCTCCAAGCCTGCGCTAAGCCGGATTTCCGACGCTGAGCCCAAAAAGCGCCGTGGCCCGTCCTGCTGCTGGCCGATTGGTGACCCCGGCACACCGGGTTTTCATTTTTGTGGCGCAACCCCACTTCCGGGGAAACCTTACTGTGCCGAACACGCACAGATTGCTTACGTCAAACTGCGTGACAGACGCGACAACGTAGCCTGATTGTTAAAAAAGGGTGCCTCAAGGCTGGGGCGCCCCTTTCCCCTGATGGACAAACTCCATACAGGGGAAAGTCATCGCCACACCCCTCAGACCTGATAACTCAGCTTTCGGCGCTTTTTTCAGCGGCTGGGGCTGGCGTGGCAGCACCGTTATCATCTTTCAGCATTTCAAGCTGACCGCTGATCTGGCCACCATCTTCCACCTTCAGGCGACGACACGCAGCCTTGCCGAGCAGACGCCCCGTTGCACGCAACGTCAGGCTGCCACGGGCTGTCAGAGTGCCATCAACGGTGCCTGCAATCTCAGCGTTTTCAACTTCCACACCACCGCGGAAAAGACCGCCCGGCATCACAACCAGTTCTTTGGCTGAGATCATGCTGGACTCAACGGTGCCTTCAACCACCAGACGTTCTGCGTCCTGCACCGTGCCCTGCACGCTAATGCCACGACCCACAACAAGAGTGCGCTGCTCAGGCACATCTTTTTTAGGCTGTGCCTGCTGCGGCAAACCACGCCCTGCGCCCGGAATAGGCGGTACGGATGCGTTGGGGGAAAGAGGGGAACCGGGGGGAAGTGGCGCGCGACCCATAGAGGTCTCCTTTGCTGTTGCAGGATAGGAAGCCGGAGTCGCGCTGCCAGAAGCAGGCGATGGAGAACCGGCTGAAGACGATGAGGATGGGAAAATGGAACCGAGAGCACCCGCTGGGTTGCTGCCAGCGCCCGGCTGGCTGGCACTCTGCCCAGAACTGGATGCGGCCGGTTTGGTTTCTTCAGGTTTGCGTCTCTTGAACAAGAACACCCCCGCCATGCTGGCTGCCTTTTCAAGACAGCGGTTTTACGAATACCGATAGATGTTTGCAGCAAAACACCTAGCTGGCATCTTCAAATGTTATACAGCCACCAAATGTGGCGGCAAGGACTGCATACGGCTTAGTGTTGCCCTTTTTGTGGCAGCAGGGTACCGGAAGAGCCGATACAGTCATTTTTTTTCGGGAAAATATACCTGTCATGACGGCTTCTGAGATTACTTACGATATTCTGGGCATTGGTAATGCCATCACCGACATTCTGGCCCATGTTGATCCTGCCTTTCTGGAGCAGCAGAATCTGACACCGGGTAGCATGACATTAATTGATGCTGCGCGTGCCGATGCCATTACCGCCGACCTGAAAACTGAGCGGGTCATGGGTGGGGGCTCTGCCGCTAATACCTGCGTTGTTGCAGCACAGTTTGGGGCCCGCGTTGCGTATCTGGGTAAAGTAGCCCGTGACCCATCTGGTGAAAAATTTGCGCAGGATCTACGGGAAAACGGTATTACTTTCCCCTCTGCGCCGCTGGATGGCCATTTGCATGACAACCTGCCAACCGCACGATGTGTCGTGATGGTAACCCCGGATGGCCAGCGCACAATGGCAACCTACTTAGGAGCTTGCACCCAATTTACACCAGAAGATGTTCTGGAGAGCACAATCGCGGCCTCACGCATTGTGTATCTGGAAGGGTATCTGTTTGACCCGCCGCATGCTCAGGAAGCATTCCGCCGTGCGGCAACACTGGCACACCAAAATGGCCGCCAAGTTGCCCTTTCCCTCTCTGACCCCTTCTGTGTTGGCCGCCACCGTCAGGCATTTTTAGATCTGGTCCGCGGACATGTTGATATTCTCTTCGCTAATGAAGACGAAATCTGCGCCCTGTATGAAACAGAAAACTTTGACACCGCTGCGCAGCACACGTTGAAGGACACCACCTTTGCCGCCCTGACCCGTTCCGGGCTTGGCAGCGTTGTTATTCATGATGGCCAAATAACAAAAATTGACCCAGTGCCTACTCAGGTTGTGGATACAACCGGTGCTGGAGATGCTTACGCTGCTGGCTTTTTGGCAGGCCTGACAACGGGGCGCACTCTTCCGGAATGTGGACGTCTGGCATCCGTTGCTGCTTCAGAAATTATTTCTCATGTTGGGGCGCGTCCGCTCTCCAACATCTGGCAGGAAATGGGCTTCTAATCAGCCCACCCTTTGTTCCTCTTCCCTCAGTCTTGGGAAGGGGAACCACACGGTATAAGCGCCACTTTCCCGTCCTTGACGGCAAGAGCAATTTCACCGCTCCGCAAAGAGAGTGCTGCATCACCAAATACGCGCTTTCTCCACCCGGATAATACGGGGTTAGGCTGGGTAGGATCGAGCGCCAAGCCTTCCAGTTCATCGAGCGAGGCAACAAGCTTGGGGGCTACGTCATGTTCTTCACAGCAGGTCGCCAGCAGAACCTTCAACATAGCCATCAAGGCACCAGATGGACGAGCAGCGTCTTTGCTTCTTCCCTTCGGTAGTCTGGGCAATTCAGAATCCAGAAGTTCCTGAGCCTTCTTTACGGCCTCGATCATGGCCAGACCTGTTCGACCTTCCGCCAGCCCACGCGATACACCGCGCACACGCGCGAGAGCCTCTATTGTGGTCGGGGCTGTGGCAGCAATTTCCAGCAAGCTTTCATCTTTTAACAAACGCTGACGTGGCACGTTAACGCGCTGCGCCTCACGCTCACGCAGGGCTGCGGCTGCGCGCAAGATCCCTAACATACGCCGGTTATTCGTGCGGGCCCGCAAACGCTCCCACTGTTTTTCAGGATCAGGACGGAAGGTTGCCGGGTCTGCCAGTTCTGCCATTTCAGCAGAAACCCATTCCAGCCGTTTTTCTTTCTCAAGTTTTTTCAGGAGTTTTTCATAAACAAGCCGCAACCACGTCACATCCCCTGCGGCATAGGTCAATTGGGCAGGTGACAGAGGCCGGGCTGACCAGTCTGTGAAGCGATGGCTTTTATCAATGGCATGGCCAGTCAGAGACCCAACAAGACTGTCATACCCAACTTGGTCACCATAGCCCGCCACCATAGCGGCAACCTGTGTATCAAAAACGGGGCTTGGCAGTGCATCAAACAGATACAGGAAAATTTCCAGATCCTGCCGTGCGGCATGAAATACTTTTAGAACAGACGTATCGGCCATCAGCTCAGCAAGGGGGGAAAGGTCTAAGCCTTCAGCCACAGCATCAATCAGCACAACTTCTTTCAACCCGCCAATTTGTACAAGGCAGAGTTCGGGCCAATATGTGCGTTCACGCATGAACTCGGTATCAATGGTCAGAAAACGCTCACTCCGCAGACGTGAGAGGGTTTCTGCCAGATCTTCCGTATTGGAGATGAGGCGGGGCTGGGGAAATGCAGAAGCTGAGGATTTAGCCATATATCCTTCATACACAACCTGCGGAGAAAAAGAAGCGGATGCAAGGCCTGTTTGAGCGGAAAAGCTTGACGGAATAGGCTTAAGCCTCAACATCCTGCCTTTCTCTGCTAAGAAAGGAAGACCCCATGAGCCGCCCTGATGATGGCAGTACAGCGCTGAGCCAGCTTGGCCGCAACATTGCAGCCCCTAGCTGCCCCGAAGATGCAGTTCTGGAGCGTGTACCTGCCCCTTACCCGGACAGAAACTACCTTGTGCGTTTTACGGCACCTGAATTTACATCTTTGTGCCCAGTCACCAGCCAGCCGGACTTTGCCCATCTTGTGATTGATTATGTGCCGGACAAATGGATTGTTGAAAGCAAGTCCTTAAAACTGTTTTTGACCAGCTTTCGCAATCATGGTGCCTTTCATGAAGCGTGTTCTATTCAAATAGCCACAACGCTCGTTGATCTTCTGTCCCCTGTCTGGTTACGGATTGGTGCTTACTGGTACCCGCGGGGCGGGATTCCCATTGACGTATTCTGGCAAACCGGCGCACCCCCTGTGGATGTCTGGATACCCTCGCAGGATGTACCGACCTATCGTGGCCGTGGCTAAACAGGGCATAAAAAAAGCCACCCGAAGGTGGCTTTTTTCGTCTTGTTTCACCCAATAACAACTGGGCAAAAACGAGCCTGTAACTTAGCGGGAAGACCCGGCCTCAATCTCGGCACGTACGGCAAGAATTTTTTCCTGCAGAACATCCAAACGAGACATATCGTTTTTGTCGGCCTTGCCCCATGCTTCCGTCAGGGCTTCAAGCTGTGCTGTTGCGTTATCAATAGAGATTTCGCTTACAGGTTCAGCCCGATCTGCCAGAATAGTGCAACGGGTTGCTGTAATGTCAGCAAACCCACCACCAACAAAGAAGCGCTCTGTTACAGCGCCATTGTCATACAAAGACACAACGCCACCACGAAGCAGCAGCATCATGGGAGCGCGGTCAGGCATGGCCGCAATATCGCCTTCCGCGCCCGGAATGACAGCCATTTCTACTTCCCGTGATACCAGAACCTTTTCAGGGCTGATAATCTCGACCTGGACCGGCATGAACGTGCTCCTTCCTGAAAATCAGCTATTAAGCTGATTCTCTCAGTTTTTCTGCCTTGGCAACGGCTTCTTCAATGGTGCCTACCATGTAGAAAGCAGCTTCTGGCAGGTCGTCATATTCACCAGCGCAGATGGCTTTGAACGAACGGACCGTGTCAGCAATAGATACCAGAACACCTGGAGAGCCCGTGAAGACTTCTGCAACGTGGAACGGCTGAGACAGGAAGCGCTGGATGCGGCGTGCACGGGCCACAATACGCTTATCGTCTTCAGACAGTTCGTCCATACCCAGAATGGCAATGATGTCCTGCAGGGATTTGTAGGTCTGCAGAATACGCTGCACTTCACGCGCCACATTGTAGTGCTCTTCACCCACGATAGCGGGGTCAAGTGAGCGAGATGTGGAGTCCAACGGGTCAACAGCCGGGTAAATGCCCATTTCAGCAATAGAGCGGTTAAGAACCGTTGTTGCATCCAAGTGGGCAAAGGTTGCTGCTGGTGCAGGGTCGGTCAAGTCATCGGCAGGAACATAAACGGCCTGAACGGACGTAATGGAACCCTTTTTGGTGGACGTAATACGCTCCTGCAGCGCACCCATTTCCGTCGCCAGTGTTGGCTGATAGCCCACTGCTGATGGAATACGGCCCAGCAGAGCAGACACTTCAGAACCAGCCTGCGTAAAGCGGAAAATATTATCCACGAAGAAGAGAACATCCTGGTTTTCTTCGTCACGGAAATATTCAGCCAGCGTCAGACCGGTCAGAGCAACACGAGCACGGGCACCCGGTGGTTCGTTCATCTGACCGAACACGAGGGCCACTTTAGAGCCGTCTGTTTCGTTGTTTTCGCCCAGTTTGATAACGCCAGCGTCCTGCATTTCGTAATACAGGTCGTTACCTTCACGGGTACGCTCACCAACACCAGCAAACACAGACACACCACCGTGCGCTTTTGCAATGTTGTTGATGAGTTCCTGAATGATAACGGTTTTGCCAACGCCAGCACCACCGAACAGACCAACTTTCCCACCCTTGAGGTAAGGGCAGAGCAGATCGACAACCTTAATGCCGGTCATCAGGATTTCAGCAGAGGCTGCCTGTTCTTCGAAAGACGGAGCTTCACGATGAATTGGCGCACGACGTGCTGTTGTGATCGGGCCTTTTTCGTCAATCGGCTCACCGGTGACGTTCAGAATACGACCAAGCGTTTCCGGACCAACAGGAACGGAGATCTGGGAACCGGTGTTCACCACTTCGGCACCACGTACCAGTCCGTCTGTGGTTTCCATGGCGATGCAACGGACTTCGTGCTCACCAATTTCCTGGGCCACTTCCAGCACCAGTGTCTGATCGCCAAGCTTTACATGAAGGGCGTTCAGGATTTTTGGCAGTTCACCTTGGAACTGCACATCAACCACTGGTCCTCTAATCTCAGTAATGCGGCCAACAGCATTGGACTTCGTGGCCGCAGGGGCCTGGGTCTGGGTTGTGGTATCCGACATGGGTCAGCTCCTGCGGGGCAAACGAGCGGGCTCAGACAGCCTGTGCGCCCGAAATGATTTCGATCAGTTCGTTAGTAATGTTCGTCTGGCGGGTCCGGTTATAGACCTTGCTCAGACTATCGATGGACCGGCCTGCATTCCGCGTGGCGTTGTCCATTGCCGTCATGCGGGCACCGTTCTCGCCTGCTGCTGTTTCCAGCAGAGAAGCATAGATCTGTACCTGCAAGTTTTTCGGAAGAAGCATAGCCAGAAGCGTTGCTTCATCCGGTTCAAATTCATATTGGGCGGCGTCTGCTGCCGGTGCGGCAGGTGTTTCACCCACTGCACCATCCATCACCAGCGGCACAAGCTGCTGGCAGGTGGGAACCTGTGTCATGGCATTGCGGAACTGGTTATAGACCAGTGTGCAAACGTCAATCTCACCAGATTCCAGCAGAGCGTTGATCTTGTCACCAAGACCGCTTGCCACAGAGAACGGAATTTCTTTCCCGCTGAACCCCATAACCTTATCAACGATAAGGTCAGAATATTCACGGGAAAAATAGTTGATGGCACGACGACCAACCGGAAGCAGCTTAACGGTCTTACCTTCAGACTGAAGCTTACGGATGGTGAGTTCCGTCTTGCGGTGCACGTTGGCGTTAAAGCCACCGCACAGCCCACGATCACTCGTGAGAGGCACAAGCAGATGGATCTGATCACGCCCGGTTCCGGCCAGAAGGAGCGGTCCCCCTTCTTCCCCCTTCGTAGCGCCTGCCAGTTCGGCCAGCATGCGGCGCATGGACGCAGCGTACGGACGGGCAGCTTCAGCACTAGCCTGAGCGCGGCGCAATTTTGCGGCCGCGACCATTTTCATCGCGCTGGTGATCTTCCGTGTCGACTTGATACTTCCGATCCGGGCGCGGAGTTCCTTGAGGGAAGCCATGACTGCTCCTGCTGCCTCAGCCGCCGAAATTGCGGTTGAAGGTGGTCAGATATTCAGTGAGACGGGCTTCAGTGTCTTTGGACAGAGCACGTTCCTTGCGGATTGTGTCAACCAGATCCTTACCACCATTCTGCAGGTCTTTCAGCAGAGCATGTTCCCAAGGAACAACTTTCTCAACTGCAATACCGTCAATGAAGCCACGGGTACCGGCAAACAGCACAATAACCTGTTCTTCAACCGTGAGCGGAGAAGACTGAGGCTGCTTGAGCAGTTCCACCAGACGTGCACCACGTGCCAGCTGCTTCTGGGTTGCCGGATCAAGGTCGGAAGCAAACTGCGAGAACGCAGCCATTTCACGGTACTGAGCCAGTTCCAGCTTAATCTTGCCTGCAACCTGCTTCATGGCTTTGATCTGTGCGGCGGAGCCAACACGAGACACAGAACCACCCACGTTCACAGCCGGGCGGATACCACGGTAGAACAGGTCCGTTTCAAGGAAGATCTGACCGTCGGTGATGGAGATCACGTTGGTCGGGATGTAAGCAGACACGTCACCAGCCTGTGTTTCAATAACGGGCAGAGCCGTCAAAGAACCACCACCGTGGGCGTCAGACATTTTTGCAGCACGTTCCAGCAGACGGGAGTGCAGGTAGAACACGTCACCTGGGTAAGCTTCACGGCCTGGCGGACGACGCAGCAGCAGGGACATCTGACGGTATGCAACTGCCTGCTTGGACAGATCATCGTAGCAGATCAGGGCGTGCATGCCGTTATCGCGGAAGTATTCGCCCATAGCGCATGCAGCGTAGGGTGCGAGATACTGGAGCGGTGCCGGGTCAGATGCGGTAGCTGCCACAACGATAGAGTACTGAAGCGCACCCTTTTCTTCAAGCAGACGTACCAGCTGAGCAACCGTAGAACGCTTCTGACCAACTGCAACATAGATGCAGTACAGGGACTTCTTGTCGTCGCCCAGATCATTGACAGCTTTCTGAGCCAGAATGGTATCGGTCAGAATGGTCGTTTTACCAGTCTGACGGTCACCAATCACGAGCTCACGCTGGCCACGGCCAACTGGCACCAGTGCGTCAATGGCCTTAATGCCGGTCTGCATTGGCTCGCTGACGGACTGACGTGGCATGATGCCCGGAGCCTTGACTTCAGCGCGACGCATTTCAACTGCGCCCAGAGGGCCTTTGCCGTCGATCGGGTTACCCAGACCGTCAACAACGCGCCCCAGCAGGCTTTTGCCTGTTGGCACTTCAACCACAACACCGGAACGGGTGACTGTGTCACCTTCACGGATATTGGTGTCATCCCCGAAGATAACGATACCGACGTTATCGCTTTCGAGGTTGAGCGCCATGCCTTTCTGGCCAGCGGAAGGGAACTCAACAAGTTCGCCTGCCATAACATTCTGCAGACCGAACACACGGGCAATGCCGTCCCCTACGGACAGAACAGTACCGGTTTCGACAACGTCGGATTCTTTGTCAAACGACGCAATCTGCTGCTTGAGGATATCCGAAATCTCTGCGGGACGGATTTCCATCACGCGGCTCCCTTCATGGCGTAATGCAAACGAAACAGGCGGGTCTGAAGACTGGCGTCATACAGTTTTGCCCCTACACGTACGACAAGGCCGCCGAGCAGGGTGGCATCAACACGCTCACGAATCGTGACACGTGCATAACCGGCTTCAGCCAGACGAACTTGAAGCTGGGTGCGCTGATCGGGGCTGAGCGGCTGGGCGGAGGAAACCTCTGCCACAACTTCCCCGCGCCGGGACGCTGCCAGAGCATCGAGCGCGGCAAGAATGCGGCGCAGGACTGGCAGGCGGCGGTTATCAGCAACAACGCCAACAAAATTTTTAATGATTGGACTGAAGCCCTGCGCATCCAGCGCGGCCAGTATGGCCTTGCGCGAGACGAGGATATCCAGCCGGGTATCGGCCAGAACAGTGCGCAACGGGGCGCTTTCATCTATCAGGCGGGCAAGCGCCGCACCTTCATCAAGCACTGCATCAAGCTGCTGCTGGTCTGCTGCGAGTTCATAAAGCGCAGTTGCATAACGGCCTTCAAGACCGTTGGCAGCAAAAGCAACCGGTTGTGCTGTCGTTACGCCCGAGGCCACCACTGTTTAGGCTCTTTCCTTCTGTGCGCGCCGGCATTCCACATCAATGACTCCGCCTGCGGCCCGTATGGAACCATAAGCATTCGTCGGCGCGGCCTCTAGCATGACGAAACACGCCACGCAACTGGCGTCTGCCGCTAATTTGCCGGAATACAGCGCTGACCTACCCGACGACGCTCAAAAAAGCCCAACTGGAATGGGGCCTCATCTGGTTTCGTGTGAAAAATGAGCGTAACGAGCCTAGGACGATAATATTTCTTAGGCCCGCAATGAGCGCTTATCCCCGAGGGTGCGGATAGAGCGTGCACAAGCCTGAAGCTGGCACTGCAAGAGCTCACCGTAACCGAGTGGCAAAGCATTTTAGAATTTTTGGAGAAACTGGAGCGGACAGAGGGAATCGAACCCTCCTCGGTAGCTTGGAAGGCTACAGCATTACCACTATGCTATGCCCGCGCTCTGTTGGGCTACTTTTATCGCTAAACCATCACGTTCTGCAAGCCCCCTTTTGCGGGGTTTTTTATCCCCCTGAAGCCTGTTGTTGAAGAATATTGTCTTCTGCCTCTTGACTTTATGCCCGCAACATATTTTCTTCCGCCTCCTGTGAGGGCCACACCACGGTCTAGCCAGACAAACGGTTTTCCGTTATAGGCTTGTTTCGTGGCGGCAGTCGCATTGCAGGGGTGTAGCTCAATTGGCTAGAGTGTCGGTCTCCAAAACCGAAGGTTGTGGGTTCGAGACCCTCCACCCCTGCCATCTCATGCTGGCTGGAACCTGATCTGCCTTAACCGCAGAAAAAACTCCTGACAGTTTGAATATGATTTTTCACGCTGCGCCGTTTCCCGCATCAAGCCGGGGCGGGCGGCAAGAGAGGATGGTACGTGTCGGTCAGTCCCGGTAAGTTTCTGCGTGATGTGCGTGCCGAGGCCGAACGGGTTACTTGGCCTTCTCGGCGTGCCACCCTGATTACAACAGGCGCTGTTCTGGCTATGGCTGGTCTGGCATCTGTTTTCTTTTTTGCCGTAGACCAGCTTATTGGTCTTGGTGTGCGTCAATTATTCGGACTGGGAGGCTGAGGAAACGACATGGCCAAACGTTGGTATGTGGTCCACGTCTATTCGGGCTTCGAGAAGAAAATTGCGCAGCACATTCGCGAGCAGGCAGAACAAAAAGGTCTGGCTGACCATATCGACGAAATTCTGGTGCCTTCTGAAGAAGTCATAGAAGTACGCCGTGGTCAGAAAGTGAATGCTGAACGGAAATTTTTCCCTGGCTACGTGCTGGTGAAAATGGAAATGACGGATGAATCCTGGCATTTGGTCAAGGATACACCCAAGGTTACGGGTTTTCTGGGCACCAGAAACCGCCCTACCCCCATTTCTGCTGCTGAAGCAGAGCGCATTATTCACCAGACGGCAGAAGGCATCCAGCACCCACGTGCTGCGGTCAGCTTTGAAGTTGGTGAGCAGATTCGTGTCTCTGACGGGCCATTCACATCCTTCAATGGTGTGATTGAAGAAATTGACGAAGAAAAGGCTCGCCTGAAGGTTAGCGTTTCCATCTTCGGTCGTTCTACGCCTGTGGATCTGGAATATGGTCAGGTAGAAAAACTTTAAGGTTTTTGCCTTACTTTTAATCGGATTTCTTCTGTGGTTACCGTCCGTTATGCAAGAGTTTTCTGACCCATATTGA
>NZ_JBQDXI010000037.1:0-11864 GCF_052102375.1 Acetobacter sp.
TGAATTCTACAAAATGACCCGAAATTGCCTCAACTGTGAGAAATCCGCGTCGAGGGGGAGTGGGAGCATAGGAGATCTTCGGTCCTCTATCGGTACAGCAAGATTGGGGGCCTATAGCCACAATACTTTAAGGTAATCGTTGGTGTTATACCGTTTCTCCGTTTAATTTCGCTTAATTCTGGCCATCTTGCATTGGTTGTTAAAAAGCGTAACAACGGCTGTAGAAGAGCTGTCAGACTTCAACATGGTGTATTTCTAAGACACAGCAGTTGAAAACTGATAACTTTGAGGAAAATTAACTGCACGTGTGGCAGCAAGGGTTTGGTGCGGCACCTTATTTCCAGCATAAACTTGGCTGCAAAGCCCAAGGCATGGTGGAAAGAGAGGAAGCCGTGCACGCATGACAAAAAAAGGAAGATAAACACTCATGCAAGAGCACTTAAAAGTAAATATTCTGGCTCAGGCGCCGGGTCAGGATCCTGCCACCGTGCTGGATGGTACTGGAATTTCACCATTTTTTGCCGTTCATGCTAATCTTGCTGCTTCAGAGTTGGCCGCGATAGCTCTTGAACGTCAGGAGGGTGTTCTCTCCGAAGATGGTGCTCTGGCAGTTTATACCGGGATACATACCGGGCGCTCAGCAAAAGATAAGTTCATTGTAGATGAACCCGAAGTGAGCGGGGATGTTTGGTGGACTGACACCAACCAGAAAATGGCACCGCAAAACTTTCAACGACTGACAGATACTGTTCGAGGGTATCTGGCAGGGCAGGAGTTGTTCACACAGGACCTCTATGCAGGGGCCGACCCTGCACACCGTATCAAAGTGCGTGTTGTGACGACAAACGCATGGCATGCCCTGTTTGCCCGGAATATGTTTATCAGACCGCCCGTGGAAGAACTGGCTGACTTTGCGCCAGATTACGTTGTGTTGCATGCGCCTGATCTGGAATTAGATGCCGCCACGTTTGCCATTCGTTCAGCCACGGCTGTAACACTTTCGTTCGGGCAAAAGCTTATTATTATCGCCGGAACGCAGTATGCTGGCGAAATCAAGAAATCAATTTTCACAGTCATGAACTGGCTTCTCCCGCCTAAGGGGGTGTTGCCTATGCATTGTTCCGCCAATGTGGACGGTAAGGGGAGCAGTGCTCTGTTCTTTGGGTTGTCAGGAACAGGCAAAACCACTCTTTCTTCAGACCGTAACCGTCCTCTTATTGGAGATGACGAGCATGGATGGTCAGACGAAGGTGTCTTCAATTTTGAAGGGGGATGCTACGCTAAAGTTATTCGCCTGAATAAAGAAGCAGAACCAGACATCTGGAATGCATCCCACCGTTTTGGCGTCGTGTTGGAAAACGTAACCGTAAAGAGCGGCGGCCAACTAGACCTTGATGACGCCTCCCGCACAGAAAATACCCGGTCATGCTACCCCACACATTTTATCCCGAATGCCGTGGAGAACGGTCGTGGCGGTAAGCCATTGCATGTGCTTATGCTGACAGCAGATGCATTCGGGGTGCTTCCGCCCGTGGCTAAGCTAACACCTGAGCAAGCGATGTATCATTTTCTGTCGGGGTATACTGCTCGTATTGCCGGGACTGAAAAAGGGCTTGGTAACGCTCCCGAGGCCACATTCTCAGCCTGCTTTGGTGCACCTTTCCTGCCGCGGCCTCCTGCGTTGTATGGTAGCCTCCTGCGGGATCGTCTGGCGCGCGGCAATGTCTCATGTTGGCTGGTTAATACAGGCTGGGCAGGCGGTGTTTACGGTCAGGGTGAGCGCATGTCTCTTAAACATACCCGCGCCATTCTTGCGGCAGTGCTGGGTGATAAGCTGAATGACGCTGAGTTTGAGCAAGAGCCCTTCTTTGGTTTGTCTGTGCCAAAAACCGTGGACGGCGTTCCTGCAAACCTTCTGAACCCAGTAAATGCTTGGGCAGACAAAGCAGCCTATGCAGAACAAGCTGACAAACTGGTACAGCTCTTTGCTAAAAATGCGCAGAGTTTTGAGGCTGATGTAAGCGCCGATATTATGAAGGCTGCTGTAGGTAAAAAGCAGTAAAAATTTAAAAAGGGCAGGGATGGAAATCTGCCCTTTTTATGTTCCTAGGCGCCAGAACAGCGCCTAGGAACATAAGAGAGCGTGCTGTCCAACAGCGCATTGAGTTTGGCCTTCAGGCAGGGGTCTACCGTTACGGCAACATGCGCTCTGGCGCGGTGTTTTAGAGTATTTGCTGTCCGTAAACTGCCGTCCAAAATTTGGTTTTCTGTTATTAAATCAGAGATCGTCATGCTGCGGTCGTGAGCAATGTGGACGATGTTAAACGCCAGACTGTTCACAATGCTTTCAAACTCGGCCTTGCCAAAAGGAGACTTGCAAATAGCAAGCTGCTGTGTGGCATCAACATAAAGCCGAGTTGTCATCTGCTGGTCGTGTCTGTGGAAATAGCGTTGGTGCCACGTGCGGGCGCAGGCGTGCTCCCGTTCAGCAGCCAAATAATCGCTCAAATTTTTACGAACATCACCGCCGGTTGTCTGTGTTGACCATGCGGCAAGCCACGCGCTTGCAAAGTCCGGGTAGCTGTAGCGGTGCCAATCAAGCGCTGATTGGCCTTCTGTGCGCGTGGCAAAGCGAAAAGCTTTTTTGCCATCAACGCCGTAGAACAGCCCATGGTCAGCAGTGCTGAAAGGGTCACTGCCTAAAACCATAATATGCCCGGCGTCCCCGCCATGCATATGGCGTTGCATGGTAAAAAGATCAAAAAAGCAATCGTCTATATAGTTGCGGGCGGTATGAGCTTTTACATAGGTTAGAAAAAGTGGGTTGCGGACACCCGTTAATCCCTGCGGGCAGAAATCAAACCCCCACCAACGCGACATTTTAACCAGATGAAACGCAAGCTCATTGCGGAGTTGGGTAAAAATTTCATCGGTTTCTCCCTCGGAACAGAGGGTCTGCACGGCACGGAACCGACTGAGTAGAATATTGATCTGGGTAATAAAACCGTTTGTTGGGTTAAAATAATCAAGAAAAAGAGTGGGTTGTGAGTGTGTAAGATGCCAATGGCTTGTTTCTGTCATCGTCATGGATCAACCCATATAACTCGGGGAAAAATATGCGTCTGCGGGACGGAAAGCGGGTTTGGGTGAAGCACCAAACCAGGGACTGGGGATAAACGAGCGGGATAACGCTGGCCGATGCTTCGCTTTTCTTAATAATGAGAACAATTATCAATTGCAATAAAAAAATAGCAAGTCCGTTCGTTTGCGGTGGAGGCACAACTAAAAGTTGTTTAGTATTGTAATTGTCTATATTTGAATGGGAATAGATAAAGCTCTTCAAAAAAGGGTTCTGAAAGCAGCGAATACTAGATCGTGATCTGCATCAATTCCAAAATCAGTTAAACATTCTATATAACGTTTATGCGGTAAGTTGGGTAAAAGGTACGGGTAACATGACTCTGGGAAGACGGCAGTTTTTGAAGGCCGGTGGGACCTGCGTTGCAGGGGCCAGCGCGTTAGCTTTGGGCTTTACGCCCCCCAAGGCGTATGCAGGGGACTCTCGGCAATATAAGCTGCTCCGTGCCAAGGAAACTCGGAATAACTGTACATACTGCTCGGTTGGATGCGGTATTTTAATGTACAGCCTTGGTGATGGTGCCAAGAACGCAAAACCGAGTATTTTTCACATTGAAGGTGACCCGGACCATCCCGTAAGCCGTGGCTCGCTCTGCCCAAAAGGGGCAGGGCTAGTTGACTTCATACATAGTGAAGGACGTCTGCTTTATCCTGAACATCGTGCGCCTGGTTCCAAGGAATGGAAGCGTATTACGTGGGAAGAAGCCACAGACCGTATTGCCCGACTTCTTAAAGAAGATCGTGACAAAAATTTCATTGAGAAAAATGAGAAGGGTCAGACCGTCAACCGTTGGTTGAGCTCTGGTATGCTGGCATCTTCTGCCGCCAGTAACGAGACAGGGTTGCTGGACTTCAAGTTTGCTCGTGCGCTGGGTATGTTAGGGCTGGATTGTCAGGCACGCGTCTGTCACGCTCCTACTGTTTCTGCATTGGCTCCGTCCTTTGGGCGTGGAGCAATGACCAACAACTGGGTAGACATCAAAAACGCCAACGTTGTGCTGGTTATGGGTGGCAACCCGGCTGAAGCACATCCGGTTGGTTTTAAATGGGTTATGGAAGCCAAAATCCGTAACGGCGCTAAGGTTATGGTGGTTGACCCCCGCTTTAACCGTACGGCTGCTGTGGCGGATTTTTATACCCCCATTCGTGCGGGGGCTGATGCAGCCTTCATGCTCGGTGTTGTGAACTATTTGCTCACTCACGACAAAATCCAGCACGAATACGTTAAAGCCTACACCAACGCAGCACTGATTGTGCGGGAAGACTATCAGTTTGAAGATGGCCTTTTCAGTGGTTACGATGCTGAGAAGCGTATTTACGATAAAACAAGCTGGACCTATGAGCGGGACGAGCAAGGGTTTGCCAAGTCTGACCCTACATTACAGCATCCCCGTTGCGTTCTGAATCTGCTGCGTAAGCATGTAGAGCGCTATACGCCGGAAATGGTCACCCAGCTTACAGGGACACCTGCCAAAGACTTTGAGCATGTTTGTGCGGAGCTGGCCCGGACCAGTGCCCCTGACCAGACTGCAACCTTCCTATTCGCTCTTGGTTGGACACATCATACCAGTGGGGCACAAATCATTCGTGCTGGCGCAATGGTGCAGATGCTGCTGGGTAACATTGGGATGGCTGGCGGCGGCATGAACGCCTTGCGTGGTCACTCCAATATTCAGGGGTATACGGACCTTGGCCTGCTGTCCCTGCGTTTGCCGGGTTACATGAATCTGCCATCAGACAAGCAGCAGGATATTGGAACCTACCTGAAGGAAACCACGCCTGCTACGGAAGTCGCTAATCAGGTCAATTACTGGCACCACACACCCAAGTTCTTTGTCAGCCTGATGAAAACCCTTTGGGGTGAACATGCTACGGCCGCTAACAACTGGGGTTACGACTGGCTGCCTAAGTGGGACCGTAGTTACGATATGCTGGCTTACTTTGATATGATGTATCAAGGTAAGGTGAATGGCTATATTGCGCAGGGCTTTAACCCTCTTGCCGCCATGCCGGATAAAAATAAAACGGCTCAGGCTTTGGCTAAGCTCAAGTTCTTGGTGGTTATTGACCCGCTGGCAACTGAAACAGGCTCTTTCTGGCAGGACGAAGGTAAGTATAACGACGTCAAGACGGAAGATATTCAAACAGAAGTATTCCGTCTGCCTTCCTCTTGTTTTGCGGAAGAAAACGGGTCCATCGTTAACTCAGGTCGTTGGTTGCAGTGGCATTTTGCAGGTGCAGCGCCTCCGGGCGAAGCATGGCAGGACTCTCGCATTTTAGGCACCATTTTCACCAAAATTCGGGATCTCTATCGTAAAGAAGGTGGGGCATGTCCGGAACAGGTGCTGAACATGCAGTGGAACTACCGTGACGCGGAAGAACCACTGCCTGAAGAAGTTGCAAGGGAATGTAACGGTTTCGCTCTGGCTGACCTGAAGGACGATCAGGGGCGCGTGCTGGTTAAGAAAGGTCAGTTGCTGCCGGACTTCTCCGTCATGCGGGACGATGGCACGACCTCCAGCTTTGCTTGGATTTTTGCCGGGTCGTGGACCGAGGCTGGTAACCAGATGGCACGGCGCGACAATACGGACACCGGTTTAGGCTGCACACCCGGCTGGGCTTGGGCTTGGCCTGCCAACCGCCGTATTCTCTACAACCGTGCGTCTCTTGATCCGTCCGGTCGTCCGTGGGACCCAAAACGGCAGATACTGGAATGGGATGGCCAGCGTTGGAGCGGCGCAGACGTGCCAGATTATCCGGTTACAGCAGCTCCAGGTAGCGGCATAAGCCCCTTTATTATGCAGCCTGATGGGGTTGGTCGTCTGTTCGGCTGCGGTGGCATGACCGATGGGCCGTTCCCGGAACATTACGAGCCAACGGAATCTCCGCTGCAGAGCAATCCTTTGCATCCGGCTGTGACTTACAACCCGGTAGCTCGTGTGCTGACGGATGATCGGGCGCGTATGGGGCATGCAAAAGACTTCCCTTATGTTGCCACCACCTATTCAATTACGGAGCTTTTCCGCCATTGGACCAAGCATTCCCGCCTGAATGCTATTATCCAGCCAGAACAGTTTGTGGAAATTGGTGAAAAACTGGCAGGCAAGCTGAACATTGCGGCGGGTGACCGGGTGAAGGTATCGTCCGCACGAGGGTATATCGAAGCAAAAGCCGTCGTGACCAAGCGTATCAAAACGCTGAATGTCATGGGGCATGACCTCGACCAGATCGGCATCCCTTGTCATTGGGGGTTCAGAGGAGCCACTAAAAAAGGGTTCCTTGCCAACACGCTGAGCCCGGCGGTGGGCGATGCCAATTCTCAGACGCCAGAGTTCAAGGCGTTTCTTGTTAATGTTGAAAAAGTCTGAGGTGCAGGATGACCATGCAATCACAGGATATCATCAGGCGCTCTGCAACCAACAGCATTACGCCGTCGCCTCAGGCTCGCAGCCACACGGAAGAAGTTGCCAAGCTGATTGACGTCTCCCTTTGCACAGGGTGCAAAGGGTGTCAGGTCGCGTGTTCAGAATGGAACGATCTTCGGGACGAGGTTGGTGAAAACGTGGGGGTGTATGACAACCCGGCGGATCTCACCCCTGAAACATGGACCGTTATTCGTTTTGACGAAGTGGAAGATGAAAGCGGCAAGCTGGAGTGGCTTCTGCGCAAAGAAGGCTGCATGCATTGTGCAGACCCAGGGTGCCTGAAGGCTTGCCCAAGCCCTGGCGCCATTGTTCAGTTTGCCAATGGCATTGTGGATTTTCAGTCCGACCAATGTATTGGGTGTGGCTACTGCATTGCGGGCTGCCCATTCGATGTACCCCGTATCAGCAAAAAAGATAATCGTGCCTACAAATGCACGCTCTGTGCCGACCGTGTTGCGGTGGGGCAGGAGCCAGCCTGCGTGAAAACCTGCCCTACGGGCGCTATCTCTTTCGGTTCCAAAGCGGACATGAAACAGCTTGCTGCCAACCGCGTTGAAGAACTCAAGGGGCGAGGTCACGAAGGAGCTGGCCTGTACGACCCCGCTGGTGTTGGTGGTACCCATGTCATGTATGTGCTGACACATGCAGATAAACCGCAGATGTATCATCGCCTTCCAGCAGATCCTTATATCAGCCCAATTGTCCGCGGCTGGAAAGAATGGCTGAAGCCTGTCGGGGCACTCGGGTTTGTTGCAACACTGGCAGGGGCATTTGCCCACTACGTTGGTGTTGGGCCGAATACAACGGAAGAAATTGAGCACGAAGAACCCGTGCTTCCACCATCTGATGAAACCACCTCAGAAGAGAGGGTATGAGTATGGATACCAAAAAAGCTTTTCTGCGGACCAAGTTTTTTGACCGTATGTGTCATTGGACCATGGTGGCGTGCTTCTTCCTTGTGGCCATGTCTGGCCTGTCATGGTTCTTCCCTAGCCTGAACTGGCTTGGTAGTGTGCTAGGCACTCCGCAAACCGCCCGCGTACTACACCCATTTTTGGGAACAGTGGTGTTTGGGCTTCTGGTGGTCATGTTTTTCCGCTTTGTACATCATAACTTACCTGTGCGGACGGATATCATCTGGTTTCGGAATGTTATTGGCGTGCTGATGAACAGGCACGGGGACAACCTGCGTATTGGCAAATATAATGCAGGCCAGAAAATTCTATTCTGGGGCATTATGTCCTTGATCTCAGTGCTGTTCATGACCGGTATTGTCGCGTGGCGTGCTTATTTTGCTGCGTATTTTCCCATTCCGGTTATTCGCGTAGCGTTGCTGGCTCATTCTTTGGCAGGCCTTGCACTTATCCTTCTGGTTATAGGGCACATTTATATGGGTCTGTGGGTTAGGGGCTCTATCACAGGCATGCTCACGGGCTACGTGTCCCGCGCATGGGCCAAACAGCACCACGACCGCTGGTACGAAGAAAAAATTGCGTCATCCTCTGAAACACCGTCCAAGCCACATTCATGAAACTGCCTTTCTCTGACATAACGCCGCTGGACAAGAGTATCCCGGGTGTTCAGGCAATCGAGGCTCTTATCCTGCCTCGGTTGTCCGCACTTTATGCTAGGCGCACTGAGCGGTTGCGTGGTTTGAATGCTCAGGCTCATGGGGAAGTCGGGTACCTCGAATTTCTTGCCCATCTGGTTGATGCGCAGGCCACCCTGTTGGCCAATAACCCACTCACAGCTCAGCAAGCCATACCTGTCAGCGCACTGCTGGGCGATGGCTCTACCAAGCCGGAACGGCCTACCATGGCCGTTTTGCAGGAAACACCTTATTGGCAGGTAGCCTTCAAATTTTTTGTGGAGACGCTCAGTCCCCTGCTACCTGAAGAGAGTTCAGAAAAGCTGAGAAACTTGGCGCAGGCAGACGCATCAGTTTTGGCTGAAAAGGCTGGTCACCTTCTGGCACGGAACTATAGTGCAGTTGATGCCGGTGTTTCAGTCGTACTATGGGCGGCCTTGTCATCTTGTTGGGCGCAGGCTGTCGCGCTGGCTATTGGGCAGGATTCAAAAGCAGGAAGTGCTGAAAGTCACGGTGCTAACTGCCCATGTTGTGGTGCGCCCGCTGCAGGCGGACTAGTTTTGACAGGTGATAGAGAAGGCCTACGTTATCTACAATGTAGCCTGTGTGAAACACGGTGGCATAAAGTGCGTGCTACCTGTGCCACATGCCATGGCACACAAAACATTGACTACTGGACCCTTGAAAAAACTGAATCCCCAATTCAGATCGAAACCTGCGGAGACTGTCACAGCTATCTTAAGATTTTCCGTCAGGACCGTGACCCTCATTTAGATGTGTTGGCAGATGACCTTATGTCTCAGGGGCTTGATGAGCTTCTTGAAGAGCAGGGTTTCGTGAGAAGCGGCATTAATCCGTTCTCTTTTCCAGCATAGTTTTCTAAATCTTTATCGTGCCTTTGCACGTTGAACTGAGAGGAGGGGCTTGCCTATAGCCCCTTCCACTCCACCACAGTCATCGGGTTGCCATGCGGAATAGTTTTTCAAAAATGCTCGCTTTCCCCGCAGCGGTGCAGATGATCATGGAGCAAGCGGAACACTTTCCACTCAAAACTGAGAAGAAAGCGTTGGCGCTGGCTTACCACCACACTGTGGCAGAAAACATTTATGCCGAGCATGATCGTCCAGAAGCGGATATTTCTGCAATGGATGGTTATGCATTCTGCCACGCTGACATGCTGATGGCGGAAGATGGCTTGCCTGTTGTCAGTAAAACCGTGGCGGGAGCAGATCCCTTGCCACTTCAGCAGGGTACAGCCCAAGCTATTCTGACAGGTGCGCGCATTCCCCAAGGTGCCGATTGCGTTATGGCGGGAGAGCGAATGCAGTATGACCCTGAAACAGGGTACGTAATGCCAACACAGGCTCTGGCAGATAAAGGGGGCAATATCCGTCGGGTAGGAGAGGAATTTACGCGCGGAACACTCTTGGTCCGTAAAGGGCAGGTACTGGAGTGGTCTCATATCGCAGTTCTGGCGTCTCAGAATATAGACTCTGTAAAAGTTGTCTGCCCATTGCGTGTAGCCCTTGTTGCCAACGGGGGAGAACTCTCCACGCAGGCACAAGACAGGCGCGCTGATTCCAATACGCCCATGCTTGCCGCTATGCTGAAAACTTTTGGCGTAACCCCAAAAACATACCTCGCGGCCTCAGACGACCAAACGCATCTGATGCGTGTTCTGGAAGAGGCGTGGCAAGACGCTGATTGTATTGTGACAACAGGTGGCATTTCTGTTGGGGATACAGACAATGTGTTGGATGCGTTCAAGTCTCTGGGTGCCGAGCCTCTTTTTCGAGGGGTAAAGATAAGGCCAGGCAAACCCATTTCGGTCTTGAAACATGGGAACAAGCTAGCCTTCTGTTTGCCAGGTAATCCCGGCGCATCGGCCTTGTGCGCAAAAATTTTCCTCATGCCTTATCTGTATGCGGCTGTGGGTGCGGCTCAACCGGACCTGATTTCGGGCATTGCTGATTTCTCATTTGAGCCTATTGCAGACACAACGCATTTCATCCCCGTATCACGGCAGAAAACGAGCGAAGGCTGGCGCTTTACCCTTTTACCGACTGTTGGGGCCTCGGATGTTAGAGTTTTGACACAGGCCGCAGCCTTTCTGGAAGTCTCGCCCCAACAGCCTATCCGCAAAGGCCATATGTGCTGGGCTACTCCGCTTTAAAACCGGGCAGAGGGGTTGCTGCGTCGCGTATATACTCGGCGATTTCACGGGTGCCCTCTAGGTCGAACCGTTTTAAGGCTGGTGGGATAGGAGAGGAATTGGATGTTGCAACTGCTGTGATGGTTTTTTGTGTCAAAAAAAGAGGTTCTTTCCCTATCTCAGCTCTATAAACCTCCAAGGTGGTTGGGACCGATGCATGGAATCCCTCAACCAAAATAACGTCAGCAGGTGCCATACGGAGTAGTAAGTCGGGTAGGGCTGGCGGGCTTGTCATCTGACTATGCTGCAAGACCCATCTCTCTGGTGTGGCAAGCATGACTTCCTGTGCTCCAGCCTGACGATGGATGAAGGAATCTTTCCCCGGTTTATCAATATCAATGTGATGATGAGTATGCTTGATAGTTGAGACACTTAGCCCCATGTCTTTAAGTATAGGCAGAAGACGGGCTA
Organism: Acetobacter sp.; assembly: GCF_052102375.1. Lineage (GTDB taxonomy): Bacteria > Pseudomonadota > Alphaproteobacteria > Acetobacterales > Acetobacteraceae > Acetobacter. Next base: position 10,775 of record NZ_JBQDXI010000037.1, read on the forward strand.
CCAAATGGGTCTTGCCTGAGCCACTCCGTCCAACCAGCCCAAAAACAGGCTGCTGCAGTAACTCTTGTATAAGCATGTGAATGTTCTTTCCTTCGGCGAGTAATCACAAGAAAGCAAAGCATGTGAAAGCGGGAGCGGGTAGGGGATGTTGGTTTTTTGAAAGGGCACGAGGAAAAGAATGGCTGAACGCAGCATCGAAGAAATATTGCTTATAGAAGATGACTACGAGCGGAGGATTGAACTTCTAATCCTCAGATTACCACAGAAAATGCGTCCGCCAGTTCACTGGCTCAGAAAGCCGGATGCAAAATGGCTCAGGCTTCCTGCCGGGGCTTTATTAATGTGTGGCGGTCTTCTGGCTATTCTTCCTGTCTTTGGTTTATGGATGCTCCCTCTGGGTTTCATCCTTCTGTCTCAGGATGTGCCTTACTTACGCAAACAGACCAATCGTATGTTGGCATGGGTAGAACGCCGTAAACCGCACTGGCTAGGGCTTAGTTAATTCACGGCCTTGGGTAAAGAAGATCGGAGTTGCCGAGCCAGCGGTAAAATTGAATCCCGTGTGAGCGGTGCCAGAATGATTGATGAGGGGGAGTGTGGGTCAAGCCATATCACCTCTTCTATCTCGGCTTGCGGCCTAACGGGGTGAGATAAGCGGACAAGATAACACTGTGCTTCAACAAAAAAGCCGGGCTCATGCGCTGCTGGTGCAATGAAGCTTTCCAGAAATTGTGGCTCACTCTCTTCTAGATTGAGTCCCAACTCCTCGTTCAGTTCCCGGCAGAGTGCGACTATAGGCGTTTCGCCGGCTGAAATTTTACCACCAGCTTGCATGAATGCCGTCGTTCCCCTTTTTCTGACAAGGAGAACATGCCCTTCGTCATTCATGATCAGGGCAGTAGCAATATAAAGCATATTCTCTTGTCGGTTGACGGTCATGGCACCCTTTCTCCTCCTCCTCCTGTAGCTTATGGGGAGTAAAAGAGAATGAGTGCTTTGGACAGGGTGACCAGTGGGCTGTCTGTCTTTTGTGGATTATTTTCTGCGAGAGTGAAAGAAATATGAAATAGGGTGTTGACGGTGTTTGTGA
>NZ_JBQDXI010000038.1:0-8042 GCF_052102375.1 Acetobacter sp.
ATCAGGCTGGCCTCACAGCCCCACACATCGTACAAACCGCTCTCAGCGCACTGGGTGTGGCATTATCAGACCAGGCCGTATCAGGTCAGACGGCCTGATAGATGGCCCGGAGGCGCGCAGACCAGCTTCTGGTTGACAGAGGGCTGGTTGAAAGCAGAACAAAAGCACAGGCCCTGATTATGGCAGGGCTTGTGTTCTCTGCTGAGAAACGCATAGCAAAAGCAGGTGATCAGTTACCAGAGGAGGCTCCTCTCGAGGTCCGGGGGCAACCGCACCCATGGGTTTCCCGAGGGGGATGCAAACTAGCTCATGCTCTGGAGCACTTTGCTTTATCGCCATTAGACCGTGTTTGCCTTGACGTAGGAGCATCTACCGGTGGTTTTACGGATGTTTTGCTCACTAACGGCGCCCGTTCAGTGTACGCAGTGGATGTCGGGCATGGGCAATTAGCCTGGAAACTTCGCTCAGACCCGCGCGTGACAGTGCTGGAAAAATGTAACGCCCGTAATCTGGACACCAACATTATTCCTATAGCTCCGGCTGTTGTTGTGTGTGATGCAAGCTTTATTGGCTTACGTACAGTGCTTCCTGCCGCCCTAGATCTGGCAGCGCCCGGAGCTTGGGCTGTGGCACTCATTAAGCCACAGTTTGAAGCCGGACGAGACCAGATTGGTGCAAAAGGTGTGGTGCGTGACCCGGCCGTCCATGAAAGCGTGTGCGCAACAATTGAAGAGTGGTGGCGCGGCCTTGAAGGCTGGACAGTGCTTGGGATTGAGGAAAGCCCAATTACAGGTCCAGAGGGCAATAAAGAATTCCTGATCGCTGCTCGTAAGGCATAGTCACCTATTTATTTAAAAACTATTTTAGACCTATGTAGTCATTTTAAGGATGACGAAGAGCCATATTTTTTGCCACAATTCTGTAACAGATTTGTGTTCCCAAAAATGGAAATGGCTCTCTTCATGCGCAAACTCATCATGATGCTTGGTGTCAGCACCGCGCTATGTGGCATCACTGGTGGTGCTTCAGCGGCTCCTGTCTCTTATCACGTCTCATCTCCCCATAACGCAGCGGAAGAAGACAATGGCCAGTCACTGCTGGCTGGATATGAACAGGATGGTCTTACACTGCGTGATGACCAAGAGAACCACAGACTGCTAATCGGGGTAGACCCAGCGTCTTTCCGGTCACAGGTGCATTCAGGAACCAACCAATATCATCTGGCGGTGCGCGATGTGCTTTCAGCGGCAGCATCCTATGCCTATCTTTATTTCGGGCAGCACCCAAATGCCACTAACCTGACTGTTGAGGCTGATATCGAGAACGATGCACCTGTCACAACGACAGGGGGCGCGGCGGATAATTTCTCTCAACAACCCGCGTTATCGTTTGATATTCCACGCCCTACGTTCCCCATCACAGCGGACCGTAAACCTGATGCGTATTCCGCCCGCATGATAAGCCAGATTTTGGGGACGATAGACCCAGGTCAGGCAACGATTGCACCATGGCTCCGCGCCAGCCTTCAGCCATCTGCTCAAAAACAATAAAAAACTGGCAGATACCTGTCTTACGCCCTGTTGTGAGATGGCCTAATAAATTTTTGCTGTTTATACGCTCAAAACTCTATAAAAGCGCAGGTCCGGTGTATGCCGGGGCTTTTTCTGCTACAAACAGCCCAGCATTATTTCCCCTTTACCATGGCGCAGTGTATGTCTCTCGTTAATTCCGCTCATCCATCCCGCACACATGATGCAGAGGCCGCTGCGGCGCTTAATGCAGAAGAAAGATCTCGCATTCTTGCAAAGGCTGCTCTGTTCAGCCCTCCCGATGCAAGATTGCCTGACGGTCGGCGCGACCTTGTAGGCCTGTCACGGGAAGAACTGACGGATATCCTAGTGGAAATTGGCGAAAAACCATTTCGGACCAAGCAGCTATGGCACTGGATCTATCATCAGGGCGTAACAGATTTTACGCTCATGAGCTCCATCGCCAAGCCGCTGCAGCAGAAACTGGCTGAGCGTTTTATTGTAGGTCGGCCCGAGCCTGCAATGGTTCAGACGTCCAATGATGAGACGCGTAAATTCCTCTTCCGCTTCCGTGATGGTCAGGAAGCCGAGACTGTGTATATCCCTGACAGACGGGAAGACCGAGGCGCGGTCTGCATTTCCTCACAGGTTGGATGCACCCTCTCGTGCACTTTTTGCCACACAGGCACACAAAAGCTTGTCCGTAATCTGGGTGCTGCAGAAATTGTGGGGCAGTTTATGGCAGCACGGGATTCCTACAAGGAGTGGCCTAGCCCGAAGGGCGATACGCCCCGCCTACTTTCCACCATTGTGTTAATGGGTATGGGAGAGCCGCTCTATAATTACGAAAACATCGCCAAAGCCATGAAGATTATCATGGACGGCGAAGGTATTGGCCTGTCCCGCCGCCGTATTACACTTTCAACCTCAGGCGTAGTGCCTTTGATGGACAAATGCGGGGACGAACTGGGCATTAACCTTGCCGTATCTTTGCATGCTGTCCGGAATGACCTGCGGGATGAAATTGTCCCGCTCAATCGCAAATATCCAATTGAAGAAGTTCTGGCTGCCTGCCGCCGTTATCCCGCCGCGAGCAATGCACGTCGGATCACTTTTGAATACATCATGTTACGCGGCATCAATGATAGCGAGGCCGATGCCCGTGAACTGGTCCGCCTGATTTCTGGCATTCCGGCCAAAGTTAACCTGATCCCGTTCAACCCTTGGCCGGGGAGCGACTACCGCCCATCCACGCGCGAACAGCAGAATAAATTTGCCCAGATTATTATGGATGCTGGCTTTGCCTCCCCCATCCGCACCCCGCGCGGGCGCGACATTCTGGCAGCCTGCGGACAGCTTAAAACCGAAAGTGAGCGTGTTCGCGCCTCCCAGTCCTGATTTTTCTGCGTTTCCGCATCAGTCTTACCCACCGGGGCACTGGCTCCCCGGCATGACTGATGCTAGGACACTGTGCGAAACAGTATTCGTTTTTAGATTCAGGAGATCATCCTCATGGGCGCACCTGCAGCCAGAAAAGATGTCAAAAAAGTTGTGCTTGCCTATTCCGGGGGGCTCGACACATCTGTCATTCTACGCTGGCTACAGAAAACCTATGGCTGTGAGGTGGTTACCTTTACGGCGGATCTAGGCCAGGGTGAAGAACTGGAACCTGCTCGTAAAAAAGCTGAAATGTTTGGCGTTAAAGAAATCTTCGTTGAAGACCTGCGCGAAACGTTCGTCAAAGACTTCGTATTCCCCATGTTCCGAGCCAATACGCTGTATGAAGGCCAGTATCTACTCGGCACATCCATTGCCCGCCCGCTGATTGCACAGCGCCAGATTGAAATTGCCCGCGCTGTTGGCGCTGATGCCGTTGCACACGGCGCGACTGGCAAAGGGAACGACCAAGTCCGGTTTGAGCTGGCTTACTATGCCCTGCAACCCGACATCACGGTCGTGGCTCCTTGGCGCGAATGGGATCTGACATCCCGTACGAAGCTGCTGTCTTTTGCTGAAGAAAACCAGATCCCCATTGCAAAGGACAAACGTGGCGAAGCCCCGTTCTCAGTAGATGCCAACCTGCTGCACTCTTCTTCCGAAGGCAAATTGCTTGAAGACCCTGCTGTTGGTCCGGAAGAAATTGTGTTCCAGCGCACCATCTCTCCTGAAGCAGCACCGGATAAGGTGACGGAAATTACCATTGACTTCGTGTCAGGTGACCCGGTTGCCATTAACGGTGTAGCCATGTCTCCTGCAACGCTGCTGACACGCCTGAATGAACTGGGTAAGGAAAACGGTATTGGCCGTCTGGACCTTGTCGAGAACCGTTTTGTTGGCATGAAGTCACGCGGCATCTACGAAACGCCCGGTGGCACCATTCTACTGACCGCACACCGTAGCATTGAGTCCATCACGCTCGACCGTGAAGCCATGCACCTGAAAGACAGCCTGATGCCGCGTTATGCTGGCATTATCTATAATGGTCTGTGGTTCTCACCCGAGCGCCGCATGCTTCAGGCTCTGATGGATGCATCCCAGCAGTCCGTCAGTGGTCGTGTCCGCCTCAAACTTTATAAAGGCAATGTCGTATGCGTTGGCCGTGAAAGCGCCAACAGCCTGTACGATACCCGTGTTGTGACGTTTGAGGACGATGAAGGCGCGTATAATCAGCAGGATGCACAGGGCTTTATCAAGCTCAATGCGCTTCGTCTTCGTCTGGGCGCTCAGATTGGCCGCGCAGGCGGCACACTCTGATCTGTCTCCCCTGCCATTTTTTGTGAAGTGTCGAGAGGACCATGACCCGTCGTTTCAAACTCATCCCTTATATGCTTGCGGCCAGCATGGCCGTTTCTCTTACAGCCTGCGGTGGACATAAAGACGATGATGTGGAGCTGACACCGCAGCAAACAATGGCCAAGCTGCGTGCTGAGCCGGGTGTCGTAACGCTGAAGGACGGTCTGGCTTACAAGGTCATCAAATCTGGCCCCAAGGATGGTGAGCAACCACGCGTTGGGGACATGATGATGGTAATTTATGAAGGCCGTCTGCCTGACGGGTCCATCTTTGACAGCTCCGAACAGCATGGTGACGGCGCTTACATGCAGATGCCTCTGCAAGGGCTGGTGCAAGGCTGGATGGAAGCCATGCCCATGATGCATGTTGGTGACACGTGGATGCTCTATGTTCCGCCCGAACTGGGTTATGGGCATAAAGCTATGGGGGTTATTCCCTCTGACAGTCCTCTTATTTTCCGTATCCAGATTTTGGGCGTTGATCACGCGCATTAATCAGGCTGTACGATTTTACCGGCTTCATAACACTATGGAGCCGGTGGGATACCTGCATATGGCAGTAAATTTTCTAACATCCCGTCCCACTGTGCTTTCTGTGGCATTGCTGAGTGCGCTCTCTCTGCCCCTTATCGGCTGCTCTCGCAAATCTCCAAAAATGCTCTACGGGAGCAATTGTGGAATTTGCCATCATAGCGGTGATGGTATGCCCGGTTCTGTTCCGCCTCTGGTTGGCCGAATTGATAAAATTGCCAGCACCCCTGCCGGTAAACAGTATCTGGCCAATGTGCTCATGAACGGTGTAAGCGGCCCCATTACGGCAAATGGTCAGCCTTACAACGCTGAAATGCCACCCTTCCGATACCTGAAGGATGATGAGGTTGCCCAAATCCTCACATGGCTTTCAGCCAGAGGGACAACGCAACCAGCCCCTGAGTTTTCTGCACAGGATATCGCAGCCGCTCGCGCAAACCGTATTTCATCTGGCAGAGTGGCAACCGAGCGTGAAAACTTGAACAAAGTCACGCCCCTTCCCTGATTTTTTATCTGACGTCATACTGGTAAGACCAATGCAACGCATTTTTTCTGGCATTCAGCCGTCTGGCATTCCTCAGTTGGGTAATTACCTTGGGGCCATTCGTAACTGGGTTAATTTACAGGCTGACCATGAATGTGTGTTCTGTCTGGTGGATATGCACGCCATTACTGTATGGCAGTCTCCAGAAGACCTGCGAAAACAAACCCTGACACAGGCTGCTATTCTTCTGGCCTCAGGCATTGATGCTGAAAAACATATTCTGTTTAACCAGTCTGCCGTCTCTGCCCATGCTCGTCTTGCCTGGATTTTTAACTGTGTCTCCCGTCTCGGCTGGTTAAACCGCATGACGCAGTTTAAGGATAAGGCAGGCAAGGACCGTGAAAACCATTCCGCGGGCCTGTATGTTTATCCAAACCTGATGGCTGCGGACATTCTGGCATACAAAGCCACCCGCGTGCCTGTTGGCGAAGACCAAAAGCAGCATCTTGAACTGACCAATGATATTGCCCAGAAATTCAACCACGATTACGGCGTAGAATTTTTCCCGGCAGTGGAAGCCGTAATCCCTCCGGCAGCAGCCCGCGTCATGAGCTTGCGTGACGGAACCAAGAAGATGTCAAAATCTGACCCGTCCGCCCAAAGCCGTATTGAAATGACCGACGGTGCAGACGCCATTGCACTGAAAATTCGTCGCGCCAAAACGGATACAGATGTCCTGCCAGCAGAAGAAGCTGGGCTTGAGGGCCGCGCAGAAGCCAAAAATCTGGTTACCATTTACGCAGCTTTGGCAGACATGAGCATTGCGGATGTACTGGCACAACATCAGGGTGAGGGCTTTGGCCCGTTCAAAAAAGCCCTAACGGATGTTGTGGTAAGTGCAATAGCTCCTATTGCACAGGAAACCCAGCGCTTGATGCAAAACGAGGACCACCTTGTCTCTGTACTACGTGCTGGCGCTGCACGCGCGCACGCCATTGCCGACCCCATTGTAACTGAAGCCGAAAAAATTGTCGGTTTTGTAAAATAAAATCCAAAGGGTTGAAGCCACAGGCCGTGCTTCAATCCATTTGCGACACATCTGCTTTGTCCCGGTTCATGTTGACCATGATACCGGGGAGGGACAAACAGGCCAGCACGCCGGCCACAGCAAAAAGAAAACCTGTTGGCCAATGTGTGTAACCGTACACACCCAGGCCACTCCCGAGAATAAAGCAGCCAATAATCTGACTGTGTAGCCAGAGGCGTTGCTGCATTTTACGGTGCTTCTCGGCATCCTCTTTTTGCCGGAAAGAACTGAACCAATCTGCCAGTTCAATACCCAGATCTGTCACCATACCGGTTACATGTGTGGTGCGTACTACAGCGCCTGATACACGGGTAACGGTAGCGTTTTGCAAACCCATCAGAAACGAAAGTAGTAATGGGCTTATACTGGACGGTACATTTTTAGGCTGCCAGATTAGTTGTGCGCAGGCCAACCCGCATAACAAAATGGCCTCGAGCAGAATGGTAAACGCGTAAATAGCGCCCTGCCCTCGCCGTCTTCCATTGTTCATCAAAAGCGTGCAGGTCATGGCCCCTGCTAGAAAGCACAGAACAATTGCACCTGCCATCAGGGCAGCTTGCAATTTTCCTGCTACAAAAGCACTGGCCAAAGCCGAAACATTGCCTGTCATGTTCGCGCAGTAATAACCTACGCTTAAGAAGCCTGCTGAGTTGAGAGCGCCAGCAACCAACGCCAGAGAACTCCCGAGTTGCCGGTCCTGAAGAAAAGTGCGTTTCCCTTTGTTAAGCCATAGCACTGGAGCACACGTCCTCTGTTTGTTAGTGGAATGCTATTGCAGCTCACGGCAGGTCACATGTGCTGCTCCGCCAGCATTTCTCTGCGTAAAAAAGGCTTCTTTCCCCTTTGTCCACCAGACAAAATTATCCGCTGCATATTTGGCGCCCGAAGCGGCCACAACATTGGCAAAAACAAACGTCTGCCCGTTTAATGGCAAGATTGCCAAACTACTTTCACCTGCATTGATATAAGTAACTGGCACTGTCTGGCTGGGAAAGTGAGCCAGCAGTGCTGGATCACCCAAACAGCGATAACTGGCTTTTGTCGTTTTTACTGCAACAGCAGGCTTCAACGGTATCGTAAATGAGTTTTGAGGTGCTGCCTCTATGGAAATTGGCTGCGCATACCCCGCCTGTGTAAAAAGCCCGATAAGAGCTGCAAACACGGTGGCGGCACCTATTTTTTTCTGCTTATGCAAGGTTACCATAACTGTTTCAGTCCTCAGAAGCATCATTCCTCTCAGCCTACACTGCTTACAGGCCCTAACGCAAAAGCTCGCTGCTTGACCAAATAGCGCCAGTACGGCGCACGGCACTGACAACCACAATGCCTCTCCCATGTAGGACGAGCCCCCTACTTGAAAACACACCGTCTTTCAATGTAACGTTATATCGTTATGTTTATGGTGTAATTATTATGCTCTCCACTAGCTGCCCGACAAAACATCTTTTGCCGCTGCTTTCTAGGCCGCCAGAACCAACAAGCAGCAACGAAGCCTTGTTGCGTATAAGGCGGTCTATCCCCTCTGCACTTCAACAGGCTATCTCCGCATATATGGCTTACGGTCCTAGGGCCTGTTAGATCTTGAATTTCTTCCCATATTGTAGGGATGGAAGAAGGAG
>NZ_JBQDXI010000039.1:0-4274 GCF_052102375.1 Acetobacter sp.
CGTCATACACATCGCTGCAGCCGCAGACTGGATCAAGTGCTAACAGGCCCTAGTCTGCTTCTGGCCCGTGGTACAGTTGAGCATATTAGAACGCTCCTCCAGCCACATGTACCGGAAAGCGCTGTGTTTCTGTTAGAGGATGCTCTCGCATTGGCATCTCTGTACCAAAGTCACAGTGGTCTTTCCGAGGTCCGGTTCAGGCTGGAACATGTCAGCACGGACTCTTGCCGAAAATTCCATACAGATCATATCAAACTCCGGCTGTTATGCACCTATCACGGATTAGCAACGGAATGGGTGCCGCCTGAATTTTTACACTCAGACACCCTCAACGAACGCGGCGTACCGGCCACCATTCCTGCGGACTGTATTCATCGACTAGACACGGGAGATATCGCATTACTGAAAGGAAGTGCGAACGCTGGACATGCAGGCGTTGTGCACCGCTCTCCGCCCGTTTCTCATCTTCCTAAAGATCAACGGACACGTTTGCTTTTGACAATAGATGAGCCCACCGCATGCGGTATGTCGGACGACCAGAACCCGACTGTTCGGCATACTGTCTGTTAGGCTGTACCATATTCGGCAGCCATTGCCTGAAGGCAGGCCTGAACCTGCGCCAATTTTTCCTTACTTTGTGCAGAAGGAGCGTTTTTAATCTGGCTCTCAAGCCAATGATCCAACATGGGGCTCCAGCGTAAAGCGCTCATGCCTTGCTGGCTCCATTTGCGTAAAAACACGCGCAAACCGCGACGGACAGCAAGAGGCATAACAGGGTCTTGCGCTGCATCCCGCACAACCACCACTCCCATACCAACACTCATGGTCTGGAGTTGTTCCTGCATATAAGCCAGCCGCATTGGCTCTGGAACGCCCTGAGCATTCCGCAAAATTCTCACAAGACTATCGGCGCTGCCGGATAGCCATTGCTGCATGGTTGTGTGATCATTTTTCTCAGCCAGATGCTTGAGGCTCTGCATACGCCATGCCCGTGTACGCTGCATGTGAGAATCAATGTGAAACGGCAAAATTGCGCGGTAGGTCCACCCGACAAACAAAACTGCACATAAAAATGCCAGAGCACCATTCAGGAAAGACTGTTCATCATACCGCCCAGTATTGGATGGCCCGAGCAGAACCGGCAGAAACATGTTGAAAGAAAACGCATATCCCGCCGTGTTGGCATGACGCGCGGCAAGGCCGCCAATGGTCATGGGAACCATAAGCGCTACCAGAAGCATTTCCGGTGTTGTGACAAGCGGCATCACCATAAAAGCATACAGGCCGGCAGTCAGAGCACACCAAACCGCCCCCTTAAAGAACGCGCTGGACGCCAGAATAGGGTTCTCTCTCGTAGCCAGCAGACCATACACAAGGGCTACAAAGGAGATGAAAGCCGCACCAGAAGGCCACGCTGTAACCTCCCACGCCAACCATGCAGCAGTAATGCCTGCCGCTGAGCGGATACCATTTTCAAGAGCTTCCCGCGCATGCCGTCTGGATGTCATTTTAAAACGGAAGTGATCATTCTTTGTGGGATTTTCACTTGCCTGAATATGATGGCAGGCTGACGTGTAATCACTTCTGAAAGCCGCTGGAAAAGCATGGTTCTGCGGCACATCAGCATGCTGCTGGCGGGCCAACACAGCAATGCCCCGCGCTCTGGCCAGCATGACCATAAGATGAGAAAGAGCTGCTTTAGCGTGATCTCCCGCGCGGGTATGCGGCCCTAGTTCCAATGCATCAAATTCAATACGGCTGTTAGCGGCAACAAGGGTTGTCAACACCTGTGCCTGCGTTTGGGGGGTAGCTTTTCCAGCCAGCATATCTGTGACCATAGCGGTAACAGCCTGCAGCGCACCGTTCAGACGTTGCTGGAGATTACGTTTGGCCTGCTCCCGTAGAGAAGGCGTGCACAGAATAGCTAAGGCCGCCTCACACACGACCCCAAGAATAATGTACGAGCCACGCGCTATAGCGATATCGAACACATGGTCGGGCTCGGAAATAGCACCCGTCGCCACAATAGCAGACGTGAAGCCGGTCAAAACAAGACCGTAAGCACGATAGCTTTCCAGAAATGTGGCAAAACCACAGCACAGGCCCACCCAAAGCGCCAACGCACCAAAGAATAAGGCTGTCTCCTGCGGAAAAGCAGAAATAAGTGCTACCCCCACGCAGCACCCCACAACGGTCCCGATAATACGCCACCGCGCTTTTGAAAGACTCTCCCCGCGGGAAGACTGAGCTACCACCCACACACTGAGCGGTGCCCATTGCGGACTATCCAGCTCCATCCACATAGCGATGAGAAGAGACAGCCCAGCGGCAAAAGCTGAGCGCACGGCAAATGCCAGATCTGCCAAGGATGGTTGCAATAACCACCTCAGTTTTTCCCGCCACGGTTTGGGGTGGGTATGGAACCAGGAGGGTGCAAACCATGACAGCAAGCCCGCATGCGCAACGGCACCACTTTGCCCTGCCTGCTGACGTGTTCTGCTCATGATAACACTTGCCCCCTGCGCCTGTAGCGGCAGACCATGCAAAAAGGCGACTTAAGCGTCCAAGCGTTTGTTATAATAACATCATAAACGTAGCTTATGATGTAGCAGCGGCACCGTAAATATCTGCCAGCTCCAGGCTCTGTGTTACCCCCCACAGACGCTCCAGCAGGGCCGTGCTATTGGGTTGGCTAAGCCGCACAACCCCTACATCTGGTGACACAAACCCTGCCATACGGCGGGTTTGCAGGCTTTCCCCACCCGTTCTTTCCGGTAGCGCAGCAAGGGGCAGAATACTGGCTATTTGGCCTTTGAGAATTTCTGCATGCAGGAGTTCAAGCGTATCCGTTTCCAAAAGTATGTTGGGAATAACGCCTGCCTGCCTGAACCCATCATCCACAAGCTGTCGGCTGCGCATATTCCGGCTTAACAAGCAGAGGGGTACGTTTTCTATATCTTTCCAGTTAAACACGCGCCCCGCTGGCAAAGACATTGATTTTGCCGCAACCAGAACATGCTCCTCAGCATAAAGCGCATGTTTTTCAAACGGTCCGTCGGCAGGCACCCGGTCAAGGTACATCAAACCAAGTTGCAGCGTATGCTCCCGCAATAACTGCACAATCTCGTTGCTGGAATAGACCTTAACTTCAACATGAAGAGCCGGAACAGCGGCCCGAAAACTTTCAAGCAGAGTAGGTATAACCAATATAGCGGGAGGCATGACACCAATAGCAATTGACCCGCCGGCAACGTCCTGAGCAAAAGCCGCTTCCTGCCGTAAACCGTCCAGAGCAGCAACTGTCTGGCGTGCCCAGCTCAACACACGCTCGCCCTCTGCCGTCAGACCGTAAAACCGGCGGTTACGTTGAATGATGGTAATGCCGAGTTCCGTTTCAAGCTGCCTGATGCCAGCAGACAGCGCTGGCTGGGACACACCGCAACTTTCTGCCGCACGAGAGAAGTGCCGAAAGCGGTCCAGAGCTATCAAATACGTTAACTGCCTGAGAAACACAGCCTATCCTTGCTTTACTTTCCGCACAGCAGAGGATTGCCTATGCCGCCTGAGCCTGTGAACGCTGATCATAACGGCAGATAGAAAAATGGCCAGCACACCACACAGCAGTGGTGCCACCACACTCCACCGCGCCAACGGGTGGCGAAGCCACACCCAGAAATCCATATCGTGAAGCCCATAAACGAACCAACGAGAACGTTGCCCAGAGCGATCTATAAGAGCCTCGACCTGTCCTGTTGCGGCATTTAGATAAAAATAGGTGCCATCATGCGCCATGCCCCGCAAAACAGGAAAATGCCGTGTGCTCGTGTCTTTGCTGAAGTAATACTCATCGGCTTCTGGCAAAAATGTCAGCTTTTGCGGGGGTGACATAAGCCCAAAATCTTGCAGATCCCGCTCAATATTGGTTGGCATCAGGGCGGTTGGCTGCAACGCCTTATCCAAACGCATTCCATGCCCATCCGTCTTCATCACGGACAGAAAAATCTTTCCACCAACAAAAACACTGTGTACGCCGCGCCAATCTGGTGGCACTGTTTCAATAATCTGGCGCAACACTGACACGATATCCTGCCCCAATACGGTCCCTGTTATCCTAACAGGCTCGATCTTTTTCGGCTCACTCTGAAAAGCCCCTACAGGGTTCATGGTGAGCAGGCCGGTCGTAATCCAGACCAAAGCCAGAATACCAAACACTGTACCACTGTTGATTTTCACTGAGAACTGACCCGGGTAGGGCGGAAATTTTCATCGAGATT
>NZ_JBQDXI010000040.1:0-3662 GCF_052102375.1 Acetobacter sp.
TCCCAGTTCCGGAACCTCAGTACAAAATACCCATCACGAAAAGTGCGGAAGAACCTCAGCCAGATCCTGTGCAAACACAGGCTGCACTCCACACAGTGCGACAATAAAGCAGGCCACACCATAGCATATTTTCATGACCGTTCCTTCCAGAAATCATAAAAATTGAACCACGAAAACGGATCTCTCCGGCACAAGAGTTCAAGCCATGCGGCGTAACGGACCAACCATGCCTTTAGTGTCTGCGCCTGCTCCGTGCGGGTGCCTTCAAGTTTTATGTGCTCGGCAAAGGGTTCAAACCGAATATCGTAGGACCCATCCCGGCAACGCAAGGCACTGAACAGGACCACAGGTGCCCCGGTTATAGCAGCAAGCCGTAGCGGCCCAACAGGGAGCGGAGCTTCTTTTCCCAAAACAGGTATGGAAGCATAACGTCTCATATCTGGTGCACGATCACCCAAAATAGCAACGACATCCCCCTGCTGCAGGGCTTCTGCAACGTGCAGCATGGTCTGTGGTTCACCTATGTGAATAATGGCACTTTCATAATCCGGATCCAGTTGCTCTATGACTTTACTGGTCGCCCCCACAAACCGGCGGTACATAAGCACCCGCAACCGTATCTTACATGCCGCAGAGCGGCCAACCGCGCGTAGTGCATCAAACGACCCAATATGCGCCCCAAGCAAAATACAGCCTCTGCCTTTGCTCAATGCTGCGAAAATGACCTCGCTGCCGCGCACAGTGTAAGGGGGCGCACTTTTTTTACCGCCCAGTATGAAAATACGATCAAGCACTGTCAGGGCATAGGCATGGATATGCCGCCACCGCTCAGGCCATGTTGGCTTACGCCCCAGTACCCGGCACAGATACATATAAGACCCGCGCCGCGCTGTACCATCACACATCAGATAATAAAGCGAGATGGGCCAGATTAAATGGCTTAAGACACGCCGCCTCAGGACACGGGCCAGAAACAGCATGACCACCATTACGGCATAATTACCGCGCTCGGGGGTCAGCCATGTTTCTGTCTGCCTGCTCATGCAGAATGAGAAAGCTGCACTATGGCACGCAGGACCACACCGCCTTCTACACGACCCGTCAGACGTGCTCGGCCTCCTTCAGTCTTCAAGAAAAAAACTACGGACTGACCCGGCAGGACAGGCTGCATAAACTTAACCTGTAAAATACGCTGGGGGGCGATGTCTGCTTGCGCCAGCCCCTCTTCTAAAACCACAACGCCCGGCACGACAGGTTGGCCGGGAAAATGCCCGGGCAGGCAGGGATTGTCTGGCGCAATGCACAATGTACCAAGCCTCTGCCCGTCGGCCTCTTGCTCGGCCAACTGGCGCAATGCCTGCACGGTCAGTTTACCAACGGAGTTACGCGGCATAGCGTCAACCAGAACCACACGACGCGGCAAAAAAGCAGGGTCAAGCTGCTCACGCAGGCTCTGCAAGATCTGGTCTGGCGGAAGCCCTGGTGCAACGGCAAACACCTGCATCCGCCCCAAAGCCTCAGCCTGATTTGCTTCGGGAGCTAAAAACGCACCATCCACGATGCCGGGTATAGATAGGAGCACCGAATTTAATGCAGCAAGAGAGGTCCGTTTTGCTGCAAGTTTTACAATATCGCTCTTGCGTCCAATCAGCCGAAAAAGCTGTTTGGACGCAGGCTCTACAAAGTCAGATAATGGAAAAGCTGCGGCACCCGGTGCACTGATGTAACCGTCTTCTCCCTTAACGCTCAACACAACCCCCGAATAAAGCTGCCAGAGCGACGTTTGTGTTGTGTGGCGCATGGCAACAGACCCAATTTCTGTCGCCCCGTAAATTTCCATAACAGGTGCGGCCAGTTTGGCTTCCGCTTCCTGCGCCACCCGTATGTCCATGGGTGCCGCTGCAGAAATTATTCTCGTTATGGAAGGCAAAGCCAGATCTGCCCGCACCAGACTGCGGAGCTGCAAAGGGGTTGTGACCAAAATGCGCGGCGCAGGAGAGCGCTCCAACATGGACTGCCAGTCCGCCGGGTAAGCGCATGGTCCTGTGGTGGTCATGCCCCGTGTATGAATGGCCTGTAAAACCAGCGTTTCAAACCCATACATATGGTAGGGAGGAACGGTGCCCACAGCAGTAGCCGGACTTTGCGCGGGGTCCAGCAATTCACGTGCCACGACACTCCGTTCAACCAAAGCACCCCAATGCTTTTTATGCCCGACCGGCTGACCACTGCTACCGGAGGTAAAGACAATAGCGACAAGGTCTGACGCGGCAATCTTTGGGTTTTGAGGCTGCTTTGCCTCCAGCATGACTGACTGTGCAGGAGGTACCGAGATGATCAGGCTGTTCTGGGGGAGGCCGTCTGGAGGGACATCATGATCCAGCGCAATGCACACCGCGCCGTGCCGCTGCGCAAGGTCACTCAGGCTGCTTATGGTACGATCGCTCGAAAGCAGGAGATACTGCCCCCGCAGCACGACAGCCAAGAACAAAACAGTAAACGACCAGATATCCTGACATAAGGATACCACTGGGCTATCTGGCAGCTGTTGTGCAACCTGATGCGCTGCACGCAGCAGGTCATGCCCGGTGACAGGACCTGATGGCGTATGAAATACCGTCCGGTCAGGAGCGTAGACTAAACTTAAATCACGCGTTTCTGCCTGTTCCGCAAGGCTGGCAGCCTGCCTCATGATGGTTGGCGATGAGCCGCCACATAGGCGCACAGCGTACGCAGAGAGCTGAAAATTTCTCGGCTATTCGGATCATCAGAGCGTAACGTCACACCGTAATCACGACCAATCATCAGGACAATTTCCAGCGCATCAATGGAATCCAGCCCAAGACCGTCCCCAAACAAGGGAGCCTCAGGACTAATTTCATCAGCAGTGACTTCAAGCTGCAAAGCCTCAACCAACCGCTCAGCCACTTCATGTTCAAAGGGCGTTTGCAGAGAAACAAATGATTGCGTATTCACGGAACTCTCATGTCAGATGAAAAATTTGTTAATCCAGTATCACAGCACCCTGCTCACGAAAAGCGCGTAAAACCCGCTGCTCTGGCCAGAGCCGGGCTGCGCAAAGCGGGTTGGAGCCTGCTTGTATGCAGCTTAATCTTGCCAAAACTGTGCCTGTTATACGGCACTCCTGCACAGTATGTGACACTTACCCTGATTTTGTGCCAAGGTGTAGGCGTTGCCCTCGCAACGCAAAATTTTCGCGTGTGGCTCCCTGTTACGGCGATGCTCGTTTTCCCTGCATGGCACTGGCCTACAGCCGTCCGGCTTATTGATCTACTTGGCCTGTATCACCTTGCATTAGCTGCTCCCTGCTGTGTTTTTATTCGCTCGCTTTTTCCCAACCAGACCGCATTAATCACCAGATTTGCACGGCAGGTTCACGGCCCCTTACGCCCTGATATTATAAGATATACATATTGCCTGACATGGTTTTGGAGCCTGTTCTTTATAACGGCACTCCTTGCCCCCCTCGCCCTCTTTTTCTACGGCCCTCATAATGCCTGGCAATGGCCCTTAAACGGTGGGACCATTGGGTTGGCTACTTTTTTTCTAATTCTGGAATACGGTTTAAGGCGATTGGTCATACGCCACTTCGACGCGGAAATCTCACAGAAGGGTTGTACATCGGGTTAGATTATGAAAAA
>NZ_JBQDXI010000041.1:0-3627 GCF_052102375.1 Acetobacter sp.
AGCTTCATGACATTGCCTGTAGTCTGTAGGCTACGCGGCCTATTATTGTTATGGCGTCTCCGCCGTCTGGTTCGCCCCAGTGGAAGCGGTCGATATCTACTTCCTGCGTAGGGTAGCGGTCGTTGTCTGAGATGATCATCACGGTGTCAGAGGCTGTGGGGGACAGGCGCTTCACCATCAGCTGGCCGGACGATACGAATACTGTGATGCCATTCAGCAATTTGGTTGGTGTCGTATTCAGGAATAGCTTGTCACCCGACTTCAGTGTCGGCTCCATACTATCTCCAGAAACCTTGAGAATGATGGTGTGATGCGCGGTAAGCCCTAGTTCCGAAAGGAAATCTTGGGAAACAAATACCATCCGTGGAACGGGAGCGTCGGCACCTATGAGACCGAAACCCGCACTTGCTTGGGTCTCTTCATAGTAACGCAAACCAACGCCAGGCACGTTGGGCTCTGAAGAAATGATGGGCTGCGCGCGAGTCTCCCCGCCAACAAGCCACCCCAAAGAGACGCCGGTCACGTCCGCTAGGCGGCTAGCCGTGCTTATCTTCATCTCATGGCCCTTGAGATAACGATTTAACGATGCAGGAGGAATGCCACTCTTCTCAGCAACAACTGAGTAGCCACCACCATTTGTTATCGCTTCTCGAAGCCGAGAAACGATCATTTCCTGTTGTCGGTTTACTGGCGCAACCGACAAATCCGTTTTTTTGGCCATTTTCAGAAAATAAATTCAGTTAAAACAATGTGTTGTCGTCATGGCGTGCTGACGAGGACAACTTTTTACCGACAAACGATCATTTCCTATTGCGACAACAATATATTGTTGTATTCTCACGGTGTTCTGTCCCCCTCATAACTCACGCGGATAGACGAAAAAGAGAGCCCGGTTGCAGCCGGGCTAGGTCAAGGAGACTATTATGGCACAAAAGCCACGTGGAATGCACCCGGAAGACATTAAGGCGTTCATCTGCAAGACATGGGGCACGCTTGCAGCCTTTTCCGTTGCAAAGGGACGCGCCCCTGCCGCTGCGTCCAACACCATTCGCCAGCCCCCTTATTCCCACCCTATGGCGCAGAGACCATAAACTCTGTCGCTGTCATGGCAGGTGTTATTGGGTAAGGATGCCTACGGTAATTGTAGGCTTAGTTTACAGCGCTTCATTACGTATGTTCGGTAAACGCACGTAACCGGCATATGTGTCTGGCGGGACCATGCACTGTCTCTTGCTATAGAAGTGCCTAGAACACTGCGGTGGGGAAGGCAGTCGTCCTTCCCCACCTTCTTTATAAAAACCTCTGTTTTACTTCGCTATCAAGTTTTATAGAGGCCGGAAATCTGAGCTTTTTATTTGGGTGCTGCGCTCTCTTTGGTAATAAAGTCTGAGATATGAGCATCAAGAGTGGAAAGCGGAACAGATCCTGTTTCCAGAATGGCATCATGAAACCGCCGGATGTCAAACTTTTTGCCTAGAGTGTGTTCTGCTCTGTGGCGCAGGTCCCATATTTTGGCTTCTCCCAGGTAATAGGAAAGAGCCTGTCCTGGCCAGGAAATATAGCGGTCTATTTCTGTTTCAATCTCATGGTCAGCTAAGGCTGTGTTGTCATGTAAATAAGCCTGAGCTTGTTCCCGCGTCCAGCCTTTGGCATGAATGCCAGTATCCACAACCAGGCGGGCTATGCGCCATGCCTGATAGGAGAGCATACCAAATTTTTCATATGCTGTACGGTAAAATCCCATCTCATCGCCAAGCCTTTCGCAATACAGCGCCCACCCTTCACCATAAGCGGAAATATAGTTTTTGCGGAATTCAGGCAGAGCCGTGTTTTCAGCAACCAGCGAGAGTTGCATGGAATGTCCGGGGGCTGATTCATGCAGTGTTAGCGCTGGCAGAGAGTAAAGCGCGCGGGCTTTCAGGTTATATGTGTTGACGTAATACGTATCTTCCCCGCCGCGTGCTGATGTATAAAAAGGTGCTTCATCTTCAGGCACAGGCTCAATACCAAATCTGTTGCGTGGCAGAAGGCCAAAATAGCGGGATGCCTTGCCATCGAACTCCTTTGCAATCCAGGCCGCATCTTTTAACAATTCCATAGGTGTTTTGGCGTAAAACTGATCATCTGTTCTCAGATACTTCAGAAAATCTGAAAAGCTGCCCTTAAACCCTGTCTGTGCCATGGTTTCCATCATTTCCTGATGGACCTTTTGCATCTCAGCAAGGCCGAAAGCATGAATAGCCTCAGCGGTCATGGAGGTTGTGGTAAATTCGTAAATCTGGCTCTGGTAGTAGCGTTTACCGTCAGGCAGGCTTTCCGCTGCCAGAGGCTGGCGTGCATGCGGCACGTAGTCTGTTGTAAAGAACGTCAGAAAATCACGATAAGTCGGAATAACTTTTTGGGAAATAATGTCCCGTGCGGCCTGAGTCAGTTTTTCCTGCACGTCACGCGGTATGGTGGCCGGATAGTGCCGAAACGGGGCGAAAAAAGGTGTCGCCTCTGGTGTCTTGGCCTCTGCAACCTGGCGTATGCCGCCTTCTCTTCCAACAAGTGTGACATGAGGTGCCGTGAACCCGCGTTGCAGGCCTGCACGCATATTGGCAGTTTGTTCCTGAAAATAGCGGGGGATATCGCCTAGGCGCTTGAGTGCGTTCTGGTAATCTGTCTCTGTCGTAAACTGCGCGCCTTCATTGCTGGAAAGCTCACTCCAGAATGTAGTGTCAGAATTGACAGGCATTTCGTAGCTTTTATAGGCAATCTGGTTTGCCATGACAGTTGCCTGATATTGCAACACATCATAATTCTCCCTCTCGCCTGCTGGCAGGTTTTTGCGGTCAATATGCGTCAAAGCAGACAGAATACCCTGATAGTGCGCACTAATTTTTGCAAAACTGGCCGGGTCAACATGCGGGAGCGAGTCAGTCTGTTGTTTCTGCTGGGCTTTCTGCCACGTGGTATCTGACTCTATCAGCGTTCCCAATGGGGTGGCGGCGTGAGAGGCTGCCAGGGTAGTGGAACTGGCTAAGAGGAATGAGAAAGCCGCTGCGGCCCCCCACAGTGCGGTTGTGTGACGCATCAAGACACCTTGAGACAGAAGTGATACTGTAAACAGGCTTTGATGGAGCCAGTTTATTTTCGTAATCGTTATAAAATCACCTGTTGGGTTAAAAAGAAAGCCCTGCGTGGGGTGCTAAAGGGTTCTGGGCTGGGTGTTTTTCGGCTTTCCTGCACCATGGTTCTGCGCCACACAGTGCAGCAGGGATGCACACGCATGTGCGTTTTAGGGCCTGTTAGGGCTTGATCCAGTCTGCTGCGGCAGCGATGTGGATGACCGCGAGGAACGACGTTGCTGTTTTTTCATATCTGGTTGCGACAGCGCGCCACTCCTTGAGGCGAGCCCAGAGGTTCTCAACGAGATGCCGACACCGATAGGCCCATTTGGGGCAGGCGACCGGGCCATCGCGTCGTTTCGCGGGAATGGCTGGCCGTGCTCCCATGTCCCATATCCGTTCACGCATGGCGTTCGACGCGGATTTCTCACACTTGAGGCAATTTCAGGTCATTTTGTAGAGTTCAGTCATCCCACAGGAGCCCGATCTGGAATATTGACGATATTCTGCTTCTGGC